>CAVSFK010000010.1:0-72500 GCA_963727275.1 uncultured Acidobacteriota bacterium
TCGCTTCCTTCCCCGACTGCGGGACCCGGCCGGGCGTCACGGTCGCGCGCCGTCTCGGTCGTCCCTGTGAGAGGGCCCGTCGTCGAACGAAAGTGGGAGGAAAAGAAAAGGCCCCGGTCCGGAGACCGGGGCCTTGGAACCAGTTCGAGATTCGATTAGAAGCGAACGCCGAACGAAAGCGTGAACGTGCGCGGCATTTGGAAGTCGCCGAGCGTGTTCGATGCGGTCGTCGGGGTCAGCGGCTTGCCGAAGGACGGCCCGTACATCCAGTTGGCCTTCGGAATGCCGGTGTGGTCGTATGACACGTTGTTGTCGGTTCCCGAGGTGCCGTCGAGGCACTTGGAACCCGTGAAGCTGTAGAACTGGCACTGGGTGGGCGTGCCGGTGAACGGGTTGAAGGGGTTGAGGTTCTTGCCGGAGTTGTTCGCTGTGTAGACAGCTGTATTGACGTTGACGATCTTGTGCTCGTTGAAGAGGTTGGTCACGCGCGGCTCGAGGAAGAACTGGAAGTCGGTGCCGAGGCCGGGGAGCACGAACGCGTAGGTGAACGCCAGGTCGGTGCGCGTGATGTTGTCCATGCGGAACCCGCCGCGCTGGCTGAAGTAGTACGTGGCGGTCCCTGGCGGGGTCAGGTAGCTGAGCGACGCGGCGTTCGGCACGTAGGATCCGTTGGCGTCCGACAGTTTGATGGTGCCGGCGGCGGAATACGGGGTGCCCGATGCGTAGCTCTCCATCAAGCTGACCGACAACCGGTTGTGCTTGGCGTTCAGGATGTCGTAGACGCCGAAGATGCGCAGGCGGTTGCGCTGGTCGGCCTGCAGGTAGCCCTCGGGGTTGAACTGCGCGTACGCCTTGTACTCGGGGTACTGGAACCCGGTGAACGCACCGGGGCCGGAGCCGCCGGTCTCGCCCGCGAAGTTGCCCTTGAGGGTCGACCAGGTGTAGTTGCCGCCGACGTTGAACGCGTCGGTGAGGCGGTACTCGCCGGAGATGTTCACCCCGTTGTACTGGCGCGTGAGGGCGTTGGTGTTCTCGAGGTAGGTGAGGTCGTAGACGTTGCCGTAGGGATCAGGCTGCGACTGACCGGTGCCGGTGGTGGTGACGTTCGCGTAGAAGTCCTTGTACTTGCGGTTGACGTAATCCATGCGGATCTCGCCCTTGGTGCCGAGCCGGGTGGCGGCGCCGATGGCGAGCTCCTGGACGTTCGGGGACTTCAACGAGCCTGGGACAAGAACGTTGTATCCCGGGACCGACGCGAATACGAGCAGGGAGTTCTGCTGCGCCTGGGTCAGGCCGCGGAACCAGGCCAGCGCCGCGCCCGCCGCCTGCTGCGCCGTCAAACAGCCGGTGGCGACGGGGTTGGCCGGGTCGCAGTTGACGTTGATCTCCGGCGGGGCCACGAAGCCCAGATCCGCGCCGGTGGAGGGATTCTGGTTGCCGTAGAGGTAGGTCAGCGACGCGGGCACCCCGCCGGCCGAGACGTCAGCGACGCTGCCGGCGATCGCGGCCACGTAGTGCGCGTAGCTCGCGTTGAACTGCCACTTGCCGTCGCCGGCCGGATCAAAGACCACACCGACGCGCGGGCTGATCGCCTTGTCGTCGGAGATGACGGCACCGACGCCGTTCTGGCCGTGGTTCTTGTCGTAGCGGACGCCGATGTTGAACGACCAGTTGTTGTTCAGGCGCCACTTGTCGTTAAGGAAGATCGAGTCGGTGCGGAAGTCGTTGCCCGGCGTGATGTCGGAGATCGGCGCGAAGAGCACGTACGAGGCGAACGAGTTCGGGACGAATACCGGGTACGGCGAGCCGTTAGAGTCGAGCCAAGGCGCGGTGGTGACGGTTGGAGCCCCAAGGCCAGGCACATAGCCGACCTCACCGTCGGCGGCGAGGGAGTAGCTCGAGCCCGACTGCCAGTTGTTGGACAGGCGCTTGTCGTCGAACCGGTCGAAGCCGAGGACGATGTCGTGCGAGCCCATGCCCTTGCTCGACAGGAACCACGAGGCCTTGCCGAGGTAGTCCTGGTTGTCGCGGTGCTCGGTCGAGTTCGGGCAAACCGCGCAGAAGATCGGCGAGTTGTACGCCTCGTTCGGGGAGAAGTTGTTGAAGTCGAAGATCACGGTCCCCTTCTCGAGGTCGGTGAAGCGCGAGCCGGAGTTCTGGAACTGGAACGTCTTCTTCGAGTACTGCCCCTCGACGAAGAAGTTGTCGGTCAGCACGCCGGTGTAGTTGATCGCCGTCAGGTCGCGCGGCGTCTGCCGGTCGTAGACGCTGTTCTTGTCCATGGCGCTGTAGTTCGACACCAGGAACCAGTAGCCGAGGTCCGTGTTGTCGACCTTCAGGTAGGAGCCGATGAGGCGGTGGTTCGGGTTGATCGCGAGGGTCAGCTTGCCCTCGTACCGCGTCTGGTCATTGCCCGTCGGGACGGAGATACCGGTGACGCCGAGCTGCCCCGTCAGGCTGGTCTTGGTCTGGCGCCCGGCGCCGAAGAACCAGAGGTGGTCCTTGACGACGAAGCCGCCCAGCGTGCCCTCGTACTGGTTGTTGATCTTGTCGTTGCGGACCGAGGTCTGCAACGGCGACACGGCGGTCCACTTGTCGGCGCTCATCGTGTCGCGCACCGAGGCGTGGAACTCGTTGCCGCCGGACTTGGTCAGCATATTGACCACGCCGCCGGTGAAGCGGCCGTACTCGGCGGAGATGCCCGAGGTCGTGGTGGTGGTCTCCTGGACGGCATCCTCGATGTAGAGGGCCGTCGACGTGCCGCGGACGTTGTCCATGACCGCCACGCCGTTGACCAGGAACTGGTTCTCGTACGACGGGGCGCCGGAGATGATGAGGGCGCCCTGCGCGCCGGGGTTGGCGACGACGCCGGCCGTCAGCAGCGCGATGGTGTTCATGTCCTTGGCGATGGGGAGCTTGTAGACGAGATCGTGCTCCAGCGACGTCGCGGCGGTGTTCTGGGTCGAGATCGTCTCGTAGGCGCCGGTGACCGTCACCTCTTCCGCCACCTTGGCCTGCGGCATCGTCGCGTTGACCCGCTGGGTCTGCGCGGCGTTGATCTTGACCTCGGTGTCGATCGTCTGGAAGCCCTGCAGCTCGAACTTCACCCGGTACTCTCCGGGAGGCAGGAACGCGAAGATGTAGTCACCGCTGGTGTTGGTGACCGTGGTGCGGGTGCCCTGCATGCTCGGCGACGTAACCGTCACGGTGACGCCGGGAAGCGCGCTCGTGCCGTCGGTCGCGTGGCCCGACAGGGTGCCGGTCGGAACCTGGGCGAACAGCGGCAGGGCCGCGAGTCCGACCAGAATGGCGAGAATCGCAAATCGCTTCATCCTTCCCTCCTTGGGTTGATTCCGTTTTCGTGGTGCTTCCGCTGCTGTTTCACCGCTGATCGATGCCCTGAAACCCTTGCGCCAACCTCAACCTCCTCGAGAGCGTTCGAAACGGCCCCTCCTTTCTCTCATGCTCTCCGGGCACTCCCCCTTCCCATATGAGTACCGCGATATGATTGACCATCACTTCACACCGCTGGTCCATTTGCAATCGTTATGCCCGGAACCACGACGCCCCGGGGACGTCACGAGCGCCCCGTATTCAGTTGGTTGGATGCGTTGTCCGAAAACCCGGATGCGGGCCAACACTGAGACTAAGGCGCGGTTGCGGTGCAGTCGCCGCCCTCGCTCACGGCCGCGTACAGGGCGGCCTCGGCCTCGCGCAGGAGCTCGTCCGCGGCGGGTTGTCGTCCCGGGTGGTACGCCGCGAGACCGGCGGTCGTTCGCGCCCGCCCGGCGCGAGGCCCCACGCCTTCGCCGGCCGCCCGCCGGAGCCGCTCGATGATCGTCATCGCGGAGCGTTCGTCGGTCTCGGCGAGCAGGAGAACGAACGTCTCCCCGTCGTAGCGCGCGAGGAGGTCGATCTGGCGCAGGGCCCGGCGCAGGCTCGAGACCGCGTCGGCGGTCGGCTGGCCGCGCTCGCCGTCCGGCCCGGCGAACGTGAGGCGGAGCAGCGCGACCGCCAGCGTCGAACCGTTCCGGTGGGCACGCTGGAGCTCCGCCACGAGGCGGTCGACGAACCGCTCCCTGGACATGAGGGCCGTCGCGGCGTCGAGCGGCTCGCCCCAACGGCGCTCCATCCAGTTGAGCGTGAGCGCGAACGACATGGCGAGCGCGCACGGCACCGCCGTCAGCGGGGCGAAGAGCTCACCGCCCAGGACGCTCACGCGCGTGAGCACCCCGATGTCGACGAGGACGTCGAGCGTCGCCGCGACGGTGAACAGGCTCGACGCGACGAGCACGGCCCATGCCCAGCGACGCCGCCGGACGAGCCCCGCAACCACCTGCAGGTTGAGGACCGCAACCAGGAGAAGGGCCGCTTCGCCGGCGTAGAGCCAGACCTGGAGGTCGCCCTCGTCCCGCCACACGAGCGCGAACGCGGCGCCCAGGACGAGCAGCGTCTCGACGCCGAGCAGCACGGCCGGGTGGCGCCGGCCCGCCAGGCGGAGCGGGACGGTGGGGAAGCAGGCCAGGCCCAGCAGCAGCGTCGCGACCGCGGCGCGGTACGTGGCGCCGTAGCCGAGCAGCAGAACCGGGCCCCACGTGGCGTGGGCGATGAGGAAGGCCGCGCCGGCCGTCAGCGTGCCCGCGAACGACAGGTGCTCGAGCAGGTCGCGCTGCTTGGCGAAGAGCAGGAGGTGGAGCACGGCCAGCGTGAGGAGGAGCGTTCCGATGGTGTACGCCGCGATGTCGCGGAGCACCGCGCGGGCCAGTATCCTCGTGTAGCGGTCGAGCGACGGCGCGGGTCCGAGGAGGCCTCCGAACCGGGACTCGTTGTAGACGTGGATGGAGATCTCGTTGAGCTGGCCGAGCCGGAGCACCTCGCGCGGGATGAGGTAGAAGCGGCGCGCGAGCGTCGCCCTGTCGAATCGGGGCGGGAAGCCGCCGGTGCCGCCGATCCGGCGCCCGTTGAGAAAGACCTCGTCGACGTCCCCGACCAGGCCGAGGTCGAGGCCCAGGTCCTCCCCGGCGAGGTCCGACGAGACGACGAAGGCGAGCCGGTACCACGCATGTCCGGCGTAGTCGGGCCAGCCCTCGCGCTCCCACGGCCCCGGCACGTGGATCTGCTGCCAGTTGCGCCGCTCCCGAAACGGACTCGCGAACGCCGGGTCGTGGCCGATGCGGAACAGCCACTCCCCGGCGAGCGTGGTCGGTAGGGCATTCACGAGCACCGGCGCCGCGTCCTGCGCAGAAGCAAGGCCGGCGCCGAGGAGGAGCGCGGCGGCGACCAGCGCCGCCGGCGGCCTCACCAGCCGCCTCCGCAGGGGACGGCCACGGCGCCCGGGTAGTCGGTCGCGAGCGCGCCGGCGAGCTCGAACGCCTTCGTCCGGCCCGCGACGCCGGTGGCCCGGACCCGGGTGAGACCCCCGCCGGCCGGTGCGAAGCGCACCGCGAGCCCCTTGCCCTGGAGTTTGGCCCGCGCGCGCTCGGCGTTGTCAGCGTGCGCGAAGGCGCCTACCTGAACCTCCCAGCACGGCTCGTCGGGCATGCCGTCGCCGAGGCGGCGCACCTCGAGCCGCACCGGGATGACGCCGGGGCCCACCGCGCCGAGCGCCTCCGCCGCGGCGCGCGAGAGGTCGAGGATGCGGCCGGCCACGAACGGTCCGCGGTCGTTGATCGTCACCTCGGCCCGCAGACCCGAGTCGCGGTTGGTCACGCGCACGACGGTGCCGAACGGGAGCGTGCGGTGCGCTGCGGTCATCGCCCACATGTCGTAGATCGGGCCGGACGCGGTCGGCCGTCCGTGGTAGGGCTCGCCGTACCACGAGGCGAGCCCCTCCTCCGTCGCGCCCTGCGCTGTGGGCGCGGGCGACGGTGCGGTCGCCGATGTCGGCGGCGGCGGCCGCCGCCGTGGCCGCGCCGTGCTCGCGCAGGAAGCGGCAAGCGCCGCCGCGACGAGCGCGAGCGCGCGTCGCCCGAGGGCTCGCCACGGCGTACGGTGTGAGGGAGGTCGGTGCATGCGGTCGGCGTCCGTTAGGAGCGTGTCGCGCCTAGGAGCCTGTCTGGGAAATGGGGTGGGTCGCGCGCAGGGGGCTTGCGAGGCGCAGGCAAGGCGCGAGGAGGCAGGCGATGCCGGCGCCATCGCGACCCTCGCTGTCGTCGCTATGCGCAACACGCTCCTAGACCTCGGGGAGCTCGTCCGGTGCGGGCGCCGGATGCGCGGCCAGCCACGGTTGCACGGCGTCGGCGAGGAACTCGTCGACCTGTTCGGGCGCGCGCCCGACGAATCGAGCCGGATCGAGCAGCCCGGCGAGCCGCTGGCGGTCGAGACCGAACGCCGGGTCCCCGGCGACCATCTCGAGCATGGGGTTGCGCTCGCCGTCGTCCTTGACCCGCCCTCCGGCCCGACGCGCGAGCACCCGCAGGCGCTCGTGCAGCTTCTGTCGGTCGCCGCCGCGGGCCGCCGCGGCGAGCAGGATCTCCTCGCTGGCCATGAACGGCAGCTCCTCCTCGAGGTTGCGGCGGACCATCGCGCGGTGCACCTCGAGGCCCGCCGCGACGGGGCGCCAGAGGAGGAGGATTGCGTCCGCCGTGAGGAACGCTTCGGGCAACACGATGCGCCGGTTGGCCGAATCGTCGAGGGTCCGCTCCAGCCACTGCGAGGCGGCCGTCCACGCGGCGTTGGGCTCGAGCGAGATCAGCAGGCGGGCGAGCGACGCGATCCGCTCGCAGCGCATCGGGTTGCGTTTGTAGGGCATCGCCGAGGAGCCCACCTGGCCCTCCCCGAACGGCTCGTCGAGCTCCTTGAGGCGGGCGAGCAGGCGGACGTCGGTCGCGAATTTCGTGGCGGACTGGGCGAGGCCGGACAGGCACGCGAGCAGGTAGAACTCGGGCTTGCGGGGCGAGGTCTGCCCCGTGATCGCGTACGTCCCCGGGAAGCCGAACGCCGCGGCGATGCGCCGGTCGAGCTCGCGCACCTTGTCGCCGTCGCCGAGGAGCTGCAGGAACGAGGCCTGCGTGCCGGTCGTCCCCTTGGCGCCGCGGAGCAACAGGCGCCCCCGCTCCGCCTCCAGACGCTCGAGGTCGGCGATCAGGTCGGCGAGCCAGAGGCACGCTCGCTTGCCGACCGTCGTCGGCTGCGCGGGCTGGAAGTGGGTGTGCCCGAGGCAGGGGAGGTCGCGGTGGGCGCGGGCGAAACCGGCGAGCGCGTCCACGGCGCCGGCGCCGCGGCCGATCAGCAGGTCCGCCGCCCGAGCGAGAGTGATCAGGTCGGCGTTGTCCGTCACGTAGCAGGAGGTCGCCCCGAGGTGGAGGTAGGGGCCGGCGGCCGGCGCCACCTCCGCGAGGACGCGGATGTGGGCCATCACGTCGTGCCGGGTCTCGCGCTCCGCCTGCGCCGCCCGCTCGAGCTCGTCCCGGGTCGGTTCGAGGTGCGCCTCGAGCTGGGCGAGGGCCTCGGCGGGGATCGCGACGCCGAGGTCGCGCTCCGAGCGCATCAGCTCGAGCCAAAGGCGCCGCCACAGGCCGACCCTCACCGCGGGGGAAAACAGCCGGCGCATCGCACGCGAGGCGTAGCGGCCGGTGAGAGGGTGCACGAACTCGTCCATGCGTGCATTGTGCCACGCCGACTCCGGTCCCGGGGCTCGGTCGGCCGTCGGTTCCGGAGCGTCGGCGCCCGGAACCGGCGCCGGGGTCGCGGACAGGCGGACCGGCGGATTCCTCAATTCGGGGTCCGCAGGAGCACGTTTTGGCCTAGAATTGGGGGGTGTTCACGAGAATCTGGTCCTCGCTGCGCAACCGTATCCTCGTCCTGGCGATCGCAGGGGCGGTGCTCGCAGCGGCGACGGTGCTGGTCACCGCGAACATCGTGTCCAGCGACGAGGCGGAAAACGTCTACGCGAGCATCGCGGGCGTGATGAGCGGCGCGATCGCCGAGCAGCTCGAGCCGTCACTCACGGCCGGCGACCAGGCGGCGCTCTCGCGGGCGGCGCGGCGCATCACGGAAAGGGGCAACGCCGTCGCGCTCGTCGTGTTCGACCGCCACCGGCGAGTCGCGGCGGCCGAGCCCACGGGCGTGCAGATCGGCACCGCGCTCGGCACCTGGCCGACCGTGAGCGAGGACGAGCCCGTCCACACCGTGCGCGGGGTACCGGTTCAGGTCACGTTCCGGGCCATCCGGGCCGGCGACGACGAGGTCGGCGGCGTGTGGGTCGCCGTGGATCGGAGGGCGGTCAACCTGGCGCTCGGCCGTTTCCACCGGGTGACCGTGGCCCTGGCCCTGGTCGCCCTGGCGCTCTGCGCAACCCTCGCCTGGTTCGCAGCGAACGGGATTGTGCGGCCGTTGGGCGCGCTCGGCGACACGCTCGCCGCGATCGGACGCGGCGATCCCGGCGTCCGCCACCCGGCGGGGGGACCCGCGGAGGTTCGCCTCCTCGCGGACCGGGCCAACGAGATCGCGGATCAGCTCGAGAAGACCGCCTCGGGGCAGGCGAAGGTGGCGGCGGAACTGGACCGGCAGATCCGCGATCGCACCCGGCAGCTCGAGCAGCAGAAGCGCCTGCTGAGCGAAATCGCGCACAAGGACCCCTTGACGCAGCTCGACAACCGTCTCGGTCTCGAGCGGGAGCTGGAGAAGTACCTCTCCCTCTCGCGTCGCAGCGGCCAGGCCCTGGCGCTGATCATGATGGACCTCGACGGCTTCAAGTCCTACAACGACACCTGGGGCCACGCGGCCGGCGACCTCGCGCTCTCCACGGTCGGTTCGGCGCTTCGAGGGCGGGCCCGCGCGACCGACGTGGTCGCCCGCTTCGGCGGCGACGAGTTCTGCATCTTGATCCCGTTCGCCAAGGCCGAACGCGCGGTCACTGCCGCCGAGGGTTTCGTCGCTGCGATCGTGGAGGCGACGCGCGACCTCCCGCAGCCCGGCGCCAACGCCCACCTCGGCGCCAGCGCCGGCGTCGCGTGCTACCCCGACGACGGCGAGGAGGGGACCGAGTTGCTCGCCCGCGCCGACGCGGCGCTGTACCGGGCGAAGGCGGCGGGCAAGGGGAGGGTCTATCGGGCGGCCCCCCCGCTCCCCGACCCCCAAGCGTAGTGCGCGGCCGATAGCGGACCATCTGCGTTGTCGGGCTTCGGCGGCTCGGATCCTCACGTACCCTCCGGGTACGCTCCGGTCCTCCCGCCTCGGGCGCCTTGCCATAGGCCCACCGTGCGGGTGGGGGGTGGGGGGCACGACGCGGGCGGAGGGCTTCGATATCCGAGGAGGGGGATCGGGTGGGGGTTCTCCGATGGACTCCGCCACCTGAGCGCGGTGCTCCCGCCCTCTCGGCCGCGCGGCTACGCGCCTCACTCCAACGCCCTGCCTTGCGTGGTGTGGTCTCTTGTTGTTCCCTGACCCCTGACCCCTGACCCCTGACCCCTGACCCCTGACCCCGTCTCTTCCGGCCGCGCCTTGACTTCATTCTGACCGTTCCGCACAATCGCGGACCTCCCGGCGGGCACTCCCCGCGATGGGCGGAGGCCTTGGTGAGTCAGACTGCGGATGCGCGCCGGCCGGTGGCGGTGATCGCCTTCGGCGGCAACGCGCTTCTCCGGCCGCAGGACCACGGGACCCAGGAGGAGCAGTTCACGCTCGCCTGGAAGGCCACCCGGTGGCTCGTGGAAATCGTTCACCGGGGCTACGAGCTGGTGATCGTCCACGGGAACGGGCCGCAGGTCGGCAACATCATGATCCAGGTCGAGGAGGCGGTCACCAAGATCCCGCCCCAGCGCCTGGAGGTCTGCGTCGCTCAGACCGAAGGCTCGATGGGGTTCATGCTCCAGAACCAGCTCCGCAACCGCCTCAACGAAGAGCAGATCTCCAAGGCGGTCGTTACCGTCCTCACCGAGGTCGAGGTGGCGCGCGACGACCCGGCGTTCGAGAACCCGACCAAGCCCGTGGGCCCGTACTTCACCTCGTACCGCGCCAACCTACTCATGCAGGAGCAGGGGTGGCAGATGGTCGAGGACGCCGGGCGCGGGTGGCGCAAGGTCGTGCCGTCGCCGCAGCCGAAGCGGATCCTCGACGTCGAGGTCATCAGGCGCCTCGTCGAAGCGGGCGCCGTGGTGATCGCGGCGGGCGGGGGCGGCATACCGGTCTATCAGGACGTCGGCGGTTACTTCCGCGGCGTCGAAGCCGTCATCGACAAGGACTACACCACGTCGCTGCTCGCGCAGGAGCTCGACGCGGACCTCGTGATCATCCTCACGCAGGTTGCCCAGGTCGCGGAGAACTTCGGGCGGCCGAACCAGCGCTGGCTCGACCGGATCGGCGTCGCCAGAGCGAAGGAGATGCTGGCGCAGCACCAGTTCGCGCCCGGCTCAATGGGCCCCAAGATCAGGGCCGCCGTCGCGTTCGTCGAGAAGACCGGCAAGGAGGTGCTCATCACCGACGCCGAGCACCTGAAGGATGCGCTCGCGCGGACGTCGGGGACGTTCATCGTCGCCGACGACCCGGGCAAGGAGGGATGAGCATGTTCCGCAGCCCGTGGCAGAGACACAAGGACCTGGTTTCGATCCACGACCTGAGCGCCGACGAGGTCGAGTCGCTGTTCCAGCTCGCGGCGAACGTCAAGGCTCGGCCGGACCGCTACAGGACCGCCCTTTCCGGGCACACGCTGGCGATGATCTTCGAGAAGTCGTCGACCCGAACCCGGGTCTCCTTCGAGGTCGGCATGTACCAGCTCGGCGGGCTCGCGACGTTCCTCTCGAGCCGCGACATCCAGATCGGCCGCGGCGAGACCATCGAGGACACCGCCAAGGTGCTGTCCCGGTACGTCAACGGGATCATGGCGCGGACGTTCGCGCACGCCACGGTCACGGACCTCGCGCGCTTCGCAACGGTGCCGGTCGTCAACGGCCTCACCGACCTCCTGCACCCGTGCCAGGCGCTCACGGACTACTTCACCGCGCGCGAGAAGTTCGGCAACACGAAGGGACTCACGCTGGCCTACGTCGGCGACGGGAACAATATGTGCCACTCGCTGATGTTCGGCGGACCCAAGGTGGGGATGAACGTGCGCGTGGCGACGCCCGAGAGCTACCGGCCGAAACCGGAGATCGTCGAGCTCGCGACGGCGGACGCGAAGGCCGCCGGGACGACGCTCGAGGTCGCGACCCGGCCCGAGGCCGCGATCCGCGGCGCCCACGTGGTCTACACCGACGTGTTCGCGTCGATGGGCCAGGAGGCGGAGGCGCAGGCGAGGCTCAAGGCGTTCGCGGGCTACCAGGTCACGCGCGAGCTGATGGAGACCGCCGACAAGGACGCGGTGTTCATGCACTGCCTCCCGTGCCACCGCGGCGAGGAGGTCCACCCGGACGTCGCCGACGGGCGCTGGTCGGTGATCTTCGACGAAGCCGAGAACCGCCTCCACGTCCAGAAGGCGATCATGCTGATGCTGATGATGTACCGGCACTGACGCTCGGGGCCGCAGTGCGACGCTCCCGCCCGGGGCCGGCCCGAGCGCGCGGGATCAGCCCGCTTCCGTCGGCCGTTCGCCCGCGGGGTGCCAGAGGTTCTTGTCCTGCAGGAACTGCTCGGCCGCGGCCACGCCGGCCCGGAACTCGTCCCACAGCTCGGGCGTGATCGTGACGCCCTTCTTCGTCGGCGCAAGCTCGCCGTTCGCGTCTTCGTAGAACAGCCGGACGTCCACATACGTGCGGCCCTTGAAGACGGAAAGCGAGATGCGCAGCGTCTCCTCGGCGTTGCGCTTAAACTCATGTATGACCGTACGGTCGTCTGGCATCGGTCGCCTCCGTGCGGTCGGGAGTCTAGCAGGGCGGCCGGCGGGGAGGTGGCGATGGAGTCGAATCGGGTCAAGCATGTGGTCGTCGAACCGGAGTCGGTGGCGATGCCGCCGGTGCGGCGCTCGCGCGGAGCGCGCATGGGCGTGCTGATCGGGCCCGACCAGGGGGCCGGCAATTTCATCACCCGGCGGTTCGTGTTGGCGCCCGGCGCCCGCATTCCCGCGCACCGCCATCCGACGATCGAGCACGAGCAGGTCATGGTTCGGGGCGAAATGGTGCTCGGCGTCGACGGCGACGTGCGCACGGTCCGCGCCGGCGACGCCATGTTCCTGCCGGCCGGGTGCGCGCATTGGTACGAGAACCGCACGTCGGACGAGGCGGTGTTCCTGTGCATCATCCCCAACACCAGCGGTTACGAGACGGAGTGGCTCGAAGCGCCGCCGGAGGGCGCGTTCGAGGGTTAGCCCACGCGGCCGGGCGGCTCCGCCGGCGGGGCCCGCGCGGCCGGCGGCGCGCCCGGAATGCGCCGCAGGCCCGGCGGAGTTGAATCGAACGGCGTGTCGGTCCCCCGGGGCTCTCGACGCCTCGCCCTCCCCCAGACAGGCGCACCGCAGCTCGGCCCGGGCGGCGCGAGCCTCCCCTGCGGCAGGGCACTTGGGAACCGTCGCCGGTTGCTTTCGGACGTGGATGCGCCGACCTTTCACGCCGTCCCCGGAATTCGGAATGGCAGGGGCGGTGCCGTGGCCACGGTTGAAAGGAGCCGAGGATGAACCGCACCTTCGTCGCCGTTCTCGCTGCCGCAGCGATGCTTGCTGCGGCGACTTCGTTCGCCGTCAGCACACATGCCGATCTTCAAAGCGCGGACCCGGTCGCGCTGCCCGTCAGCGGTGGCGCCGGCGTTGCGACCACGGTCTCACCCGGGCAGGCACAGGCGACGCTCACCGGTGACGAACAGCAGGTCACCGGGGAGGTCGTCATGGTGACCCCATCCGAGATCACGCTTCACACCTCGTCAGGAATGAAGAGGTTCGAGGTCACGCCGCAAACCCAGGAAACCCTCTCACCGGTGGAGGGCGAGACCGTCACGCTGTACTACGTGCCAGGCGAGGGTTCGGCCCGAGCCTCGGTGATCAACGAGGCCAGCGCGACCCCAACCGGCGCGTCGCAGGACGTGCAGGCGGCGCCGGCGACGCCGGCGGAGGCGCCGGCCGCGGTGAGCACGGTTCAGCCGGAAGGGCCGACGATGGCCGCCGAGGCGACGACGCCGGAGCCGCCTTCGTCCTCGGCCGGAGCGGCCGACGCCACGCCGCGGGTAACGCGGCTCCCCAGGACCGCGAGCGCGACGCCGTTGATCGGCCTGGCGGGCTTGCTCGCGCTCACCGGGGCGGCGGTCCTGCGTCTGGCGGTGAGGGCCTGAGCCTCGATTCTGCAGCGATCGGGGGCCGGCGCCGGCGACGCCGACGCCGGCCCCCCGATCCCGTTACTTAGTTCTTGACGGTGACGGTGAGGCCGGTCTTCCGCAACGCACGGGTCTCCGCCGAGCACATGGGAATCGAGAACGCCTTCCCAACGAACACCGACTCCTCCGCCCTTGTCGTGGACGTGTTCGGGCAGAAGATCAGCGGGTTGGTGCCGCAACCGGCGGTGATCCCCTTGTTGTAGAGGTCCTCGACCCAATCCACCGCGAACCCACCCGGGCACGGCACGTCTTCGAAGAGCCCGGTGCACGGCGGCGGAACGTAGGTCGGACCCTGCCAGGACTTCAGGATGAACACGGCCATCTGGGCGCGTGTCACCGGGTCGTTCGGGCAGTACCTCAGGGGGTTGACAGCGCAACCGGCCGTGATGCCCTCGTTGTAGAACGCCTCGATGTAGTCGGCGTTGGGCGTCGTCTCGCACGGGACGTCTGCGAAGATCCCGACGCACGGTGGCACCGTGTACTTGGAGCCGTGGCGCGCGAACTCCATCCAGCGCGCCATGGTGCCGCGGGTCATGACGTCGCCGGGGCAGAACATGCTGCCGCCGCACCCCTGCGTGATCTGGGCGCCCGACACCGCGTGGATGTACTGCTCGGCGAAGGAGCCCAGCGGGACGTCCGTGTACGCCCTGGTGAAGCAGACGTTCACGGGGTCGGTCGCGTACGGCGTGTTGCTGTGGTGCATGATCTGCCCCGTGTACTGACCGAACCGCGTGCGCCCCGTCGGCGATGAACTGCGCGTCGAGCGGGAACGGGCGTCCTCGTTGTGCGCCGGCACCGTGCCGGCGGACGGTGTGACGGTCAACCACGGCGCGCAACAGAAAAGGCACGCGCCCGGCTCACCCGAGTCGATCTCGTAGACGTCCCGGTTGCCCTGGTTGACGGCCCACAGGTGGCCCTGGCAGTCGAAGTCGAGACCGGCGCCGGCGTAGTTGCCGAAGCCGGCGACCGTGAAGCTGCCGACCACATTGTAGTTGTTGTTGACGTCGAGCACGGTGATCGTGTCGGTCGGCGAGTTCTCCTGCACGAACAGGTGCCCGGTGAGCCAGTTGTACGCCAGACCCGCGATCGGCAGGCCGACGTTCTTGGACTGCAGGACGGCGCCCGTCCGGTCGAAGCGGTAGAGGGTCATGTCCGTCCACCCGCCCATGAAGAAGGTGTCGGTGTTGGAGTCGTACGCCAGACCGGTACGGTAGCTCGCCAGCCCGTGGATCTGGATCTTGTTGCCGGTCCATGTCAGCGTCCAAGGATCGAACTCGTCGATCTCCTGCGGGTCGCCGATGTTGACGTTCATCTGCCATATCGTGTTGTGGATCGGGTCGAACGCCATGTCGGCCGGGTACGGCACGTACATCCAGGTCGTGTCGATCGTGTTGCCGGTCGGGGTGCCGTCGGTCTGGTACTCGTGGTCGAAGCCGTCGCCGCCGAAGTAGCCGACGCTGCTCACCCAGACCTTGTTGAAGCCCGAGTCGAAGCCGAGGCCCCACGCGCTGGCCACACCGGTCGACCAACTCGAGATCACGTGACCGGCCGCCAACGGCGCCGCCGGCGAACGAGCCGGACCGTTCCATGCAACGCCCTTGAGGTTCCGCAGCACTCTGGTCTTTCCGGCCGTCGGAGGCACGACGATCGGGCCGGCCGGATCCCTGGGGAGCGACGGCACGTAGAGCTGCTGCAGGAAGACCATCAGCTGGAAGCCCGCATCAAGCGCGCCGTGGTTGGTCAACGCGAGGCTCTGGTCGTGGAACTGCCCCGGGTTGAGGAAGTCGAACAGGAACGTCGGCTGCAGCTCCAGCCACCCGGCGTCGAGCGTGAAGTCGAGGCGGTTGACCGTGTTCTGCGTGATGGGCTCTTGAACGGACGCACTTGCGTAGTGCGACATCGACGCGGTGAACGTGCGCAGCGCAGGTCCGTTGAACGGCGGGGTCGACGTGAAGAACGAGTAGAAGCCGGCGCCTTCGTTCGGGTCGTTGAGCGTAAGCGTGTTGCCGCCGAGGTCGTTGGCCACCATGGCGCCCACGAGACCGGCGTTGGTGTTGCCGTCCTTCACGAACCCGGCAACCAGACCGCCGTTGACCGGCACGCACTGCACGGCGTAGTTGTTCCACACCTGGACGCTGTCGATGTGGACGTCGTTAGCCGTACGCGCTGGTGCCGAGGAAGCCGATCTGTACGCTGGTCAGCGGGCCGGTGAAGCCGGTGAGCGGGATGTTGATGTGCTCCCAGCCCGTCGTCCCGTTGTAGCGCAGGAAGGTCGGGACCGACGTTCTGCCAGGTCGTGCCGCCGTCGGTCGAGACCTGCACCTGGACGATGTCGTCCGAGCTGGAGAAGCCGGTTTCGTGGAACAGGGCGAAGCCCAGCTCCGGCGCCGGGGCCGTGGAGAGGTCCATCCCCGCCGTCTGGTAGAGGAGCGCCTGCGCGCCGTTTAACACGTCGTACGAGTTGAAGTACGCCAGGTTCGGCGGCGTATCGGCCGCGTAGCCACTCGGGTTGTTCGTGCCGACGTTGGTGTACCACGCACCGCTGCCGGAGATGCTGGTCATGGCCCACGCGGTCGTGAAGGCAGGAGGCGTCGCGGTGTCGAAGCCGTCGGCGAAGGTCGGCGGAGGAGGCACCGGGGCGCGGTAGCCCGGGACCGTGCAGTCCGGCGGGATCGGCCACAGGGTGAAGCTCTCCGTCTGGTCGACGCCGGTCACGCTCACCGGACGCGTCGCACTCTGATAGCCCGGGGTCATGGCCGTCACGGTGAAGGTGTAGTCGTAGCCGCCCATGAGAACGCCGTCGTAGTACCCGTTGAACGGGTTGGTGTAGAGCGTTTCGGTCGGAACACCGGGGGCCGTGATGACGATCCGGGCGTACAGCGGCCAGCCGTGGCCGCCGTCGGTCACGTAGCCGTCGAGCTCGGCGGGGTCAACAGACACCAGCGAGAAGTCCTGGGACGTGGTGGTGTTCTCGAGGACCCGAACACCGCTCACGAACTCGGTCGCAAACGTCCACTTCGAGGCGGTCATGTCGTAGGAACCGACCGGGAGCGTCATGGTGTAGACGCCGCTGCCGTTGGTCAGGGTGGAGGAAGCGTTGGCCGTGACCAGGGCGCCCGCGATCGGGTTGCCGTTGATGATGTTGGTCACCGTGCCGGTGAGCGTGCCGGTCGGACCGATCGAGCAGCTCGGGAACTTGAACGACCCGATCCGCGTGAACCAGTCCCAAGAGCCGGCGCCGGTGTACATCGTGTGTGTACCAGAACGTGCAGTCGTCCGTCGGGTCGATCTGCAGGGCGCTGTAATCGCCCCACCGGTTGTACCCGGTGTTGATGACGCCGTTGCCCGCGACCAACGACTGCTCGCCCTGCGGCAGGGTGCCGAGCGGGTCGCCGGCGAGACGGCCGGTGTACAGGACCGACGGGTACGTGGCGCTGTTGGAGCCGCTGTACCCGAGGCCGATGTCGCCGCTGTGGTCCATGGCGATGCTGCCCATCCAGCGGTAGAGGCCGTCGCCCGGGGCGTACGTGCCCTGCTGGTCGAGGGTCCAGCCGGAGAGCACGCCGCCGTTCAACTCGTACCAGCGGATGCCGGCAACGCCGCCGCCGCCGTCGACCGTGTGGTTGGCCACGAGGTGCTCGGTGTCGCCGGTGTTGCGCCACTGCAGGCGGTACATCGTGTAGCCGCTGATGGCGTCCACCGACTCACCCGGCGAGGGCATGGGCACGCAGGCGCGGTTGCCCGGGCAGATGTTGGTGTAGCTCGCGACCGGGACGATGGAGTTCGGCTGACCAGTGCACGAGGCGCCGAAGCACGCCGCGCCCGGGTTCGACCAGTCGTAGGTGAGGTTCCAGATCAACATCGCGTCGGTGGACTGGCCGACCGCGGTGCCCGCGAACGCCACCTGGCCGAAGATCGCGTTGCCGGCGGGCGGAGGAACCGTGCCGTCGTAGTCGGCCGGCAGGATCGACCACCAGTTGGCGCCGAAGTTGTCGAAGTGGATGATCGCCGCCGTGGGGTCGCCGGTCAGCATCTTGGCGCGCTCGAGAACGAGCAGGCTGGCGCTGTCGGAGCTGGGGTCGAACTCGTTGTAGGTCCCCAGGTACGCATCCGACCAGATCCCGTACTTCGGGTAGTCGCCGGCGGCGGTGCCGGTGTTGTACGAGTACTGGTACCACGTGCCGGTCGGATCCGGCGAGGTCGAGACCGCGAAGCACTGCTCGTACGGCGCTGAGTTGACCTGGAACTGCGCCGCGAACCAGCGATCCGCCTGCTTGTCGTACATGATGATCGGGTCGCCGTTGTTGGTGCTTGCACAGGGATCGCTCATGCCGGCCCAGAAGCTGTTGCCGGCGAACGGCCCGGCGATCTCGGCGCCGGTGGTCTTGTCGAACACCGCCCACGCCAGGTTGATCCACTGGACGTAGACGTTGCTCGCGGGCGAGTTGCCGCCCACCGCGCCCTGGGTGTCGGGCGGCGTGATCTCGAACCCGACGATGGTCTGGTTGACCGTGTTCGGGAGCCCGTCGAAGCTGGTGATCGGCGCCGGCATGTTGGAGAGGCCGAAGCCGCGCTGCACCACCGGGTCGGGCAGCGGCGCCCGCGTCGGGAACAGGTGGAACTCGTTGGGCCGCTCGCGGTTCGCCATCCCCGGGGGTGGAGCCACCCGCGGGAGGCTGCTCATCGGCGGGGAAACCCCGAACTTGACGGGGTAACGCACGTCGGGCCTGATGGCCGTCGCCGCGCTTGCCCCTGCCGCGACCAGCATCGCGACGACGCCGACCGCGGTCACGAGATGAAGGACGAGCTTGCGCCTATGCATGATGCCTCCTCATCCCCGGTGCCGCTCGGTTCCTGAACGATCGCACATCCGCGGAAGACGCCAGGGGGTTGCGTCCGGCGGACCAACCGTCGCTCTCGTAGTCCTGACTGTTCTGAAATCAATTGTAACGCCGAAGTCGAGAAGACGCTCAGGGCAGAGCCTCGGTGCGCGACTGTTCGCACAGCTCGGGGGTGATCGTCACCCCCCGGTCGGGACGACATTTCGCGGAGCGGCCCCTGTCGGCCGCCCGGGCCGGCGCTCGGGTGCTAGAATGAATTTGAGAGTCGTTCGCAATCGAGTTCGATCGGCTGGACCGAGACGGGCACCGAGCACGCTTAGACGGGGGGACCATGAGCCTGATGTTGAAGTTCAACCTCGCGCTGATCCTGGTGTTTTCGTTGGCCATGGTGCCGGTCGGACGCATCTCCCGGAGGCTCTTGCAGCGAAGCGCGCGGGCGCAGGTGATCCAGAACGCGCGCATCATGATGGAGACCGCGATGGCGGTCCGCGGCTACACGATCAAGCAGGTGAAGCCGCTCCTGGACGCGCAGCTCGCCAAGCAGTTCCTCCCGCAGACCGTCCCTGCGTACTCGGCCACCGAAATCTTCAACTACCTGCGGGAGAGCCACCCCGAGTACGAGTACAAGGAGGCGACGCTCAACCCGTCCAACCCCCGCGACCGCACGGTCGACTGGGAGGCCGACATCGTCAACGCCTTCCGCAACGACCCGAAGCGGACCGAGATCATCGGCGAGCGCGAGACGCCGGCGGGGCGCTCGCTGTTCCTCAGCCACCCGATCCAGATCAAGGACCCGAAGTGCCTCGCGTGCCACCTCACCCCCGAAGAGGCGCCGCGGTCTCTCGTGAAGGCGTACGGTCCGGCCAACGGGTTCGGCTGGAAGCTCGACGAGATCGTGGGCGCGCAGGTCGTTTCCGTTCCGATGTCGATCCCGCTCGGCATGGCGAACAGCGCGTTCAAGACCATGTTCATGGCTCTCGGCGGGGTGTTCGTCTTCACCCTCATCGTGCTCAATCTGCTGCTCCGCTTCGCCGTGATCGCCCCGCTCAAGCGTCTCGCGGGGATGGCGGACCAGGTCAGCCTCGGGAACATGGACGTGCCCGATCTTGCTGTCAGCGGAAGGGACGAGGTGGCGCTCCTGGCCGGCTCATTCAACCGCATGCGGATCAGCCTTCAGAAGGCGATGGCGATGCTCGATGGGGCGTGAGCGCGCGCGCGTCCGCCGCAGGGGAGGGGCGTGGCGACGGGAACGGAACTGACGCCGGGTTCGGCGTTCGGGGACTACGAGATCCTCGCCGACGTGGCCGCGGGCGGGATGGGCCGCGTCTTCCACGCACGCCACCTCACGCTCCAGCGCGACGTGGCGCTGAAGGTGCTCTCAGAGCGTTTCGCGACCGACGAGTCGTACCGGCAACGGTTCCTCAGCGAGGCGCGCGCGGCGGCCCGGCTCAACCACCCGAACATCGTCCAGATCTACGATTTCGGCCGTGTCGAGACGACGTTCTACCTGGCCATGGAGCTGGCCCGCGGCGTCTCGGTCGGCGAGCGGCTGAGGCGGGACGGGAAGTTCTCGGAGGGCGACGCCATCGCGATCGTCCGCCAGGCGTGCACCGCCCTCGGCGTCGCCCACCGGGCGGGGATCGTGCACCGCGACGTCAAGCCCGACAACCTGGTCCTCAGCGATGACGGCCTGGTCAAGCTCGTGGACCTCGGCCTCGCCAAGAACCTCACCGACGACCAGAACATGACCCAGACCGGCGTGGTGTCGGGGACGCCCCACTACATCTCGCCCGAACAGATCGCGGGGCTCAAGGACATCGACGGCCGGGCCGACGTCTACTCGCTCGGGGCGACGCTGTTCCACATGGTGACCGGCCACACGCCGTTCGAAGGCTCGTCGCCCATGGTGATCATCACCAAGCACCTCCACGACACGCCGCAGGACCCGCGCGCGCACGCGCCGGCCTTGAGCCCGGGGGTGTGCTCGGTCATCCGGAGGATGATGGCGCGCGAGCGTGACGAGCGCTACCAGGACATGGCCGCGGCGGACGCGGACCTTGCCGCGGTGCTAGTGGGCAAGGCCCCGGCGGCCCGCAGCGCCGCCGGGGCGCTCATCGGGTCCGTGGCCGACGGCGGCGTCACGATCCATGCCGCACCGCCGGTGCCGCACGGCTGGGACCGCGAGGTCCTGGCGTGCATCGAGAGCCGGTTGACGGCCGCGATCGGGCCGCTCGCCAGGGTGCTCGTGCGACGGGAGGCGCAGGGGGTGTCGGACATCGGCGGCCTGTGCGCCGCGCTCGCCGCGCACATCCCGTCGGAGGCCGAGCGGCGCACGTTCGTCGCCGACGCGTCGGAGGCGGCCGTGAAGGTGCAGCGCCGTCTGGCGTCGTCCCGGTCGCTCGCCGTCCCGGCGGGCGATCCGACCGTCACGACCGGCGCGGCGGGCCACGACTCCTCGGGCAGCGTCGCGTGGAACGCCGAGGCGCTCCGCGAAGTCGAGCAGAGGCTCGCGTCGGCGATCGGTCCGCTGGCGAAGATCCTCGTGAAGAAGACGGCGCGCGCGGCGTCGAGTTGGGAGGAGCTGGTTTCGGCGCTGGCCGCCAACCTGCCGCCGGCCGAGCAGAGCGCGTTCCGCGCCGACGCCGGCAAGATCGCGCACTGATCCTCCCGAGCCTCACGCGACGGCCTAGGTCCCTATTCGGTCCCCGCATGTTAGTTGTCACCCCCGCCCCGGATCGGAGTCCGGGGCAGGCTCCCGCGGGGGTCCAGGCTTCACCGTTGCAGGATGTGGGATTCCGTCGGTGCTCTCCAGTGGCGGGACAGCACGTCTTCGTCTCGTTCCATTGCGTGGAAGGCTTCTTTCTAGCTCCAGGGGTGCAGCGCCAGGTCGGCACGTGCGGGCGCCGCCGGAGTGTGGCCTCTCGCCGGGGCGAGGTTCGTTCGCCGCGTGGCTGTCATTGCGAGGGCCCCGAGCGGCGCGAGGGGCCCGTGGCAATCCCGTGGAAGACGAGCGATGCTGAGTCGTACGGTTGGGCGCGGGATTGCTTCGTCGGTCCTCGCTGCGCTCGGTCCTCCTCGCAATGACAGGGTCTTGCAGGGGATCGCTTCGTCGCCGCTCGGCGGCCTCGTCGCAATGGCCGCTGACACCCAAGGGCGGAGTGGTAAACCTCCACCCACCCGCCCCCCGCCCGCCCTCCCGCCACCCCAACGGATTGACGAGTTCGTCGTTGTCGGAAGGGTTGGGGTCAGCTCCGGAGCGTGAATCAGGGCTTCGGGGCGGCGACGCGGCGGACGACGTCGAGGATCGAGCCGTCGTCGGCCTTGACGATCTCGACCGCGTCGTCGGTCAGCTCGGGCTCGGGCATCAGCGGCCCCAGCTCCCTCGCCTTCGCCATCGCCTTGGCGGCGAGCGCCTCCATCGTGATCAGGCTGATGCCGGCCTTGCCGGCGTTGTCCCTCAGCGCGGCGAGCGAGGGCGAATTCGAGGCCGGGTTGACGACCGCATCCTCCTCGGTGATCACGAGGTCCACGAGCTCGCCTGGCATCGTGACCGTGTTGACGCGCTCGCGGATCGAGGGGTAGCTCTGGCCGCGGCGCTTGGAGAACCCCGCCAGCGTCGTGAAGATGATCGTCAGCTTCGAGCGCCCGACGTTCGGCCCGCCCCCGATCCCGCCGACGAAACGGCCGTCGTAGCCGGTGACGGTGTTGACGTTGAAGTCGGCGTCGATCTCGGCGCAGGAGAGCAGCGAGAAGTCGAGCAGCGGCGTCAGCGTCCCCTTGCACGCGAGGTTGGCGTACAGCGAGGTCGAGACCTCCTGGTGGCCCGGGTCGTTGCGCAGCGAGTCGAACACCAGGTCGGTCGGCTGGAAGCACTGGCCGTGCAGGATCAGCTCGACCGCGCCGCGCCGCAGCATCTCGACGTGGATCTGCGTGATCCCGCCGATCGTGAACGACGCGACGAGGCCGTGCTCGGCGAAGTGGTCCGAGAGCCGCTGCAGGATCGCGAGCGAGGCCCCCGAGCCGGACTGGAACGCGACGCCGTCGCGCAGGAGGCCGGCGGCGCCGAGCAGCGCCATCACACGGTCGGCCACCTTGAGGTTCTCCCCGCCCAGGATCCGTCCGAGGTCGAGGGTGCCGGCGCCGATCCCGGCGGATTCGCCGACCTTCGCGAACGGCACCACGAAGTCCACGTGCTCCATCGAGAGCGAGCGGTGCGGCAGGAAGCGGTCGAACACCGTGCCGGCGCAGACGCAGGCGTAGTCGGCGTAGCGCACGTCGGCGTCGAACAGGCCGAGCGGGCCGCAGAGCTCGTCGCGGTTGCCGAGGATGCCCGAGGCGTTGCCCCAGAGGTCCGCGGCGGGGGCGGGGAAGATCGCGAGGCGGACCGGCTCGATGCCGAGCGTGATGTCCCGCTGGCGGCCGCCGTGGCTGCACCCGATGATCCGGACGGGCAGCAGCGCGCCGCCGGCCGCGGCCTTGGCGAGGCCGCCGTAGGGGTTGCCGTAGACGTACGCGACCGTTCCGTTCCGCACCGCCTCGACGAGGTAGTCGAGCTCGCCGAAGTAGGCGTTGCCGATCAGCCGGATGCCCTTGAGGCCGCGCCTCGCCAGCTCGGCGATCACGGCGCGGAGGAACCGGTCGCCGCCGGTGCGGTAGTAGTGCGGGAACGACACCGCGTCGCCGTCGCGCACCACGTCGAACGCCGCCTCGAACGTCGTGACCTTGGAGGAACCGTCGAACGGCATGCGAGGCACGCGCGCGGGGTGCGTGGCCGGCTCCGGCATGGTGGCGAACGAGCCCGCGAACGGGCGAGCCTCGCGGCCTGCGATCCGGGTCGGGACGTCGCGGCCGAGCGCGTTGGGCTGCCACCTATCGAGGAGCATTCTCCACCTCCGGCCCGCGAGCGTAAGAGAAAAGGAAACCCTTCACAAGCGGGCGCCGGCGCGGCGTTGTAGACTCGCGCCCGGGGAGGTCCCTGCGTGCTCACCGCTCTCGTCCTCGCCCTTGCCGCCGCGCCGGCCGCGCCGTCCGGACCGGCGCCCGCGCCGTTGCGCCTGCAGCACGTCGTGGTGCGCCTTCCCGACCGCGAGCTCGTTCACGTGACGCTGCATGCCGCGGCGCCCGACCACAAGCTGGCTGCCGGCCTGGCGGCGCAGCGGTTGGCGCTCGGCGCGGCGCGCGTCCCCCTGTCGGCGCCGGCCGACGTGACCGTGGACTCGACCGAGACGCGGGCCGACTTCGACCTCCGGCTGCGCGACGTGCCGGAGGCCGTGCTCGCGGAGGACCCCAACCGCATGCCCGTGCGGTGGGAGGGCCTGGACGGCAACGGCGCGGTCGTCCTGGCCGTGGCGGGGACGGTCGACCTCGGCGACAGGGGCGACGTCGAGGTGCCGCTCGCTGATCTCTACCGCGCCTACGCGACGCTGTCGGACTTCACAGTGACGCCCGGCCTCGCCGCGGTTACCGTGCACGGCCTGCTGGGGCTGTTCAACCCGTTCGCCTTCGACGTGGTCGTCGCCGGCGTGGAGCTGCACGTCAAGGTCGGCTCGCAGGCGATCCTCGACGCCAAGAGGCCCGGGTTCCGGCTGCGCGCCGGGCAGTCGAGCGACGTGCTGATCGAGCAGGACGTGCCGCTCGGCGACGTCGCCGGCGGCATGACCGCGCTCCTCCGAGGGGAGCCCGCCGTGCTCGAGGGGGTGATCGTTCTGCGGACGCCGAAGGGCGACCGTCCCATTCCGATCGAGCTGCGCGCGGCGCGTTGAACCGGCAGGGGTGAGCCGGCGGGGGCGTCGCTATACTCGCGCCATGGACCGGCAACTCGGGCGCCTGATGCTCGGCGCGGCCGTGGTGGGCGTGTTCGCGTCCGCCTGCGGGCCCGCCCGGGTGGATCTCTGGCGCGAGCAGTGGGCGGCCCAGCACATGGACCTCTGGTGGACGCAGGGCGTGCCGCCGGCCGCCGAGCGTAGGTTCGAGGCCGGCCGCGGCGGCGCCCTCTTCCGCGCCCGCGCGCTCAACACTGCGAGCGCCGCCGGTGAGGTGCGGATCGAGGGGCCGCGCGGCGAACACGCATGGCGCCTCGCCCCCGGGTCCGTCGAGGACCTCGAGTGGCCGATCCCGGGACGAGGCGCGTATGCGGTGCGATCGTCGGCCGGCATCGCACTCGGCGAGCCGCGCCTCGTGCGGCCGCACGCGGGGGCGCCCCTGGTCGTGCTCGCGCTCGCCGACACCCTGCGCGGCGATCACGTCAACGAGAAGCTCACGCCTCGACTGCTCGCCGAGTTCCGCGACGGCGAGCGATTCACCGACGCCGAGTCCAATGCGCCGTGGACGCTCCCGTCGGTCGCCAGCATCTTCACCTCTCGTCCGACCATCGATCTCACGGCGCTGGACGGCGGGCTGGTGGCGATCCCCGTGGGCGTGGCCACCTGGGCGGAGGCGCTCCGGGCGCAGGGCTTCTCCGGCGGCGCCGTCGTCGCCAACTACACGGTCAACGTGGCGAACGACTTCGGCAAGGGGTTCGACGACTTCATCGTGCCGTCGCGCTACGGTCCGGAAGGGCCGCCGCAGGCGCAGCAGGTGGTCGCCCAGGCGCGCGCCTGGTTGCGGTCGCATCGTGGCGAGCCCGGCTTCCTCTACCTCCACTTCATGGACCCGCACGAGCCCTACGCCGACCACGAGGGGTTCATGCCGGCGCTCGAGTCCATCGTCCCGCTCGCCAGCCGGGCGAGGGCGGCCGGCCCCGAGGAGACGCGCCAGCGCAAGGAGGCGTACGCCGCCACGGTGCGCTACCTCGACCGCCAGCTCGGCCCGCTGCTGGCCGAGCTGCCGCGCCGGGCCGTGGTGGCGTTCACCGCCGATCACGGCGAGGCGTTCGGGGAGCACGACGGGTGCTGGGGGCACGGGCTCAACCTCTACCGGGAGGCGCTCCACGTCCCCCTGCTGCTGCGCGGTCCGGGCGTGCCGGCCCGCGTGGAGCGACGCCCGGTGCAGCTCCTCGACCTCGTCCCCACGCTCCTCGACCTCGCGGGGTGCCCGGCGCCGGCCGGGATGGCGGGACGCTCGCTGCTCGCCGGAGGATCGCGGGAGCCGCAGGTCGCGGTCACCTTCGGCGCCGGCCCGTTGCGCTGGCGGTGGCGCGAAGGCACGCGGGAGGTCATCGTCCACACCCGCCCGCAGCCCGGGTTGGCCCCGGAGGCCGAGGTCAAGATGCAGGAGGCGCGGCCGCTGCCCACCGGCGCGTTCCGGTTCGACCTGGAGCGCGATCCCGGCGAGGAGCGCCCGGAGCCGCTCGACGACGCGACGGCGCTCGCCGCGGCGCAGGTCTTCGCCTCGAGCGTCGGACGGCTGGTGCCGGGGCTTCAGGTGCTGGCGGCCGGCGGGCGAGGACCGGCGACGGTGGAGTTTCGCAGCCGGACCCGCCTGCACGTCGCGCAGGTCTTCAGCGTCGGCACGACCGAGGTCGTCGCGGCGGGCGATCAGGTGAGCGTGCGCTGGGACAACCCGTTCCCGTTCGCGCTCGCGGCGTTCGGCGGGACCGAGTCGTCCACGCAGGCCGAGGTCGGAGGCAGCGGTTGGCGGTGGCTCGACGCCTCGCAGCCGCTCCGCATCGCGGCGCCCGGCTCGTTCCTGTGGTGGGACCGCCGCGCCGCATCGCTCCAGCGCGGCTATGCCGAGACGCTCGCACGCCTCCGGAGCCTCGGCTACGTTCAGTAACGGCCCGCGCACCGCCGCTCGGCGGGACCGCGACGCTCGCTAGCCCGGCGGGGCCGGCGTGCGCGGCTCGCCGCCCGGAAGAGCCCTGACGGCGGCGATGACCCGGCGGGCGCCTTCCTCGACGTCGCGAGGCGTCGTGAACCGCCCGAGCGAGAACCGCACCGTCGCCAGCGCCGTCGCCGCGTCCACGCCCATGGCGGTGAGGACGGACGAAGGGTGCACGGCGCCCGTGTGGCACGCCGCCCCCGGGGAAGCCGCGACGTCCTCGGCGAGCGCCTCGAGCAGGGCGTTGGCGTCGGTCCCCGCGAAGGCGATGCTCGCGGTGTTCGGCAGGCGGAGCTGCCGGTGGCCGTGGAACACGAGGTCCGGCACGCCGGCGGCCAGCGCCGCCTCGAGGCGGTCGCGGAGCGCGGCCAGCCGCGCCCCGTCGGACGCGAGCTCCCGCGTCGCGATCTCGCAGGCCGCCCCGAGGCCGACGATCCCGGGCGCGTTCTCGGTTCCGGCGCGCAGCCCGCGTTCGTGGCCGGCGCCGCGGATCAACGGCTCGATCGCCACCCCGCGGCGCACGAACAGCGCGCCGACGCCCTTCGGCGCGTAGAGCTTGTGCCCCGCGACCGTGAGCAGGTCGACCCCGAGCGCGCCGACGTCCACCGCGATCTTGCCCATCGCCTGCGCGGCGTCGGTGTGCACGAGGACGCCGCGCGCGCGGCACGCCGCGGCGATCCCGGCCACGTTCTGGAGCGTGCCGACCTCGTTGTTGGCGAGCATCACCGAGACGAGCGTGGTGTCGCGCTCGAGCGCGCCGACCACGTCCTCGACGTCCACGAGACCGTCGCGGTCGACGCCGACCACGGTGATCCGGGCGCGGCCCGTGCGCTCGAGCATGCGGGCCGTCGCGAGCACGGCCGGGTGCTCCACCGCGGTCGTGACGATGTGGCCGCCGCCGCGCGCCGCGACGATGCCCGCGAGCGCCCAGTTGTCGGCCTCGGTGCCGCCGCTCGTGAAGATGATCTCGTCGGCCCGGGCGCCGAGGCATGCGGCGACCTGGCCCCTCGCGGTCTCGACGAACTCGCGGGCGACGCGGCCGAGGCGATGGCCCGAGGACGGGTTGCCCCAGCCCCGCTCGAGCGCCGCGACGACGGCCTCGAGCACCCGCGGGTCCACGGGGGTCGTCGCGTTGTTGTCCAGGTAGATGAGGTCGCCGTGAATGAAGTTCACCGCGCCATGGTAGCCGGGACGCGGTTCCGATGGTAAGCCCGCGGGCGGCAGGGTAAACTCGGCGCGATGGCGCCGCCCTCCCTGTGGCTCTACCGCGCACTGATGGCGGTGTCCCTCCCGGTCTTGACGCCGTTCCTCCTGGTCGCCGACCGCCGGCACGGCAAGCGGCGTCCGCCGTGGGCGCGCCGGCTGGGCCGGCGGTTGCCGGCGATCCCGGCCGGCGGGATCTGGATGCAGGCCGTGTCCGTGGGCGAGGTGGCGGTGGCGCGCCCGCTGCTCGCGGAGCTGCGGCGCCGCCACCCCGAGCTGCCGCTCGTGCTCTCCTCGACGACGGCTACCGGCCTCGCGATGGCGAGCGGAGCGCAGCTCGCGGACGTGACGCTGCCGTTCCCCGTCGACCTCCCGGGCCCGGTGCGCCGGCTCATGGACGCCGCGCGGCCGCGACTCGTCGTGCTGGTCGAGACCGAGCTCTGGCCGGAGCTGCTCGCCGCCTGCGGGTCGCGCGGGATCCCGGTCGCGCTCGCCAACGCGCGCGTCTCCGACCGCTCGTTCGCCGGGTACCAGGCGGTCCGCACGCTCCTGCGCCCGCTGCTGGCCCCGATCACGCTGGCGCTGGCGCAGGACGAGCAGTCCGCGCGCCGGCTGGCACGGATGGGCGTGGCGGAGGACCGCATCCGGGTCTCCGGCAACATCAAGTTCGACGCGAGCCCGCCGGGCCCTCCCCCCAAGGCGCTCGAAGCGCTGCGGAGGCTGGCGGCGGGGCGCCCGGTGGTGGTTGCCGGTTCGACGATGGCGGGCGAGGATGAGCAGGTCCTGGACGCGTTCCTGAGCTTGCCCCAACCGCGCCGCCCGTTCCTCCTCCTCGCGCCCCGCCACCCGGAACGGGCGCAACAGGTCATCGAGCTCGTGGCGTCCCGCGGCCTCTCGGTCATCCGGCGCACGCTCCTCTCGGAGGCGCACGCCGGCTGCGCGGTCGTCGTGCTCGACACGGTGGGCGAGCTCGCCGCGCTCTACCAGCTCGGGGCGGTGGCGTTCATCGGCGGCTCGCTCGTGGCGACCGGCGGGCACAACCCGATCGAGCCCGCGCGGTTCGGCGTCCCCGTCATCACGGGACCGCACGTCCGCAACTTCGCTGCCGTCTACCGGAGCTTCGTGGAGGCCGGCGCGGCGAAGGTCGTCCACACCGCTTCGGAGCTCGCCCGCGCGCTGGAGAGCTGGCTCGACGACCCGTCCGGCGCCGGCGCGGCGGGCGCCGCGGGCCGCCGGCTGCTGGCGCACAACGCCGGGGCGACGTCGCGGACCGCCGAGGCGCTGGAGCGTTTCCTCGGATGAGGCACTGGCCGCTCGCCGTGCTCGGCCTCACCGACCTGATGGAGGGCGTGAACGAGATCGCCCGCACCGCCTATCGTCTCGGGCTGCGGCGGACCCACCGCGCCGCCGTGCCTGTGATCTCGGTCGGCAACATCGCCTTCGGCGGCACCGGCAAGACGCCGCTCGTGGCGGCGCTGGCCCGCGCGCTGCAGACGGCCGGCGCGCGCCCGGCGATCCTGACCCGCGGCTACGGCCGGCGCTCCCGCGAGCCGATGGTGGTCCGGCGGGCCGAGGACGCCGCCTGGGAGCGCGTCGGCGACGAGCCGGCGCTGCTCGCGAGGGAGCTGCCCGGCGTGCCGATCGTGATCGACGCCGACCGGGTGCGAGGCGCCGCCACCGCGGTGCGCGAGACCGGCGCCACGCACCTCATCCTCGACGACGGCTTCCAGCACTGGCGGCTGGTGCGCGACCTCGACATCGTTGTCGTCGAGGCGTCCGACCCGTTCGGCGCCAAGCGGCCCCGCCGCGAGCACCCCGACGCGCTCGCCCGCGCCGACGCGATCGTGCTCAGCCGCGCCGCCAACCTCACCGAGGCGCGGGCCGCGACCGCCGTGCTCGGGGCGTACGCGCCGAACGCGACCTTCCTGGCGACGGCGTTCGTCGCGCGCGCCGTCCACCGCGCGAGCACATCCGAACCGCCGGAGGCGCTCAGCGGCGCGCGGGTGTTCGCGATGGCGGCGATCGGGGCGCCGGAAGGGTTCGTCCACACGCTCGGGGACATCGGGGCGATCGTGGTCGGGATGCGGTTCTTCGCGGACCACCACCGCTACGTGGGGCGCGAGGTCGAGGCGGTGCTCGCCGAGGCCGCTGCCGCCGGCGCGACGGTGGCGACGACGGCCAAGGACGCCGTCAAGCTGCCGGCGGAGCTCCTGGCACGGCTCGTCTGGGTCGAGGCCGAGACGGTGCCCGTGATGGGCAGCTTCGAGTCGCTGCTGGCGCCGCTGCTGGGGCCGGCCGGGTTAGAATCGAGCACGTGACGACGCGGCAGCACGTGCACGAGATCGTGGAGCGCTTTCCGGCGCGCCGCATCGTGCTCTACGGCGACCTGGTGCTCGACCGCTTCGTGCTCGGCACGCCCAAGCGCATCTCCCGCGAGGCCCCCGTGATCATCCTGCGGTTCGAGGGGCAGCGCGACCTCCCCGGCGGCGGCGCGAACGCGCTCGCGAACCTCGCCGCCCTCGGCGCCACGGTGCTGCCGGTCGGCGCGGTCGGGGACGACGAGGCGGGCGGGGCGTTGACGGCCGCGCTCCGTTCCGCGGGCGTCGACGTGAGCGGCCTCGTCACGGTGCGCGGGTTTCACACCGTGACCAAGGTGCGCATCGTCGCCGGGGGCGAGGCCTCGCTGCGGCACCAGGTCGCGCGCTACGACATCGAGGACCATCTCCCCGAACACGACGGCTGGCGCGACGAGGTGCTCCGCCGGCTCGGCGAGTTCGCGTCGGGCGCACACGCCGCGGCGATCTCCGACTACGGCTACGGCGTCGTCTCGGCGGCCGGCGTCGCGCGCCTGCGCGCCGGGCTGCCCGCCGGCGCCCTCGCCGTGGCCGACTCGCGGTTCGGCCTGCAGACCATCGGCCCGGTGGACGGCGCCACGCCGAACCTGGAGGAGCTCGCCGCCGCCGTCGGATCGATCCCCAGGGGCGACGAGGCGGTCGCCGCAGCGGCCGAGGTCCTGCGCGGCCGGCTGAAGGCGCGCTTCGTCGCCGCCACGCGCGGGAGCGAGGGGCTGACGCTCGTCGCGGACGGCCGGCCGCCGCTCCACCTTCCGGTGTCCGGGAGCGACCAGGTGGCGGACGTGACGGGCGCGGGCGACACCGTGCTCGCGACGATGACGCTGGCGCTGGCGGCGGGGGCGGAGCCGGCGGAAGCCGCGGTGATCGCCAACCTCGCGGGCGGGATCGTGGTCGGCAAGCTCGGCACCGCCACGGTGTCGCGCGATGAGCTGCACCGCGCCATCGACCTGGCGCCGTTCGTCCATGACTGAAGGAAGAGACAGGGGTCCGGGGTCCGGGGCCCGGGGTCCGCAACCGCGCCGACCGCGGCGGGGCGCGCCGTGAGCAACGCGCCGCGCGCCAAGCTGATCACGCTCGCCGAGGCCAGGGTGCTGGCCGAGGGGATGCGAACGGCCGGGAAGCGCGTGGTGGTGGCGAACGGCGCGTTCGACATGCTGCACGTCGGCCACGTGCGCTACCTGGCGGCGGCCCGGGCGGCCGGCGACGTGCTGTTCGTGGCGGTCAACTCGGACGCCTCGGTGCGCACGATCAAGGGCCCGCAGCGCCCGGTCGTCCCCGAGGACGAGCGCGCCGAGATCCTCTCGCACCTCGCCTGCGTGGACTGGATCGTCCTGTTCGACGAGCCCACGGTCGCCGAGGTGCTGCGCGCGCTCAGGCCGCACGTCCACGCCAAGGGCACCGACTACACGGTCGAGAGCGTCCCGGAGCGGGCTGTCGTCGCGGAGTGGGGGGGCGAGACGGTCATCTGCGGCGACCCCAAGGAGCACGCGACCACCGACGTGGTCGCCGAGATCCTCAAGCGCTTCCGCTAAGGGCGCCACCGGCGTCGGACCTCTCGCTGCGTTGCCCTTCGGCGGCTCGCCTGCTCACATAGCCTCCGGCTATGCTCCGCGGCGGCCGCCTCGGGCGCCTTGCGATAGGCCCAACGGCGGTGGCGCGGGCTACACGCCGGTCCCCAACGCCCTGCCTGTCGGGGGGCGGGCACCATTCGCCGATCGGCGGCGCTGGCCAGCGCCACGGAACCCGTTTGGAGGAACACCCACGTTTCCGTCGGAGGCAAGATTGACCAGGATGCTCGGCGGCCTTACGCTCGCCCTGAGAGCTCCGAGCTGAGAAATGCGCTAACACAGGTCAACACTCGGGTCAGAGGTGGCCATGTTGCGATTGAGGGTGGACCGTAAATCGGTGACAGCTGCGTTCGTGTTCGTCCTCCTCGCCGCAATGCGGGCGGATGCCGCAATCCCAGCCGCAGAGCGGCGGGCGCTCGTGGATCTCTTCAACTCGACCGGGGGTGAACGGTGGGGTTCCGGCACCCAGTGGAACGGTCCAGTCGGGACAGAATGCGCGTGGGACGGAGTGACATGCGATACAGCGGGGACGACCGTGACCGGTCTCGCGCTGGGTCGGCGTGGCCTCGCGGGTGTCTTGCCAGGATCACTTGCGCAACTCACGAACCTCGAGACACTCGAAATTGGGGAGGGCAACCTCCTTGACGGCCCCATACCAGTCGAGCTCGGCAGCCTGTCGAAACTCAAGAGGCTGATCCTAGAGGGCAACAGGCTCTCAGGCCCGATCCCGAGGCAGTTTGCCGGCCTGCGACGCCTTGAGGAACTGAATCTGTTCGGCAACAACCTCACTGGCCCGATTCCGCTCGAGCTGACGGACCTAGGCAGGCTTGAGCACCTTGACCTCGGAGCCACCAACATCACAGGCGCGATCCCAGCCCAACTCGGCAGACTATCCAAGCTCAAGTGGCTGCACTTGGAGCGCACGAAGCTTGCCGGACCGATCCCGCTGGAATTGGGTCGCCTTACCAGCCTGACGCATATCAACCTCAGCGACGATCACCTCTCCGGTCTGGTCCCTCCCGAGCTGGGCAGCCTGATCAACCTCGAGTACCTCGGCCTGAACCGGAACCAACTCTCGGGCTCAATCCCGCCTGAGCTGAGCAACCTCTCGAGGGTGCGCGTCATCGATCTCTCCTACAATCAGCTCACGGGCTCAGTTCCTGCTGAGCTCAGCAGGCTCGCCGAGTGGGTGACGCTGATTCTGAACCTAAGCCACAACGAGCTCACCGGGTCAATCCCACCTGAACTCGGCAACATGTGCTATTTGGAAGGCCTTAACCTCTCGGCCAACCAGCTCACTGGCTCGATACCGCCCGAACTGGGCAAGCTCCCCGCTCGGGGCGGCGTATCAATAGACCTCTCTACCAACCAGCTCACGGGATCTATCCCGGCTGAGCTTGGCAATCTAAGCGCCGTGAGCCTCAACCTCTCCTCGAACCAACTCACGGGCCCGATTCCGAGTGAACTCGGCAATGTCGTGCGTTTGAACATGCTCAATCTATCCGCGAACCGACTCACGGGTCCGATCCCCAACGAATTGGGGCAGCTTAAGTCCCTGCTTCGCCTTGATCTGTCAAGGAACGAGCTCACGGGCCCGATTCCATCCGGACTCGCGAACCCCACCTTCATGGTCGAACTAACACTCTCCCACAACTTTCTCACCGGCCCGATACCGGGTGAGCTTCGCAGCCTCAAGTATCTCAGGCGTCTTGACCTGTCGGCCAACAACCTGGCCGGATCGATCCCGGGCTGGCTCGCTTCCTTCCAGAATTTGTCCGAGCTCGATCTCTCCGCCAATCAGCTCACGGGTCCGATTCCGGGTGAACTCGGCAAACTCTCCCGGATGGAGAAATTCAAGATCTGCGGCAACGCGCTCTCGGGGGAAGTCCCCAGGACACTTGTGGCCATGGATACGACGACCAATCGTGTCAAATTGATCGACATCCGCTGGAACGCGCTCCACACGGCGGACGCGACACTCGATTCATTCCTAGAGTCCAAGCAGCACGATGGCGACTGGTCTTCTACCCAGACCATTCCGCCGGGCGGCCTCGCGGTCGTTACCCTCTCCCCGGGGTCAGTGACGCTGACCTGGACGCAAGTCAGGTACAGAGCCGATCACGGGTACTACCGCGTCTACGCTTCGTCGAGGTCAGGTGGTCCCTACGCGCTCGTGGCCACCACGGAGAGCAATACTGACGCCACCTGGGTGGTTAGGGGCATTGCGGCCGGTACCACCTATTTTGTCATCGACGCTGTCACCAAACCCAACGCGAACAACCAGAACCTTGTGGAGAGCGATCGGTCGGTCGAGGTCGAGGCTGTGGTCCCTGGAGGCACTGGCGGCCGACCGCAGTCTCTACCGTGAACAAAGGTGCTTAGAGGTCTACCCGTCTGGACCAGCCGCGGAATTTCGCGCTACGGGACACGGGCTCTCAGTCTTGGTCGGTACTACCGCAGCAAGGAGCGGACGCGGGCGTAGACCTCGCGGCGGTGGCCGACGGTGACCACGAGGATCTCGATCCTCGCGCCGTCGAGGCGGTAGACGATGCGCCAGTCGCCGGTGCGCCAGGAGTAGAGACCCTTCAGCGTGAGCTGGAGCGGCTTGCCGCGGTAGGGGTCCTCCCTCAGAGCGTCGATCGCGGCGCGCACGCGGACCTTGATCTGGGGGTCGAGCTTCCTGATCGCCTTGGCCGCGGTTTCGGTGTAGCGGACGGTCCAGCTCAACGCCAGACCTCGTCGTCGCCCACCACGCGGCCCTTCTCGGCGTCGCGGAGCCCGCGGCGGACCGACGACATGAGCTTGGCGTCGGCGAGGATGTCGAGGGTCTCGAACAGGCCCTCGTACTCCTCAATTGAGAGCAGCACCCCTGCCGGCCGCCCCGAGCGGGTGATCGTCACACCCTCGCCGAGCTTCTCGACCTCGGCGAGCAGGCGCGCGAGGTGGGTCTTCGCCTCCGACAGCGGCACGGTGGTCATGACGGCCTCCAGACCAGAATATAGACCAGTTTGACGACCATTCGCAAGGTGCGGGCCGAGAGGTAAGGGTTCGGAGCCGAGCTTGGGGGCCGGACGCAGAGAAGGCGTGGTCCGTGGTCAGTGGTCCGTGGTCCGAGGACGACAGACTCACAATCCAATGCCCAGCCGTCGCTTCCTTGTCGGGGGATTGCCGCGCTTCCCTCGCTGCGCTCGGGAAGCTCGCAATGACACGTGGGTTGGAAGCAGGGCGTCGCAGTTAGGCGTGTAGCTGCGTTGCCGAGAGCGGCCGCGCCACAGAGAGGAGCGAACGAGGACTTGGGGGGCGGGCGCCCTCGCCCGCCCGAGCCAAGCGAAGCAGATGGTCCGCTATCGGCAACGCACTCAGAGGGCAGAGGCCAACGCCGTCAGGCAGGCCGGGCAGTACTCGGGCCGCTTCAGGTCCACCCCCTCCGGCCACAGCGACCTGTGCATCGCGCAGTCCGGCACCACGCAGTGGACCAGCCCGAGGCTGTGCCCGAGCTCGTGGACGACCTCGGTGGTGACCCGGTGCAGCAGCACGTCGCTGGCGTCGGGGCCGTCGGCCTCCGGGTGGAGGCGGAACCACGACACGATCCCGCGCCGCCCGCCCAGGTGCGAGATCCCGAACACGTAGGTGAGCGCCGGCATGAAGAGGTCGACGCCGGTGAGCCCCATGACGAGCCAGCCGGCCTCGGGCGCGGGGACCTGGTCGATCAGGCACGCGGCGTCCACCTGGGCGCGGCTCCTGTCGTAGCAGCGGTCGAGCGCGACCGTCGCCCGGGCGAACTCGCCGCCGGTGTATGGGCCGGGCAGCGCGGCGAGCACCGCCTCCGCAAGCCTGGGCGGGACGTCCCCCAGCCCGAGCAGCCGCACGTTCACGGCCGCTCGATGCCGTACTTTTTCATCTTGTTGTAGAGGGTGACGCGGTCGATGTCGAGGTCGCGCGCGGCTTGCGCGACGTTGTACGAGCAGGCGGCCAGGACCTGCCGGATGTGCGACTGCTCGACGGCCGCGAGCGAGAGGTTCGCGGACGCCGGCGGGCCCGCGAACGGGAAGTGGCTCGCCTCGATCCGTTCGCCTCTGCAGAGCACGACCGCGCGCTCGATCGCGTTGGCGAGCTCGCGGACGTTCCCGGGCCAGGGGTAGGCGACGAGCGCGGCCATGGCGTCGGGCGTGAACCCGGAAATCCTGCGGTTCATCGCGTTCGCGAACTGGGCCAGGAAGTGCCCGGCGAGCGCGGGCACGTCCCCCGCGCGCTCGCGCAGCGGCGGCAGCGGGATCTGGAAGACGTTGATGCGGAAGTAGAAGTCCTCGCGGAAGCGGCCGGCGGCGACCTCGGCCTCGAGGTCGCGATGGGTGGCCGTGACGAGCCGGAAGTTCACCCTGATCGTCTCGTTGCCGCCGACGCGCTTGAGCTCGCGCTCCTGGAGCACGCGCAGGAGGTCCACCTGCACCTTGGCCGGGACGTCGCCGATCTCGTCGAGGAACAGGGTGCCCTCGTCCGCGAGCTCGATCTTGCCCCGGTGGCGGCCGACGGCGCCGGTGAACGCGCCGCGCTCGTGGCCGAACAGCTCGCTCTCCAGCACGCCCTCGGCGAGGGCGCCGCAGTTCTCGACGACGAACGGGCCGAAACGCCGCGTGCTCTTCGCGTGGATGAGGTGCGCCACGAGCTCCTTGCCGGTGCCGGATTCGCCGGTGATGAGCACGTTCGTGTCGGTCGGGGCGACCTGGTCCACGAGCTCGATCACCTTGGCCATCGCCGGCGAGCCGCTGGTGATGAGCGCCGGCGACGCGCCCGCGATGCGCTCCCGGAGCGCGCGGTTCTCGGCGAGCAGCGAGTAGCGCTCGGCGGCCTTGCGCACCAGGCGCGAGACGGCCTCGGGGTCGAACGGCTTGACGATGTAGTCATAGGCGCCTTCCTTGAGCGCCTGCACGGCGGTTTCCACGGATGCGTACGCGGTCATGATGATGACCGTGGCGTCGGGCGCCAGCTCGCGCACCTTGCGCTGCAGCTCGAGCCCGTCCATGCCGGGCATCTTGATGTCGACGAGCAGGATGTTGGTGCCTTCGCGGGCGACGGTCGCGAGCGCGTCCTTGCCGCTCGCCGCGACGCTGACGCCGTACCCCTCCTCGCGGAACCAGGTCGCGAGCGAGTTCCGGACGTGCGGCTCGTCGTCCACGATCAGCATCCGCACCGGCATCGTCATCATGCGTGCTCCCCCCCGGCCGGCGCTGCCGGGAGGACCACGGTGAAGCGGGTCCCGTTGCCCGGTGCGCTCGCGACGTCGATCGTGCCATTGTGTCGCTGCACGATCCCGTACACAACCGCGAGCCCGAGCCCGAGCCCCTTGCCCTCGCCCTCGCCCTTGGTCGTGAAGAACGGCTCGAAGATGTGGGCGCGCACCTCGTCGTCCATGCCGACGCCGTTGTCCTCGACCGCGACCTCGACCCCGCCGGCCCCGCTCGGCGCGGTCCGGATGGTGAGCGTGCCGCCCGACGGCATCGCCTCGACCGCGTTGATGCACAGCGCGAGCAGCGCCTGCTCGATCTGCGCGGGGTCGCACATGATGGCGGGCAGGCGCGCCGCGAGGTCGAGGTCGGGCCGCACCTGGACGAGGTCCATCTTGTGCTTGAGCAGGAACAGCGAGCGGTCGATGATCTTGTTGACGTCGGTCGGCTCCATGCGGGAGCCGGTGCGGCGCGCGAACAACAGGAGGTTCGACACGATCTCGCCGCAGCGCGCCGACTCGCTGGCGATCGCCTCGAGGATCCCCAGGCTCTCTCGCGTCTCGTCGCTCTGGTCGGCGCGCGCCGCGAGCCGCCGCACGAGGACCTTCGAGTAGGTCACGACGCTGGCGAGCGGGTTGTTGATCTCGTGCGCGACGACCGCCGCGAGCTTGCCGAGCGAGGCCATGCGCTCGACGCGCACCATCTGGTCCTGCGCCTGCCGGAGCTCGGCGGTCTTCTCCTCGACCCTGCGCTCGAGCGTCTGCGCCCACTCCACCAACTCGGCGTTTGCGCGCTGGAGCTCCTGGGCCATCTTGTTGACCGCGCGTCCCAGGTAGGCGAACTCGGAGATCTCGCCGTTCTCGTAGCGGGCGGAGTAGTCGCCGGTCCCGAGGGCGGCCAGCGTGCGCGTCAGCGACTTGATCGGCCGGTGCACCGACCTCCTGACGACCACGATCACGACGCCCACGACGAGCAGCAGGGCGCACCCGGTGGCGACCACCATCAGGGCGGCCGTCTCGCGCCGGTCGGCTTCGATCCCCGTCAGGAGCAGGGTGACGTCGAGGACCCCCAGGAGGCGCTTGTCCGCCGGGTGCGCGTGACAGCTCGCGGTCGCACAGGAGGGCTCGTTCTCGATCGGCCGGATCACGCCCATCGCGGGGACGCCGCCGACCGCGAACGTCCGGGTGCGGTCGCCGGGAGGGAGCTTCTCGATCGGCCGGTCGGCCTGGTGGCACTTGAAGCACGCCTCGGAGCGCGGGTCGAGCCGCTGGCCGACCTGGCCGGGCTCGGAGGCGAAGACGATCTGGCCTTCCTTGTTGAAGATCCGGACGCGGACGTTGGGGGACCGTTCGGTGATCGCCCGGACCGCGGCGAGCAGGCTGCCGCGGTCGTTGTTGAGCATCGCGGTGTGAAGCGCGCCGTACACCGTCTCCGACACCGCCAGGCCGTTGAGGCGCGCCGCCGTACGAGCGTAGCGCTCCTGCAGGCCGACCTCCACGACGGCGGTCAGGGCCAGCAGGAGCGCCAGTGCCACGATCAAGGTCCCGGTGAGGCGGAACGTCAGCGAGTTGGACCGCCATCGCCACATGGGTGCGCGTCTCCTCCGACTACCCCGCGCCCACGGTACCTTCTCCGCTACGTCCGGTCAAAAACGCCGGCGTGAGGCGACGGGACCACCAGCCCCGACGCCCGCGCCTTCTTGGCCGCGGCCGCCTTCTCCTCGTCGGCGACGGCACCCTCGGGGAACACCGGCAGGTAGCGGCACGCCAGCAGGAACACCGTCATGCCCACCGCGACCAGACCCGCCGACACCATGAACTCCATGACCGAGGGGGTGTAGGTTCGGCCCGTGGCCGCCTCGACGGCCGTCACGGACACGTTGAGACGGTGGAAGATGAAGCCGAGGACCACCATGCCCTGCGCGATCGCGAGGCGTCTGGGCGATTCGCGGAACCGCGCGGAGGCGAGCAGCACCATCGGGAGCGCCACGCCGAGGACGATCTCGATCAGGAACATCGCGGAGACCGGGGTCAGCGGGAAGACCGTCGAGAGCGCATCCCGGGAGATCAGGTCGCGCATGCGGAGCGTCAGGTACAGCGCGAGCACGATCACGGAGACGCGCGACAGCCTCGACAGGAGCTGCGTCTCGATCGGCTTGTGGAACACCCGCCGCGAGAACCACGACTCGACCACGGTCATGCCGATCCCGGCGGCCAGCGCCGACACGAAGAAGAGGACCGGCAGCATCGACGTGTACCACAGGGGGTGGACCTTCTCAGGGAGGATCAGGAAGAGCGAGCCGAGCGAGGACTGGTGGAGGGTCGAGAGGAGCACGCCCGCGATCACGAGGATCGGCGTGATCGGCTTGAGGAGGCGCAGCATCCAGTCGAGCTTGAAGCGCTCGAGAACGACCGGCGCGAACTCCAGGGAGAGGACGCTCGAATACAGCATCACGCACCAGCCGACCTCGAACATCACCGAGTGCGGGTTCCACATGATGATCGGGTGCCAGATGTTCCACGGCTTGCCGAGGTCGAACACCAGCCCGCAGACGACCAGGATGTAGCCGAGGAAGGCCGTCAGCACGGTGGGCCGCATGATCGGCTTGAACTCCTTGAGGTGCAGGATGTGGACCGTGGCGGTCACCGCGAACCCGCCGGCCGCGAGGCCCACGCCGCAGAGGACGTCGAAGCCGATCCACAGCCCCCACGGGAAGCCGTCGGAGAGGTTCGTCACGGCGCCGAGACCCCTGGTGAAGCGCAGGAACGCGATGGCGCCGAGTACGGCGACGAAGAGGATCGAGATCGTGCTCCAGAACCCGAGGCGCAGCGAGGAAATGCGTTCCTTAAGCATGGTGCTCTCCCTTGGCGGGCCGTTCGGCCTGCTCGGCGCGTGCCACGTCTTCCTTCCGCTTGGTCAACCAGAAGATGCCGCCCAGGAACACGCCGCCGAACAGGACGACGTCCGGGATGTGCTTGAGGGCGTTCCAGGTCAGGTCGGGCAGAGGCCCGTCGGTCTTCACGCGGGGCAGCCCGAGGGCGTCGGACTCGCGGGGGCCGATGTAGAGCACGTCGGTCCCGCCGGCCTCGGTGACGCCGTAGACCCGCTGGAAGTAGGTCTTGGGGTCGGAGGCGACGCGCTTGCGCGCCTCGGCGAGGAGCTCCTCGCGGTCGCCGGTGATCGTCGCGCCGGTGGGGCAGGCCTCGGCGCACGCCGGCCCGGCGGCGCCGCGGTGGGCGCACATCTGACACTTGCGGACCCGCGGGGTGGCCGAGTGCCACTCGTAGGTGGGCACCCCGAACGGGCACGCCATCATGCAGTACCGGCACCCCATGCATTTGTCGGCATCGTAAGTAACCGGTCCGGCCGCGGTCTTCTTGAGCGCCCCGACCGGGCACACCGAGGCGCAGCTGGGGGTCTCGCAGTGCATGCAGAGGCGGCGAACGTAGGTGTCCTTGCCGCGGTCCATGAGGAAGGTGTAGGTCTGCTCGTCGAGCCCCCTCGCGTCATGGGCCGGTTGCTGGTTGGACTTCTGGCAGGCCTCCACGCAGGAGCCGCAGCCGATGCACTTCGTCACGTCGACGAGGATTCCGCGGTGCGCCATGGCCTAAGCCTCCTCGCCGGTAGCGGTCAGGAACTCCTTCTGGAACGTCTGCCACTGGTTCGCGTCGACGGCCGCGAGGACGCCCTTGCGCGGCAAGCCGCCGTCGGCCAGGAGCGGTACGGTCGCGAACGTTCCCACGGGGGTGACGAGGTCCGCGAGGCGTTGCACCTCCTGGCGGAGGAAGGCGGCGGCGGCGCTGCCGATGCGCAACGGCTTGATCGCCTCGTGGTGGTCGCGGGTCCACAGCGCCACCACCCATCCGACGCCGTACGGGTCGCGGGTGACCGTCCACGGCTGCTCGAGCGCGTGGTCGTTCACGGCCACCACCTCGCCGGGCGCCGGCGACGGCACGACCAGCGAGCGGCCGTGCACCCTGAGCTTGAGGAGGGGATCGCCGCGCCTGACGTGGGCGCCGCGCGACGGGGCCTCGACGGCCTCGACCTCGCCGATCGCCTCCGAGAGGAAGTCGTCGATGCCCACGCGGAGCGTGCCGTCGGTCGTGATCCGCACCCAGCTGTGATGAGGGTCGAGGAAGATCCCCTGCGGCGGCCTCGGCTCCAGCATGGCCGCCATCGGCAGCGTCAGCGGCGCGGCGGCGCGGTGGCGACGAAACGCCATCACGACCGCGTCGACGCCGATGAAGACCAGGATCGTGAGGATCACCAGAATCGCTGTCATCGTTGCCTCCCGCGAGAGCTCCGTGGCCCCCGCTCGGTCACGACTCAAGCAAGCCCGCTGCCAAGTAATCGGCCGTTGCATAACGTTATTTAATGCAGCTTGTTACGGATACTGGCTGGTCTCGACCGCCCACGATATGTTGAAAGACTCAACGGTCACCCGGCGAGGTTCGGGGAGGTCGAGCGACCTCCGAGGCCTGGTTTACCCAGATCACACCGCTGTTTTGCTGGTATTTGGGCCGCCGATGAGAAACTCAACAGCAGGCTGCGGCGGGCCGGAACCAACCGCAGTGGCGCACGACAGGCCTCGCGAGCCACGACCCTTCACCGCAGGGGGTTGCGGGAGAGGCTCTAGAATCTCGGAGTGCGCATCCTGTTGACCCGCCTGTCGGCGCTCGGAGACATCGTGCACACCTGGCCGCTCGCGGCGGCCCTGACGAGCGGCGGCGAACCGGTCGAGCTGGCGTGGCTCGTCGAGGAGCCGTTCCTGCCGTTGGTCGCGGGCCACCCGGCCGTGGCTCGACTGATCCCGGTGGCGACCCGGCGATGGCGGCGGCGCGCGTTCGCCGGCACGACACGGCGCGAGATCCTGGCCGCCCGCGCCGCGGTGCGAGGCTTCGCCCCGGACGTCGCGCTCGACCCCCAGGGCCTCCTGAAGTCCGGCGTCTGGGGCCTGATCTCGGGCGCGGGGGTGAGGGTGGGCCTCGCGCGCTCCCACCGGCGCGAGTGGATGGCCGGCGCGTGTTACACGCGGACCGTCGCGCCGCCGCCGGAGGCGAGGCACGTCGTGGACGTCAACCTCTCGCTCCTGACGGCGCTCGGCCGGCCGGCGCCGTTCGGCGCGGCGCCCGACGGGCGGTTCCTGGTGGGCTCGGCGACGCCGGCACCGACGGGTGCGGTGGTGCTGCTCCCGGCCACCGGCGGACCAGGGAAGGCGTGGCCCGCGGCGAGCTTCGCCGCGCTCGGCCGGCGCGCCGCCGGCGCGGGGCTGCCCGTGATCGTGGGCTGGGGTCCCGGCGAGCGGGCATTGGCGGAGGAGGTGGTCGGCGCGGCGGGCCCGGGGGCGGCGCTGGCGCCGCCGACGTCCATCCCCGAGCTCGCGATGCTGCTGGCGGGCTGCGCCGCCGTCGTCGCGGGCGACACCGGGCCGGCCCACCTCGCGGCGTCGCTCGGCGTGCCGACCGTGGCGGTGTTCGTGGCGACCGATCCCGCGCGCAACGCCCCGCGGGGGCCCCGCGTGCGCGTGCTCGCGGGCGCCGCCTCCGCGGAGCGCCCGGGAAGCGCCCGCGCCGCGGCCGAAGGCGAGGTCGCCGTGGACCCGGTGTTCGACGCGCTGGTTGCGCTCCTCGACGGCGTCGCGGCCGTGTCGAGTTAGGCCGTCGTCGAGACGCCCGCGGTGGCGCGCTGGAGCCGCACACGTCGAGATGCTAGAATCCGTAGGGGAATCGAAAGTTAGCGGAAGGGACCCCCATGGCCCTCAAGCTCGGCGAACTGCTTCTCAAAGCCCAGCTCGTCAGCCAACAGCAGCTGAGCAAGGCGCTTGACGAGCAAAAGAGCACTGGCGGGAAGCTTGGCGAGATCCTGCAACGCCTGGGCTACGTCAGCGAGGACGACATCATCGAGTGCCTCTCGCACCAGTTCGGGGTCCCCTCGATCAACCTCCGTCATTTCGAGATCGACCCCAACGTCGCGAAGATCATCCCGGTCGACCTCGCCCGCAAGTACAACGTCATCCCGGTGAACAAGACCGGAGCCACACTCACCCTGGCGATGACCGACCCGACCAACATCTTCGCCATGGACGAGATCACCTTCATGACGGGATACCGCGTCGAGCCGGTGGTGGCCTCCGAGGAAGCGATCCGCGAGCGCATCGACCGCAACTTCGGCTCGTCCCGCGAGCTCGAGCTCAAGAAGGTGATGGAAGACCTCACGACGGTCGACGAGGCCGCCCTCGAGCTGATGGACGAGGAGGACGAGGTCGACGTCGCCAAGCTCGCCGAGGAATCGCAGGAGGCCCCGGTTGTCCGTCTGGTGAACATCATGCTCACCGACGCGATCAAGCGCGGCGCCTCCGACATCCACGTCGAGCCGTACGAGAAGAGCTATCGCGTCCGCTACCGCATCGACGGCCTCCTGCGGGAGGTCATGTCCCCGCCGCAGCGCCTCAAGGACGCGATCACCTCCAGGATCAAGGTGCTCGCGAAGCTCGACATCGCCGAGAAGCGGCTGCCGCAGGACGGCCGCATCAAGCTCAAGGCGAAGATCGAGGGTCGCATGCGCGAACTCGACTTCCGCGTCTCGGTGCTGCCGACGCTCCACGGCGAGAAGGTCGTCATGCGGCTGCTCGACAAGGAGCAGCTCCGCCTCGACATGACCAAGCTCGGTTTCGAGAAGTCCTCCCTGAAGAAGTTCGAGGACAACATCCTCAAGCCGTACGGGATGGTGCTGGTGACCGGGCCGACGGGGTCCGGGAAGACCAACACCCTCTACTCCGCCCTGCAGCGCGTCAACGTGCCCGAGACCAACATCATGACGGCCGAGGACCCGGTCGAGTTCCAGCTCTCCGGCGTCAACCAGGTCCAGATGAAGGACTCGATCGGCCTCAACTTCGCCGCCGCGCTGCGCTCGTTCCTCCGGCAGGACCCGAACATCATCCTGGTGGGGGAGATCCGCGACTTCGAGACGGCCGAGATCGCGATCAAGGCGGCGCTCACCGGCCACCTCGTGCTCTCGACGCTGCACACCAACGACGCGCCCTCCACGATCTCGCGTCTGATGAACATGGGGATCGAGCCGTTCCTGGTGGCCACCTCCGTGAACGTGATCGCCGCGCAGCGGCTCATCCGGAGGGTCTGCCAGAGCTGCAAGGAGGAGATCGACACCCCGATCCAGGCGCTGCTCTCGGTCGGCTTCTCCGAGAGCGAGGCGCACGGCCTCAAGCTCGTCAAGGGGCGCGGGTGCGAGAAGTGCGGCAACAGCGGGTACAAGGGGCGCCTGGGGCTCTTCGAGGTGATGGACATCACCGAGGACATGCGGGAACTGATCCTATCTGGTGCTACGGCCGTCGAGCTGCGGCGCAAGGCGATCGAAGAGGGGATGATCACGCTCCGCCAGTCGGGGCTGCAGAAGATCCGCGAAGGGCTGACGACCATCGACGAGGTGGTCCGCGAGACTGTGCTCTAAGGAGCAGGGAGAGCCATGCCGATCACGCTCCACGAGCTGCTGAAGTCCATGGTCGAGCGGGGCGCCACCGACCTGCACATCACGACCAACACGCCGCCGGTGATCCGCATCGACGGGGCGCTCGAGCGCCTGCCGCTGCCCCCGCTGACGGCCCCCGAGACGAAGCGGCTGTCGTACTCGGTGCTCACCGACGCGCAGAAGCACCGCCTCGAGGAGTCGTTCGAGCTCGACCTCTCGTTCGGGATCAAGGGTCTCGCCCGCTTCCGCGCCAACATCTTCTTCCAGCGCGGCGCCGTCGCCGGCGCGTTCCGCCGGATCCCGTACGAGATCCTCGGGTTCAAGGAGCTCGGGCTTCCGGTTGCCGTCGAGGCGCTGTGCGAGAAGCCCCGCGGGCTCGTCCTGGTGACCGGCCCGACCGGATGCGGCAAGTCGACCTCGTTGGCGGCGATGCTGGACAAGGTCAACGCCGAGCACCCCCTCCACATCGTGACGATCGAGGACCCTATCGAGTACCTCCACACGCACAAGAAGGCGATGGTCAACCAGCGCGAGCTGCACGCGGACACCCAGAGCTACCCCAACGCGCTGCGGTCGGTGCTCCGCGAGGACCCGGACGTCGTGCTGATCGGCGAGATGCGCGACCTCGAGACCGTCGAGGCGGCGCTGCAGATCGCCGAGACGGGCCACCTCACCTTCGCGACCCTGCACACCAACTCCGCGCCGCAGACGATCAACCGGATCATCGACGTGTTCCCCGAGCACCAGCAGCCGCAGGTGCGCGCGCAGCTGTCCTTCGTGCTCGAAGGGATCGTCTGCCAGGCGCTGCTTCCGCGCGCCGGCGGCAAGGGCCGCGTCCTCTGCTGCGAGGTCCTGATCCCCAACGCCGCGGTCCGCAACCTGATCCGCGAGGACAAGGTCCACCAGATCTACTCGACCATGCAGACCGGCCAGCTCAAGCACGGGATGCAGACGTTCAACCAGTCGCTCGCGACGCTCTACCAACGGCGGCTGATATCGCTGCAGGTCGCACTGTCGTACAGTTCCAATCCGGAGGAGTTGCAGGACATGATCAACCGTGGCACCGGCGTGGTGCAACCCGGAGCCGTGCCGCGGGCATCTGGAAGGGGCTAGGCCATGCCGAGTTTCGAGTGGAAAGGCCGTGACCGTGGCGGCCGCCCGCAGGGCGGGGTCCTGGTGGCGGACAGCAAGGACGCCGTTCTGGCCGTGCTGCGGCGCCAGCAGATCGTTCCCATCACCGTCAAGGAGAAGGGAAAGGAGATCGCGCTGCCCAAGCTCCGCGGCGGCGTCGACGAGAAGACGCTGGCGGTGTTCACGCGCCAGTTCTCCGTCATGATCGACGCCGGGCTGCCGCTCGTGCAGTGCCTGCAGATCCTCGGCGAGCAGCAGGACCACAAGACCTTCCAGCGCATCCTCCTGCAGGTCCGGGAGGACGTCGAGTCCGGCTCGTCGCTCGCCAACGCGATGAAGAAGCACCCGCAGGCGTTCGACGAGCTGTTCGTGAACATGGTGGCCGCGGGCGAGGCGGGCGGCATCCTCGACACGATCCTGCAGCGCCTCGCCACCTACATCGAGAAGAACGCCCGCCTCAAGGCGCAGGTCAAATCCGCGATGATCTACCCGATCGCGGTGCTGTCGATCGCGGGCCTCGTGGTCTACGTCATCCTGTGGAAGGTGATCCCGGTGTTCGGCTCGCTGTTCCAGTCGCTCGGCGCCGACCTGCCGCTGCCGACCCGCATCGTGGTCGCACTGTCGAAGTTCGTCGGCCGCTTCTGGTGGCTGATCATCGGCGGCCTCGTGGCAGCGGTGATCGCGCTCCGCCGTTACTACGCGACCGAACAGGGCAGGCTCGTGATCGACAAGCTGCTCCTCAAGGCGCCGATCCTCGGGCCGGTGCTGCGCAAGATCGCCGTGGCCCGGTTCTGCCGGACGCTCGGCACGCTGCTCTCCGCGGGCGTCCCCGTCCTCGAGTCGCTCGAGATCACGGCGCGGACGTCGGGCAACGCGATCATCGAGCGCGCCATCCTCGAGGTGCGCAAGCAGGTCGAGGAAGGCAAGGCGCTGGCGGAGCCGTTGAAGTCCACCAACCAGTTCCCGCCCATGGTGGTGCAGATGATCTCGGTGGGCGAGGCGACCGGCGCGATGGACACGATGCTGGCCAAGATCGCGGAGTTCTACGAGGACGAGGTCGACACGGCCGTTGCCGGCATGATGAAGCTCATCGAGCCGGTCATGATCTTCTTCCTCGGCATCGTCGTCGGCGGCATCGTCATCGCGATGTACCTGCCGATGTTCTCGCTGATCTCGAAGATCGGATGACCGGCGCGCCGTTCCGTCGGCCTTTCCCCGGCGGCGGCCTGGAGCTCTCGGCACTGCCGACCGAGAGGGTGGCGAAGTGGCTCGTCGGGCTGCGCCTCGTCGCCGTGTCGGCGCTGCTCGTCGGCGCCCTCCTGGTGCAGACCACCACCGAGGAGATCCTTCCGATCGCGCCGCTCGTCCGCGTGGCCGGCCTGACCTACCTCCTGTCGCTCCTCTGGATCGCGCTCTTGATCCTGCGTATCCCGGCGCGCCTGCACGGGGCGCTGCAGCTCTCCGGCGACCTCGTCATCCTGGCGACGCTCGTGTATCTGACCGGCGGCTCGTCCTCGCCGTTCTCGTTCCTGTTCCTCGTCTCGGTGGCGATCGGCGCGCTGATGTTCGGGCTGCGGGGCGCGCTCACCGTCGCCGGCGGCGCGTTCGTGCTCTACGGCGCGGTCGCCGAGGCCATCGCCTTCCGGCTCCTCAAGCCGTCGCCGTACACGGCGCCGGCCCCGCCCGTCGGGCCGTCGACGCTGGCGTTCCAGATCCTGGTGACCGGCACCGGCTTCGCCGTGGTCGCGATGCTCACCTCCTACCTGGCGCACTCGTTGCAGCAGGCCGAGGCGCGCCTCGAGGGGGAGCGGGAGGCGAGCGCCCGGCTGTTCGCGATCTCGGCCGATGTCCTCCGCTCGGTGGACTCGGGCGTGCTGGCCGCCGACGTCAACGGCCGCGTCGTGCTCGCGAACCCGGCGGCGCACCGGATCCTCAAGCACGCCGACCCGTTCGAGGGCAAGCTGATCTCGAACGTGCTGCCGCTCGAGGGCGTCGAATGGCCGAAGGTCCTGAACCGCCTCGCGCTCGGCTCGAGCGTGCGCCTCGAGGGCGCGGCGGCCGGCGGCAAGGTCCCCATCGGGTGCACCGTGACCGCCCTGACCGACGCCGCCGGCGCCCCCGTCGGGTTGGTCGTGCACTTCCGCGACCTCACGGAGGCGCACGAGGCGGCGAGGCGCGAGCGGTTGCGCGAGCGCATGCAGGCGGTGGGGGAGATGTCGGCCGGCATCGCCCACGAGATCCGCAACCCCCTGGCGTCGATCTCGGGCTCGGCGCAGGTCCTCGGCAAGGTGCCCGGCCTCGGCCCGAAGGAACGCCGGCTCTCGCACATCATCGTCGAGGAGTCGAGGCGCCTGTCGGGGATCATCGAATCGTTCCTCGGTTTCGCGCGGCCCCCGGAGCCGAAGCGCGGCCCGTGCGACATCGCCGGCACGCTCGACGAGACCCTGACGCTGTTCGCCAACTCGCACGAGGTCACCGAGCGGCACCGGATCGACACCGAGATCCTCCCCCACCCGCACCCGGTGACCGCCGACGCCCAGCAGCTCCGGCAGGCCTTCTACAACCTCGCTCGGAACGCGATCCAGGCGATGCCGCAGGGTGGTACGATGCGCGTGGCGGCGCACCCCGAGGGCGGCGACTACGTGATCCGGTGGTGCGACGAGGGGGTCGGGATGGAACCCCATCAGATCCAGGAGATCTTCCAGCCGTTCAAGGCGTTCAGGAAAGGCGGCACCGGCCTCGGTCTCGCGGTCGTCTACTCCATCGTCAGCGACCACAGCGGCGACATCCGGGTCGAGAGCGAACTCGGCAAGGGCACGACGTTCACCCTGCGCATCCCGCTGGAGGCGGCGTGAGCGCCCAGCTGCTCGTCATCGACGACGAGACCAACATCCGCGAGGTGCTGCGCATCGTCCTCGAGGGCGAGGGGTACGCGGTGCGCGAGGCCTCGACCTACGCCGAGGCGATGCAGGTGCTCGGGCAGGCCACGTTCGACCTGGTGATCTGCGACATCGTGCTCCCCGACGGTAACGGCCTCGACCTCGTGCGCTCCTACCACGCCAGCCACCCGACGATGGACTTCATCATGATCACGGCCCACAACACTCCGGCGCAGGCGCTGATGGCGCTCCGCGACGGGGCGGTCGAGTACCTCTCGAAGCCGTTCGACGTCGACGAGCTGAAGCTCGTGGTCGACAAGCGGATGCGGCGCGGCACGCCCGCCGGCCAGATCCCCGAGACCTACACGTTCGTCGGACGCTCCCGCGCCATGTGGCCGGTGCTGGAGCGCATCCCCCAGGTGGCGCGGAGCGACGCCACGGTGCTGATCACCGGCGAGTCGGGCTCCGGCAAGGAGCTGATCGCGCGCGCCATCCACGGCGCCTCGCCGAGGGCGGGGAAGCTGTTCGTGCCGGTCAACTGCGGCGCCCTGCCCGAGGGCCTGTTCGAGAGCGAGCTCTTCGGACACATGCGGGGATCGTTCACCGGGGCGGTCCGCGACAAGCAGGGGTTGATGCGGGAGGCCGACGGCGGCACGCTGTTCCTCGACGAGATCGGAGAGCTGACGCCGAGCACGCAGGTCAAGCTCCTGCGGGCGCTCCAGGACCGCAAGGTGCGGCCCGTCGGGGGCACGCGGGAGTTCGAGGTCGACGCGCGCGTCATCGCCGCCACCAACCAGGACCTCCGCGTGCTCATCGAGCAGGGACGGTTCCGCGAGGACCTCTACTTCCGCATCGACGTGATCAGCCTCCACATCCCCCCGCTGCGCGAGCGGCGCGAGGACATCCCCGAGCTCGTCCGGCACTTCGTCGAGCGCGCGTGCGAGCGCCTCGGCGTCGAGCCCAAGGAGATCCACCGCGACGCGATGGGCGTGCTGGAGAACTACGCCTGGCCCGGCAACGTCCGCGAGCTCGAGAACACCGTCGAGCGCACCGTGGCAACCGAGAGCTCCTACCTGATCACGGTCAGCTCGCTGCCGCCGACCATCCTAGGAAGCGAGATGGAGGGCGGCGCGCTGCCCGGGATGCCGGGGCTCCCGGAGGATGGCCTCGACCTCGAGGCACATCTGGACGCGATGCGCCGCGAGCTGATGCGGCAGGCGCTGGTGCGGTGCGGGGGCGTGCAGAAGGACGCGGCGCGCCTGCTGCGGATGACGTACCGGGCGTTCCGCTACCACGCGGAGAAGTTCAACCTGACAGCGGAGGACTAGACCGTGCTTACCATCGCCCTCGTGCTCGCGGCGGCCGCGGCCGCGCCGCCGTCGTCGCTCCCCACCTGCGCGTTGCCGGACGGCACCCGCGTCCGCTTGGAGCTCGCGCTCTCGGACGCCGAGAAGGCGAACGGCCTGATGTTCCGCGACAGCCTGCCGCCCGACCGCGGGATGCTGTTCATCTTCGCGGTCGACGGGACGTACCCGTTCTGGATGAAGAACACCTTCATCCCGCTCGACATGGTGTGGTTGACCGCGACCGGCCAGGTGGTGAGCGTGCGCACCGTGCAGCCGTGCCGGGCCGACCCCTGTCCGAGCTATGAGCCGGACGGGCCCGGGCGAGCGGTCCTGGAGCTCAACGCCGGCGCCGCGGGCGCCCACGGCGTGAAGCCGGGCGCGGTCCTGCAGTTCGCCGACGTGCCCGGTTTCCCCCCGCCCGGGGGCAAGCGATGAACCTCCGCCGCGCGGTGTTCCCGGTCGCGGGCTACGGCACGCGGTTCCTGCCGGCGTCGAAGGCGATCCCCAAGGAGCTGATGCCGATCGTCGACCGGCCGGCCGTCCAGTACGTCGTCGAGGAGGCGGTGGCCGCCGGCGTCGAGACCGCGATCTTCGTCACCGCCGAGGGGAAATCGGCGATCGAGGACCACTTCGACCGCAACCTGCGGCTGGAGGCGTTCCTGGCCGACCGCGGCAAGACCGATCTGCTCGACATCGTGCGCCGGGTCGGCGCGATGGTGCAGGTGGTCGCGGTTCGCCAGAAGGAGGCGCTCGGCCTCGGGCACGCGGTGCTGCAGGCGGCGCCGGTTCTCGGCGACGAGCCGTTCGCGGTCCTGTTGGGCGACGACATCATCGTTGGCCGGCCCCCCGCGATCGGCAGGCTCGCCGAGCTCGCGGCCGAGGCCGACGCGCCGGTGATCGCGGTGATGGAGGTGCCGCTCGCCGAGATCCGCCACTACGGCTGCGTCGCGGGCGACCAGGTGTCGGCCGGCGTGTGGCGGGTGCGCGACCTCGTCGAGAAGCCGGACCCGGCGAGCGCCCCGTCGAACCTCGCCATCATCGGACGCTACGTCCTCACGCCGGCGGTGCTACGCACCCTGGCCGCGACGCCGCCCGATGTCGGCGGCGAGATCCAGCTCACCGAGGGGCTCCGCAGGTCGCTCGCCGTCGGCCCGCTCTACGCGTGCACCTTCCCCGGGAAGCGCTACGACGCGGGGAACAAGGCCGACTTCCTGCGCGCGACGGTCGAGATCGCCCTCGATCACCCCGAGCTCGGCGAGGCGTTCCGGCGCATGCTGGAAGAGCTCCTCGCGCGCGACGCCAAAACGTAGGTGCGATTCCCCCGCCGAGCGCCGTGGACCGCTGGTGACGGGGGTCGTGCCCCCCGGCCTCATCCCGATTTGGGGGCGGAGTCGGCGGTCGCCGCGGGCTTCGGCGCGGGTTTGCTCGCGCCGCTCTCCGTCTTGCCGGCGCCGCCCTCGGCTTTACCCGCGGCGCCCTCGGTCTTGCCGGTGCCGGATTCGGTCTTGCTCGCGCCGGCCTCGGTCTTGCCGGCCCCGTCCTTGGCCGAACCGCCGTCGGCGCCGGCCCTGGCGCCGTGGTTGGTGCCGTAGTCGTTCACGTACCAGCCTGTTCCCTTGAATCGCAGCGACGGCGCCGTGAAGACCTTCACCAAGGGCCCGCCGCACCGCGGGCACTCCGACGGCGGGGCATCCCCGAGGTGTTGCAACAGCTCGGTGTGCTCCCCACAGCTCGTGCAGCGGTATTCGTACAACGGCATGGCATGCCTCCGGGTGCGATTGGAGCACCCTGAACTGAGATTCTACCTCAGGACACTTGCTCTGTCGAGGGAACCTGGACCCGGATCCCGCTCGGGGTGTCCTTCCCCTTGTGGATCAGGCCGAGGCAGTTGAAGGCGTACAGGACCCGGGCGTTGAGGCCGGCCGAGAACGGCCCCTGGTCGCACAGGTCGAACAGCGATCGGCGCCCGTCGACCAGGTTCAGCAGCTCCTCCTCTGCGGCCTCGAGTTGGAAATCGCTGAGCTGCTCGGGCACCGGTTGGCGGAGGAACAGCGAGCCCTTGCCCCCGAGCCGCGTCACAAGGCGCTTGGCGTCGCCGACCGTCTTGCACCCGTGCAGGACGGCGCGCGGCGTCGGGATGCGGAGCTTGTAGACCTCGTCGGCGCGGTCCTCGCCCAGGGTGAACGAGACCAGCCCCTCGGTGAAGTCGAACAGGCTCCACACGATGCGCTGCACCTGCTCGAGCACGGCCGCCCGCATCTCCCTCTCCGAGAGCATCCCCATCTCGACCAGCACCTGCCCGTGGCGCTTGCCCGGGCTGCCGAGCAGCTGCAGCGCCGACTCGCGGTACTGCGCGACCGTGATCTGGCCGGAGGCGAGCAACAGGTCCCCCAACGACTCGCCCCGGTTGGTCGAGGACGCGAAGATGATGTCGCCCCCGAGGATGAAGACCCGCTTGGAGAACTCTCCGAGCTGCACCTCGAGCACGCCCGGGACCCGGTTCCGGTGGATCGTCGCGAGCATTTCCGGAAGGGGGGTATCGGCCAGATCGCCGGCGAAGATGTGGCGTGCGTCCCTGGTCACGGCGACGATGGTAGCACCCTGGAGCGGGTCTTGATGGCGGAAGCGCATGGGGATCGAACCCACCCCCCGTACCGCAACGGCACGGGGCAACGGTTTTGAAGACCGCGAGAGCCACCAGGCCCCTTGCGCTTCCGCACCGAGTCTAGCATCGGGCAACGGACCTCAGGCACGTACCCTGCTGCGGCCCCCGGTAACTCGACGCGACCCGGCGCGAGGCGTTCCGCCGCAAGTTGACACCTTCACGCGCTCTTGGTAGGTTGCCCGTCCCTGGTGGGGCCGTAGCTCAGCTGGGAGAGCGCTTGAATGGCATTCAAGAGGTCGCCAGTTCGATCCTGGTCGGCTCCACCAACATCCCCTCCGTCGCGGTGCCCTGCCGGTGTCGGCGGCCCGGTCTCGGGATCTGGGGTTCCCCCTTGCAGGCGCTATACTTGCCGCGCACCCAACGGCGGCGCGCGCGGCGCCGTATACCGGTGCGGAGGTTGGAATTGGGATGGGTGTCCTGCGTCTGTTGGCCCGGGAAAAGGTGAGCGCCGAGCACGACGATCGGCAATTGGCCGCGCTCGCGCGCGGTGGCGACGAGGGCGCGTTCGCGCTCCTGGTACGGCGCCACCAGGCGGGGGTGCGTCGCTGCGCTTCCCGCATCCTGGGTGACGACGAGGAGGCCCGCGACATCGCCCAGCTCGCCTTCGTCCGCGCCTGGGAGAACCTCGCCAGGTACGATCCGACCTGGTCGTTCTCGACGTGGCTGTACAGGATCGCCTCAAACCTCGCGATCGACGTGCTGCGCGCCCGCAACAGCCGCGACCGCACCCACGCCGCCCACCTGCACGTGGTCGGCGACTCGGTGGGGCCGAGCGCGCCGCGTGACATGGCGGAAGGCGAAGTGCAGCGCATCTTCGCCGAGCTGGCCGAGACGCTGACACCGTCGCAGCGGGCGGCGTTCGTGCTCCGCGAGGTCCAGGGCCTGGCCACTTCGGAGGTGGCCGCCGCGCTCGGCTGCAGCGAGGCGACCGTCCGCAACCACGTCTTCCAGGCCAGGGCGACCCTGCGCCGCGAGCTGGCCGAGCGCTACCCCGAGTACCTCCCGAAAGGGGGCGCGCGATGACGTGCCTGGAGGCCCGTAGACTCGCGCCGCGGTTCCTCGCGATGGAGCTCTCGACCGAAGTGGAGCGAGAGCTGCGCGAGCATCTGGCGGCGTGCCCCGATTGCCGCAGCCGGCTGGCCCAGCGCGAGCCGGAGCTGCCGCTCGCCTGGACGCTCGCCGCGGGGCCCGGCCCCGAGGACGAGGCGTTCGTGGGGGAGGTCATGGCGCAGATCCACCAGCGCCGCCTGGAGCGCCGGCTCGGCGGGCGGCGGGGCAAGGCGCTGGCGGCCGCGGCGGCGCTGCTGCTGGCCTTGCTCGGCGGGACCGCGGTGATCAGGCGGTTGTCGCACACGGCGCCGGCGGTCGTGGCGCAGTCGCCGTCCGCGGCTGCGCGGGTGCGGCCGGTGCCGTCGGACCCGGCGTTCGTCGAGGTGGACAGCGCGGGGGTGCGCCTCTACCAGCTCACCCCGGCCTCTCAGTCGCGCGGGACGATCCAGGTGGCGTTCATCGTGGATCCCCACTTGGAGCTGTAGTTGGTCAAGTCGGCGATTGCGGTGCTGCTGGTCGCGGCGGGGACCGCCCTCGCGGCCGAACAGGAGCTGCGCGTCTTCCAGCTCCACTTCCGCCCCGCGCGTGAGGCCGCCGCGCTCGTGGAGCCGCTGCTCTCCGCGGAGGGGAGCGTTCTCCTGCAGCCGAGCCTGAACGCCATCACGGTGCGCGACGACCCCGAGGTGCTCAAGCGGGTGACCGAGGCGCTGGCCAGCTGGGACGTGGCGCCGGGCTCGTACAAGGTGCGCGTCCGCGTGCTGCTCGCGTCCACCGAACCGGCGCCGCCGGGCAAGCCGGCCCCGCTCATCTCGGGGATCGGCTCCGAGCTGCGGCAGCTCTTCCATTTCACCAACTACCAGGAGGTCGCCACCCTGCAGGTGACCGCCTCCGACGGGAGCCTGGTGGAGGTCGCCGCCGGGGACCGCTACCACCTGCGTTTCACGCTGCGCGGCGTGCCTCAGGACCCGGATCGGGTCCAGCTCTCCCAGCTCCAGCTCTCGCGCCGCGACCACAGCGTCGACAACGTCGACATCCTGCACCCGCTGATCCGCGCGACCGTCACGCTGGCGGTCAAACAACCGTCGGTGCTCGGGGGCGCGCGCGCCGAGAACGCCAACCAGGCGCTGTTCCTGGTGCTGTGGGCCGAGCGGGAGGAGAAGCCGTGACCGAGTACGCGGTCCGGCTGGGGACGCCCGAGGGCGCGGTGGTCGAGCAGCGGCACCGCGCCATGAGCGAGGACGCCCTCCGCCGCGACCTCGAAGGCAAGGGGTTCACGGTGTTCCGGGTACGGGAGCGCCGGGGCGCGCTGCGCCTGCCCTTCGTGGGACGCCGGGAGCGCCTGGGGTCGATGGAGTTCCTGGTCTTCAACCAGCAGCTCGCGACGCTCCTCAAGGCCGGGATCCCGATCCTGCAGTCGCTGGAGCTGCTGCAGCGCACCCAGTCGACGGCGTACTTCCGCGAGGTCCTCTCGCGGGTGCTCGAGGACGTGAAGAGCGGCGTGTCGCTCTCCGATGCGTTCGGCGCCCAGGGCGGAGTCTTCCCCAAGCTCTACTGCGCGACGGTGCTGGCCGGCGAGCGTGCCGGCGAGCTGGTCAGCGTCCTCCACCGCTTCATTCACCACCAACAGATGCTGGAGGGCGTGCGGCGGCGCGTGAAGTCGGCGCTGACGTACCCCATCGTGCTGCTCTCGCTGTCGTTCGCGCTCATCGTCGTCCTCGTGACCTACGTGATCCCCCGTTTCGCGGCGTTCTACCTCGGTTTCTCGGCGGACCTCCCTCTCATCACGAAGGTCCTCGTCGGGGGCTCGACCTTCATCCAGAAGAACCTGGTGTACATCGTCGGCGGCATGCTGCTCGCCTACCTCCTGGCGCGGCGCTGGCTGCGCAGCGAGAGCGGGCTGACCGCGATCGACCACGGCAAGCTCAAGGTGCCGTTCGTGGGGCGCGTGTTCCACCTCTTCGGGCTCTCGCAGTTCGTGCGCTCGCTGGGGACGCTGATCGCGGGCGGCACGCCGCTGGTCAACGCGCTCGAGATCGCGAGCGGAACCGTGACGAACCGCGCGATCGGCGCGCCGCTCGTGCGGGTGGCCGGACGCGTGCGCGAGGGGCAGCCGTTGTGGTCGTCGCTGGAGGCGACCGGGCTGTTCCCGGAGCTCTCCATCGCGATGGTCCAGGTCGGCGAGGCGACGGGCGCGCTCGAGGGGATGCTGGCGAACGTCTCCCAGTTCTACGATGAGACGATCGAGGTCCGGCTCGCCCAGGTCGTCTCGCTGATCGAGCCGGCCGTCCTGGTGATCATGGGCGGCGTCGTGGCGACGCTGCTGCTCTCGGTCTACTACCCGATGTTCACGCTGATGCAGAAGGTGCAGTGAGGCGGGCGATGGCAGACGATATCGGCGTTGTGGCCCAGAAGTACCTGCGCGGGTTGCCGCGCGACGAGGAGGACCGCAGGCTCGCGGCCGAGCTGGCCGAGCGCGCCGGGCTCCCGTACGACGACCTCTCCGAGTTCCGGGGCGACCCCGAGCTGTTCCGCCAGATCCCGGTGGACGTGATGGTCCGCTACCAGTTCGTCCCGCTCGAGCGCCAGGGCGACGTCGTGGTGGTGGCCATGGCGGACCCCTCCAACGTGCTCGCGGTGGACGAGGTCGAGCTCGCGATCGGCGCGCCGCTCGAGGTCAAGGTCGGCCCGGCCGGCAAGATCGCGGAGATCCTCGAGAAGTCCGAATCGACGCAGCGCGTCCTCGACGAGGCGACCGAGGACTTCAAGATCCAGCTCGTGCAGGAGGGGGAGAACGGCCAGGAGGCGCTGTCGATCGAGTCGATCACCGCCGACACCTCGCCGATCATCAAGCTCGTGGACACGATCGTCTTCAACGCGATTCAGCGCCGCGCCTCCGACGTCCACGTCGAGACCCGCGAGAACGAGGTGATCGTCAAGTACCGCGTGGACGGCGTGCTCTACCAGGCGATGGAGCCGATCGACAAGCGCTACCACTCGACGATCATCTCCCGGATCAAGGTGATGTCCGAGCTCGACATCGCCGAGAAGCGCATCCCGCAGGACGGGCGGTTCAAGCTGCGCCTCAAGGGGCGCACGATCGACTTCCGCGTCTCGATCATGCCGACGGTCCACGGCGAGGACTGCGTCATCCGGATCCTGGACAAGGAGTCGGCGAACAAGGAGTTCCGTACGCTGAACCTGGAGGTGGTCGGGTTCGACGAGGACACCAAGCGCAAACTCCGCAAGTTCATCCGCGAGCCGTACGGGATGGTGCTGGTGACCGGCCCGACCGGCTCGGGCAAGACCACGACGCTGTACGCGTGCCTGTCGGAGATCGTCTCGGTCGAGGACAAGATCATCACGATCGAGGACCCGGTGGAGTATCAGCTCCCCGGGGTCGCGCAGATCCCCGTCAACGAGAAGAAGGGGCTCACGTTCGCCCGCGGCCTGCGCTCGATCCTGCGCCACGACCCCGACAAGATCATGGTCGGCGAGATCCGCGACGAGGAGACGGCCGCGATCGCGGTGCAGTCGGCGCTCACCGGCCACCTGGTGTTCACGACGGTCCACGCCAACAACGTCGTGGACGTGCTCGGGCGATTCCTCAACATGAACGTGGACCTGTACAACTTCGTCTCCGCCCTCAACTGCGTCCTGGCCCAGCGCCTCGTCCGCCGCATCTGCCCGCACTGCCGGCGCGAGGCCAAGATCTCGGCGCAGCTCCTCGAGGACTCGGGCCTGACGCCGGAGGCCGTCCGCGGCGTGACGTTCTACGAGGGCGCCGGGTGCATCGAGTGCAACGGCACGGGGTTCCTCGGCCGGAGCGCCATCTCGGAGCTGATGGACCTCTCGGACAACATCAGGGCGCTGATTCTCGAGAAGAGGCCGGCGGCCGAGATCAAGCGCGCCGCCAGGGCGGAGGGGATGAAATTCCTCCGCGAGTCGGCGCTCGAGCGCGTGTTCGCCGGCGTGACGACGCTCAAGGAAGTGAACAAGGTGACCTTCGTCGAATGAACCTCATCGACCTCATCCGCACGCCTCCTCCCGTACACGCGTTCGCGGCGGCCGGCGACGAGCTCACGTACGCCCGCCTCAACGCCCGTCGCGACGCCCTCGCCCGGGTCGAGCGGGTCCCGCTCGTCCGGGAGTGGTTCAAGCTCGGCCCGGTGGGCCTCCTGCAGGTGGACCGACAGGCGCTCGCCGGCGGCGTGTCCGCGCTCGTCGCCCGGCTCGAGAGGGCGCCGGCCGAGGCCAGCTTCGTGGCGCCCAACGCCTGGGTCCGCAGCGTCGTGATCGAGGCCGGCGAGCTGCCGCGCCAGCGAGCGGAGGCGGAGCAGGTGGTGCGCTGGCGCCTGAAGAAGCTGCTGCCGTGCCGGCCCGAGGAGGTTCGGCTGGACTTCATGGCCGGCGGCGAGCGCGGCCGGATGCTCGTCGTCCTCGCCCTCGACCGGCCTCTGCTCGCGGTCGAGGAGACGTTCCTGGCCGCCGGCATCAACCTCGGCCGCATCGAACCGGCGGCGCTCGCGCTCACGGCGCTGCTCCCTGCCGCGACGACGCCGGTGCTGCTGGCCGCGCTGGAGGACCGGGCGCTGGCCCTCGTGGTGCTGGCGGGAGGCAAGCCGATCCTGCTCCGGCACAAGCCCCTCCCGGCCGACCCGGAGCGCGCGGGGCGCTTCGTCACCCGCGAGCTCGGGCGGACGCTGGCGCACGCGCGGGAGCAGGAAGGACTCGCTGGTCCGGTGGACGTCTGGCTCGCGGTCGCGAGCGGCGACCGTGCGGCCGAGATCGAGCGCTGGGCCGACGGCGAAACCGGCGTGACCGTCAACACCCTCGCGGTGGGCGCCGGGCGGGTGCCGGCGGCGGCCGGCGTCAACGACGTTCGGCTGTGGTCGCTGCTGGGCAGCGCCTGGTCGGGGGCGGCGTGATGCGCCGCCCGAACCTCGCCGCGCGCCCGTTCCTCGACGTCCGTCCGGTCTGGGTGGCGAGCGGCGTGCTCGCCTTCGCCGCCCTCGTTCTCACCGTCGTGAGCGTCGTGGACTTCCTCGCCGCGCGCGGCCGGGAACGGACGTCGTCGGAGTCGCTGCGCGCACTACAGGAGCGACGCGCGGCGCTGGTGACGAAGGTCGAGGCGACGAACCGCAAGCTCGCCGCGGTGGGGTGGAAGAAGCTGGCGCTCGAGACCGGATCGCTTGAGGAGGTGGTGGCGCGGCAGCGCCTCGTCTGGAGCGAGCTCCTCGCCGACCTCGAGCGCGTGGTTCCCTGGGACGTCCGCCTGGTGGGGATCGCGCCCACGGTGGCCAAGGACGGCGGGATCCAGGTCGGCCTCGACGGCCTGGCGACCGGCCGGGACGCCTGGCTGCGTCTGCTCGCGGCCCTCTTCGTCGACCCCAAGTTCTCCGACCCGCTCCCGAGGTCCGAGGAAGCCCCGTCGGCGACCAACGGCCGGGGATACCGGTTCTCGCTGGCCGTGCGCTACTGGCCGGGGGGCAAGCGATGAACGAGCGCAACGTCTGGGTCCGCATGTGGTACGCATGGGCGCCCCCGGCGCTGCTCGTCGTCCTCAACGTGGTGTGGCTCGCCGGGCTGCGCGGGTCGCTGCTCGGCCGCGGCTCGCTGCTCGACGAGCACGTCGCCAGGGTCAAGTCGGAGGTCGGTCGGCTGGAGAGCCAGGCGGCGCAGCTCGCGCACACCGAGCGGGACCTCACGAACCTGGAGGAGAACCTCGGCGCGCTCCACCAGCAGCGGATGGCGCCGATGCGCGAGCGCCTCGTGCCGTTCCTGACCGACGTCGTGCGGCGGACGGAGGAGGCGGGCCTCCAGGCCCAGCGCGTCGCCTACACCGCCCGCCGCGACGAGAAGTCGGGCCTCGTCTACTTCACCGCGGGTTACAACGTGAAGGGGAGCTACGAGCAGATCCGCCAGTGCGTATACCTGCTCGAGAGCTCGCCCCAGTTCGTCCTCCTGGAAGGGCTGACGCTGCGCGGGGAAGACAGCGCGGCCTCGCTCCAGGTCGGGGTCCAGCTCGCGGTGGGGACGTACTTCTCGGACCTCGACGTGGCGCTCATGAAGCAGCTCGGGGTCAACGAGGTGGCCAGTGGCGGGTAAGGCGGATCCCAGGAAGGCCCTGTACCTCGCCGCGCTCCTCGTCGCGCTCGCCGTCGTGGTCGTCGTCCGGGTCCTCCCGGCGGTGGCGCCTCCCGTCGCGGCCTCCGGCGGCGGGGAGGTCAAGATCGGGACCTACGCGGTCCCCGCCCTCGGGTGGGACCGCTCGGGCAAGCGGGTGGTGCCGACGCCCGGGGCGCGGAGGAGCCTGTTCACGTTCGGGGCGCCGCCGACACCGACCCCCGACTCCCGGCCGACCCCGACGAAGCCGCCGCCGCCGCCGCCCATGCCGACGCCGACGCCCGTGTGTTTCCCGAGCGCGAAGGGCGGCTGCCTGCCCGCCCCGCCCCAGTTCACGCTCAGCTACCTGGGATGGTTGGGGCCGAACCGGATGCCGGTGGCGGTCTTCCGGGACGGTGACGCCGTGGTCGCGGTGCCCGTAGGAGAGACTGTGAAGCAGAAGTTCATCATTCGCGAGATCGGACCGGCCGCCGTGACGGTCGGCTTTACGGGTTACGCGGCGACCGTGACGAGCAAGGTGCCGCTAGCGAGGTGAATGTGAGGACGAACGCGGTCAGAATCGCGGGTTTGCTGCTCGTTGCGGTCGGGACGTTGACGGCGTGCGCCACGTACCGGTACGGCCGGCGCGCGACCGACGCCATCAAGGCCGAGAATTGGGATGCGGCCGTCTACTACTACCTCGAGGCGCTGGCGCACGACCCCGGCAACGTCCACTTCAAGATGGCCCTGCAGAGGGCGAGGCTGAAGGCGGGCGAGGAGCACTTCCGGCGTGGGATGCGCTTCAAGGAGGTCAGCGAGCTCGAGCGCGCCCAGGCCGAGCTCGAGCTCGCGGTCCAGCTCGACCCCACCCACCAGTACGCCGAGGTGGAGCTGCAGAAGGTGCGCAAGGACCTCGCCGTGCTCAGCCAGGAGGGCGGCCCGGCCAAGCTGGAGGCGATGAAGAAGGCCGCGTCCGAGATGAAGGTCAAGCCGCCGATCCTCAACCCCGCCTCGAACGAGCCGATGAGCCTGTCGTTTCCGAACCCGACGAACGCCCGCGACATCTACAAGGCGATCGGCCAGGCGTTCGGGATCAACATCCTGTTCGACAACAAGCTGCGCGACAACAAGCTGGCGATCGAGCTGAGGAACGTGACGGCGCGACAGGCGCTCGAGTCGGTGATGCAGGCGGCCGGCCATTTCTACAAGGTGCTCGACGAGAAGACCGTGATCGTGGTCGAGGACACGCCGCAGAACCGCCGCGACTACGAGGACCTCGTCGTCAAGACGTTCTTCCTCTCCAACGCCGACGTCAAGGACGTCAACAACATGCTGCGCTCGCTCATCGACGCGCGGCGGATCGCGACCAACGAGCAGCTCAACTCGATCGTCATCCGCGACACCGCGGACAAGGTCGCGATCGCCGAGCGCCTGATCGACGCCAACGACAAGGCCAAGGCCGAGGTCCTGGTGGACGTCGAGCTCCTGCAGGTCGACACGCAGAAGACGCAGGACATCGGCATGGAGCTTTCGGCGCAGACGTTCAAGGGCACCCTCGACACCAGCCTGCTCGGCGGCTCGACCTCCACGTCGCCGATCTACCTCAACCAGCTCGGGAACATCACACGCTCGATGTGGCAGGTGACGGTGCCCAACGTCGTGCTCAACCTGCTGAAGTCGGCCGGCGAAACCAAGACCCTGGCGCAGCCCCAGCTCCGCATCACCGAGCGGGAGAAGGCGAACCTGGTCATCGGGGAGAAGGTCCCGATCCCGACGACGACGTTCAACACGTCGCAGACGATCGGGAGCAACATCGTTCCGATCACCGCGTTCAACTACCAGGACGTGGGCATCAAGCTCGAGATCGAGCCGAAGGTGCACCACAACAACGAGGTCACGCTCAAGCTCAAGGTCGAGGTCTCCGATCTCGGAGCGCCGATCACGGTCACGGGCCAGCCGGACCAGTACCCGATCAACACCCGCAACATCGACACCACGATCCGCCTCAAGGACGGCGAGACGTCGCTGCTCGCCGGCCTGCTCAAGCAGACGAACGCCACCAACACGAGCGGCCTGCCGTGGCTCTCCGATCTCCCGCTGATCGGCCGCCTGTTCACCGACAAGTCCAAGACGTTCAACCAGACCGATCTCATCCTGACGCTGACGCCGCACATCATCCGTTACCCCGACATCACCGAGGCGGACCTCGCCCCCCTGTGGGTCGGGACCGAGAACCGGATCTCGATCTTCGGCGCGTCGCCGAAGGTGCGGTCCGCGGTGACCGCGAACCCGCTCGGCGAGTCGGGACCTGCGGGCGTCCGCCTCGGCGGCACGCCTGAGCCGGTCGAGCAGGGCGCCGAAGAGCCGCCCGACGCCGGGATTCCCCAGCCGGCGCCCCCGCAGCCGCTGGTGCGGGGGCAGCCGATCCGCATGCCCGCGCCCACGCCGGGCCCGACCACGAGCTCCAACGACGGCAACGCGTCGTCGCAGAGCCTCGGCGTCGCCGTGTCGCCCGAGACCGGCGGCCTGGCCGTGCTGACGTTCAACCCCGCGCGTCTTCCGGTCGTCGTCGGTCACGACGCCGCGTTCGACGTGGTGCTCGACCCCGGCACGACGGGGTTGTCCGGCCCCGTGCACCTGGCCTACGACCCGGCGCGGCTCGAGGTCACCCGGATCGAAGGGGCCGTGGTCGCCAGCACCGGCGGACAGACCCAGGTCAAGGTCTCGCACACCCCCACGCTCGGCTGGATCACGCTCGACTGGGCGGACACGATCGTGGGCGGCGGCACCGTCGCGCGGCTCTCGGTGCGGCCGCGCCAGCCAGGCGAACTGGCTGTGATCTTCGCGGGGCCCGCGGGCGCCGTGATCGCGCACAACGGCGCCGTGCTCGCCCTGCCGGCCAGCGCCGGGGGAGCGTCGCAGTGAGGCGTGCGATCCGGGGGTTCACCGTCGCGGAGCTCGTGATGGTCACGGCTCTGATCGCGATCCTGGCCGCGGTGGCGCTCCCGACCGCCCGGTTCACCGCCAAGCGGGAGCGGGAGTCGGAGCTTCGGCTCGACTTGCGCCTGATGCGCAACGCGATCGACGACTACAAGCACCTCTCGGACCGGGGGATGATCCAGGTCGAGCTGGGCACCGAGGGGTACCCGAAGACGCTCGACGACCTCGTGAAGGGCGTGAGCATCGTGGGCCAGATCACGAAGAAGAAGTTCCTCCGGCGCATCCCGATCGACCCGATGACCGGGAAGCCCGAGTGGGGGATGCGCTCGTATCAGGACGAGATGGACGCGTCGTCCTGGGGCGGCCAGAACGTCTTCGACGTCTACTCGCTCTCCAAGGCTGAAGCCCTCGACGGCACCAAGTACAAGGACTGGTGAACATGAGACAGCAGGGCACAGGGCACAGGGCACAGGGCACAGGGACGGCCGCGCCGGCTCGACGGCTCGGGTTCCCGCCCGAGGGCTCCACGCCGTCGGCCGGACCCCGGACCCCGGACCCCGGACCCCGGGCCGGGCGGGTGGGCGGCTTTACCCTCATCGAGCTGATCGTGGTGATAGCGATCATCGGCATCCTCGCCGCGATCGCGGTCCCGGCGATGCAGACCGCCCCGAAGCGGGCGCGCGAGTCGGCCCTGCGGGAGGATCTGTTCACGCTGCGCTCCTGCCTCGACCAGTTCCACGCGGACCGCGACCGCTACCCCTCGTCGATCGACGAGCTGGTCAGCCTCGGGTACCTCCGGAGCGTCCCGGTCGACCCCGTGACGAGGTCCAAGGACACCTGGGTGCCGGCGTACGAGGAGGTGGCCTCGGACCAGCAGGACGAACGGCAGCAGACCAGCGGGCCGGGGATCATCGACATCCACTCCGGGTCCGCCGAGACGGCTCTCGATGGGACGAAGTACGCCGACTGGTAGAGGCCGGGGTCCGGGGTCCGGGGTCCGGGGTCCGGTGCAGGCCGACGCGGACGTCGTGTCGGTCGTGCCGCGTTGTTCCTGCGCCCTGTGCCCTGTGCCCTGCGCCCGGCGTCGTCAGGCCGGCTTCACGTTGGCGGCCATGATGGTGATCATGGCGGTCATGGCGATCTTCCTGGCGGTGGCGGTCGAGACGGCGACGTTCCAGCAGAGGCGGGAGAAGGAGGAGGAGCTGATCTTCCGCGGCAATCAGATCGTCGAGGCGATACGCCTGTTCCGCGGCCGCAACGGCCGCTACCCGATCGCCCTCGCCGAGCTCGCCAAGGCCAACCCCCGGATCCTCCGGAAGATATGGAAGGACCCGATAACCGGCCACACCGACTGGCTGCCGGTGTTCCTCGGCGAGGACGGCACCGCGCTGACCCCTCCGGCCGGAGCGACCCCGACACCGGCGCCCACCCCGGCGCCGCAGGTGCCCGGCGGGGGCGCGGCGCGCGGCGGGCCGATCATCGGGGTCAAGTCGCGGAGCTGCAAGGACTCGATCAAGGTCTACAACGGGCACACCCGTTACTGCGACTGGAAGTTCTTCTTCGACCCCAACAGGCCTCTGGGCGGCGCTACGCCGTCGCAGGTCGCCGCGACCCCGCAGTGACCGTCGCGGCGGCCGCAAGCAGCGAGAACAACCGCTGGTAAACTGACCGACCGATGGAGAGCGGCCCGGTCGTTTTCGTGCACGAGATCCCCGGCAACGCGACCGCCGCGGTCGGCGCCTGGGTGCGCGCGGGCTCGGCGGACGAGGCGGTCGAGGTCGCCGGCATCACGCACCTTCTCGAGCACCTCCTGCTGCGGCGCTGCGGCGACCGGTCGCCCGATGCGATCGCCGAGCTGATCGACTCTTTGGGCGACTCGGTCGACGCCTTCACGACGCGGGAGACCTGCGCGGTGACCGCCCACGTCCCGGCGGACCGGTTCGACGAGGCGCTCGAGCTGCTCCTCGACGCCGTCTTCCGCCCCTGCCTGCGACCCGAGGACGTCGACCTGGAGCGGCGGGTGATCGCGGCGGAGTTCGAGTTGATCCAGGACTCACCCGCCGAGGTCGCGGCGGAACAGGCGCTCATCGCCTGCTGGGGCGACGACCCGCTCGCCAGGCCCGTGCTCGGCCGACGGGACGTGGTGGCGAACCTCACCGGTGCGCAGCTGGAGGCCTACCACCGTTCGCGCTTCACGCCGGCCAGCCTGCTCCTCGTCGCGGCCGGCCCGGTGCCGGAGGGCCGGATCCGAGCGCGGCTCGACGGGGTCGGGCGCGGCGTCGCGCCGCCGGCTGCCGGGCGTGCTCCGGCGTGGCGGAGCGGCGTGCTCGTGTCGGAACGGGACGGCCTGGAACAGCTCTACGCCAACCTGGTGCTCCCGGCGTTGCCGTCCGCGCACCCGGAGTCCTTCACGTTGGGCGTGCTGCACCAGCTCCTCGGCGGCGGGGCGTCGAGCCGGTTGTTCCGCGAGCTCCGCGACCGCCTGGGCCTGGTCTACGACATCGGGACCTCGATCTTCTCGGCCGCGGTCGCGGGCGTGCTGGAGGTCTCGTTCTCGGCGCCCGTGCGCCACGCCGGCGCGTGCTGGGACGCGGTGTTCGGCGTCCTCGGCGAGGTGGCCGCCGGGCGGATCAACGAGGAGGAGGTGGCCCTGGCCCGGCGAGCGCTGGCTGCCGGAGTGGTGCTGGGGGCCGAGGGCGCCGACGCCCTGATGGAGGCGCACGCGGGCGAGATCCTCACCCGCGGGCGGCCGTTCGATGCCGGCTACGTCCTTCGGGAGCTCGACCTGGTGACGCTCGACCGCGTCCGCGCGCTGGCGGCGCAGGTGGTGCGCCTCGACGCAGTGGCGGGCGCCGTGTGCGGCCCCGAGGCGGCGCTGCGTCTCCCCGCCGGCCTGGCCCGGAGGGTGGCATGACCGCGGTGATCGTCGGCGTGCGGCGCCTCGCGCACGCCGAAGGCCTTCCGCTGCCGACGTACCTGACGGCGGGCGCGGCCGGCGCCGACGTGGCCGCGGCCGTCGGCTCCGACGTCGTGCTCGAGCCGATGGAGCGCCGGGGCATCCCGACCGGGCTCGTGCTCGCGGTCCCCCCCGGCTTCGAGGTGCAGGTGCGGCCGCGCTCCGGCCTCGCGCTGCGCAGCGGTCTCACGCTGGCCAACGCCCCGGGAACCGTCGACAGCGACTACCGGGGCGAGCTGACGGTGATCCTCGTGAACCTCGGGAAGGAGCCCTGCGTCGTCCGCCGCGGCGACCGTATCGCGCAGCTCGTCGTCGCACCCGCCGTGCGGGCGTCGTTCGAGGCGTGCGACGACCTCCCGCCGACCGAGCGGGGCGTCGGCGGTTTCGGGTCGACCGGAACCTAGCGTGCGCATCTCGGTCCTGGCGTCCGGCTCGAGCGGCAACGCGGCCATCCTGGAGGCCGACGGGACCTGCGTCCTGATCGACTGCGGCCTTTCGTACCGCCAGCTGGTGACGCGCATGCGGGCGTCGGGCCTCGACCCGGCTCGGATCGAGGCCGTGCTGCTGACCCACGAGCACGAGGACCACGTCAAGGGGCTCGAGCTGTTCCTGCGCCGCCACAACGTGCCGGTGCTCGCGACCGCGGGCACCGTGGGGGGCATGACGTGGCGACCGCCGGCGGCGGCGCCCGTCCTCCCGGGCCGCGCGCTCAGCCTGGGGGGCGTGTCGGTGGTCGCCGTCCCGACGAGCCACGACGCCCGCGAGCCGGTCGGTTTCCTGATCGAGGGCGACGGGTGCCGGGTCGGGTTCGTCACCGACACGGGCGTGGTCACCGAGCTGCTGAGCGCCCGCTTCGCCGGGTGTGACGCATTGTTGTTCGAGTGCAACCACGACCGCGACCTGTTGCGGGCCGGGCCGTACCCCTGGCCGCTCAAGCAGCGCATCGCGTCCCGGACGGGGCACCTCTCGAACGAGCAGGCGTGCGCCGCGCTCGAGCGGCTGGCGCACTCCGGGCTCGAGACCGTGGTCGCGATGCACCTCTCGCGGACCAACAACCGGCCCGAGCTCGTCCGCCGCGAGCTCGCCGAGGTGTTGGCCGGCTCGGGCGTGCGCCTGGCGCTGGCCTCCCAGGACGCGGTGCTGGAGGTCGAGGTGGGTGGGGCGCGCGCACCGGCGCCGCCACGCTCCTGACCCTGCCGGCCCCTCGCGGCAAGCTCGGACGAGGTTTCTTTCGGTCGCGCCGCGATCGCGGTACCCTAGGGCGCCGACCGCTCCGGCCACACGGAGCCAGGAGGTGCGGGATGCAGGTCGAGGTTCGCGTTAAGCTCAAAGACCAGGTGTTGGACCCGCAGGGCGAGGCGATACGCCGGGTCCTGGCCGGTCTCGGATTCGCCGAGGTGGAGGGCGTGCGCGTCGGCAAGCTCATGCTCCTCGAGGTCGCGGGCGAGGACCCCGAGGGGGTCCGCACCCGGGTGGAGGCGGCGTGCCGGGAGGTACTCGCCAACCCGGTCATCGAGGAGTTCGAGGTGCGCCTGTGAGACAACGGGGGACCGGGGACCGGGGACCGGGCTCCGAGGCCAAGCCGGTTTCAGGCGAGCTCGCCAGCCGGGGTTGGGGTCCGGACCTCGGACCCCGGACCCCGGTCCCCGCCGCCGGCAGGCGGAAGCGGGTGGCGGTGGTGGTGTTCCCGGGATCCAACTGCGACCGCGACGCCCTGGCGGCCGTCGAGGCGGTCGGCGGCGAAGCGGTGCCGGTGTGGCACCAGAGCGCGGAGCTCGCGGGGTGCGGCGCGGTGATCCTGCCGGGCGGCTTCTCGTACGGCGACTACCTGCGGGCCGGCGCCATGGCGGCGCACTCGCCGGTCATGGCCGCGGTCCGGCGGCACGCGGCCGGCGGCGGCGCCGTGCTCGGGATCTGCAACGGGTTCCAGATGCTGCTCGAGATCGGACTGTTGCCCGGGGCGATGCTCATGAACCGCAGCCTCCGTTTCATCTGCCGCGAGGTGCACGTGCGCGTCGAGCGCGACGACCTCGGGTTGCTCAGGCACCTACGGCGCAGCCAGGTGCTCCGCCTGCCGATCGCCCACAAGGAAGGGAACTGGTTCGCCGCGCCGGACGTTGTCCGTGAGGTGGAGGCAAGCGGCGCGATCGCGTTCCGCTACTGCGACGGCACGGGCGAGCTCGTCGATGCCGCCAACCCCAACGGCGCGCTGCGTGCCGTTGCCGGGCTCGTGAACCGCGACGGCAACGTCCTCGGGCTCATGCCGCACCCGGAGCGCCGGGTGCGGGCGCTGCTGGGCGGCGAGGACGGCGCCGCGGTGATCCGCGGCCTCGTGGAGGCGGCATGAAGTGGGCCGCGCCGGCCACGCCGGAGCTCGCTCGCGAGCACGGCCTCTCCGCGCCGGAGTATCAGCGCATCCTCGCCGATCTCGGCCGGGTGCCCAACGTCACCGAGCTCGGGATCTTCGCGGCGCTGTGGTCCGAGCACTGCTCCTACAAGTCCTCGCGGTTCCACCTGGGCAAGTTCCCGACGAACGGCCCGCGGGTCGTCCAGGGTCCGGGCGAGAACGCCGGGGTGGTGGATCTCGACGGGGGTTGGGTCACCGTCTTCAAGATGGAGTCCCACAACCACCCCTCGTTCATCGAGCCCTACCAGGGCGCGGCGACCGGGGTCGGAGGCATCCTGCGCGACGTGTTCACGATGGGCGCGCGCCCGGTGATGCTCCTCGACTCGCTGCGCTTCGGCGCCCTCGACGCGCCGCGGATGCGGTACCTCGTCGACGGGGTGGTGCGCGGGGTCGGCGACTACGGCAACTGCGTCGGCGTCCCGACGGTGGGCGGGGAGGTGGACTTCCACCCCGGCTACAACGGCAACGTCCTCGTCAACGCGATGTGCGTGGGGGTCGCCCGCGGCGACGGGATCTTCTACGGCCGCGCCTCGGGCCCGGGCAACCGGGTCGTCTACGTCGGCTCCAAGACGGGCCGCGACGGCATCCACGGCGCGACGATGGCCTCCGACGTGTTCGACGACGCCGCGAACGCCAAGCGTCCGACCGTGCAGGTCGGCGACCCGTTCACCGAGAAGCTTCTCATCGAGTGCTGCCTCGAGCTGATGGCCAAGGGCCTGGTCGTCGGGATCCAGGACATGGGTGCGGCGGGCTTGACGTCGTCGGCGTTCGAGATGGCGGCCCGGGCGGAGTGCGGCCTGACGCTCGACCTGTCGCGGGTGCCCGCGCGCGAGGAGGGGATGACGCCGTACGAGCTCATGCTCTCGGAGTCGCAGGAGCGGATGCTCGTGGTCGCGAAGCCGGAGAGCGTAGCGCCGGTCGTCGAGGTGTGCCGGCGCTGGGGGCTCGACGCGGTGGAGGTCGGCACCGTGATCCCCGAGCGCGAGATCGTCGCCCACTTCGAGGGGCGGCAGGCGTTCCGGCTCCCGGTCGCGCCTCTGGTGGACGACGCGCCGCGCTACGACCGCCCGTGGGTCACGCCGGTCCCGGCGGCCGCCGTGACCCTGCCCAAGCTCTCCGACCGTGACTGGGCCGCCGACCTGCGCACGCTGCTCGACAGCGCGTCGGCCGCCAGTTCGAGGCCGGTGTGGGAGCAGTACGACCAGTCGGTCGGCGCCGGTACGGTGGTGGGCCCCGGCGCGAACGCCGCGCTCGTCCTGATCCCCGGCACCGGCATCGGCGTTGCGGCGACGACCGACTGCAACTCCCTCGCGTGCGCCCTCGACCCGTGCAACGGCGCGGCGCAGGCCGTGGCCGAGGCGGTGCGCAACCTGGCGTGCGTCGGGGCGGAGCCGGTCGGGGTCACCGACTGCCTCAACTTCGGCTCGCCGGAGAACCCGGCGGTGATGGGCCAGTTCGTGGCGGCCGTCGAAGGCATCGCGGCGGCGTGCCGCGCGTTCGAGGTGCCGGTGGTGTCGGGCAACGTGTCGTTCTACAACGAGACCTCGGGCAGTGCGATCCCGCCCACGCCGACGATCGGCATGGTCGGCGTCGTGCCGGAGGTGCGCCACCGGCCACGTGCGGTCTGGCAGGTGGGCGACGCGATCTACCTCCTCGGCCCGGCGGAAGGGGAGCTGGGCGGGAGCCGCTATCTCCAGGCCGTGCTCGGCATCGAGGCGGGCCCGGTTCCGCCCGTCGACTACGAGGCCGAGCGCCGCGCGGCGGCGGTCGTCCGCGAGCTCGTGCGCCTCGGGCTCGCGGCTGCGCGGGACCTCTCCGACGGCGGGCTCGCGCTGGCCCTGGTCGAGATGAGCGGCGGCGCCGTCGGCTGCCGGGTGGCGCTCCCGGAGGGCGTCTCGCCGGTGCGGGCCCTGTTCGGGGAGTGGCGGGCCGCCTTCCTGCTCGCCGTGCCGGTCGCGCTGGAGCCGGCCGTCGTCCGGGCGTGCGAGGGCGATCCGTTGACCCGGCTCGGCATCGCGGGCGGGAGCAGGATGACGGTCGCCCTCGGCCGCCGGAACATCGTGGAGGAGGGCGTCGGCGAGCTGTCCCGCCGGACGGAGAAGGGGCTCGCGTGGCTGTCCGAGGCGTGAGCGAAGGCGCCGACAAGTTCCACGACGAGTGCGGCGTGTGCGCCGTGCTCGGGCACGCGGATGCGGCCAACCTGGTCTACCTCGGCCTCTACGCGCTGCAGCACCGCGGGCAGGAGTCGGCCGGGATCGCGACGTTCGACGGCGCGGCGCTCCACCAGAGGAAGGCGATGGGGTACGTGGCGGACATCTTCAACCGCGCCGCCCTCGACGACCTGCCGGGCAGCGTCGCCGTGGGGCACGTGCGTTACGCGACGGCGGGCAACTCCACGCTCGCCAACGCGCAGCCGGTCGTGGCCAAGACCCAGCGCGGCCAGGTGGCGCTCGCGCACAACGGCAACCTCGTCAACGCCCTCCGCCTGCGGCGGCGGCTCGAGCGGGAAGGGGCGATCTTCCAGTCGACTTCGGACAGCGAGGTCTTCCTTCACCTCCTGGCGCGCTCGCGGGCCGAAACCGTCGAGGACGCCCTGTGCGAGATGGTCGACGCCGCGGTCGGCGCCTGGTCGCTCGCCGTGCTGGTCAACGGACGGCTGTTCGCCGCGCGCGACCCCCACGGCTTCCGCCCGCTGGCCCTCGGCCGTCTGGGCGAGTCCTGGGTCCTCGCGTCGGAGACGTGCGCCTTCGACCTGATCGAGGCGCGCATGGTGCGCGAGGTGCGGCCCGGCGAGATCGTGGAGCTCGCGGGCGAGGAGCCGAAGGTGCTCCGGCCCGGGAGCGCCGGACCGTTCGCCCACTGCGTCTTCGAGCACGTCTACTTCGCCCGGCCCGACTCGCTGGTGTTCGGCGAGGACGTCGGGCCGGTGCGGGAGCGCCTCGGGGAGCGCCTTGCCCGCGAGCATCCCGCGGTCGCCGACGCCGTCGTGGCGGTCCCCGACTCCGGCGTCCACGCGGCGCTCGGCTACTCGCGCGCGTCGCGCCTGCCGTTCGTCCTCGGCCTCGTGCGCAACCATTACGTCGGCCGCACCTTCATCGAGCCGCGACAGGCGATCCGGCACTTCGGCGTCAAGGTCAAGCTCAACCCGGTGCGCGCCGCGGTCGCCGGCAAACGCATCGTGTTGGTGGACGACTCGATCGTGCGCGGCACGACCTCGCGCAAGATCGTCATGATGCTCAAGAGCGCCGGTGCGCGCGAGGTCCACCTGCGGATCTCGTCGCCGCCGACGACCGGACCGTGCTTTTACGGGATCGACACCCCGGAGCGCCGCGAGCTCATCGCCGCGAGCCAGAGCGTCGAGGCGATCCGCGCGTTCGTCGGCGCCGACTCGCTCGGGTACCTCTCGGAGGAGGGCATGCTCGCCTGCCTGCGGACGCCCCCGGCGAACTTCTGCACCGCGTGCTTCTCCGGCAACTACCGCGTCCTCGACGAGGAGGACCGCGCGGGGATCGTCGCCAAGGACGAGAGGTAGCGACGGCAGTTGAGAGTGAAGAGTTGAGAGTGAAGAGTGAAGAGTCAACGACGAAACGCCCCAGGCCTGGATTTGCTCCTTCGCGAGGCCGGACCCGTTTCCTGTCTCTCAACTCTTAACTCTTCACTCTGAACTCTTCACTGGTCTTTTGCTACCCTTGCACCATGCCAGATCCCGGCAGCGACAGACCTCTCACGTACGAGAGAGCGGGCGTCTCCATCGACGCCCAGGACCGGGCCCTGGTGGAGATCAAGCGCCTCGCGAAGTCCACGTTCACGCCGGGGGTCCTCTCCGAGATCGGCGGCTTCGGGGGCCTGTTCACGCTCGAGCCGGACGACCCCGCCGGCACCGTGCTCGTCGCCTCCGCCGACGGTGTCGGCACCAAGCTCAAGGTCGCTCAGATGGCGGGGACGCACGGAACGGTCGGCGAGGACCTCGTCAACCACTGCGTCAACGACATCCTGGTCCAGGGGGCTCGCCCGCTGTTCTTCCTCGACTACTTCGCGTGCGGAGCGCTCGACCCGGGGACTGCCGCGCAGGTGATCGAGGGGCTCGCCCGCGGTTGCAGGTCCAACGGCTGCGCGCTGCTCGGCGGCGAGACGGCCGAGATGCCCGGGTTCTACAGACCGGGCGAGTACGACCTCGCCGGGTTCATCGTCGGGTCGTGCAGGCGCGACCGCCTGCTGCGCGCCGCCAGCGTCGTTCCCGGGGACCTGCTGCTCGCGCTCCCCTCGACCGGCCTGCACACGAACGGCTACTCGCTCGCCCGCCGAGTGTTCTTCGAGGTCCTCGGGCTCGCCCCGGGCGACACGGTGCCGGAGCTCCGGCGGACGGTCGCCGACGCGCTGCTCGCCGTGCACCGGTCGTACTTGGCGGCGGTCGCGCCCCTCCTCGACGACGGCCTGGTGAAGAGCGCCGCTCACATCACCGGCGGCGGCATCCCCGACAACTTGCCCCGGGCGCTGCCTCCGGGCGTGGGCGCCGAGATCGCCGGCGCATCGTGGGACGAGCCGCGGCTGTTCGGCCTGATCCGCGAGGCGGGTCGCGTTCCCGAGGACGACATGCGACGGACGTTCAACCTCGGCGTCGGACTGATTCTGGTCGTGGCGAGCGAGTCGGCCGACAAGGTGCTCGAGAGGCTTGCCGCCGCGGGCCCGGCGTGGCTGATCGGCCGTTGCGTGCCCGGCAGCGGTGTGCGCTTCGTCGGAGGGCGGCATGCCTGAAGAGACCGGGGTCCGGGGTCCGGGGTCCGGGGTCCGAGAGAATCAGCGACCCGCGGCCACACGACCCTCCGGATTCGCTGTTTCGGTTCCCGGTCCCCGGATCCCGGTCCCCGGGGAGGGTGGGTGGCGGGCATGACCCGGATCGCGGTGCTGCTGTCGGGGCGGGGGTCCAACCTCGTCGCGCTCGCGGACGCCTGCGCGCGCGGCGAGGTGCCGGCCGAGATCGTCGTGGTCGTTTCCAACCGAGCCGACGCCCCGGGGCTGGAGAGGGCCCGGGAGCGCGGCCTGCCCGCGCTCGCGATGCCGGCCAAGGGTCTCGAGCGCGACGAGCACGAGCGGCGCGTGATCGCGGCGTTGCGGGAGGCGGGCGCCGAGTGGATCTGTCTCGCCGGCTACATGCGGCTGCTCTCCGCGGACTTCGTGGCGCACTTTGCGCAGCGCATCGTGAACGTTCACCCCGCCCTGCTGCCCGCCTTCCCGGGGTTGGATGCGCAGCGGCAGGCCTGGGTGCACGGGGCCAAGGTCTCCGGGTGCACGGTGCACCTGGTCGACGCCGGTTGCGACAGCGGGCCGATCGTCGTCCAACGCACGGTCCCGGT
>CAVSFK010000010.1:77500-836566 GCA_963727275.1 uncultured Acidobacteriota bacterium
CGGGGCTCAAGCTGTCCACCGAAGCTGCGGATCTTCAGGACCTGAGGGTCCTGGAGTTGGTAGGGGAGCGTTCCATGTGGTATGAAGTCAGACCGTAAGGACTGGTGGACTGCATGGAAGTGACTCTGCCGGCACAAGTAGCGACAAAGCAGACGAGAACTCTGCTCGCCGGAAGCCTAAGGTTTCCTGAGCAAGGTCAATCCGCTCAGGGTCAGTCGGTCCCTAAGGTGAGGCCGAACGGCGTAGCCGATGGGAAGCAGGTTAACATTCCTGCACCACTGTGCCCTCGTTATTACGATGGGGTGACGCAGAAGGATAGGTCGGACTGGCATTGGATGTCCAGTTTGAAGCGAGTAGGCGGGGGTGGTAGGCAAATCCGCCGTCCCTTAACGCCGAGACGCGATATCGAGGCCGCAAGGCCGCAAAGCGACTGATTCCACGCTGCCGAGAAAAACCTCTAAGGAGAGGGCAGGGTGACCGTACCGGAAACGGACACACGTAGGCAGGGAGAGTATCCCGAGGCGCTTGAGTGATCCCCCGTGAAGGAACTCGGCAAAATTACACCGTAACTTCGGGAGAAGGTGTGCTCTTTGCCGTGTAGACCCTCGCGGTCGAAGCGGCGGAGAGTCGCAGTGAAAAGGCCCAGGCGACTGTTTACTAAAAACACAGCACTCTGCAAACGTCACAAGCGGACGTATAGGGTGTGAAGCCTGCCCGGTGCCGGAAGGTTAAGGGGAGGGGTCATTCCCGCGCAAGCGGGAAGAAGCTCTAAACTGAAGCCCCGGTAAACGGCGGCCGTAACTATAACGGTCCTAAGGTAGCGAAATTCCTTGTCGGGTAAGTTCCGACCTGCACGAAAGGCGAAACGATCTGGGCGCTGTCTCCGCGGGGGGCTCAGCGAATCTGAAGTACCGGTGAAGATGCCGGTTACCCGCACCAAGACGGAAAGACCCTGTGCACCTTTACTACAACTTGTCACTGGACCTTGGTGTTGTATGTGCAGAATAGGTGGGAGGCTGTGAAGCCGGGGCGTCAGCTTCGGTGGAGCCGTCGGTGAGATACCACCCTTACTGCTCCGAGGTTCTAACCTAGGGCCGTGAAGCCGGCCCGGGAACACTGGCAGGTGGGTAGTTTGACTGGGGCGGTCGCCTCACAAACTGTAACTGAGGCGCCCAAAGGTTCCCTCAGGCTGATTGGAAACCAGCCGCAGAGTGCAAAGGCACAAGGGAGCTTGACTGCGAGACCAACAAGTCGAGCAGGGACGAAAGTCGGGCTTAGTGATCCGGCGGTCCCGTATGGAAGGGCCGTCGCTCAACGGATAAAAGGTACGCCGGGGATAACAGGCTGATCCTGCCCAAGAGTTCACATCGACGGCGGGGTTTGGCACCTCGATGTCGGCTCATCGCATCCTGGGGCTGAAGCAGGTCCCAAGGGTTCGGCTGTTCGCCGATTAAAGCGGTACGTGAGCTGGGTTTAGAACGTCGCGAGACAGTTCGGTCCCTATCTGGTGTGGGCGGAGGACACTTGAGGAGAGATGTCCTTAGTACGAGAGGACCAGGACGTACGGACCTCCAGTGTACCAGTTGTCGCGCCAGCGGCAGCGCTGGGTAGCTGCGTCCGGAACGGATAACCGCTGAATGCATCTAAGCGGGAAGCCAACTCCAAGATGAGGTGTCCCGGGCGAAAGCCCCTTAAGGCCTCTGGTAGATGACCAGTTTGATAGGCGGGAGGTGGAAGCGCAGCGATGCGTGTAGCTGACCCGTACTAATCGGCCGTGCGGCTTGACCATACATTACCCTTCTTCTTGCGTAGACGCTTTGGAGCCCGATTGGGTTGTGAAAGTTGGTGAGTTTTTCCGGTGGCCATACCGAGAGGGAAACACCCGTTCCCATTCCGAACACGGAAGTTAAGCCTCTCTGGGCCGATGGTACTTGGCGGGTAACCGTCCGGGAGAGTAGGTCGCCGCCGGGAAGTATGAAGGCCCCATGCGCAAGCGTGGGGCCTTCGCTTTTTCGGGGAGGGCTCGGCTCAGGTCTTGAGCAGGCTCTCGCCGCGGCCATCGGCGGCGAGCAGGGCCGTTGCCGCCTCGGCATCCACCGGGCGCGAGAAGAAGAAACCCTGCCCGTACTTGCAGCGCAGGGCCAGGAGCAGCTCGCGTTGTTTGCCGCGCTCGATCCCCTCGGCCACGACGTTCTTTCCGAGGTTGTTCCCCAGGGTGACGATGGTCCGGATGATCTCCCACGATTCCTCGTCGGTGTCCATGCGGGAGACGAACGAGCTGTCCACCTTCAGGGTGTCGATCTCGAAGCGTCGCAGGTAGGAGAGCGACGAGTAGCCTGTCCCGAAATCGTCGATCGAGAGCTTGACGTCGAGCGCCTTGAGCTGGGCGAGCAGGTCGGCCGCGTACCTCGCGTGCTCCATGATCACGCTCTCGGTGATCTCGAGCTTGAGCGAGCGGCCGTAGACGCCGTAGTTGCGCAGCGTGCGGTCGATCTCCACGATCATGTCGGGGCGCATGAACCCTACGCCGGACACGTTCACGCTTACCGTGAGGGGGGTGGCGCGCCGGAACTGCCCGGTCCAGGTGCGAAGCTGTTTGCACGCGTCGCGGGCCACCTGACGGTCGATCGCGATGATCAGGCCGGTCTCCTCGGCGACCGCGAGGAACTCCTTCGGGAGGAGCAGCTCGCCGTCCGGGTGCTGCCAGCGCACCAGCGCCTCGAACCCGGCGATGCGGCCGGTGTCGAGCTCGACGATCGGCTGGTAGTGGACCCGGAACTCCTCGCGCTGGACGGCGCGGCGGAGCTCGGTCTCGAGCTTGAGGAGGGAGACGGCACGCGCGTGCATGCCGGCGTCGAACACCACGTAGCTCGCCTTGCCGACGGCCTTGGCGCGGAACATGGCGGTATCGGCGTCCCGGAGCAGGTCTTCCGGACGCTCGTAGTCGGGCGTGCCGACCGCGATCCCGATGCTGCTGCTGGTGAAGACCTCGTTGCCGCCGACGTCGAACGGCGCCTGCAACTCGTCCTGGATGCGCTTCGCGGTGCGCACGGCGTCGTTCACGTCGGTGACCCCCTCCAGGAGGACCGCGAACTCGTCGCCGCCGACGTGGGCGATCGTAGGGCTGAGCGAATCGGGGGTTCCGGCGGACGGGAGGCACGCGCGGAGCCTGCTGGCCACGGATACGAGCATCTGGTCGCCGACCGTGTGCCCCAGCGAGTAGTTGATGTTCTTGAACCGATCCAGGTCGAGGAAGAGCACGGCCGGCATGCGGCCGTCGCCGGCGCGGCTGCCGGCGAGCGCGCGACCCAGGCGTTCCATGAGGTTCGCGCGGTTCGGGAGGCCGGTGAGCGCGTCCGTGCCTGCCAGCTCTGCGGTTTCGGAGGCGCTCTGCGGCACGGGCGCGCCGGGCCGGCCGCCTGCGGAGGCACCTTGGAAGGGTGCGCCCGCGTCGCTGCCGGGCCGATGCCGGCCATCGGACTCCGTCTCGGGTCCGCTCGAGGCGGGGGCGACCGCAACGGCCGCGGGCATCGTAGCGGCGTCGCTCGCCTCCGTGCTCGCCGCTGATCCCTCAACGCTGGTGCCGGCCCCGGCGGAACCGGCCGCCACGGGCGACAGCGAGCCGGGCGTCGGCCCTCCGCCGCGGAACGCGCGCAACGCGCCGGCTGCGAACCGCCGCAGGCGCCCTCCGGCCGCCGCCGGCGCATGGGCCTGGCCGTTTGGGCCCGGGGCTGACGGAGCCGCCGTGCCGGTCGCGGCGGCGCCGGCCGAGGCTCCCTCCTCGAGGATCGCGACGCGCGCCTCGAGCGCCCGCCGCGCCTCCTCGGTCACCGCGTGCCTGGCGCGCTCCGCGGCGAGCCGTTCGGCCGCCGCGAGCCGGAGCTCGAGCGCATCGGTCTTGAACGGCTTCACGAGGACGTCGTCGGCGATGTCGAGTAGCGGGAGGAGGCCGCGCGGTGCGCGCCGCCCGCCAATGATGAGGACGACGCACTCACCGCCGCCCGAGACGCCGCGGATACGCCGAGCCAGGTCTTCCGTTCCTCCGGCGTCGGGCTCGACGGCGAAGAGCGCGAGCGGGTGGTGCGCCAGGCGGTACGCCTCCCAGGCGGTCTCGGCGTCCTCGCAGACGGTGATCGCGTGGCCGCGCGACCGCAACGCCTGGACGAGGATCTGCCTGAGGTGGAGGTTGGGCTCGAGGACGAGCGCCGTCATCCCGGCCGGTGTCGGCTCGCTCACGTCTCGCTCCACCCACGCCAGGCAGGGCCCGGCCACCGGGGGGGATCGATCCCCCATCCGAACTGTCGCTCACCGGAGCGGCGCGGCGTCCGCGGACGGATCATCATGGGTCCCGCTCCTGAGATCATACCGCGCCGGCGAGGAGGTTGGAACCGTTCACCGCGTCGGGCGAACGCGACGGAGCCGCCCGTTCGGCGGCTCCGTCGGCCGACGTTGGATCGCTACAGCTCGTGGCCGTGCCCGCCGCCGCCGTGCTCGGCCGCCAGCTTCTCGAGCAGCGCGATCGAGATGGCGCCCTTGCCGGTGACCGCGGTGCCGTCCACGCCCAGCTCGACGCCCCGCAGGACGTCGACGAGGTCGGGCGCCGCATCCTGAACGTGCAGCCTCGTCACGGCGAGGGCGCCCTTGAGGGCGTCACGGAGCAGTTCCGCGTTCTCGGGTGTGTCGGCAAGCGCGGCAACCGAAAGCCTGAGGGCGTCGTCCAGATGCGCCTGGGCCATCACCCGCTGGACGGTCCCCGAGGCAAGCACGACGCCGCGCACGGCGTCGCCGGCCTCGCTCCGGACCCGTCCGGAGACATCGCTCGCCTGGTGGCGCACCTTGGCTGGGACGTTGGCGACCATCCAGAACGGCGCCCGGGTGTCGAGACGCCCGGCCGCGACCTCCGCCGCGACGAGAGACGGGATCGGGTGGGGTTGGCCGAGCGCCTTGGCCACCGTGGCCTGATCCCCGACGACGACGAGATCCGCCGACGGCTGCACGAGGACGACGGCCCGACCGCCGTCGCAGGCCGAGTCCGGTAGCTGATACCCCGGCGTGCCGGCGATCGCAAGGGCCCGCGCCCCGCGCCTGACCAGCGCGGCGCCGAGCGACGCGGGGTCGTAGCGGCCGGCGAGCAGGGCGACACCGGCCGTCGTGTCGCCGGCGTCGACCGCCGCGACCACGATCACGTCGACGTCGCGAACGGGGTCCAGGCCGGCGTCGCGGAGGAACCGCTCGAGGTCGTTGCCGGTCGCAGCCCACGCGTGTTGGCGGAGCAGCCAGGTCTGGACGAGCGGGTGGGCGCGCAGCGCGGCGCTGTCCACCGCCACCACGGCCTGAGCGCCGTCGGGCACGAGCCGCAGCAGTTCGGCGGCGGTCGGCGGCGCCGCGAGAGCGGCGGGCGCCGCCAGGGCGGTGAGCAGCAGCACGATGAGCAATCTCTTCATGGTTCGCCTCCTAGAAGCTCTTGCGGTTGAACGCGACGACCGCGGCGGCCAGGCAGACGACGCCGAAGGCCGCGGTCGTCGCCAGTGGGGTCAACGACGGCGTTGCACGTCCGAGAACGTAGCCGGTCAGATCGCGGCCGATCTCGGCGGTCTTGGGGAAGATCCAGTACAGGGTGTGCACCACGCCCGCGGCCAGGCGCGAGTCCATGACCGCCGCGATGCGGCGGTGACCGGCGAGCGGCACGGAGAGCAGGTAGAGCGCGTAGGGCAGCATGATCGTTAGCGGCGTTGACGAACTGAGCACCCCGACCAGGTACATGAAGCCGAGATACGCCAGGAACACGACCAGGATCAGGCCGCTGGCGAGCAGGAAGCGGGGGTTCCACACCCCGGTCTTGAGCGAGATTATGAGGAACACGCCGCCGCACAGGAAGATCAGGTTGGCGGTCACCAGGGTAACCGCACCCAGGAATCGCCCGAGGAGCAGGTGGGTGCGCCCGATCGGCCGCGTCACGTAGAGGTCGACCGTGCCGCGGTGCTGCAGGTTGGGGACCTGCGAGCCGGTCGCGAACACCGCCAGGAAGACGCCAAGCACGTAGAGCATCCCCGCGAACACCGACTGCGCGGTCGTCACCACGGTGTCGATGGCGGGCCCCTTCCCGGGCACCTCGAACGCCTTGCCGAACAGCGTTCCGGCAGCGAGCGTCCCGTCCACGATGTCGAGGTTGAGGGCGAACGTGAGGACCACGAGGAACAGCGACGAGACAACGAGGAAGCCCAGGAGGGTGTAGCGGGCCAGCGCCTCGCGCCAGGTGTCCACGACCAGGGCCCAGGTCTTCACCGGCCACCCCCGGAGTCGTGGTCCGTGGTCCGTGGTCCGTGGTCCGAGACGGCCGTGGGGTGCTCCTCGCCCTCGACGACCTGAATGAAGACGTCCTCGAGCGCCGTCCGCAGCGGGCTGACCTCCGCGATCAGCAGCCGATCGGCGCGGAGACGGTCGACCAGGCGGTTCAACGTCGCCAGGTCGGGCACGTCGAGCTCCACGCAGCCGTTGCTGGCGACGACGTGGAGGCCCTCGTCGGCCAGGCGCTCCGGCGGCACGACCTGCCCCTCGGCGAGGCGGAGGCGGTAGCGGTGGCTCGGCGTGGTGAGGTCGGCGATCGTGCCCTGGCGTACGACGCGCCCGCGGTCGAGGATTGCGACGCGGTCGCACGTGCGCTCGACCTCCGAGAGGAGGTGCGAGTTGATGAACACCGTGGTTCCCTCGCCGCGGGTCGCGAGCAGGATGTCGCGGATCTGCCGGCGGCCGACCGGGTCGACGCCGTCGGTGGGCTCGTCGAGGAAGAGCAGGTCCGGCCGGTCGAGCAGGGCGGACGCGAGCCCGAGGCGCTGGGTCATCCCTTTCGAGTAGCGCCCGACGCGATCGGCGGCGCGGTCGTGGAGGCCGACGAGCTCGAGGAGCTCCGGGATGCGGGCGCCGAGGACGCCCTCCGGGACTCCCGCGAGGCGGCCGAACAGGCGCAAGGTCGCCTCACCGGTGAGGTAGCCGGGGAAACGGTGCCCCTCCGGGAGGTAGCCGACGCGGCGGCGTGCCGCCGGCCGGCGGGGGTCGACGCCGCGCACCCGCACCCGCCCCTCGGAGGGCCGGGTGAGTCCGAGCAGCACCTTCACGAGCGTGGTCTTGCCCGCTCCATTGGCGCCGAGCAGGCCGAAGACCTCGCCCCGGCCAACCTCGAGGTCGACGCCGTCGAGCGCCCGCAGGCGCCGGCGCCAGTGGCGGAACTCCTTGGTGAGCCCCTCGACGGCGATCACGGTCGCTTCGGTCCCCACGAATCGATATACGAGCCCGGGCCCGCCGGTGTTCTCGCTGAGCGCCCGCCGCCGCCGCGGCCGGCCGGAATGGTCGCCCGCGCGACGCGTTGCCCAGGTGGGCGGAACCCCAGCGTTGCCCGGAGCCTGCACCGGCTCGCGACCGCCGCGGAGGCTGCGATGACGGCCGTGACCGTCCCCGATGTCGACGCCTACCTCGACGCGCTCTACGCGAGCGACGACCCGGTGCGCGCGGAGATGGAAGCGCTGGCTCGGCAGCGCCGGTTTCCGATCGTGGGCCCGCTGGTCGGGCGTCTCCTCTTTCAACTGGCGCGGGCGATCGGCGCCCGCCGCGTGTTCGAGCTGGGGTCGGGCTACGGCTACTCGGCGCTCTTCTTCGCCCGGGCGGTGGGCGGCCGAGGCGTCGTTCACTGCACCGACCTGTCGGACGACAACATCGCGCTGGCGCGCGACTACCTCGGCCGCGCCGGTCTCTGGCGGCGGGTTCGCTACCACCGCGAGGAAGCGTGCTCAGCGCTGCGCCGCGTCGGCGGGGAGTGGGACGTCATCTACAACGACATCGACAAGGAAGGCTATCCCGCCGCGGTCGAGCTCGCCCATGACCGCCTGCGGCCCGGCGGGCTGTTCATCACGGACAATCTCCTCTGGCACGGGCGCGTCCTGCCCGGGCGGGACGACGGCTCGGCCGCGACCGCGGGGGTGCGGGAGTTCACGCGCCGCATCTTCGCGCATCCGGGATTCGTGACGACGATCCTCCCGGTGCGCGACGGCGTGGCCGTCGCCCTGCGTCTCTGAGCCGCCCCCCTTTGGTTGAATGGTGGCGGTTCCCCCACCGGCAAGGTACGATCCGCCGTGCGCTGCGCCCTGCCGAACGTCGGGCGCCGCCGGAGGATCCGATGGCGCTGCCTCCCCATGATGTCCTCGACCTCGGTCTCGCCGCCCAGGGCGCCCGCCGAATCGCCTGGGCCGACCGTCACATGCCGGTGCTCGCCTCCATCCGCGAGAGGTTCGCGCGCGAGAAGCCGCTCACCGGCCAGCGGGTCGCCGCGTGCCTCCACGTCACGTCGGAGACCGCGAACCTGATCCGGACGCTCGTGGCCGGGGGCGCGGGCGTCCGGCTGTGCGCCTCCAATCCGCTCTCGACCCAGGACGACGTGGCGGCCGCGCTCGTGGCGGAGCACGGGGTGCCGGTGTTCTCCGTCAAGGGCGAAGACAGCGGACGCTACTACAGCCATATCCGCGCGTGCCTCGACTTCAAGCCGACGCTGACCATGGACGACGGGGCGGACCTCGTCTCCTCGCTCCTGTTCGTGGCGAGGGGCGAGCTCGAGGGGGCCCACGCCGAGGTGCGGGCCTTCGCCGCGGGCCTGGGCGACGACGGGCGGCGGGCGTTGATCGAGGGCGTGCTCGGGTCCACCGAGGAGACCACCACCGGGGTGATCCGGCTGCGCGCGATGGAGCGCGACGGCGTGCTGCGCTTCCCCGTCGTCGCGGTCAACGACTCCGACACCAAGCATCTCTTCGACAACCGGTACGGGACGGGGCAGTCGACGGTGGACGGGATCCTGCGCGCCACCAACGTGCTGCTGTCCGGGCTGACGTTCGTCGTGGCGGGGTATGGATGGTGCGGGCGCGGGGTCGCCATGCGCGCCCACGGCCACGGTGCCCGGGTGGTGGTGTGCGAGGTCGATCCGGTCAAGGCGCTCGAGGCGGCGATGGACGGGTTCTCCGTGATGCCGATGGCCGAGGCCGCCCGTTTGGGCGACGTCTTCGTGACGGTGACGGGGGACTGCAAGGTCATCACTGCCGAGCACGTGAACGTCATGAAGGACGGCGCGATCTTCGCCAACTCCGGGCATTTCGACGTGGAGATCGACCTCCCCGGCCTGCGCTCGCTGGCGACCGAGGTGTACGACGTGCGGCCGTCGGTCCAAGGCTTCCGCCTCAAGAACGGACGGACCGTCTTTCTGCTCGCCGAGGGACGGCTCGTCAACCTGGCCGCAGCCGAGGGGCACCCGGCCGCGGTCATGGACATGTCGTTCGCCAACCAGGCGCTGGCGGCGGAGCACCTGGTGGCGAACGGCAAGGGGCTGGCCCCCAAGGTGTATCGATTGCCGGTGGAGCTCGACCGCGAGATCGCGCGCCTCAAGCTCGCGACGATGGGTCTCGCGATCGACACGCTCTCCACCGAGCAGGCGACCTACCTGGCGAGCTGGCGTGAAGGGACCTGAGCGCAGGCACCGGAAGGTCGCCTCGGGCGCGTGAGGTGACGAGGGACCGCATGTCGACGACCACTGGGCCTGAAGCGGCGGTCGGGGGGCGTTCTCGGCTCCTGGTAGGTCTGTGCGCGGGCGCCACCGCCGCGCTCGCCGTTGCCGGGATCGCAGGTTGGCTGTTGGACGTTCCGACCCTGACGACGTTCGGCCCGGTGTTCTTCCCGATCGCGCCGGCGACCGCGCTGGCGTTCCTGGCGCTCGCCACCCCCCTGGGCGCCAGCGTCATCGTGCGGCCCGGGCGCCGCCTGTCCGCACTGGCAACGGCTGCAGCCGCCGTCGTGGCCGTACTCCTGGCGCACTCGACGGTTCGCGCCGTGCAGGCGTACCGCAGCGCGCGCCCCATCACCGCGGCAGGCTGGGCGGCAGCCAGGCGCGGCCTGATGTCGCCCGTGACGGCCGTGCTGCTCATCCTGGCCTGCGCCGCCTTGCTTCTGGTGATCGTCCCGGCAGCCCGCTTGCGGCGTGCCCACGAGGCTGCGGCTGCGGTTGCGGCGCTGGTGCTGGCGGGCGGCGTCATCGTCTCGTCCGGCTACTGGCTGGGCGTGCCCATCCTGTACGGCGGCCCGGTGGCGCCCGTCGCCCTGCCCACCTCGCTGGCGTTCATGACGCTGGCGCTCGGCCTGCTGTCCGCCGTGGGGTCGACGGCTGTGGCTGCGGAGGGCCGGCTCCCCCCCTTGATCACCCTGGTCCTCGGAGTGGTCGTGTCGTTCGCCATCTTCGGGCTCGTCGAGACCGCCGAGAAGGGGAGCGGGTTACCCCACCTGCCGTGGCAGGGGCGCGCCGTCCTCTCCGGCGGTCTGCTGCTGACCGCGATGCTCGCCTTCTACTTCCGGGCTCAGGGCCGGCACCACCTCGAGGTCGTACGTGCCAACAACGCCCTGCGTGCCGCCGAGGGACGCCTGCGCTCCGTCGTCCAGACCGCGAACGACGCGATCGTCACCACCGACGAGCGCGGCACCATCGTGTTCTGGAACGCGACCGCCGAACGGATCCTCGGGTACACCGCGGAGGAGGCCGCGGGCCGCAACGTCGTCGAGCTGGTGCCGGAGCGATTTCGCGAGGCGCACGGCCGCGGCCTGCTCCGGGTCGCCGACAGCGGCGAGTCGCGATTGAGCGGCAGAACCGTCGAGATGGTGGCGCTGCGACGCGACGGCAGCGAGCTGCCCGTCGAGCTTTCGCTCGCCCGCTGGAAGGCCGGGGGGCAGGTGTTCTTCACGGCGATGATGCGGGACATCACCGAGCGCCGGCAGGCCGAGGCGCTCCAGGCGGCGGTCCTGCACGTGTCCCAGGCGGCCAACGAGGCCAGAGACCTCGGCGAGCTGCTCCGGTCGGTGCACGCGGTCGTCGAGCGCCTGATGGATGCGCGCAACTTCTACGTGGCGCTGCACGACCCGGCCGCGGGCGTGATCACGTTCCCGTACTTCGTGGACGAGGCGGATGCGACCCCTGCGGCGCGGACCCCGGGTCGCGGACTGACCGAATACGTCATCCGCACCGGCCGTCCGTTGCTCGCCACCCCCACCGTGTTCGAGGCGCTCGTGGCGCATGGGGACGTCGAACCGACCGGGACGCCCTCGATCGACTGGGTCGGCGTGCCGCTCCTCGACGGCGGCGAGGCGATCGGGGCGGTGGTCGTCCAGACCTACGCGGAGGGCACCCGCTACGGGAAGCGTGAGCTGGACATCCTCACCTTCGTCTCGCGGGAGGTGGCGGCCGCCGTCCAGCGGCGGCGCGCCCAGGACGCCCTGGCGCGGAGCGAGGAGCAGTACCGGGCCGTGGTGGAGGACCAGACCGAGCTGATCTGCAGGTACCGGACCGACGGCACGTTGACGTTCGCCAACGAGGCGTTCTGCCGCTGTTTCGGGCGCGACCGAGAGGCGCTGGTTGGGTCGAGGTTCGCGCTCCCGTGCCCCGACCATGACCGGGTGGCGATGCAGCGCCTGCTGGCCTCGCTCGGACCGGGCAGCCCGGTCGGCCACCTCCGGATGGAGTTGAATGCGGCTGACGGGGAGGCGCGAATCGTGGCCTGGAGCTTCCGCGTCATCGCGGATGCTCAGGGGTCGCCCGCCGAGTTCCAGGCGGTGGGCCGGGACGTCACGGAGCAGACGCGCCTGGAGACCAGGCTGCAGGAGGCGCAGCGGATGGAGTCCGTCGCCGTGCTCGCCGGCGGGGTCGCCCACGAGTTCAACAACGACCTGCAGGCGATGTTGGCGACGACGCACGTGCTCGCCGCCGGGAACGCGGATCCGCGGGTTGCCGGAACGGCGCTGCGCCAGCTCGAGGACACGATCGAGCGCAGTGCGCGGCACGCCCGCCAGCTTCTCCTGTTTGCCCGCCGCGACGTCCTCCGGCGCGAGAGGTTGGACCTCAACGAGGTCGTCGAAGGGGCCGAGGGCCTGGTCTCCACGCTCGTTCCGGCGGCGGTGCGATTCGAGTTGCAGCCGGGGGCGCAGGCGCTTCCGGTTGACGGCGATCGCAACCAGTTGGAGCAGGTGCTCGCGAACCTCGTGGTCAATGCGATCGACGCGATGCCCGACGGTGGCCGGCTCTCGATCCGAACCGCAGGGCCCGATCGCGGCTTCGCCTCGCTCGAGGTGCAGGACACCGGCGCCGGGATCCCCGAGGAGGCCCGAGAGCGCCTGTTCGAGCCGTTCTTCACCACGAAGCCCGGCGGAAGCGGCCTGGGCCTCGCCGTGGCCCACGGCATCGTCACCAGCCACGGCGGCCGCATCGAGGTCGTCTCGGCGGCCGGGGAGGGCACGACGTTCCGGGTGCTGCTGCCGTCCGCGGGGCACGGGCCGGCTCCGGCGCCGCGCGCCGGGTCCGGCGCCTCGCGCGCGGGGCGCATCCTCGTGGTCGAGGACGAAGATGCCGCTCGGGAAGGGCTCGAGGCCGCGCTCGGAATGCTCGGCTACCGGGTCACGGCGGTGCGCAGCGGCGAGGACGCGCTCGCCGTCGCCGGGTCGGCCGAGTTCGACCTGCTGCTGACCGACCTCAGGCTCCCCGGCATCCCGGGTGGAGACGTTGCCCGAGCCCTCCAGGGCCGCATGCCGGCGCTCCGAGTGATCCTGATGTCGGGCTACGCCGAGGACGTCGCCGTGCGCGCCGAGCTCGCGAGCGGGCGCGTCCGCTTCCTTCAAAAACCGTTCAGCATGGAGGCCGTCGCCCGCGAGATCGCCGCCGCCCTGGAGGGCTGAACGGTCGCGGTGCCGCCGTTGGCCGGTGCCCGGCCGCCGTTGGCCGAAATCGCGCAAACCGCTCGGTCGCAAAGGCGTATCGTTGTCCGCAACCGGTGGGCCGTGGCGGCCGCCGGGTCGGGAGGCGGAGATGGCGATCGGGCACGTGCGTCGCGACGGTCCCAGGGTGGTGCTGGGCCTGGTGCTCCTCGCGCTGGGCGTCCTGTTCACGCTCGACAAGCTGGGCTACGTGAACGCCGGCAGGTACTGGGAGTACTGGCCGATCATCCTGATCGCGGTCGGTCTGGGTAGGGTGATCGAGCCGCGGGGAGGCCACGGCCGCGGGTTCGGCGTCGTCCTCCTCGTGGTGGGAACGTGGATCCTGCTCTCGAACCTCGACCTGATCGAATACCAGGTCTGGGACTTCTGGCCGTTGCTGCTGGTGCTCCTCGGTGCCTCGATCGTGTGGCGGGCGTTGGCAGGGCCGGGGCGCGGCGGGAGTCGCGGCGGCCGCGCGGTCTGGATCGCCGGCGACCAGGGTTCCGGAGCGACACCTCCGTCAGCGGGCCCCGATCCGGTCGCCCCGGGCGCCGCGCCCGGTGGTGGCGCCGGTGGAGCCGCGGCCCCCACCTGGGAGCGACCCTTCGCCGGGCCGGACCGATCCGAGGCCCGCCCCGCCGATGCCGCCTCCACGGTGAGCGCGTTCGCCATGCTCGGGGGCGTCCGGCGCCGCAGCGTGTCGCAGGACTTCCGCGGCGGCGACCTCACGGCCATCATGGGCGGCTGCGAGCTCGACCTCCGGCAGGCCGCGATCGCCGGGGGCGAGGCCGTGCTCGAGACGTTCGCGTTCTGGGGCGGGATCGAGATCAAGGTGCCGCAGGAGTGGACCGTTCTCGTGCAGGGCACGCCCCTGCTCGGCAGCTACGACGACAAGACGCTCCACGCCGGCGGCGACGGACGTCAGGTCCTCGTTGTCCGCGGTACGGCGATCATGGGCGGCGTCGAGGTCAAGAACTAGACCATGCACCCGATCCTGGCTTACCGGGGCAGGCTGGTTCCCTACCTGGCGGCGTGGGTCCCGCTCGCCGGGTTGCTGACCGCCGTGGTTCGGACGGTCGGCGTGGGGTGGGCCGGGGCGGCCGTGATCGCGGGCCCCCTCGCCCTGGTCTACGCGTTCGTCTGCCTGGCGGCCTGGTATCCCTGCCGCAGCGCTTCGCCGAAGACCACGTCGTTTGCGGGCATCGTCGTCACGCAACTCGTGGCGGCCGCGCTCTCGGCGATGCTCTGGCTGTTCCTCGCCGACACCTGGGTCGTCTTCCTGGAGCAGTTCCCGGCGTTCGCCCGAGCGGGGGCACGGTTCCCGGCGCTCGTGCCGATCGTCCTGGGCGCCGGCGTGGTGCTCTACGCGCTCGCCGCCGCTCTCCACTACCTGCTCATGGCGTTCGAGGAGGCGCGGCGCGCGGAGAGAAACGCGCTGGAGCTCGAGGTGCTCGCGAAGGACGCCGAGCTCCGCGCCCTGCGGGCCCAGATCGACCCGCACTTCCTCTTCAACGCGCTCAACTCGATCAGCGCCCTCACCGGCAACGACCCAGTCGCGGCGCGCAAGATGTGCCTGGAGCTCGCCGAGCTGCTGCGCTACAGCCTGCACGCGGGCGGCGCCGCCACGATCCCGCTCTCCGAGGAGTTCGCGCTCGTGGATCGGTATCTGGCCATCGAACGCGCTCGCTTCGGGCCGCGCCTGTCGGTGCAGCGGCAGGTGAGCCCCCCGGCCGGCGACTGCGCCGTCCCGCCGCTCCTGCTGCAGCCGTTGGTCGAGAACGCGGTCAAGCACGGCGTCGCACAACTGGTCGAGGGCGGCGCCGTCCGCATCGGCGCGAGCTGCTCCGGCCGCAACCTGCACCTGATCGTGGAGAACCCGGCGGGCGCCGCGCCGGCGGCCGGCCGGGGCGAGGGGGTCGGCCTCGACAACGTGCGCCGCCGCCTCGCTGCACTCTACGGCCCCGAGGCCACCATGGAGGTCCAGCAGCGCGACGGCGTGTTCCGGGTGCGCCTCGTCCTGCCGGCCTCGCCCAGCCCCGCCGCCAGGTCGGCCCAGGAGCGCACGTGATGAGCGCGGGCCCCGAGGTCCGGGGGCTCCGCGTCGCCCTCGTCGATGACGAGGCGCCGGCGCGGGCGTTGCTGCGGGAGTACCTCGCCGCGCAGCCGGGGGTCGAGATCGTCGCCGAGTGCGCCAACGGGTTCGAGGCCGTCCGGGCCGTCGAGGAGCGCCGGCCCGACCTGCTCCTCCTGGACATCCAGATGCCGGGCCTCTCCGGTTTCGACGTGCTCGAGCTGACGGGTCCGGAGGTCGCGGTGGTCTTCGTGACCGCGTACGACGAGCACGCCGTACGCGCGTTCGAGGTGCACGCGGTGGACTACCTGCTCAAGCCGTTTTCGCCCGGGCGGTTGGGGGAGGCGATCGGGCGCGCGCGGCAGCGCCTCGGCCGGCCGCGGGACCCGGCCGTGGACAGGGCCGCCGCCGCGGCGCAGCCCCCGAGCGTCGTGCTCACCCGGCTCCTGGTCCGCGAAGGGGCGCGGGTGCACGTGATCCCGGTGGACGCGCTCGACTCGGTCGAGGCGCGCGACGACTACGTCTGCCTGCGCTCGAACGGGCGAGAGCACGTCAAGCAGCAGACGCTGACCGAGCTGGAGGCCGGGCTCGACCCGGCGCGCTTCGTGCGCGTACACCGCTCGTTCATCGTCAACCTCGCGACGCGTCGTCCGCATCGAGCGGTACGCAAAGGACAGCCGGCTCGCGGTCCTCGCGGACGGCACGAAGGTCCCGGTCAGCCGCGCCGGCTACGCCCGCCTCCGCGAGCGGCTCTCGGCATAGACCGGGCTCCGGGCTCCGGGGTCCGGGCACAGGGGACAGAAAAGAACGGGAACGCGCCACCGGAGGCAGAGCCTCACCTCACGGCGTGCAGCCGCGCCTCCGAGAGTGGGCCAGATGCTAGGCGGACGAGGCGGCCGGACCGGAGCATAGCCGGAGGCTATGTGAGGATCCTGGCCGCCGAAGTCCAACAACGCAGATGGTCCGCTATCGGAGGCGCCCCCTAGACCTGCGTCATCCAGGCGTGTGTGTCCGTCGCCGTCCCGTACTGGATCCCGGTGAGCGTCTCGTGGAGCCGCTTGGCGACGGGGCCCTCGTTGCCGTCGCCAACCTTGTAGAGCTTGTCGCCGTCCAGGAGCTCCCCGACCGGCGACACGACGGCGGCGGTGCCGCAGCCGAAGATCTCGGTGCAGTCGCCGGAGGCGAGCCCGTGGAAGACCTCCTCGATGTGGATCGCGCGCTCGACGAACGGGAGCCCGATCTCGTGGCAGAGGACGCCGATGCTCTCGCGCGTTATCCCGGCGAGGATCGTGCCCGAGATCGGCGCCGTGGTGACGACGCCGTCGAACACGAACATCAGGTTCATGGCGCCGACCTCCTCGACGTGGCGGCGTTCGACCGCGTCGAGCCAAAGCACCTGGTCGCAACCCTTCTGGTTCGCGACCGCGCCGGCGAGCAGGGAAGCGGCGTAGTTGCCGCCGGTCTTGGCGCTGCCGGTTCCGCCGGGCGCCGCGCGGACCCAGTCGCGCGCCACCATGATGCGGACGGTGCTCTTGCCGCCCGCGAAATACGAGCCGGTCGGGCCGGTGATGATGAAGTAGAGGAACTGCTTGGACGAGTGGACGCCGAGCCCCTCCTCGGTGGCGATCATCGCGGGACGAATGTAGAGGGCGCCCGGGACCGGAGGGACCCAGGCGCGGTCGGTCGCCACGAGCTTCCTCATGGCTTCGAGCTGCAGGTCGACCGGGATCTCGGGCATCGAGAGCCGCTTCGCGGAGATGTTGAGCCTGGCCGCATTGCGGTCCGGCCGGAACAACTTCACGGCCCCGTCGGGATGGCGGAACGCCTTCAGCCCCTCGAAGATCTCCTGGCCGTAGTGGAACACCATGGCGGAGGGCGCCAGAGCGAGGGGCCCGTAGGGGACGATCCGTGCGTCGTGCCAACCCGTGCTCGCGTCCCAGTCGACCAGGAACATGTTGGGCGAGAACGTGCGACCGAACGGGAGGTGCCCGGGATCCAACGGCGACTGCGGGGCGCGGGCGACCGACCTCTCCACGATCTCCATGCCAGCTCCTTTCCCGGTGCGGTGGACCGGGGGTGGTCCTCGCCGGACGCGGCCGGCCCCCTAGGTTAGCGCACCTCGGAGAGGGAGCGGACCTCCAATTCGGATGCCGTCGGGCCAGCCAAATCTCGTTATCGCCGACTCACACCGGATTCGGGATGTCGAAGAACCGGACCTCGACGTCGAACCGCTTGGCCAGGAACTCCCCGAGCGACCGCACGCCGAAGCGCTCGGTCGCGTAGTGGCCCGCAGCGATGAAGTGGACGCCGTCTTCCTCGGCGCGGTGCAGCACCCACTCGCGCGCTTCGCCGGTGATGTAGGCGTCCAGGCCGGCCGCGACCGCTTCGTCGAACCCCGCCGGCGCGCCGCCGGTCACGATCCCGACCGACGCGACCATCTCGGGACCTCCGAGGAATACCTGGGGCTGCTGGCCGCACGCGGCCCGAACCCTGGCGAACAGGTCGTCGTCCGGGATGGGTTCCGGAAACACGCCGGCGAACCCCAGGGCGGCGCCGCCGAAGGTGCCGAACGGTTCGAGCTGCTCCAGCCCCAGCTCACGGGCGAGGATCGCGGCGTTCCCGTGCGCGGGGTGCCGGTCCAGGGGGAGGTGGTAGGCGATGAGGTTGAGGTCGTGCTCGAACAGCAGCCGCAGCCGGGCGCTCAGCGAACCCACGATCCGGGCGGGCTCCTCGCTGCGCCAGAGGAGCCCGTGGTGAACGAGCACGGCGTCGGCGCCCCACTCGGCGGCCTGGGCGAACAGCGCCGCGCAGGCCGACACCCCGGTCGCCACGCGCTCGACCTCCCGGCGGCCGGCCACCTGGAGGCCGTTGACGCCGATGTCCTGCAGGGACTCGGACTCGAGCAGGTCGTCGACGTAGGCGACGAGGTGGTCGCGGTCCACGACGGCATTTGAACCCACGTCCCGTTTTCGCGCAAGCCCGCGCCGGCCTCGGGCCCGGGGGCGCGCCCTCGCCGGCGTCCGTTCGGTCCGAAGGCGCCGACCCTGAGGTCCGCCTCCGGGGGCTACAATCCCCCAATGGACTCGCCCAGGCGAGCGGCGTTTCTCGCGATCGGATCCGAGCTGCTCCGCACCGAACGGCTGGATACCAACTCGCTCCTCACGGCACGCCTGCTCGCCCCGTGCGGCATCGCCCTGGCGGAGAAGCGGTGCGTCGAGGACGACGTCGCATCGATCGCGACCGCGGTCCGCGAGCTGCTCGGCCACGCCGAGCTCGTCGTCGTCTCCGGCGGGCTCGGACCCACCGCGGACGACGTGACCCGCGAGGCCGTGGCGCGGGCGCTGGACCGCGAGCTCGTCCGCGACGAGCGGATCGCGGACCGCCTGCAGGCGCGCTACCGGCTGCGCGGGCGGCCGCTTCCCGAGATCGCGCTGCGCATGGCCGACGTCGTGGCCGGGGCCGAGGTGCTCGAGAATCCGGTGGGCACCGCGCCTGGTCAGCGGCTCGAGGTCGCTGGGTGCACGCTCATCCTTCTCCCAGGGGTGCCCCAGGAGCTCGAACAGATCCTCGCGCGCCACGTCGTGCCCCGCTGGGCGGCCGCCGGGGGGATCGTGATCCGGACGCTGCGGCTGGCCGGCGTGTACGAATCCCAGGTCGAGGAGCGGGTGAAGCCGCTGTACGACCGCTTCGGCCGCGAGCGCGCGACGATCCTGGCCGCCCGCGGCCAGGTCATGCTCGTCCTCTCGGCGTCCGGGGCGAACGCCGGGGCCGATCTCGCCGAAATGGAAGCCGCGTTCGCCGCCGCGGCCGGCGAAGACCTCTACGGCCGCGACGATGACTCGCTCGCCGGCGTCGTCCTGGACCGGCTGGGCCGACACGGGTGGCGGCTGGCGACCGCGGAATCGTGCACGGGCGGGATGATCGGCGCGCAGCTGACCGCGATCCCGGGCGCGAGCGCCGCCTACCTGGGCGGCGTGGTCGCCTACTCGGACGGGCTGAAGCGAGCCCTCCTCGGGGTGCCCGACGCGGTGCTGGCGGCTCGGGGCGCGGTCAGCGCGGAAGCGGCGCGCGCGATGGCGGAGGGGGCGCGCCGGCTCGGTGCGGAATGCGGTCTGGCCGTGACGGGGATCGCCGGCCCGGCGGGCGGCAGCGCCGAGAAGCCGGTCGGGACCGTGTACGTCGCGGTCGCCACCCCGCGCGGAGGCCGCCACGCCCACCACCGCTTCCCCGGAGACCGGGCCATGGTCCGTGAGCTCACCGCCAACTTCGCACTCGACCTCGTGAGGCGGATGCTCGGCGAGGCGCCATGAGGCTGTTCGTCGCGGTCGAGATGCCGGACGAGGTGCGCGCCGTCCTGGCCGCGGGGCTCGGCCGGCTCAAGCGCGACCAACCCCCTGCACGCTGGGTCCGCCCCGAAGGGATGCACCTCACGCTCAAGTTCCTGGGCGAGCGGCCAGCGACGCTGGTGGACCACCTCGACCCACCCGCCGCGGCGGCCCTCGTCGCGCTCGATCCGGCCCGGGTTCGCCTCGGCGGCGGCGGGTTCTTCCCCAACGAGCACCGCCCCCGCGTGGCGTGGGTCGGCGGCGAGGCGGGAGGGCTCGAGCGGTGGGCCGCGGCCGTTGACGAGGCGGCCGCGCACCTCGGCGTCGAACGGGAGGCGCGGCCGTTTTCGCTGCACCTCACCCTCGCGCGCCTCGAACGTCCATGGGGAGTGCAGGCGGTCGAACACTATCGGATCGAGGTCGCGAAGTGGCGGTTCCCGGAGTTCACGGCGAGCGAAGCGGTGCTCTTCAGCAGCGAGCTGAAGCCGGCGGGCGCGATCCACACCCCGTTGCGGCGATGGCCGGCAGGACCGGGCGCCGCCGGAGGCGACGATGGGGCGTGAGACGGCCCTCGTCGTCGCGTATCTGCTCGGGTCGATCCCGTTCGCCTGGCTGCTGGTGAGGCTGGCGGGCCGGGGCGACGTGCGCCGGATCGGTTCCGGCAACGTCGGCGCCACCAACGCGATGAGAGCCGCAGGTTGGAAGGTGGCGGCGCCGATCGCCGTGCTCGACATCGGGAAGGGCGTGGCCGCCGTCCTGCTGATGCGCGCCGTGACCGCCAACCCCGCCTGGGTCGCGGCGGCGGGCGTGGCCGCGGTGGTCGGCCACTGCTTCCCGGTGTGGTTGAGGTTCTCGGGCGGCAAGGGGGTGGCGACCGCGGCGGGCGTGTTCGCCACCCTCGCCTGGCAGCCGTTGGTCGTGGTCGTGGTGGTGTGGGGCGCCGTCCTCGCTGCGTCCCGGACCGTGTCGCTCGCGAGCATCGTCGCGGCGGCCGTCTTCCCGGTCGCGTTCTTCTTCCTCGCCCAGCCGCAGGCGGCCGTGGAGCTGTGCGCGACGCTCGCCGCCGCCGTGGTCATCTGGCGGCATCGCCCCAACCTCGCGCGCCTGGTTCGCGGGGACGAGCCAAGGCTCGGAGACAAACGCCGATGAGGGTGGCGGTCCTGGGTGCCGGGTCGTGGGGGACCGCGCTCGCGATCCACTTCGCGCGGTCGGGTTCCCGGGTCGTCCTGTGGGCGCGCGAACCGGAGATCGTCGCCGGAATCAACGAGCGCCGTCGCAACCCGCTCTTCCTGCCGGAGTCCGAGGTCCCGGCCGGAGTCCGGGTCACCGCCGACGTCGGCGAGGCCGCCGCGGGGGCGGAGGCGGTCGTGCTGGTCGTCCCGGTGCAGTTCGCCCGTACCGTGCTGCGCGAGCTACGCCCGCACCTGCCCGACGGCGCTCCGGTGGTGTCCGCCAGCAAGGGGATCGAAGTCGCGAGCCTCGCGCGCATGGACCAGTTGGTCGCCGCCGAGCTCGGGACCCCGGAAGAGGCGTTCATGGCGCTTTCGGGCCCGTCGTTCGCGAGCGAGGTCGCGGCCGGCCTGCCGACCGCCGCCGTGCTCGCCGGCCGGGACGAAGCCGCCTCACGGGTCCTGCAGGCGGCGTTCTCCAACCGTGCGTTCCGCCTGTACACCGCGACCGACGTCGTCGGCGTCGAGCTCGCCGGCGCCCTCAAGAACGTGGTCGCGATCGCCTCGGGAATGGCCGAGGGCCTGGGGCTCGGCCAGAACGCGACGGCGGCGCTGTTGACCCGGGGCCTGCACGAGATCGCGCGCCTGGGGGTGCGCTTGGGCGGGCGAGCCGAGACCTTCCGCGGCCTCGCCGGGATGGGCGACCTTGTGTTGACCTGCTCGCGGGGCAGCCTCTCACGCAACCGCAGCGTCGGCGAGCGCCTGGGGCGCGGCGAGAGGCTCGGCGAAATCGTGGCGGGGCGCGAGGTCGCCGAAGGCGTTCCCACCACGCGCGCCGCCGCGGCGCTCGCCCGGCGGGAAGGCGTCGACATGCCGATCACCTTCACGGTCGAGGCGATCCTGGACGGGGCTCTCGCGCCGGAAGCGGCGGTCACGGCGCTCATGACGCGCTCGCTCAAGGAAGAGTCCGCGCTTTAGGACGCGCAGGTTGTAGGGTCTCGTGGCCAGGCCGACCGCCCGCTCTCCCGTGCCCGACCCGAATGGAGCGCCGGGACATGACACGGTCGAACGGCTGGGTTCCGGCCGGCGCCGACCGCGCGGGACGGCGCTCAGCCTCTCCACCCGCGGATGCCGCGCGTCCCGGGTCGCTCGGGCGGCGGCTTGCGCGGGCAGAGCACGGCCGCGAGGCCGGTCAGCGCGCCGAGGAGGATCCCCATCCTGCCGTTGTTGGCCGGCTCGCCAAGGCCGTTGAGCACGTAGGCTGCGAGCACTCCGGTGAGGGTGGCGAGGACGAGACGCCGCTCGGACGCGGATCGGGCCGAGCCCCGGCGCGCCGCCCGTGTCAGGGCCACCATCAGCGCGGCCAGAAGGCCGCAGAACGCGGCCGCGGCCGGGAGGCCGCTCTGCACCGCGACGGAGAGTATCGCGTTGTGCTCGTGGTAGAGGACGAGGGTTCCGCCGCGGTTGCGGCGGGCGAACGTCTCCGGACCGAACCCCGCGCCGAGGACCGGATGGGCCGCCGCGATCGCCACGGCCGGCTTCCAGCCGTATTCGAGCCGGTCGTCCAACGTGAGAATGTCGTGCCAGGAGATCGGCTTGAGCGCCGAGCGATCGAAGCGCGGGTGCGCTTCTCCGAGGAGCCGCGGGGTGTCGGTGACGCGCAGGATGACTGCGGGATCCGGCGTCGCCACGGCGGCCACCACGGCCGCCACGCCCAACGTCAGCGCGAGGCGGACGCGACCCGTCGTGGACATCACCAGCCACACCGTGACGGCGGCCGCGAACGCGGCCCACCCCAGGCGAGAGAACGTGAGCAGGATCGCCGCCGTCGCGGCCGCGCCCGCACAGGTCCAAACGACGCGGAGCCGGCTCGCCTCCTCGGCGAGCGCGTAGACGAACGGGACCGTCGCGATGAGGAACATGCACACGGCGCTGTACTGGACCTCGGGGCCGGTGATGCCGCCCCACGGGTTCCTCGCGCCGATCGCGTAAAGCGCGAAGCAGATCGAGGTCATCGCGACCGCCCCCGCCGCGAGCCCCTCGGCCACGCGCCGGAGGCGCGCCTCGTCGCTCGGCCGGCACGCGATGACCAGGAGGACCAGCAGCGACTTGGCGGGGACCCGGAACAGCTCGTGCGCGCTCGTGACGGGTTCGTCGGAGACGAACACAGAGAGCGCCGACAGCGCGACCCAGATCAGGAAGAAGGCGAGGACCGTGGAATCGGGCACGACGACCGCGCGCCGGCTCGCCGCGACCGCGGCCGCGAGTCCGGCCGCGCCGAGGAGGCATCCGGTGGCGAGAAGGCTCCACGGGCGGAGGTGAAAGACCGGGAGCAGCGCGAGGTACGCGACGAGCAGCCAGTCGGAGGCGTCGCCGGCCAGTGCCTCGAGCCGCGATTTCCGGTCGTGCGGGCCGGACCGCAGTTGCGGGTTTTCGGTCATCGCGAAGATCGCCAGCCTACCAGCCCTCCGCTCGCCGCCTCAAGTGGGCTCCGAGCAGGCGCCTAGGAGGGCGGCAGCGTCACCGCGAAGCCGTGCTCGCGGAGCAGCGCGGCCATGTCGGGAGGGAGCGGCGCCTCGAGGCGGACGGGGCGGCCGGTTCTGGGGTGAGGCAGCCTGAGCCGCCAGGCGTGGAGCAACGGCCGGGGGAGGGCGCGGCCGCCCCCGTAGAGCGCGTCGCCAGCGACGGGAAACCCCGCCTCCGCGAGGTGGACGCGGACCTGATGGGTGCGGCCGGTGAGCGGGTGGACCTCCAGAAGCGAGAGCCCGCCTGCGGTCGCGAGGCGTCGAAACTCGGTGCGGGCGGGCCGGCCGCCGCGCGCCACTCGAAAGCGGCCGGCGACGTTCGGGTCCGCGGCGATCGCGCCGCTCAGAGTGCGTTGCGCCTCCCCGGGGTCGCCGCGCACGACCGTGAGGTACCGCTTGTCGGCGCGCCCCGCCGCCCAGGTGCGCGCCAACGCGCGAGCCGCCTCGTGCTGGCGGGCGAACACCAGCACGCCTGTGGTCAGCCGGTCGAGGCGGTGGATGAGCAACACCGCGGTGCGCTGGCCCTCGCGCGCCGCGAGCTGGACCGCGAGGAGCTCCTGAACCGTCAGCTCGCCCTCTCCGCGCCGGCGCGGGGCCTGGGAGGCGACGCCGGCCGGTTTGTCGACGGCGATGATCCAACCGTCCTCGTGGATCACGTCCAAGTGAAGCGACGTGCCCGCCGGCCCGGCGAGCGTCTCGGCGCCGGGGACGACGTCCACGACGTCGGCGAGGTGGATGACGCGCGACAGGATCCGTACGGCCTTGCCGTTGAGCCAGACGCACCCGTCGGCCGCGAGCGCCCGCACGCGACGGCGCGACAGCCCCGAGAGGGCGGCCGCGGCGAGGTCGAGCCGCTGCCCGTCGAGTTCCGGCAGGACCACGTAGCGGACCACCCCGGGCCGGGGTTCAGGCAGGAACCGCCTCCCACGGCAACACGAGGCGGGCGGTGGTCCCGCCGCCGCCAGACTCGATCTCGAGCCGTCCGCCGTGGGCCTCGGCCATCTTCCGCGCGATCGCCAGGCCCAGCCCGGCGCCGCCGGCGCGGCGGACGGCCATCGGCACGTCGAGCCTGGCCAGCACGTCGGCGGGAATCCCGGGACCGCCGTCGCGCACCTCGATTGTCGCGCCTCCCTCGGCTGCGCGCACGGTGATGACCACCGGGGGCGGCGGCTCGGCGCTGCGGATCGCGTTGTCGAGCAGCGCCTGCACGGCGTGGCCGACCGCGCGATGGTCCCAGCGGGCCTGGCGGAGCGGCTCCGGCGCCTCGACCCGGATGTCGAGCGCAGAGGCGGCGTCGCGGCCGAACTGCAGGCGCTGGACCTGCTCGCGAACGAGCGCGACGGGGTCCACGCCGGCGACGGCGAGCTTGACCGGCCGCCCATAGAGCAGCAGCTCGTCCAGGTAGTGGCGCAGCGCGTCCACCTGTCTCAGGATGGCGTCGAAGTGCGTCTTGATTTCGGGCAACGCGGCGGAGCGGCGCTGGCCCATCTCCGACTGGAGCCCGATCGTGAAGGCGTGGTTGCGGACGTCGTGGGCGATCTGGTTCACGAGGCTTTCCAGCGCCGGATCGTTGCCCTCCGCCATGGCGACATGCTAGCACCGGCGCGGCTTGACAAGGGTTTGCGGCTTTGTGAGACTGAATGGGAATTCAGTCAGGCGAGGAGGTCGCGCTTGCGGGGGGCGCAGCGGAACAGGTCGCGGGAGGCGAAGCGCGCCGCCATCCTGCGAGCGGCGATCGAGGTGTTCGCCGAGCGCGGCTACGCCGGCGCGCGGATGCGCGAGGTGGCCCAGCGGGCAGGGGTCGCCGACGGCACGCCGTACCTCTACTTCAAGGGGAAGGAGGACCTCCTGATCGCCGCTCTCGAGGAGCACGCCGGCGCGTTCCTGGTGCGCGCGCGGCGGGAGGCGGCGGGGATCGACGAGCCCGCCGCGAAGCTCCGCCGGGTGGTGGAACGCCACCTCGCGAGCCTCGAGAACGACCGCGCCCTGGCGCACGTCTTCCAGATCGAGCTGCGGCACAGCCGGCGGTTCCTCCGGCAGGTGGCCCGCGGGCGGGTGGCGGAGTACCTCGGGTTGCTGCAGTCGATCGTCGACGAGGGCGTGGCGGCAGGCCGGTTCCGCGCCGACGTACCGGCGGAGGTAGCGGCGCGCGCGGTGTTCGGCGCGGTGGACGAGCTCGTGACCGCATGGGTGCTCGCGGCGCGGCCGCGACCGCTGATGGAGCAGGCGGCACCGCTGTTGCGCCTCCTCAGCGAGGGGTTGGAGCGGCGAGACGGAGGGCGCGATGAATGACGCACGGACGCTCGTGGACGTGTTCGCGCAATGGCAGGGTGCCAGCCCGACGCCCGCCCTCGTGGATGCCCGCGGTGGCGGCGAACGGCGATTGCCGGCGCCCGAGGTGGCGCGAAGGGTCGCCGGCCTGGCGAGCGGACTCGCGGCGCTGGGAGTCAAGAAGGGCGACCGAGTCGCGCTGCTGTGCGGGGACCGCCCCGAGTGGCACATCGTGGACTTCGCGGTGCTGCATCTGGGCGCGATCGGCGTCCCTGTCTACCCGACGCTGCTCCCCGCCCAGGTGCGGGGGATCGTGGCGGACTCCGGAGCACGCGCGATCGTCGTCGAGAACCCCGAGCAGCTCGACAAGGTGCGCGAGGTCCGCGGCTCTTGCCCGGCGCTCGAGGATGTCATCCTCATCGACGGCGACGGCGGGGAGGGCGATCGGACGCTCGCGTCGTGCACCGTGCCGGTGAGCGGCGCGGAGGCGTCCGAGTTCCTGCAGGTGTGCCGCGCCCGCGTGGATCCCGGCGATCTCGCGACACTGATCTACACCTCGGGGACGACCGGGGAGCCCAAGGGCGTCATGCTGACCCACGACAACTTCGTGTTCGACGCGAAGAGCGCGTCGGCGGTCATGCCGTGGCCGAGCGGGGAGACCGGCCTCGCGTTCCTGCCCCTTTCTCACGTCCTCGAGCGGTTCATCGACTACATCTACTTCATGCAGGGCCTCACGATCGCGTACTGCGGCATCCTCGAGAGCGCCGACGCGATGCGTCGCGTCCGACCGCACCTTTTCACCGCGGTGCCGCGGTTCTACGAGAAGGTCTACGAGCGGATCCACCACGAGATCTCACACGCGAGCGGGCTCAAACGCACGCTTTTCTCCACCGCCGTACGCGTCGCGCTCGAGAGCGTGAGGGCGGGCACGCGCGGTCCCGCGTGGCACCTCTTCGACCTGCTCGTCTACTCCAAGATCCGTGCCGCGCTCGGCGGCAGGGTCTTCTTTTCGATCTCGGGGGGGGCGCCGCTGCCGCTCTTCATCGCCGAGTTCTTCCACGGCGTGGGCGTCAAGGTGCTCGAGGGGTACGGGCTCACGGAGACCTCGCCGGTCATCACCGTCAACCCGTTCGCCCGGGTCAAGCTGGGCACGGTAGGCCCCGCGATCCAGGGTGTGGACGTTCGCCTCGCGGCGGACGGCGAGGTGCTCACCAGGGGGCGCCACGTCATGAAGGGCTACTGGAACAAGCCGAACGAAACGGCGGCGGTCGTCGATCCGGACGGCTGGTTCGCGACCGGCGACATCGGCGAGCTCGACGCCGACGGCTACCTCCGGATCACCGACCGGAAGAAGGACATCCTGGTCACCGCGGGGGGCAAGAACGTCGCGCCCCAGCCGATCGAGGACAGGCTGCGCCGCTCGCCGCTCGTCGACAGCGCGGTGCTCTTCGGCGACCGCAAGCCGTACATCGTGGCGCTCATCGTGCCGAGCGCCGACGGCCTGCGCCACTGGGCCGAGACGCGCGGGCTGCCGAGCGCCGACCTGCGCCCGCTGCTGGAGCGGCCGGACGTGGTCGCCGCCTACGGCGAGATCGTGGCCGAGGTCAACCGGGGCCTTGCGCGATTCGAGACGGTCAAGAAGTTCCACCTGGTGGCGGAACCGTTCACGATCGCCGGCGGCGAGCTGACGCCTACGCTCAAGGTGAAGCGCCGCGTCGTGGAGAAGATGTACGCCGACCTGCTCGAGAAGATGTACGTCGAGGAGGTCCACGCCGAGGCGTGATCCAGGTCTCGGGCCGCTCGAAGCGCAGCGGCCTCACGGCGGGACGAGTCGGCGCCCGGCTCTTTCCCCCTGCGTGGAGTACCGGGATCCGGCCGGGTCTGTCGTGTGAGCCATGACACGTCGGCGTGTGGGCATCGAGCCGGGCCTGGCGCGGAGGGTTCAGGGCGCGCCGGCCGGAATGACCTTCGGGTGCGCCACGGGGAGGCCGCCCGCCCGTGCGAGGAGGTCCCCCACAGGGACCGGGTGGAGCCCCCGGCGGTCGGTCTCGTCGAGCACGAGCGGTAGCGCCTCGAGGAGCGGCTGGTCGGGGCGGCCGCTGCCCAGGTGCATCAGGAGGATGCTGCCGGCGAGCGCCACGCCGTTGCGCTCCTCGAAGTTGAGCAGCCGCCTCGCCATCGCCTCCGGGCCGAGGTAGCGTCGCGTGCCCGTCGCCTCGACCCAGTCGAGGGCATCGAGCGCGTCGTGGTCGGCGTGCGTCCAGTCCACGTGCACCAGGCCGAGCTCCGCGGCCCACGCTCGGATGGCGGCGTTGTGCTCGCCGTACGGCGCCCGCCAGAAGCGGGACGGATCGCGGCCGGTCGCGGCACGGATCGCGGCTGCGGTGCGCAGCAGCTCCGCCTGCAGGCGGGCCCGGTCCATCCCGGGGAGGGTGTCGTGCCGGTGGTTGGCGGCCCACGTCGTGAGGTGGGGGTGGGAGAACGTGTGGTTGCCGATCTCATGACCGTCGGCCGCCGCCTGCCGGAGCAGCAGCGGGTACGACTCCGCGAACCGCCCGGTGGCGAAGATCGTGGCCCGCACGTGGCGCTCCCGCAGCAGCGCGAGCAGCTCCGCTGCGCCGGCGGCCTCGACGTGCGCGTCGAAGGTCAGCGCGAAGTAGGGTCCCGCGCCGGGGGCGCCGGCGACGTTGAGGGCGACGGGATCGGCGGCGAGGAGCAACGCCGCGAGGACGGGCGCGATCACGGCGCCATTGTACGCACCTCCACCCCCGGCGCAGCGGAGGCTCGGCCGCCGGGGTACAATCTCCGCGGGACCGGACACCGGATGTGGAATCTCCCCAACTCGCTGACGATGGCGCGCATCCTGATGGTGCCGCTGCTCGTGGTCGTGCTCCTGACCCGGTTCTCCGGCAGCGAGTTCTGGGGTCTCGCCATTTTCCTGCTCGCCGCCCTGACCGACCTCGCCGACGGCATCATCGCCAGGCGCACCAAGGCCGTGACCGTCGCCGGAACCCTGCTCGACCCGATCGCCGACAAGCTGTTGATTTCCGCGGCGTTCATCTCGTTGGTCGAGCTCGGTCTGGCTCCCGCCTGGATGGTGGTCGTGATCGTCGGCCGTGAGTTTGCCGTCGCCGGCCTGCGACACGTCGCCCACCAGCAAGGCGTGGTGATCGCGGCCAACTGGTGGGGCAAGCTCAAGACGCTCTCGCAGATCGTGGCCGTGTCGCTGCTGATCATCAACTTCCAGCTGGGCCAGTGGTCGATGCTGTCGAAGGTCGCGCTCTGGGTCGCGCTGGCGATGACCGTCGCGTCGCTGGTCAGCTACTTCGGGGGGTTCTGGCGGCGCGTGGTCGGAGCGGCGGGGTGAGCGTCCCGCTCGTCGGCCTCGTCCCGAGGGCGCTGGTTCGCTTCGGCCACCGGCACGCGCGTACGGTCCTGGCGGGCGCGGGCCTGGTCATGGTCGCCGGCGTGTGGCTCGGCACGACGCTGAGGTTCGAGACCGACGTGCTCAACCTGATGCCGCGCCACGACCCTGTGGTGAGCGAGTTCCGCCGGGTGCTCGAGGACTTCGGGTCGCTCGACACGCTGGTCGTCGCGGTGCCCGTCGCCGGCGAGGACCGTCTGGAGGCCACGCTCGGTTTCGTCGACAGCCTTGCCGTCGAGCTGCGCGCGAGCCCGTACCTCGCGCGCGTCGACGCCCAGATCGACGACCCCGTGAAGCTCGCGGAGACCGTGCTGCGGCACGCGGTGCTCTTCCTGGACGCAGACGGGCTCGCGGCGCTCGGGGATCGCCTCACGCCGGCCGGGCTCGCGGCGCGCGCCGCGGACATTCGCGCCGACCTCGACACGCCGCAGGGGATCGTGGCCAAGGAGTTCGCCGAACGGGACCCGCTCGGGTTCCTCCCGCTGCTGCTCGCGCGCATCAACCGCACACCGGCCTCGTTCAAGGTGGATTACTCGAGCGGCTACTACCTGGCCGCGGACCACTCGATGGTCCTGATCCTGGCCAAGCCGACGGGGCCGGCGCAGGACATCGACTTCGACCAGGCGATGATCTCCGACCTCGAGCGCCGGATCGCGAAGGTCCGCCGGGCCGCAGCCGAAGGGGAGGACGCGAAGCCCGGGGACGTGCCGACGGTCGAGATCGGCGGCGGGCACCGTACCGCGTTGGAGGACGCGACGTTGATCAAGAGGGACATCGCGTCCAACTCGATCTCGTCCGTCGTGGGCGTGCTGGTGCTGTTCTTCCTGGCCTACCGGCGAGTCGCCACGGCGCAGTACGCGTTCCTGCCGCTCGGCACGGGCCTCGCCTGCACCTTCATCTTCGCGGCGCTGACGCTGGGGGAGCTGAACTCCGCGACCTCGGGTTTCTCCGCGCTGCTGGTCGGGCTCGGGATCGACTTCACGATCGTCACCTACGGCCGCTACCTCGAAGGCCGCCTCGCGGGAATGCCGCCGGGCGAAGCGCTGGAAGTCATGGCCGCCCGCACCGGACCCGCGGTGATGCTGGGTGCGATCACCACCGTGGGCACTTTCTTCGCCTTCCTCGCGACGCGCTTCGCCGGGCTGCGCGAGTTCGGCCTGCTCACCGGCGCCGGCATCGTGTTCATGCTGGTGTCCGCGTTCCTGATCCTGCCCGCGCTGGTGACGGTCTTCGACCGCGGCCGCCCGGCCGTGCCGCCATCACGCTGGCTCAACCTCGCTCCGGTGCTCGGCTGGGCCGAGCGCAACGCCCGCGCCGTCCTGGCCGCGGCGGCGGTCGCCACGGCGTTGTCGGTGGGTGCGCTCGCATTCCTGCGCTTCGACGACGACGTGCGCAACCTGCGCGCGCCGTCGAACCAGGGCGTGGCGGTGCAGGAGCGGGTCTCCAAGGCATTCGGACTCTCGTTCAACGCGATGATGATCCGCGTGGAAGCGCCCGACCTCGCCACGGCGCTCGACCGCGTCCACAGCCTCGCCGCCGGCCTCGACCCCCTGGTGGCACAGGGGGTGATCTCCTCGTACGAGTCGGTCGCCAACCTCGTCCCCCCGCGACCCTCCCAGGAGCGCGCGCTCGCCTGGATCGCCGGCCACCGGGCGCTCACCGACCCCGCACGGGTCAGGCACGAGCTCGACGGCGCGTTCGCGAGGGCGGGGCTCGTGCCGTCCGCGTTCGCGCCCGGGCTCGCGACGCTCGAGGCGGCGCTGCGGCCCGCAGGTCCGGTGTCGCTCGACGTTTGGCAAGGCACGCCCGTTCAGCAGGTCGTCGAGCGCTCCTTGCGCAAGACCGCTTCCGGGGTGGTCACGGTCATCAACGTCTTCAGCCCGCCGGGCCGATGGCGGCGGGAGGCGCCGCCGGAGCTCGAGTCGCTGGTGCGGGGCGTCCCGGGCGCCCACCTGACGGGCGTCAACCTCGTATCGCAGCGGCTGCGGCACACGGTGTGGCAGGACGCGGCGCTCGCCGGTTCGCTCGGTCTGGTCCTCGTCCTCGGCCTGCTGTGGTGGGACTCGCGCTCGCTCATGTCGGCGCTCCTCTCGATGCTCCCGGTCGCGACCGGCGTGCTCTGGGCGCTGGGCGTCATGGCGGTGGTGGGCTACCCCCTGAACCTCCTGAACGTGTTCGTGATCACGATGGTGATCGGCGTCGGCAGCGACTACGCGATCTACATGATCCAGCGGGTGCGCGAAGGGGCGACGATCGAGCAGCTCGCCGCCACGGCCCGCGCCGTAGTGCTCTCGGCCTTGACCACGGTCGTGGGGTTCGGGACGCTCGTGACGACCCATTACCCGGGTCTGCGGAGCATGGGGTGGATGGCGTCGCTCGGCGTCACGTTCGCGGTGTTCTCGGCCGTGGTCCTGGTGCCGCTCGTCCTGCCGAAGAGACGCAGCTGACAGTCGACAGCTCACAGCCGACGGCAGAAGACAGGACCCCGTGCCGGCTCGTGCAACGTTGGACGTTCGCTGTAAGCTGTGAGCTGTCGGCTGTGGGCTCGTGACTGGGAGGGAGGGGTCGGAGATGGCGCGAGAGCTTGCTGCGAACGAGCTGCGGTGGCGCTGCCCCGAGGAGTGGCTCCCGGCGGAGTCGACGGCGCAGATCGAGCCGTCGCACGGCATCATCGGCCAGGCCCGCGCGGTGCGCGCCCTGGAGTTCGGCCTCTCGGTCCAGTCGCTCGGCTTCAACGTCTTCGTGACCGGTCTCACCGGCACCGGGAGGATGACCGCCATCGAGCTGCAGTTGCGGCCGCTCGCGGACCAGGGCGCGGCCCCCGACGACCTGCTGTTCGTCTACAACTTCGTCCGCCCCGAGCAGCCGAGGCTGCTGCGCCTGTCCGCCGGGCGCGGGGTCGTGCTGCGCGACCGCCTCGACAGACTGCTGCGCGAGCTGACGACGAACATGGCCGGAATGTTCGAGGGCGAGGAGTTCCAGCACCGGCTCGATCTCGCCGTCGAGGACATCAAGGGGAAACAGCAGGAGCTCATCAAGGGGTTCGAGCACCGCGTGCGCGACGCGGGGTTCACCCTGGTGCAGGTCCAGGTCGGGTCGGTCACGCGGCCCGAGATCCTCCCGCTGGTGGAGGAGCGGCCCGTCACGCTCGAGAAGCTGCAGAGCCTCGCGGAGGAGGGGAAGTTCGACCGCGACCGGGCGACCGCGCTCGAGCAGGCCCACGGCAAGCTGTCCGAGGAGCTGGCAAGGGTCTTCCACGAGGTGATGGTGCTGCGCGAGGAGATGGTGGCGCGCGCCGAGCAGCTCCGCCGCACGACCGTGGAGCCCTGGCTCAAGCAGGGGCTCGCGGCGGCGGCCCGCGCCGTGAGGGACGCCCGCGTCACGCCTTTCCTGGACGACCTCCTCAAGGACGTGCAGGAGCACCTCGACCTATTCGCCGCCAAGGAGAGCGACGACGGCGACCCCCTCCTGCGCTACCGGGTCAACGTCGTCGTGGACAACGCGGCGACGCAGGGACGACCGGTGGTGATCGAGACCGAGCCCACCTTCGGCAACCTCTTCGGCACCGTGGAGGCGAAGGTCGGCCAGAACCTGCACTCCACCTCGGACCACATGCGGATCCGCGCCGGGTCGCTGCTGCGGGCCAACGGCGGCTTCCTCGTCATCAACGCCTTCGACACGGTCTCCGAGGCCGGCGTGTGGCCGGCGCTCAAGCGCGCGCTGCGCTACCGCCGCGTCGTGATCCGGCCCCGCGACATCCTGTTCGCGATCTCGGGGCAGGCGCTGCAGCCGGAGCCCGTGGACCTCGACGTCAAGGTCGTGATGATCGGGGACCGGGCGCTTTACGACCTGCTCCACGAGCTCGACGAGGAGTTCCGCAAGATCTTCAAGGTGCTGTCCGACTTCGACAGCGAGATGCCGAACGGGCGCGGGCAGGTGGCCGACTTCCTCGCCCTGATGGCGAAGATCATCCACGACGAGAACCTCCCGCAGCTCAACCGCGGCGGGATGGCGGCGCTCGTCGAGGAGGCGGTGCGGCTCGCCCGCAACCGCAAGCGGATCTCGGCGCGCTTCTCCGACGTCGCCGACATCCTGCGCGAGGCCGCATTCCTCGCGCGCGCCGAGAACAAGAGGGTCGTGCACGCCGACCACATCGTCGGGGCCGTGCAGGCGCGCCGCGACCGCCACTCGCTCCCGGAGGAGAAGCTGACGTCGTACATGCTCGAGGACGTGCTCGTGATCCCGACCGGGGGCGTGGCGGTCGGGCAGATCAACGGCCTCGCCGTGTACGACCTCGGCTACCACGCCTTCGGCCTCCCGGGCCGGGTGTCGGCGCGGGTGGGTCTCGGCCGCGAGGGCGTCATCAACATCGAGCGCGAGGCGCACATGTCGGGGAGCACGCACGACAAGGGGGTGCTGATCCTGACAGGGTTCCTGCGCGGGACGTTCGCCTCGGAGACGCCGCTGTCGATGACGGCCTCGATCGCCTTCGAGCAGTCGTACTCCGGCGTGGACGGCGACTCCGCCTCGTCCACGGAGATCTACGCGATCCTGTCGGCGCTGTCGGGGGTCCCGATCCGCCAGGACCTGGCGGTGACGGGCTCCGTCGACCAGAGCGGACGCGTGCAGGCGATCGGCGGCGTCAACGAGAAGATCGAGGGGTTCTTCGAGCTGTGCGCGCAGCGGGGGCTCTCCGGCACGCAGGGCGTGCTCATACCCGACTCCAACGTCGCCGACCTCCAGCTCGGGCACGAGGTCGTGGCGGCCGTGGAGAAGGGGCGGTTCCACATCCACCCGATCGCGCGGATCGAGGAGGGCATCGAGCTGTTGACGGGCATGCCCGCCGGCGCTCGCGGCTCCGATGGGAAGTACGCGGACGGCACCCTCCTCGGCCGCTGCGCCGCGCGGCTCGCCGAGATGGCCGACCAGCTCCGCCGCTACCGAGAGGTGTGACTCGGGCCACCGGGCAGGGCTCGGCCTGCGGCCGAGCCTCCGGGTGCGCCGTCCTCGTCCTCGGAACGCCCGATCCGTCTCGCGTCTGACGTAGCGGCCGCCCGCCGGGCGGCCGGTTTGTGCGTCGCAGCCGGGCGTTCCTCGGCCGCATCCGTCGCACCCTCGCTGCGCTGCGCGCAGCCTGCCCTTCACGCGAGTGGCATTCCCCACCCCTTAACGACCGCGCCGCCGATAGCCGACCATCTGCTGCGTTGCGGGAACACTGGCAGACGTTGGCCGAGGCAATGGAAGCCGCCCACCCCGCCACCGCTGACGGTGGTTGAGTCACGGGAGCCCGCGACTCGCCCCCCGCCCCATCCCCCGCGAGGTGCGCTTCGCCGGCTCGCATGCTCACGCACATGAAGTACGCTCCGCGCCCCTCCGTAGCTGCGCTGCTCGGGCGACTCGGGGGCGCCGGAACCGGAATAGCCGCGGACGGTCGAGCCTTGGTCATGGCAACGCGAGGGACCCGGGAGGGGCGATGACGCCGCAGGACATCGGGATGGTGCTCAAGCGGTTCGAGGCGCCGGACGAGGTCCGTCCGATGGAGAAGGGGAAGTTCGAGATCGTGCGGATCGGCGGGCTCACGATCGGCCGCGCGACGTACGAGCCCGGGTGGCGGTGGTCGGAGCACGTCGGCCCTTCGGTCGGTGCGAGCCGTTGCACGGTCGCGCACGTGGGGCTCGTGCTCGCGGGGATCGCGACGGCGGCGTTCGACGACGGGCGGGTCGTCGAGCTCCGGCCCGGCAACCTGTTCTACATCCCGGCGGTCCCACACGACAGCTGGGTGGTGGGTGACTCCGAGTATGTTTCGCTCCACTTCATGGGCGCCGACACCTACGCGAGAGGAGGGGAGGCCGATGCCTGAGAGCGCGCTCGCGCGGAAGATGAAGCTGAAGGCTGGTGCTAAGGCCACGGTGGTCAACGCGCCGGCCGGCTACCTCAAGGAGCTCGCGCCGTTGCCGGCCGGCGTCGAGCTCGGCGAGAAGCTGCAAGGCAAGCTCGACTGGATCCAGGTGTTCGTGACAACGAGCGCGGAGCTGAAGGCGCTGGCGCCGAAGGTAATCAACGCGCTCGCACCGGAAGGCCTGCTCTGGGCCTCGTTCCCCAAGGGGACGTCCGGCGTTCAGACGGACCTGACGAGGGACAAGGGCTGGGACGCGCTCGCCGGCGCGGATCTCAAGTGGGTGACGCTGATCTCGGTGAACGACACCTGGTCGGCGTTCGCGCTGCGGCCGTACAGGCCCGGCGAGGCCAGGCAACCGGCGTGGCGCTGACCGTTCCGAGCCGCACCCGTCGAGGAAGCCGGGCCTAGTCCGCCAGGAACGCGGACTTGGGGGCGCCGCAGGCGGGGCAGACCCAGTCCGCCGGCAGGTCGTCGAACGGCGTGCCGGGCGCGACGCCGTGGGCCGGATCCCCTTCGACGGGGTCGTACGTGTAGCCGCAGACGCCGCACGTCCAGGTGGCGGCGACGGGCCGCAACACTGGCACTGGCTCCGCTGCCGGTTCGGCGCGGTACGTCGGGGCGGTCTTCGGTGCCTTGCCCTTGCGGGCGTGATAGCCCGCGTACGTCAACGGCGCGCCGGCCTGCAGGACCTCGGCGGCGACCACCTCGGCAACGAACACGGTGTGGGTGCCGGCGTCCACCGTGTGGAGCACCCTCGCCTCGCTGACGGCGAGCGCGTGGTCGACGACCCACGGCGCGTGGAGCCCCTCGCGGACCTTGACCTGGGCGAGCTTGTCGACGTCGCGCCCCGACTTGAACCCGAACAGGCCGATCAGCTCCATCGGCACGTCCTCCGCGAGCACCGAGAACGCGAACCACCCGCCGTCGCGGATCAGGTCGTGCGTGAAGTTCTCCCTGTTGATCGCAGCCGCTACGCGGGGCGGCTCGGCGGCGACCTGGAAGACGGCATTGGCAATCTGGCCGTTCGCACGGTCCCCGGCGCGAGCGCTCACGAGGTACATCCCGTACGACATGCTCCACAGCGCCTTCGCGTCCATCGGCATCGGCCACCTCCTGGCCGCCCGACAACTCGGCGTCACGCCTCGCGGGAGAACGTCAGGTGGCCGTCGGCGCCCTTCTCGGCCATGTACGCTTCAACCGACGCTATGGGCAGGGACGCGTGCAGCGCCGCGACCGCCCGACGGAGGTCCTCGCGCTGGTGCTCCTTCGTGCTCGCCTCGCCGTGGCCGAGGGCGCGCAGCAGCGCCGGGGCGAAGCGCTCGTCCGCGTACCACGCGCAGTCCTCGTGGGCGATGAGGATGATCCGGCGGACCTGGAGCTTGTCGATGGCGAAGCTGACCCACTTGTGCCCGACCCAGGCGAACTTGGGTAGGTACTCGGACAGCGCCAGGAACTGGGGACCGCCGGGCGCCGAGATCAGGTTGTAGCTGCCCTCCGGTAGTTCGAGGTGGGCTTCGAGGAACTCGCGCACATAGGGCAGGAACGCATAGGCCGAGCACGCCACCACGAGGACGGTGCTGCCGCGGTCCTCGAACGGGCGCCGGCTGGAGTAAACGGTCTGCGACATGGCCGGCCTACTCCGGCTTCTTGCCGCCGGTCTCCATCCCCTCCTGCACGCCGAGCTTCTTGAGGAGGCCGGAGATGTCGATCCCGAGGGATTGCGCGGTCTGCATCACGCTGAACATCGTCGTCGGGACGGTGTCCGCGAACCGGCGCAGCGGCGAGGCGCCCTCCCCGCCGCCGCCGTCGATCATGATGACCTTGTCGATGTTGCCCATCGGCGCGGCGACCGCGCCGGCGACCGGGGCGAACGCCTTGATGACGTCGGGCAGGCGTTCGAGCACGAGCATCGTGCGGGCGCCCTCGTCGATCTGGGCGAACGCCTGCGCCTTCTTGAGCGCGCCCTCGGCCTCGGCGAGCAGCTTGGCCTTGATGCCCTCCGCCTCGGCGAGGAGCTTGGCCCTCGTGCCCTCGGCCTCGGCGAGGAGCTTCGCCTTGTTGCCCTCGGCCTCGGCGAGCAGCTTGGCCTTGAGCGCGTCGGCGGCGCCGAGGCCCTCGAGCGCGAGGCGCTGCTTCTCGGCGTCGGCGACGGTGACGACCGCGGTCCTGTGGCCCTCCGCCTCGAGGATCTCGCGCTGCTTGGCGGCCTCGGCCTGGAGGATGGTCTGGATCTTCTGCGCCTCGGCGGGCTTCACAACCTCGGCGAGGAGGGCCTTCTCGCGCTGCAGGGCCGCCGCCTCGGCGACCTCGGTCTGCTTGCCCGTGCGGATGACCTCGACCTGGAGCTCCTGGGCGATCACCTCCTGCCTGGCCTTGGCCTCGGAGAGCGGCCCCGCCTGGTGCGAGCGGGCCTGCTGCGCCTGCACCTCGGCGTCGTACTGGGCCTTGCGGACGTCGCGCTCCTTCTCGGCCTGCGCGACGAGGGCGAGGTTCTGGTTCTCGGTCTCCTTGCCCTCGCGCAGCGCGGTGGTCGACGATATCGTGGCCTCGCGGGCGGCGAGCGCCTCGCCGATCTGCGCGTCGCGCTTGACCTCGGCGGTGCGCTTCTTGCCGAGCGCCTCGATGTAGCCCTCGGCGTCGGCGACCTTCTGGATCGTCAACACGTCCACGCCGAGGCCGATCTTCGCGAGGTCGGCCGCCGCCTCGGTGAGCACCTCCTGGTTGAACTTGGCCCGGTCGCGGACGATCTCCTCGACGGTGAGCCGGCCGACGATCGAGCGCAGGTGGCCCTCGAGGTTCTTGTACGCCATCTGCTTGATCTCGTCGGTGCTGCGGCTGAGGAAGCGCTCGGCGGCGGCGGTCAGGGAGACCTCGTCGCTGCGGATCTTGACGTTGGCGACGGCCTGGACGGAGACGAGCACGCCGTCCTTGTTGGGCACGTCGCGGACGTCGAGGTCGATCGAGAAGATGTTGAGGTCGAGGTAGGAGACGCTCTCGAAGATCGGCCAGCGCAGCGAGGCGCCCCCGGTGACGAGACGGAACCCCACCTGGCCGCCGTCGGCCGCGCGGTGCTTGCGCCCGAAGAACACCGCCACCTTGTTGGGCGGCACCTTGATGTAGTTGCGGACCGCGGTCATGAAGACGACGAAGACCACCAGGACCGCGAGAGCGAGGAGAACCGGGAGCAGCGAGAGACTGAACGGGAGCATGGCAACCTCCGGAGGTTCGATGAGCTACGCCTGCGCCTGCGTCAACGGCTCCACCAGACAGACATCACCCTGCAGCTCCGCCACGCGCACCATGTGACCCTCGGCGATCGGCTGCCCGGTCCGGCTGTGCGCCATGCGGCGCGCCGTCTGCCCCTTGACCGTGCAGCTCACCTCGCCGATGCCGTCGGCCGGGATCGCGACGGTGACGCGGGCGGTGAGGCCGAGGAGGTCGGCCTCGGCGATCAGCGAGCTCGCCTGCTGCGACTTGACGAGCTCCATCGAGCCGACGTAGAGACCGACGAGGGCCACGCCCGACACCAGGCCCCACACGGAGGACCAGCCCATCACCATCCCGTAGTGGCGCGCGATCGCGCCGATCGTGCCGAACGCCGTGAAGAACACCGCCATCGCGCGGACCGACAGGAAGCCGCCGCCGTGGTCGACGTCGGCGTGCAGATCCATGTGGTGCCCGGAGAACGCCGTGACGAGGAGCAGGAGGAGACCGATGACGGCGAGCGTGAGGAAGATGGTCATGGGCGCACCCTTCTTGAGAAACGACCGCCTCATTCTACGCCAGGACACGGTCCGGGTTCCCGTTGTGACGCGCGTCCCGAACAGTACGTGACTTTTCCTCTTCTCTTCTCAGCCCGGGATGGCTTTCTCTCATGCCCCGCGGGCCGCGAGCGGTCCCGCGCCGTGCACCGGGGTCGGTTAGCAGGACGAATCGACCAGCAGAAGCAGGACTTCGCAGTACGGGGTGTAGCCGCGCCGCCGAGAGTGGGCCAGATGCAAGGCGCCCGAGGTGGCCGCACCGGAGCGTACCCGGAGGGTACGTGAGGATGCGAGCCGCCGAAGGGCAACGCCGCAGATGGTCCGCTATCGGCGGCGCAGGTTGAGGCGAACTCGGAGGGAGGGTAGACTCCACGCCCCGGGAGGGTCATGCTCGAAGCGATCTCCGATCGGCTGCAAAAGGTGTTCAAGACGCTGCGCGGCGAGGGCCACCTCACCGAGAAGCACGTCGACGACGCCCTGGGGGAGATTCGCCGCGCGTTGCTCTCGGCCGACGTCGCCCTTCCCGTCGTGAAGGACTTCACCGCGAGGGTCCGCGAACGGTCGCTGGGCGCCGACGTGCTCGCGTCACTGACGCCGGCGCAGCAGGTGGTGAAGATCGTTCACGATGAGGTGACCCGCCTCCTCGGCGGGGAGGTGCGCCCGCTCAAGTTCAAGGGGTTCCCGGCACCGTTGCTGCTCGTGGGGCTGCAGGGCACCGGCAAGACGACCACGGCCGCCAAGCTCGCTGTGTTCATCAAGCGGACGCTCGGCAAGCACGTGCTGCTCGTGCCGGCGGACACCCAGCGCCCGGCGGCGCGCGAGCAGCTCGAGCAGCTGGGGACGCAGGCGGCGATCCCGGTGCTCGACACCCGCGCCTGGGCGACCCCGCCCGACATCGCGCGCGCCGCGCTCGTCGAGGCCCGCCGCAAGGGCTTCGAGGTGATCCTCTTCGACACCGCCGGCCGGTTGCATGTGGACGAGGAGCTGATGGCGGAGCTCACCCAGCTGCACGAGATCCTCAAGCCGTCCGAGGTGCTGTTCGTCGCCGACGCGATGACGGGGCAGGACGCGGTGCGCCAGGCGGAGGCGTTCGCCGCCCGGCTGCCGCTTTCGGGCGTGATCCTCACCAAGCTCGACGGCGACGCCCGCGGCGGCGCCGCGCTCTCGGTGGTCACGGTGGCCGGGAAGCCGATCCGGCTCGTGGGCGTGGGCGAGCGCCTCGAGGACCTCGAGCTGTTCCACCCCGACCGCATGGCCGCCCGCATCCTCGGTCTCGGCGACATGGCGACGTTCTTCGAGAAGGCGCAGGCCGCGGTGGACGAGAAGACGGCCGCGGAGATGGAGCGCAAGCTCAAGAAACGGGAGTTCGACCTCGACGACCTGCGCGACCAGCTCAAGCAGATGCGCGGCGGCGGCCTCCTCGAACAGCTGGTCGACCTCCTGCCCGGCGCCAAGGCGCTCAAGGCCCCTCAGGTGGACGACCGCAAGCTCGTGCGCTTCGAGGCGATTATCGGCTCGATGACGCCCGGCGAGCGCCGGCACCCCGAGATCATCAACGGCTCCCGCCGGAAGCGGATCGCGCGCGGGGCCGGCAGCACGGTCGAGGAGGTCAACCGGCTGCTCCGCCAGTACGGCGAGATGAAGCGGATGGTCAAGCGGCTGGGCAGCGGCGACCCCCGCCGGGTGCTGCGCGGAATGGGGTTGTAGAGCCGCGACGGCTCATTTGGTACAATGATCGTTCGCGGTCCGACCGCGACTAAACAGCTAAGGAGAGTGCTCGATGCTGATGATCCGACTGCGGCGAATGGGCTCCAACAAGCGCCCGGTGTACCGCGTGGTGGTCTCCGATCGCCGGAAGACGCCCACCGCGGCGGTGGTGGAAGAGGTGGGGTTCTACAACCCCCGCGGCGAGCCGATGGAAGTGCGCATCGACCGCCAGCGGGTGGATTTCTGGGTGGCGCGCGGCGCCCAGCTTTCCCCGACCGTCAAGAGCCTGCTCGAGAAGACCAAGAGCTGAGACCCCGAGGACCGGTGACCGGGAGGCGCGCATGAGGGAACTCGTGGAGAACATCGCGAAGGCGCTCGTCGACCAACCCGACAAGGTGCAGGTGCGCGAGGTGCAGGGCGAGCAGACCACGGTGCTGGAAGTGCGAGTCGCCACCGAGGACCTGGGGAAGGTGATCGGCAAGCAGGGCAAGACCGCCCGGGCGATCCGGACGCTGCTGGCTGCGGCCGGCATGAAGGTGCGCAAGCGCTTCGTGCTCGAGATCCTCGAGTAGATGGTCGAGCGCACCGGAGCCAGCTACCTGGCGGTGGGGCGGGTGCGTCGCCCCCACGGGATCCACGGGGAAGCCACCGTCGAGATCCTGACCGACTTTCCCGCGCGGCTGGTGGCGGGGACCGAGATCGGTTTCGGCCACGATGCTCCGGAGTTCTCGAAGGTCGTTCACGAGGTTCGGATCCACAAGGGCGAGTGGCTGCTCGGTTTCGCCGACGTGACGTCGCGCGACGAGGTCGAGGGGTGGCGCGGTCTCTGGATATACCTCCCCGAGCAGGAGCGCTCGGAGCTCCCGCCGAACTATTTCTACGAGCACGAGTTGGTCGGTTGCCGTTGCGTTACCGAGTCCGGCGAGGCGCTCGGCGGGGTGACCGCGCTGCAGGACGGTCCGGGCGCGTCGCTCCTGGTCGTGGCGGCGGCGGCCGGCGAGGTGCTCGTTCCGTTCAAGTCCCCGACCGTGGTGCGCGTCGATCTCCACGCGCGGACCGTGGTGCTCGACCCGCCGCGCGGTCTGTTCGACGGCGATGCGCTGTGACCTGCTGACGCTGTTTCCCGCGGCCGTCGAGCCGTACCTCGCCGTCGGCGTGCTCGGCCGCGGCATCGCAGCGGGCGTCCTCGACGTTCGGGTCCACGACCTGCGCCGTTGGGCCATCAACCGCTACGGCCAGGTGGACGACCAGCCCTTCGGAGGGGGACCCGGCATGGTTCTCATGGCGCCCGCGGTCGTCCCCGCCGTGCGCGACGTTGCGGCGTCGGCCACCCCGGGCCCGCACGTCGTCGTGCCCGATCCGCGCGGCCGCCGATTCGACGACGCCGTCGCGCGCGAGCTGGCCGCCCGCCCGCGCCTGCTGTTCGTCTGCGGGCGTTACGAGGGTCTCGACGAGCGGATTCACGAGGCTCTCGCCGGCGACGAGATCTCGCTCGGCGACTTCGTCCTTTCCGGCGGCGAGCTGGCGGCCCTGGCGATGCTCGACGCCACCGCGCGCCACATTCCGGGGGTGGTCGGAGACCCGGGCTCCGTGGCGGCCGACTCGTTCACCTCGGGGTTGCTCGACCACCCCGTGTACACCCGGCCGCGGGAGTACGACGGCCGCGGGGTGCCCGACGTGCTGACATCGGGCGACCACGAGGCGGTCCGGCGGTGGCGCCTCGAGGCCGCCGTGCGCCTGACGCTGCGACGGCGTCCGGACCTCCTCGCGGCGCAGTGGGACGCCCTCCCCGACGAGGTCCGGCGCATCGCAGCCGCCTGCGCTCGCGACGAGGGCGTGAGCCTCCCCCCGATTTCCGGGCCGCCGCACCGCGACCCTTCCCGGTAACGCGTCGGACGTGTATAATCTCCGTTCCGCGCCACCTCCGTATCGAGCGTGGTCAGGGCGGGAGGCTTACCATGGATCTACGCGAGCTCGAGAAGGAGCAGATGCGCGACGACATCCCGGTGTTCGGCCCGGGTGACACCGTGCGGGTCCACGTCAAGGTCCGCGAGGGCGAGAAGGAACGGATTCAGGTCTTCGAGGGCGTGGTGATCGGACGCAAGGGCGGCGGGATCCGCGAGAGCTTCACGGTCCGCAAGGTCTCGTACAGCATCGGGGTCGAGCGCATCTTCCCGGTGCACTCCCCGGGGATCGATCACATCGACGTCGTGCGCCACGGCAAGGTTCGCCGCGCCAAGCTGTACTTCCTCCGCAACCTCAAGGGCAAGGCCGCCCGCCTCGTGGAGGAGTACGATCGTAAGTGAGGCCGGCGCCGCCCGACGGCCGGCTTGACGAGGCACTCCAGGCGCGCCACGGACTGATCGCCGGGGTGGATGAAGTCGGCCGCGGCGCGCTCGCCGGTCCGGTCACTGTCGCGGCGGTGGTGCTCGACCCCGCGCGACCGGTCGCGGGCCTCGACGACTCCAAGCGCCTGACCCCCAGAAAACGCGAGCGCCTCGCGGACGAGATCCGCGAGAGGGCGGCAGGGTGGGCGGTCGTGCACCGGAGCGCGGCCGAAATCGACCGCGCCAACATCCTGGAGGCAACGAGGTCGGCCATGGTGGAGGCGGTGCTGGCGCTGACGTGTGCGCCCGGCCTGGTGGTCAGCGACGCGGTCGTCCTCCCGGGACTCGCGATGCCGGTGGTCGCCGAGCCGCACGCCGACTCGCGCTACCTGTGCGTGGCGGCCGCTTCGATCCTCGCCAAGGTGGTGCGCGACGCCGCCATGGTCCGGTTGGCGCGCACGCACCCAGGCTACGGCTGGGAGTCGAACAAGGGCTACCCCTCGCCCGCCCATCTTGCGGCGCTGCGCCTCCTGGGCATATCTGCATTGCACCGCAGGAGCTTCGCACCGGTGCGTGTGCTAGCATGACCCAGGGGATCAGGACCTCCGCATGGCTTCGGTGAAGCGAGAGCAGATCATCCAGGAGGCCGAGAAGTTGGCCGCTCGGGGGAAGCTGGACGCCGCCATCAAGGAGTACCGGCGGGCGGTGGATCAGGTCCCCGGCGACACCAACACGCTCAACCGCCTGGGGGACCTGCTGGTGCGCGTCGAGCGCATCCCCGAGGCGATCGAGGTCTACCAGCGGATCGCCGAGCACTTCGCCGACGACGGTTTCTTCCTCAAGTCCATCGCGATCTACAAGAAAGTCAACCGCCTGGATCCGCGCCGCACGGAAACGTACGAGCGGTTGGCCGACCTCTACTTCAAGCAGGGCCTCGTCGTCGAGGGGCGTCAGCAGCTGCTCACGCTCGCCGACTGGTTCCTCCGTTCCAAGCAGGTGCAGGACGCCGTGCGCGTGTACCGTCGCCTCGTCGAGCTGGAGCCGTCCAACCTCCAGGCGCGCGCCAAGGTCGTCGACCTGTCCGTCCAGCTCGGGGATGTGGCGACCGTCGGCACGGAGATCGATGCGCTGGGCCGTTCGCTGCTCTCCCGCGGGATGCTCGACGAGGCCGTCAAGCTCTACCACCGGGCGCTCGACCTCGGGCCCGAGAAGGCGGACTTCGTCGCCCCCTGCATCGATGCGCTGGTGGCCGGCGGACGCCAGGCGCAGGCGGCCGAGCTCGCCAAGAAGGCACTGAGCTCGACCAAGGGCGGTGTCGAGGTGCAGCGCGCCGCGGCGCGCGCGCTCGCCGAGAACGGTGAGGCGGACGAGGCGCGGCGGCTCCTGGAAGACCTGCTCAACAGAGCGGGCGACCGCACGGACATCCTCCAGATCTACGGCGACGTGATCATCAGGATGGGCGACGCAGCCGAGGCGAAGGGAAAGCTCCTCCCTGCGATCGATCGCCTCCTGAAGGCGCGCGACGTGGCGCGCGCGGCCACCCTCATCAAGAGGCTGGTCAGCAGCTCGCCCGGTGACCTCGAGGTCCTCGAGTGCGCGTTCCAGATCTACGAGCAGATGGACGACGCCGACATGCTCGTCAACATCGAGACGGCCCTCGCCGATGCGTACTTCAGGTCCGATCGGCAAGCCGAGTCGATCCCGCTCTACCGTCGGCTCGCCGCGGCCGTACCGGGTAACCCGCTGTTTTCCCAGAGGTTGACGGAACTGGGCGTCGCCGTCCCCTCCGCCCCGCCGCCGGCCGCTCCGACGCCGCCGGCCAGGACCGCCGCGCAAGAGGCTGAGGCCGACGCGGAGGTGGAGTTCGTCGATGTCGAGTTTGCGCCCGCCTCGGCGCCGGACGCGGGCCCTGGGCCCGCGCCGCCGTTGCCGGCGCGGGACGCCGGATCGACCGAGCCCTCCATGTCGCCCACCAACGCCGAGGAGCTGTTCACCGAGGCGGTCGTGTTCGCGAAGTACGGCCTCACCGACAAGGCGGTGGCTCACCTCCAGCGCCTGGTCGCGCTCGACCCCAAGCACGAACGGGGGCGCGCACTGCTGGCCTCGCTGGGCGGGGGTGAGCTCGTCGAGGTCGAGGCGCCGCCGGCCGCACCGGGCGAGGCGAGCCCGGAACCGCCCGTTCCGGCGCCGGCACTCGGGGCGCCGCTCCGCCCTCCGGCACCGCCACTGGAGGCCGCGGACCTCGGTGGCGCCCGCGACGCCTTCACGGCCTTCGCTCACCCCGCGCTGCCGCCTGCACGAAAGGCCCCTGCGCCGGCCGCCGGCTTCGGAGCCACCCTGGACCTCTCGCTGCCCGTCCCCGGGTTGGACCTGAGCGTCCTCGGGGCCCCGGCGGTCGCGGCGCCGCCGCGCGCCGAGGCGCCGCTGCCGTCGTTCGACGACGTCCTCGTGGTGCCGCCGCGGCCCCAGCTCGCGAGAGAAGGACGCCGGCCCCCGACCGGCCCGGTGCGCCTCAACGACCTGGAGGCGATGCTCGGCCTGCGGCAGCCGTCCCCGTCGCGGGGAACCGCGGCGCCGGCGGCGGTTGCGGTCCCCGCGCCTCCTGCGGACGCGGGCGCCGAGCCGATCGAGATGCCGTTCGGCGCGACCGAAGTGGTGGAGGCGCTCGACGCGGATGTGGAGCTCCTCGAGGTCCCGGGCGTGCTGGCGGGTCCCGGCGACGAGCAGTTGCGGGAGCTCGACTTCCTGATCCAGCAGGGGCTCCTGGACGACGCGGCCAAGCTCCTGACGAAGGTGCGCGACTCGTACCCCGACAGCCCCGAAGTCGTCGCGCGGCAGGCGATGCTCAAGGCGCGCGGATGGGACGAGGAACGCCGTGAGACCACCGCGGCGACCGCCGCCGAGCTGTTCAGCGAGGAGGAGCAGTTCTTCGACCTCGCGGCCGAGCTGGAAAAGGAGCTTGCCGATGAGGAGATGGTCGCGGAGGCAACCGGCTCCGGGAAGGCGAGCGACGTCTCCATCGAGGAGCTGTTCAAGGAGTTCCAGCGCGGGGTCGCGGAGCAGGTTCAGGTCGAGGACTTCGACACCCACTTCAACCTGGGCCTCGCCTACCGTGAGATGGGCTTGCTGGACGAGGCGATCGGCGAGTTCCAGCTCTCGGCCAAGTCATCCGAGTACCTGGTGGAAAGCGCGAGCATGATCGGCGCCTGTTACCTGGAGAAGGGGCTCCCCGAGCAGGCCGCGGAGTGGTATCAGCGCGCCCTGACCGCGCCCGGGCTGCCGCCCGAAGCCGAGCTGGGGCTGCGCTACGAGCTCGGGCGCGCCCACGAATCGGCCGGCAACACGGCCGCGGCGCTCGCCTCGTTCAGCGAGGTCCTGGCGATCAACCCGGCGTTCCGCGACGTTGTGGATCGGGTGTCGAAGCTCCGCAGCAACTGAAATCAGTGAAGAGTTAAGAGTTGAGAGTTAAGAGTTGAGAGTCGAAAGACCGGGAACGGCGGGGCGCGCCGCGTCCGTCACGCCTCGCTCTTAACTCTTCACTCTTCACTCTCAACTCTTCACTGCTTCTCGGTCACATCTCCGAGGCGACGAGGATCGGCATCCCTGTCCGGAGGAGGTGATGGATCCGCCTCGCGTCCTCGTCGGACATCGCGAGGGTGATGGCCGGAATGTGGTTCTCGCCGAGTCCGCGCAGGCGTCGCCAGCCGTCGCGTACCGCCGCCACGAACGTCTGCCAGCGCGTCTGCGGCGGCAGCTCGTCCGTCACCCACAGGTCCCAGCCGTTGGAGAGCCGGCTGCGGTAGGAGCTGGCGGGCAACGGCGCCGGCGTCGGGGTCGGCGTCGGGACCGGTGGGGTTGCGGAGGGCGTCGGCTCCGGCTGGTCCTCCTCGTCCTCCTTGGGCTCCGGTACCAGTTCCGTCGGCGCCACCACCTCACGGTCCGAATCGCCGGCGCCCTGCTCGACGGTCCAGATGGCCGGTATCGGTGGGTGCGTGGGGAGGTCGCGACGCAACAGCGGTTGCTGGCTGATGACCTCGATCCCCGTCAGCGTCACCGTGTCCAGGACGGCGCCGCGGGACTTGACCTCGAGCACCCTCCGCTCGGGGTCGAGGAGGAGGTAGACCACCGGCTTCTTGGCGAGGCTCGCCTCCATCTCGAGAGCGGCGACCCGGGCCGGCTCCGGCGGGATGTCCCCTGCGCCAGCGACGGCCGCCGCCAGGCTAATAGAGATAGACGCGAGTGCCGATCGGTACATGGTGGTACACGAACTCCAGGTCCTCGTCGCCGAGCCGGATGCACCCGTGCGTGACGCGGCGGCCGAGGAGGCTCTTGAAAAGCGTGCCGTGGATGATGAAGCCGTCGCCGATGTACATCGCATAGTCCCCGAGGGAGGCGTTGTCGAAGCGTTCGTTCGGGTCCTTCGGCGGCAGGTACCCATCCTCGATGAACGCCCAGTCGGGCTTCGCCCAGACCGGGTGGGTGACCTTCTTCTCGACGACGCGCTCGCCCATCGGCGTGTCGAAGACCCACTGCCGGCCGTTGCGCGGGTCGCGGAGGACCCGGCCGGTGCCCGTCGAGCACACCGCGGCGCGGATGAGCTTGCCGTTTTCGAACAGGTGGAGCTGGTTACGGTAGCTGTCGACGACGATGTAGACGCCTTTCGGGTGCACCTTCTCGACGTCCTTGACGGCCTGGGCCGCCAGCCTGGTGAGCTGGCTGGGGTCGGAGGGCTCGCTGGCGACCGACGCCGTCGCGTCGAACGGGGTCGCGATGAACGGCCTCCCCAGCCGCGCCAGCACCGCCGCGCTGCCGCATGCCAGCAGCACGAGCACCGCCCCGAACAGAGCGACCACGAGCAGCCACCGCGAGCGGTGCGGCGCGGGCCTCGGCGCGGACTCGATTACCAGTGGCTCAGTGCTCATAGGTCCCCACGATGGTCACCGGTGTGCCCACGCGCACGTGCGCGTAGAGCCGGTCCATGTCCCCGTTGGTCAGTGCCACGCATCCGTCGGTCCAGTCCCGTCCCTCGCCCCCGTCGCCGTGGATCTCGATCAGCGAGCCGATCCCGGCCCTGGCGGAGATGGTACCGCGCCGCCTCGCGAGTGCGAAACGCATGCGGTCCTCGTCGTTAGGATAGTTGATCAGGAGCGCCTTGTTGTACCTCGTCGCCGGCGCCGCCTTGGCCTGGACGACGCGGTACCGTCCCTCGGGCGTGGCGCGGTCGCCGGAGTGCTCCTTGCGGTCGAGGCCGTTGGCCCCGAGCTCGGCAGGAAAGCTGGCCATGACCCGGCCGCCCCTGTAGAGGACCACTCGCCGGCGGAGCTTGTCGATGAGAATCGCCGGATCCCCGCTGCGGGCGGAGTCCTCGATCGTCTGCTGGGCCCAGAGTCGCCAGAGCCGGAGGTTCGAGGCCTCGGAGAAGCGTGCGTGCACGGCGCGCCACTTGTGGTGCACGAAGGACGCGCTCGCGTGCGCCTTGGAGAGCTCGTCCGCCGCTTCCTGGTGGCGGCCGACGGCCGCCAGTCGTTCGCCCAGCTTGATGGCGACCAGCGCCCGCTGCATCGCGGCGGCCTCGGGGCGCCCCATCCCCGCCTCGTTGATCTCCGCCATGGCGCGGGTCACCTCGTCCCGGGTCTCCGGGTGGAGGCCGACGTAGCGCGCGCGGGCCGCGGCCTGCGACGCTCGCACCGCGGCAACGGCTTCGCGGGAGGTGTGCACCACCCGGAACCACGCCGCCTCGGTACGCCCCACGGACCCCTCCCACCAGTGCGAGGCCCTCTCTGCGGCGGTCGCGATCTCGGCGATCGAGACGAGCTGCTCGACCTGCCTCGCCTTGGAGGGCGCGGACGCCCGGATCATCCTGACGGCCATGCGGGCCGCGCGGCGGGGTCCGTCCGATTCGGGGGCCGGGCGACCGGCGCAGGCAACGAGCACGGTGAACGCCGCGGCGACGGCGGCGAGTCGGATAGCGGAACGGCGGCGGTTGCCCGCCGCCGTTCTACCCGAAAACACAGCGAACAGCGTTACTTGCACTTGAACTTGGTCTTGACGCCCTCGAGGTCCTTGGCGATCGGGTCGATCTGGCCCTTGAGGGTCTCAGCAGCGGCCTTGGCGCCGAAGAAGTCTTCCTTGGCGAACTTCGCATCGATGTCCGCGGCGGAGGTCGTGTAGGTCTGCAGATTGCCCTTCACGGTCTCGAGGTCCTTCTTTACTTCCTTCGCCCGCTTGGCGCGGTTGCACTTCTCGACGTCCGCAAGCAGGGTGTTTGCGGCGGTCAGAGAGGCCTTGGCGGCGTCGATGGCGGCCTTGGCGTCAGTCTTCGCCTTCTCCTTGCCAGCAACGGCGGCGTCCTTGGCGGCGTTGGCAGCGTTGGTCGCGTCGGTGATCAGCTGCTTGGACTTGGTGTAGGAGCGGAACAGGGCGAACTTCGCCTGTTGCGCCTCGAGCTCGGCATTGACCGCGTTCATGGCCTGCTGGGCCTTGTCCCAGGCGTCGGCGGCGTACTTCGGGGCCTCGGCCTGCTCGGCGGCGGTCAAAGCAGCCTTGGCGGCGTCGATATCCTGCTGCGGCGGCTTCGCGCAGCCCACAACCAGAAGGGCCGTAGCCAACAGCAACACTCCAACTATCACCTGATTCTTGCGCATCTCAACTCTCCTTTCCTCCGATAGAGGTTGGCATCGCCTCGATGCCGGTTCGTAGCCTACTCTCGTGACTCGACAAGTGCAACTTCGCACAAACGGGAGATCACCGGCTGCCCGAGCGCGGTGGGAGCCCGTGTGACTCGCTCCTCTTGATTGTGGCGGCGGGCCCTCACCTCCGAAAGGAGCCGTAGCGACCCCTCTGAGGCGCGGTTTATAGACCTCCCGCCGCGAAATGTCAAGGCGGAACCGGTGAAGTTGAGAACGGGTCCGGAAGCGCACCGATATCGAGAAAAACGCGGCCGCCGCAGACCCGTAACGGCAGCGGGCGGAGCGCGGACCCGACGCACGGCCCGGCGATGCAGACGCCGTCGTCCGGCCGATACCGTGCGCCGTGCTCTCCGCACACCAGCCATCGGCGGTCGGAGGTGAGGAAGCGACCCGGGTCGGTGCGGTCGAGCCGCACGTGCAGATGCCGGCAGACGTTGCGGAACGCCGCCACGCCCGTCGCCGTGCGGACCAGGATGCCGTGCTCGGTCGACGCTCCGCGCGGGTAGGTGAAGCCGAGACCGCCGTCCGGGATCGAGTCCACCGCCGCAAGTAGTTGCCAGCGCACGCCTTCGGCCATCACCCTTCCCTCGAGCGGTCGCGCGCGGCCGCTATCGCCGCCAGATTCCTCCGAAACCGGCGGAAGTCGAGCCGCCGCAACGGGGAGCCCGCGCTCACGCGGGCCCAGCCGCTCTCGTCGAGCCGGCCGAGCTGGCTGCCGGTCAGCCGCGCCAGACCTTCCCGGGTCGCGAGCGCCGCTGCGCACGTAGGCGGCGCCTTACGGTTCCAGGGACAGACCGCCTGGCAGACGTCGCACCCGAACAGGCGGCGACCGAGCCCCGGGAGCACGACCGCCGGCAGGGCATCGCCGCGGTGCTCGATCGTCGCGTACGCGATGCAGCGGCGGGCGTCCAGACGCCGCGGGCCGTCGAAGGCGCCTGTCGGGCAGGCGTCCAAGCAGGCGCGACACGTTCCGCAGTGATCGCTCTCGGGCTCGTCAGGGGGCAACGCAACGTCGGTGACGAGCTCGCCGAGGAGGAGCTCGCTGCCCAGGTTGCGGTTGATCAGACACGTGTTCTTCCCGATCCAGCCGAGTCCGGCACGCTGGGCGAGTTCCTTCTCGAGCAGGGGCGCGGTGTCCACCGCCGGGCGCCATACCGCCGCCGGCGCCCGTTCGGAGAGGAACCGTCCGAGCCGCACGAGGCGCGCCCGCAGCGGCTTGTGGTAGTCGCGCCGTCGCGCGTATCGGGCGACGGCGACGTCATCGCCGCCGCCTTCGAGCGGCGGCTCATCGCACGGCCCGTGGTAGCTCATCGCCACGCAAATGACGCTTCGGGCGCCGGGGAGGAACCGGCGCGGGTCGCCACGAACCTCCGCGGTGTCGGCCATGTACCCCATGTCCCCGTGGCAGCCGCGCTTCACCCAGCGGGCGAGGCGGTCGCCGCCGGGGAGCGGGTCCGCCGTGGTGATGCCGACCAGGTCGAACTCCAGGACGTCCCGGGCGTGCGCCTTGATCTCGGCAGCGAGCAAACCGTCCACGCGAAGAGTGTAGCCCGGACTATTCATGAGGTTTCTGCTGCGAGCGCAGATCTGGCCGATCTGGCGGGGTTGCGGGACCATCGTCATCGGGTTGCTGAGGGCCTCACAGAACCCCCACCCAACCACCCCCGCCGGTTATCGGGGCACAGGATCCCGCGTCTCGCCCCCCACCCACCCGACCGCGAGGTCTCGGGGTTTGGACCCTGCGACGTATCGCAGGGGATACGACTCGGGTCCTCGCCCCTACGTGCGCCCACCATACCGGCCACCTCTGCGCTCTCGCGACGAACCCCCACGAATCGTCCGGGCCTGCCGAGCGCTACACTGCGCCTGTGACCGGCAGCCTGCTCGTCGCGGCGGCGATCGCCGCTGCGTTGTGCCCTCCCGAGGTGGTTTTCCTGGACACCCAGACCGGGGCCACGGTAGGCCGGGCGACGCTCCCCGGACCGGGCCTGGCGATCTTCGCCGCGCCGGACGGCCGCGTCGTCGTGCCGCTCGGCGGCGAGGATGCCACCGCCGTGGTCAGCCGGTCCGGCAAGATCGAGCGCTGGAGCGGCCGCCTGTTCCCGCTGTTCTTCGTCGAGGCGGACCGCATGTACGCGGTGCTGCCGGGGGTGCTCGCCACGCTTTCGTACCCGGAGCGCCTAACGATCGCTCGGGTCCCGCTCCCGGGCGTGTCCGGCGCGCGCCGCGCCGGCTGCTCCGCGGACGGACGCCTCGTGGCCGTGGTGCCCGCCGGCGCCGGCGAGCACACGCTGCTGTTGGCCGCCGGGCTCGACCGCACGGCCCCTGTCCGCGTGGCGCTGGCCGCGGACGCCACCGGCGTGGCGCTCGCCCCGGACGGGTCGTTCGTGATCGCGGTCTCCAGCGCCGGCGGGCTCGAGCTCGTCGTGCCGGCTTCGTCGCGGGCGGCCCGCCCGTTCGATCCCGGCGGGCAGGCTCGCGCCGCCGCGGTCACCCCCGACGGGCGGCTCGTCCTGGTCGGGGTGGCCCGTCGCGGTTTCGGGGAGGTCGTAGGCATCCGCGTGGACGCCGGCGCTCGGGAGCCGCTCCGGGAACACACCCGGTTGCGCCTCCCGGCCGCCGTCGGCGCCGTCGCGGCAGCCACCGACGCCGTGGTCGTCGCCGCGGGCGAATGGCTCGTGGTGCTCGATGCAAGAGGGCGGCACGTGCGGCGGCGGATCTCCGCGCCCGGGATCGTGGACCTCGTCCTGTTGCCCGAGAAGGCACGCTCGACCGTCCCGCGGTGGAGCGACGCCGGCTCGCCGTGAGCCGGCGGGAACGTCCGCAGCGGGGCCGCGATTACAATAGGAAGCTCGGAGGTGCCGGTGAGGCGAAGTGCAGCGATCGTAGTGGCATGGTGGATCGGGCTGACCGCGGTCGCGACCGCCGCCGTCAAGGCGCCGCCTGACAAGGCTTCGGAGCCGAACCCGCAGGCCCTCGCCCTCGTGGCCGAGGCCCAGATGCGTCTCTCGGCCGGGGAGATCGCCGACGGGCTGAAGCTGCTCGGTCGCGCCGTCGAGCTGGACCCGAACGACCCGGGCCTCGCGGAGGAGTTCGGCATGGCGCTGGCGGACGCCGGCATCGCCGACCAGGCGCTCAAACAGCTGAAGAGGAGCGACGACCTCAGCCCGAACGGGGAGGCGACGCTCGGCATGCTCCTCGCGCAGGGCTCGGACTCCCCGGCCGAGCTCGAGGCGGCGCTGCCGCACCTGCGCCGGGGCCTGGACGCCGTGCCGCAGGGCGCACAGGTGCGGATGGTCCTTGCCCAGTCCCTCGTGCGGCTCGGCAAGGGGGGGAGGCCTGGGAGCAGGTCAAGCCGCTCCTCGACGAGCGTCCGGGCGATCCGCGCGTCTGGCTCCTGGCCGGTGAGTCGTTGCGCCTGACAGGGAAGTTCGACGACGCCGTCGGGTACCTCAGGCGCGCCGCCGCGGTCCCCGAGCTGCGGCCGCGCGCGACCCTGCAGCTCGTCGACACCCTGGCGGCCGCCCGCAAGTTCAAGGAGGCGGCCGACGTCCTGGGCGAGTTCCTCAAGAAGGAAGGCGGGACGCTCGCGGGCCTCACGCGCTGGGCCACGCTGCTGGCGCGAGCCGGCGACCGGAAGCAAGCGCAGGAGGTGCTCGACAAGGTGCTCGCGGGCGACCCCACCCAGCACGAGGCCCTTCTGCTCAAGGCGCTGCTTGAAGCGGGGGACGGAAACGTGGACGCGGCCGAGAAGCTCTACCGCCGCGCGCTCGCGGCTGCGCCGGGCGACCCTGACGCCGCGATGGGGTTGGCGCGCCTTCTCGTGGACCTCCGCCGACTCGACGAGGCTCGGGCGCTGATCGACAGCGTCTGGCGGCAGGTCGAAGAGAAGAAGCTCGAGGGCGACGACGTCGCCGTCGACATCGCACAGGAGCGGGCCACGGTCGAGCTCGTGGACCACAAGCCGGACGCCGCGCTGCCCTGGCTGAAGAGACTCGTTGAGGGTCCGCTGGAACGGCGGAGCCTGGCGCTCTGGGGCGAGTACTACCGGCTGCGCGAGGCGTTCGCCGATGGGCTCGCGTTCGTGCAGGCCGCCAAGGTCGACGCCGACCCCGAGACCGTCCGCCTCAAGAGCTCGCTCGTCGCCGAGTTCGCGCTGGCGAACGGCGACGACCGGACGGCCACGCCGATCCTGGACAGGCTGTGCGCCGGGGACGAGGACGACGTCGTCGCGGCGCTCGGTGTGCTCGACCGGCGGAAGCTGTTCGCCGATGCGGCGAAGCGGGCCAAGGCCGCGGCGGACCGTCTCGACGGGGCGCCCGGAGTGCAGTTCGGCTACGCGGCCGCGCTCGAGCGGTCGGGCGCCTGGGACGAAGCCGTCGTCCAGTTCCGGAAGCTCCTCGAGAGCCACTCCGACAACGCGGCGGCGCTGAACTACCTGGGCTACATGTTCGCCGACAAAGGGGTCCACCTCGACGAGGCGAAGGAAATGCTGACGAAGGCCGTCAAGCTCGACCCCACGTCCGGGGCGTTCCAGGATTCGCTGGGGTGGGTGTACTTCCGGCTCGGCGAGCTCGACCGCGCCGAGAAGTACCTCACCGAGGCGGCTCGGCTCGACCCCTTCGACGCGACCGTCCGGGAGCATCTCGGCGACCTCCTCCGGGCCCGCGGTGACAAGGCGAAGGCCGCGGCGGCCTACCGCCAGGCGCTCGCGAATCACCCCGAGGAAGAGGGCCAGAAGGAGCGGATCACGACGAAGCTGGCCGAGGTCACGGGTGCCCCAGCGCCGTAGGGCGGCCGTACTCGTCGCAGCGCTTGCCACGGTCGGCGCGGCGTGTCGTCATGCGACGCCGCCGCCGGCGCCACTCCCGTCGGACTGGAGCTCGCTGGTGCGGGCCCCGGCGCCGTTCACCGCGCTGTACAGGCTCGCGTGCTGCGGTCAGCGCGGCCTGCTCCTCGCGGTTCGCGGCGGGGGCGGCCGTCTCGCGCTCAGCGTGGCCGGGCCCCTGGGAGGGGTGGCGGCCGGCGCATGGGTCGCCGGCGGGCAGGGCTGGGTCGAGCGCGTCAAGGAGCGTTGCCGCGAGGCGCTCCCGTCGGGAACGATCCCGCTCTCGGGCGGGGCCGCGCTGCCCCTCGACGCCGACCTTACGGCATCGCTCCTCTCCGGGCTCCTGCCCGAGGGCGTCCACGAACTCCCGGAGACGCCCGGCTGGGTGGAAGGCACCGCGGGCGGGTTGCGCTGGCGCGCTCGGGTCGAGGGACCTCGCGCGCACTGCACCCGGGTCGCGGCGTTCCGCGCCGGGGACGCGGCGCCCGTTCTCGTCGCGGACCTGAAGGAGCAGATGAGCAGCGTGCCCGCCGCGATCACGTTGACCGTGGGCGCGCAGCGGGCGGAGCTCGAGCTGCAGGAGTGGCGGGCGGGCGAGCCTCCGCCCGCCCCCGCCTGGCTCTCGCTGCCGGTGTGCGGGGACGCCCGGTGAGCGTGACGGTTCGGTGCCCCGCGAAGGTGAACCTGCACCTGCAGGTCGTCGGGCGGCGGACCGACGGCTACCACGAGGTGCGGACGCTGTTCGCGGCGGTCGGCGTGTGGGACGAGCTGGTGCTCGATGCGGCGGACCCCGGGATAGTCGAGGCCGTTGTGGAACCCGCCGGCGCCGTGTCGGCGGGCGACGACAACCTGGCGGTGCGAGCGGTTCGCGCGCTCGCGCTGGCGGGCGGCGGCCGGTGGGGCGCGCACCTCGTCCTCCGCAAATCGATCCCGGTGGCCGCCGGGCTCGGTGGCGGCTCTGCGGACGCCGCCGCTGCTCTCGTCGGCGCCGCGCGGCTCTGGGGCCTCGCGGCGGACGGGACGTCGCTGGCGGCGGTGGGAGCGACGCTCGGCGCGGACGTGCCGTTCTTCCTCGTGGGCGGCGCGGCGTGGGGCGTCGGGCGCGGCGCGGAGGTCACGCCGCTGCCCGACCTGCCGGCCTGGTGGGTGGTGCTGCTCCCCGGTCCGCATCCGGTCTCCACAGCCGAGGTGTACGGCGCCCTCGACCATCGCACACTGGACGGCGCGACCGATGGTGCGATATACAACTGGGTGATGGGAGGCGGCGAACTTCCGACGGGCCACTGCCGCAACGACCTGCAACCTGCGGTCGTGCGACGCTTCCCCGAGGTCGGCGAGCGCCTCGAGCGGGCGCAGGCCACGCGACCGATGCTCGCCCTGCTCTCGGGCAGCGGGGGGACGGTGTTCGGGCTGTACCGGGACGAGGCCCAAGCACGACGCGCCGCGGTGGAGCTCGCGACGTGCTCACCGCTGGTGGCGCCGGTGTTGACGCGAGCCGCGTCGCTCCTGCGGCCGTCGGCCGGGGAGGGGTGAGCGATGGAGATCAGCGAAGTCCGCATCAACCTCAACAAGGGCGGCAAGGTCAAGGCCTTCGCCCAGGTCGTGTTCGACGGTTGCTTCCTGCTGGGCGACATCCGGGTCCTGGAGGGCAAGGAGGGCACCGTCTACGTGCAGATGCCGTCCCGCCGGCTCCGCAACGGCTCGTTCCGCGACATCGCCCACCCGCTCAACAGCGAGACGCGCAAGCGCCTCGACGACGCGATCCTCTCGGAGTACGAGCGCACGATCGCCGAGCGGGGCGCGGGCGGCGACGGCTCCGGGCCCGCCCGCACGCAGCAGATCGCGAACCGACTCCTGGGCGAGAAGTACTGGACCGACGAGGAGAGCGACGAGGACTAGCGGCGCCCTTGCTGGACAGGCCGTCGGGCGCGATCTAGACTCTGCCTCCGACTGGGGCGTCGGCAAATGGATAAGCCACGGGACTTTGGATCCCGCATGTGCAGGTTCGAGTCCTGCCGCCCCAGCCAGAACGTCTGGTGCGAGGGAGCCATGCACGATCAGAGTTCTTTGGTTGTGTTGTCCGGACGGGCCCACCCGCAGCTGACCGAGCGCATCTGCGACTACCTCCAGATCCCCCAGGGCCAGGCGCGCCTGTCGAACTTCTCCGACGGCGAGAACGCCTGCCAGATCGAGGAGAACGTCCGCGGCGGCGACGTCTACGTGGTGCAGCCGACCTGCCCACCGGTCAACGACAACCTGATGGAGCTGCTGATCATCCTCGACGCCTGCCGGCGCTCCTCCGCGAGCCGCGTCACGGCGGTCATCCCGTACTTCGGCTACGCGCGCCAGGACCGCAAGGACCGGCCGCGCGTGCCGATCACCGCCAAGCTCGTCTGCGACCTCATCACCTCGGCGGGCGCGGCGCGCATCCTGTCGATGGACCTTCACGCGGCGCAGATCCAGGGGTTCTTCAACATCCCCGTGGACCACCTGTTCGCCGCGCCGGTCCTCATCGAGGAGCTCCGCCGCCTGCAGCTCCCCGACCTCGTGATGGTCTCGCCGGATGCGGGCGGCGTGGAACGCGCCCGTGCCTTCGCCAAGCGCCTGGAGGCCAGCCTCGCGATCATGGACAAGCGCCGCACCAGCCCCAACCAGGCCGAGGTCATGAACGTCATCGGCGAGGTCGAGGGGCGGACCTGCGTGATCGTGGACGACATCATCGACACCGCCGGCACCCTCGTGAAAACTGCGGAGGTCCTGGCGAAGCGGGGCGCCGCGCGGGTGCTCGCGGCCGGCGTGCACCCGGTCCTCTCGGGCCCCGCCATGGAGCGCATCGAGGCGTCGGTCGTGGAGCAGATCATCGTGACCGACACCATCCCGCTCAACGACGGCGCGCGCGCCTCGGCGAAGATCCGCCAGCTCTCGGTCGCCGAGCTTCTCGGTGAGGCGATCCGCCGCATCCACGAAGCGAAGTCGGTCTCGAGCCTGTTCGTCTAGAGCAGCCACAGGGCGCAGCGCGCAGCTCACAGCTCACGGCGCACAGCGGACAGCCCCACCAGGCGGTGCGCTGGGTGGGTGGGGGCGCTGGGGTTGACTGTCGGCGGCGCTCTGTGGTACATTATCCGGCCCTCGCAACTGACCCGCGAGGGCGGAGGTTCGCACCATGGCAGAGCTCGTGATAGAAGTGGAGCGGCGTAGCTCCACCGGTAAGAGTGCCAACCGGAAGCTCCGGCGGGAGGGGTTGATCCCGGCCGTCGTCTACGGCGGTGGCAAGGAGTCCGTGCCGGTCGTGATCGACCGCCACACCGTGACCGAGCTTCTCAAGCAGGAGAAGGGGCGCAACACCGTTTTCCTGCTCAAGATGAAGGGCACGAAACAGGAGCGCCACGCCATGGTGCGGGACGCCCAGATCGACCCGCTGACGCGCCAGTACGCGCACCTCGACTTCATCCGGGTCATCAAGGGGCAGCGGCTCAAGGTCGAGGTCCCCGTGGTTCTCGACGGTGAGCCGGAGGGCGTCAAGATCGGCGGGTTCCTCGACTGGCTCGGCCGCTCGCTGCACATCGAGTGCGCGGCGGACTCGATCCCGGAGTCGTTCCACGTCGACGTCTCGAGCCTCGGCCTCAGCCAGCACGTCACCGCGGCCGAGGTCGGGTTGCCGGAAGGGGTCAGGCTGTTGGACGACCCGCGCAAGATGATCGCCACGGTCAAGACCCGCGGCAAGGAGGCCGAGGAGGAGAAGCCCGAGGCCGAGGTCGCTGCCGCCGCGGGCGAAGAAGCCGTCGAGCCCGAGGTCATCAAGCGCGGCAAGGCCGCCGAGGAGGAGGGCGAGGAAGCCGAGTAGTCCCGGCGCCTCGCGCACATGGGGATCGGGGCGGTTGTCGGGCTCGGCAACCCGGGCGCGGCGTACGCGGACAGCCGCCACAACGTCGGGTTCCGGGTGGTCGACGAGCTGGCGCGTCGCTGGCGCGTCGACGTGTGGCGCACGCGCCACCGCTCGAAGGTCGTCCGGCGGAGCGGCGGCCGGCCCACCTTCCTCGTCAAGCCGCAAACCTTCATGAACCTCTCCGGAGACGCGCTCGCGCTGTTCTGCGAAGCGCAGGAGCTGATCCCGGCCGAGTGCCTGGTGGTCCTGGACGACGTCGATCTCGCGCTCGGGCAGCTCCGCCTGCGGCCGCGCGGCGGACCCGGCACCCACAACGGCCTCCGGTCGATCGTCGAGGCGGTCGGCGAGGAGTTCCCGCGCCTGCGCCTCGGAATCCGCGGCGAGCACCCGTGGGACGACCTCTCCGACTACGTCCTGGCCGCGTTCGAAGCCGAGGAGCAGGCCGCCGTGGACGCGATGATCGCGCGCGCCGCCGATTGCGTCGAGGCCACGTTGCGCGTCGGCGTCGGGCGTGCCGCCACCCAGTTCAACCAGGCCGTCACGGTCACCGGCGAGGCCTGACCGCGATCGCCTCGCGCGGGGCACCTCCTTGGGGTCCCCGGCCCCGGCCCAAGCCGCGCAATCTGTGCGATACTTGACGCATCGGGAGGTGCCAACATGAGACGAGCGTTGTTCATGGCGTTCGCACTTGTGCTTCTCGTCGTCTTCGCGCCCGCAGGCAGGGGCGAGGACCGTACCCTCAAGCTCAAGTGCGTGAGCAAAATCGGCGACAACATGTATCGCGCCAAGAACCGGACGGTGGTGTGGACCGAGCACTGCGGCCACGAGGCGAAGTGCGAGGACGTCGAGGTGCGCATCGGCAGCGACCCTAGGATTTCGTGGGCGGATGGGTCGTACTGCTGGGTCCTCAACGTCGCCGAGCGGTAACGGGGCGCCGCCGATATCGGGCCGTCTGCGTTGTGGCGGGAGCACCGTTCAACGGTCGCCTTCGCGATGGAAACCGCCCGCCCAACCCCCCCCCGAGCGTTGGCCGAAGCACGGGAGCCCGCGTCTCGCCCCCCACCCATTCCCCCGCGAGGTGCGCATCGCGGCCTCGGGTCCTCATGTAGCCTCCGGCTACACTCCGGCCCGGGCCGCTCGCGCGCCTTGCGATAGGCCCACCGTGCGGGAGGGTGGGTGGGGGGCACGACGCGGGCCGAGGGCTCCGATATCCGTGGAGGGGGTTGGGTGGGGGTCCGTGATCGGCTCGGTCACCTGAGCGCGGCGTTCCCGCAATCTCGTCGGCGCGGCTACACGCCTCACTCCTCGGCCCTGCCTTCGACGCCTCGTCCCTCTCCCCTTGCGGCCACGGGCCACGGGCCACGGACCACGGACCACGGACCACGGTCTCTTGCCGGGTGGACGGGGGGCCGGCCGTGTGACAACCTCTCGCGGTGGAGCCCTGCGAATGACCGACGTCGGCGATCCGGACCGCGGCGAGGCGGGCGAGTTCCGCGAGCTGCTCAAGTTCACCATCCCCGGATTTGCGATCGGGCTCGGGCTCGGTGCGCTGTTCGACCACGTCGGCCTGCAGCGAAGCGGCATCGGCCAGTGGCTCGTGCGGACGTTCTCGGGCGAAGGGGAGAGCCTCTTCGAGGGCGTATTCGCGTTCCGGCAGCGCGTCCGCCGCGCGTCAGAATCGCTGGCGGAGGCGTACGGGTGGGGCAAGCTCGCCGGCATGGCGGTGCCTTGGGTCGTCGACTGGGGCAGCCGCGCCGTCGGCGTGGACGTGTACAGGCCCGAGGGGTTCTACATCCCGTACCTCTACGCGATGTCCGATCAAATCGGAGCGAATGTCTCGGGGCTTCTGTTCCTCCGGCGCCGGGAGGGGACGTGGCGAGGGGCGGCACGGATGTACGGCCGCGACCCTGTGATGCTCGCCAGCCTGGCGGTGATCCTGCTCGCCCCGGTCGGCCTGCTGCTCGCGCGGGTCGTCGGCTTCAGCCCGACGACGCAGGTCACCACGGCGGCGGAGACGATCGCCGCGAACCTCTGCTGGGTCCCACCGCTGGTTGGCGCCCTGGCGGAGCGGCGTCGCCGGCGCGAGGGTGATCGGCCTGCTCGTGGGCACTAGCGCCTCGGGCCGCCGTCCCTTTGGCCGCGACGGAGGTTGCATTTTCCGGCGCTTCCGCTAGAATCCGAAGTCCGCCTGGCATGGCGGGTTCCTTGCTCCCGCCTCGATGCGGGGGCCGAAGGCCGAAAGGAGAGCCCATGCCGCTGTACGAACTCGGTGTCATCCTCGACGCATCGCTGGAAGATGAGGCGCGCACGGCGTTCCTCGGCGAGCTCAAGGAGTTGCTCGCCAAGGAAGGCGCCAGCATCGTCAAAGAGGACGTGTGGGGCAAGCGCACACTCGCGTACCTGATCAACCACCGCCGGGAGGGCTACTACATCTTCTGGCAATACGAAGCGCCCGGCACGGTGATCAAGCCGCTCGAGTACCGCCTGCGCCTGTCCGACCAGGTCCTCCGCTACCTCAACCTCAACCTCGACCGAGAGACGCAACGGGCGCGGAAGATGGCGCGCGTGCGGGCCGAGCAGAAGGCCGCGAAGCGCGCCGCCAAGGAGCGGGCAGCTGCGGCGGCCGCCGCACCGGCCGCCACGTCGGTCGGGGAGGTGCGAGATGTCTAAGAAGAAGTACTTCGTGAAGCGCAAGAAGACGTGCAAGTTCACCGCCGAGGGGATCGAGTACATCGACTACAAGGACATCGACCTCATCAGGCAGTACGTGCCCGTCTCCGGGAAGATACTCCCGCGGCGGGTGTCCGGGACCAACCCCATCTACCAACGCAAGCTGACGCGCGCCATCAAGCGCGCCCGCCTGATGGCGCTGCTGCCCTTCCTGGGGGACTGACCGGGCCGGTGATGGCTTCGGCCGCGCCTCCTTCGAAACCGCCATCCCTGCGTATGATCAGCCCGGGGATGGCGGGTTTGTTTTCGCTGCTGGTTTTCGCCAGCCTGCCGCTCTTCTGGCCCGTCGGCGTCTTTCTTGCGCTGCTGGCGCCGCTCCCACTCGTGCACGTGGCCGCGACCGGCCGCCCCTCGTTTGCAGCGTGGGGCTGGGTGGCGGTCGTGCTGATGGGCGCGGTGCTGGTGTGGCACGAGCCGTGGATGGTCGCCGTGGCGAGCGGGTACCTCCTGGTGGCGGTGTGGCCGGCGGTCTCGGTCGAAACGTGGGTGCGGCGGCCCTGGACCACCGGCCGCTGGGCGGCGATCGTGACCCTGGCGGCCCTCGGGATCGCGGCCGGCGTGTTGGCGGCGGTCTTCTACCCGGTGCCGCCCGCCGACGCTCTGACGCAGCTGTTGACCCGCCTCAGCTCGGGTGCGAGCGAGATGGTCAAGGCGCTCGGGCAGGGAGCGGACGGCGAGGAGTTGGTCGCGAAGGCGATCCGGGCCTTGGCGTACCTCGCCCCCGCGCTCGTCGCTCAGTACGTCTTGACCGCGGCGCTCTGGCTGCGCCCTCGCATCGCGCTCCTCGGGCTGCCGCGCGGTTCGGAGCCGTTCACGCTCTACGCCTCGGAGGAATGGCTGCCGGTCGGATTCGCGCTCGGCGGCCTCGGCTGGGTGTTCGCGCCCGAGCCGGTCAAGTGGTTGGCCGCAAACCTCTTGGTGACGGTTCTCGGGTTGTATTTCATACATGGGCTGGCTATCATCCTTTTCTACCTCGGGCGCCGGTTCGGTGGGAACCGGTGGATTCGGCTGGGCGTGGTGGTGTTCGCCCTGCAGGTGCCGGTCGCGCTGATGTTCTCGGCTCTAGGGCTGACCGACACCTTCTTCCGCCTGCGCCGGAGCGAGAAAGACGACGGAGGACGTGAACCATGAAGGTGATTCTCAACGACCACGTGGAGCACCTCGGCGATCGCGGCACCACGCTCGAAGTGAAGCCGGGGTATGCCCGCAACTTCCTGATCCCCAAAGGCCTCGCGTACCAGGCGACGCCCGCGAACATGGCGCGCTTCAAGCAGGAGACCAGGCGCTGGGAGCAGCACCAGGCCAAGGAAAGGGGCGAGGCCGAGACGATCGCCGGGCAGCTCGCCGGCGTCGAGCTGACGTTCCGGCGTCGCGCCGGCGAGGGCGACGCCCTCTACGGCTCGGTGACCTCGTCCGACGTGGCCGAGGCGCTCTCGGCCCGCGGTCTGTCGGTGGACCGCCGGCGCATCAACCTCGAGCACATCAAGCGGCTCGGAACCTACACCGCTGAGGTGAAGCTGCACCGCGAGGTTCGCGTGCCGATCACGCTGCACGTCCAGCCCGAGTCGCAGGAGCAGCGGCCGGCAGGCGAGGCGTAACCGGTCGTGAGCGACGGCCACCCCCCCGCGGGCCCGGCCGGCGAAGACGCCCGATCCGAGGCGCCACACGCGCAGGGCTGGCTGCTGCGGATGCTCCGCCGGCTCGCGTTCGCCGCGATGCGGCCCGAGTTCGAGCGGTTCGAGGCCGAGGCGGCGGCGGGCCACGCCGCGATCGCCCGCCAGAAGGTGGCGCGGGACGAGCTGCAGCGCGAGCTGGAGGCCATGCACGCCGCGATCGATGACGTCCGCGGGGCCTATCTCGCGACTCGCGGCGAGTTCGAGGAAGTCCGTGACGTCCGGGTTCCGGCGCTCGCCGCTGGGCTCGAGGCCGGGAGCCACGCGGTGTCGGCGATCCAGCGCGAGCTCGAGGCGGTCCGAGACGCGCGCCTCCCGCAGCTGGAGCTCTCGCTCGGACACCTGCGGGCGGCGGCCGATACCGTCCAGGCGCTCGCCGAGGAGTTGAGGGACCGGCGGCTGCCGTCGCTGTCCGCGCGCACCGACGCCCTCGTCCAACGACTTCACGAGGACCTGACCGAGCTGGCCGGCCTCGTGGAGCGTCTGGCGCAAGGCGAGCCGCTGCACATCGAGGTCGGGCCGGCGGTCGAGGAGCGGATACCCGCCGCGGTGAAGGCCGCGTCGGCGCGCTTCGTGGACGCGTTCCGCGGGGAACGCGACGAGATCCTCGGCCGGGCCGCGGACCACCTCGAACTCCTGCGCGGGAGCGCGCCCGTACTCGATCTGGGGTGCGGGCGGGGCGAGCTCCTCGAGGCGCTGCGCGACGCCGGCGTGGACGCTCGCGGCGTCGACAGCGACCCCGCGATGGTCGCCAGGTGCCGGCGGCTCGGGCTGGCCGTCGAGGGCGTCGACGCGCTGACCGCGCTGCGCGCCGTACCGGCGGCGAGCCTCGGCGCCGTAACGGCGATCCACGTGGTCGAGCACATGCCGGCCGCGGGCTGGATGGCGCTCGTGGACGCGGCAGCCGCCGCCCTGCGCCCCGGTGGGCTTCTCCTCGTCGAGAGCCCGAATCCGGAGTCGCTGCGTGTGAGCGCGAACCTGTTCTGGCTCGATCCCACGCACCGCGCGCCGGTCCACCCCGACGCGCTGGCGTTCATCGCCAAGGCGCTCGGCCTCGAGGTGGTGGAGACGAGGCGCGTTCGCCCGTTCCCGCCCGAGCAGGCGCTTGCGGACTCGTCACAGCCCGAGGCCGTCCGGGCGCTGGCTACGAGGCTGGACGGGTGGCTCTCCGGGCCGCGCGACTACCTCCTGATCGCCCGCAAACCGTAGTTCCGGTCCTCCCGCCTCGCCCTCCTAGCATCTGGCCGACTCTCGGCAGCGCGGCTACACGCCGCACTCCACCGCCCTGCTCTCGACGGTTTGTGGTTGTCCTTCTCGGACCCCGGGCCCCGGTCTTCGCGGCGGCGCGGGCTACCCGCCGTGCTCCACGGTCCTGTCTTTATGGCTTCCGCGTCTGGCATACGGCCCCGTTTGCACGCCGCTCCCCGTCAGCCGCATGGCGATGGTACAGTCGTCTTAGACCATGAGGATGATGGAGTCGACCCAGGCCCACCACACTCGGCGAACTTGGATTCGCCTACTGGCTCGCGGATGGGTCTTTTCTCTGTGTTTCTTTATGTCCTCTGGTGTGTCGCCTGGTATCACCATCACCGTCAGCGAACCCGCACTGTGCTCTGGACCGACCGGAGAGATCTGCCAGGCGTTGCTCATGCCGGCCGGCGCGGAGCGCGAAACGCAGATACGAGCAGCGCTGCGCCGCGTGTTGTCCTCAGATGCCGAGGGTGCGGTTTCGGACGTCGCGCGGCTCGTCAAGGCACTCGAGGTGGGAATCGACTTTCGTCCCTACGCGGATATCTTCAACGCGCGCTGTCAGGGGAAGCCGGGTGGTTGCTTCTGGGAACCATCAGACGAGGACCGCGCGCTCGTGAAGCACGGCAGTCGCCGGGAGCGGTTGCGCATCCTAGAAGCCGCCATTCGGAGCGGGAGCGTTCATCTCCCCAACGGGCTCGTAATCCCCCGCGCAGAAGCGGTTCGCACAGCGGCCTACGACGGTCTGGAAGAGCTGTCGCCGCTCTCGCAGCAGTACCTCGCTGTTCTGTCGGCGGAGTGGAAGCGGAGGCACGGGCTTGACTCGGTAACGGCGATGTTTGAGCTCTGCGGCAGGGCGGCCAGCTCAGCCGACGCTCCCCGGCTCGGCGTCCAACGCCTGAGTGCGATGTGGCCGGCAGACCTGGCTGCATGTATGCGAACAGACCCTGGATTCCATGACGCGGCCTTAGAAGTTGCGAGACGAACTTGCGAGCCCGATCCGTTGACGAGGCGGCCTTCCCCCGAGTGCCGGCTGGTTGCCGATATCGGGCAGCAGCAGCGCGATTTGGAGAAGTCCTCCGCGGTGATCTCGCCGACCCTTGATCCGTGTCGGATCGCGAACCAACGCTCATGGGTTGACGACTTCGAGTGCACCGTGGATCGCGCTCGCACGATCGCGCGGCCCGGAGACCGACGAGCGCCACTGGTGGAACCGATATTGCTGGGTCGCGACGCATACCGGCCGCTTGGACTCGATGACTGCAGCCTCCCGGAAGATACCCACGGCAGGTGGATGCCTGGCGATGGAGACTACTTCATCGTCCTCTATGACGTTACACTCGACCCTAGGGGAACACCAGTCGATGTCTCTGCGGGGCTTGTCGGCCACCGGACGGGCGAGCGTGTCCGCCTCCGAGTTGCTGTCATGGACCGTGATGGCCATAAGCCGAAGGATGCCGTCATCATCCGCCTGTCGCTCAACGGTGGCAATCCAGGGGTCCTCTTCCACATTGGGTCGAGCACCGGATGTAGCCACCTCCAGCTGCTCTGGAACGATCGGCCCGGAACCGGCCAACTCCTGCCCCCGCGGCAGGAATTCGAATTCGTGGCCGGGGAAGATGCCGGCGTTGCTGGGCTCGTCCCAGGGGAGGGACCGTCACGGGCCCTGGTCCCGTGGTGGAGAAGAGCAGGCTGGCTCGAGGTTGGGGCGAGTGGGCTCCGGGACGCCGGGGAGTTCACGACGTTCGGGACGAGTGCGACCTACGCGCTGCGGATCGAGGGTTCTACGATTCCCTCGGAGAATCCGCTTGTCGCGCGCTTCAAGGATCGAGATGCAGATGAGGACCTCGCTGTGATCCTGGGCCCGGAGCTTGTCGAGGGTGACGAGGTGATCCGTGAGGCCCAGAGGGCCTTCGTCCTACTCCGGAATACCAGGCTCGATGGCTCACCCATCTCGTTCGTTTGTAAGGCCCTCGACGACAGGAGGTCGATCGTCGGCAAGGCTACGATCACGATGAAGGCGTTGCCGGCGACCGGGTACTATCTGGGAGCGTTCACGATGATCCCGGACGGGGACCCGGATGATCAGACCGCGCCCGGCCGCTACCTCTTCCAGCCCCTTGTCAAACTGCCGGGTGGCGGCTCCGCTATCGATTGTGCACGGTCAGCTAGCGCGAACTGAACTGGTTCCCCGACCTCGCCGGCCGGGTCCTGCTGTTTCGACGCGGAGTGCCTTCCTGTGGGTGCAGGGGGAGGCATATTCTGATCCCCGATATGAGCGAGCCGCGGTCAGGCTCGGACGGGAGTGGGCGATGACCTCGAAGCGGGCCGTGGACGACTTCCTGGCGCAGGAGTGCCTCGCGGTCGTGGGCGTTTCGCGCAGCGGCAAGGGGTTCGGGAACGCGACGTTCCGCGAGCTGCAGGCGAACGGCTATCGGGTCATCCCGGTTCACCCTGACGCATCGGCGATTCAGGGCGTGCCGTGCTCTCGCACGCTCGCCGCTCTGCCTGAGCCGGCCGGAGGCGTCGTCATCGTCGTCCCGCCCGATCAGACCGAGATCGTCGTCCGGGACGCGGCGACCGCGGGGATCCGGCGGGTCTGGATGCAGCACGGGTCTTCCTCACCTCGTGCGCTCCGGTTCTGCGCGGAGAACGGGATCGACGCCGTCCACGGCGAGTGCATCCTGATGTTCCTCCGCGCCGGTCCCGCCATCCATCGGTTCCACCGCGGGCTCAAGCGTCTCCTCGGGAGGCTCCCTCGCTGATCGCCGGGTGGGCTACGGTTTCATGTGCTGGCGGAAGAGGTCCTTGAGCGCCAGCAGCACCTGCACGAAGTTGTGCTCCTTGAGGAACTCCTGCAGCTCGGCGCGGGAGGTGCCGTTGAGCATCTTCTCCTTCGCGGCATCGAAAAGCCCGAAGAAGTCGGAGATCGACTTGAGGCCGAGCTTGGCGAAACGGTCGTGGTACCACTGCGACTCGCGGACGTTCTCCCAGGTGCGCGCCTGCAGCGACGCGACCGAGCCGTTCCACAGCCCGTCCGCAAGTGCGGTCACCTCCTGGTAGAGCGCGGTGAGGACGGTCTTGTTGTCGCCCTTCTTGAGGGCCACCGCGACCTCCTGAAGGCCGACGAGCGGGGCTGCGACCACGGGTTGCGGAACCGCGGGCTGGGGCTCCGGCTGCGGCTCGGGTGCGGCGGGCGCCGGCTCCGGCGCGGCCAGCGGCGCCGTCTCGACCGCCTCGGGCTCGGGCTGCGGCGCGCTCGGGGCCGCGCGGGCGGCGCGGCGGCCCGCCACGGCCCCGTGGCCGGCGGCCGCATCGGGCTTCGCCGCCGCCTGCGGCGCCGCCACGCCGAGAGGTTGCCCGGGCGACGGCAGGCCGTCCGTCGCCCTTCTCGTTGGCGGGGGTGATGGCTGGTTGTCCGTCGCCCGTCTCGCCGGGGTAGGTGAGGGGGCCTCGGCCGCCTGCGCCGGCGGTGCCGGCGGCGCCGCACCGCTCGTCTTCTTGACACGGTCCTCGAAGCTCACGAGGAACCCGAGGTCGGCTTCCGAGATCGGCCGGGCGTAGGCGATCCGGCTCAGGATCGTGTCGAGCTCGAGGAAGCGGATCCGCAGGACGTGGGCGTCCGGGGCGAGCGGCAGAAACCTCTGCAGCAGGTTCGGGTTCGCGGAGATGATGTCGTAGAGGTTCACGTAGCCTGCGAAGTCCAGCACGTCCACGGTGTCGGAGAGGTTCCAGTTGATGCTCGCCTCGCGGGCCTGACGCTGCGTGAGATAGTCGCGGATCTCGGCAGGGATGCCGTTCTCCTCCCACGTCTTGCCGAAGGTGCCGCGGAGCGTCTCGCGGACCACCTTGCGGAGGCGGATCAGGATCTCGCTGGAGAGCTGGCAGGCGTCAAGGTTCGTGTCGAGCTTGGCCATCGGTGTCCATCAGTTCCACGGGTTCGTGCGGCGGAGGTGGGACCACGGGCGCAGGAACCGCTCGCGCCGCTCGAGCTCTCTGACGGCGACGAGGAGGAGCCTGGCCCTGGTGAGCGGGTCGGGGACGTTGAGGAAACCCTGCTGCTGCTCGGCCGGCAAGCCGAGATCGGCCGTGATTCGCCAGGTGAGCGCCGAGAGGTCCTGTTCGACCGGGCTTGTGCCCTCGCGGCCGATGCGCAGGCGGAGGCGTTCGTAGCGCGAGTGGAGCAGCCGCGCCACCGGCCCTTGCCGGCCCTCGGCCACCGGCGCCTCGGGGTAGCGCTCCGCACGGACCATCAGGACCTCGTCGTCTACGAGGGCGATGAGACGGCAGCGGCCTACACCGTGGAGCGCCGTCGCCCCGTCGTCCTCGTCGGCGATCATCGCGGTGACCCCGATCTCGTGCACCGACTCGCCGTCGGCGAGCGAGGCGATCACGGCGCCTCCCGACGAGCGGGCTCGCTCGAGGGCGGCGTGGACGGCGTTGCCCGGCCCGGTCACGGTGCAGCGCGCACCCGGCAGCAGCACCGCGCCCTCGAGCGGATACAGTGGTAATACGAACGCGCCTCGCATTGCGCGGACAGTATACTCGGAGCACGCGAGCCGCGGAACCGGGAGCCACCCCGGCCGCGCGTCGCCGCACCCGCGCCCGTAGGAGCCGGGGCGGGCGGGCGCGCCCGCCCCGGATGGGCTCAGTCGGCCGGGATCAAGCGGTGGCGTCGGGGCGGACCGCGATGGCCGTCGAGAACTCCTCGCCCCGGCGGATCACGGACATGATCCCCCCCGTGAGGAGCACGAGGAGGCCGCTCCAGAGCAGGCCGATCATCGGCTTCACGGTGACGTCGACCGAGAACTTGGCGGGCTCGCCGACGTCGGGCGGCGCATTGGGGTCGAGCACTTCGATCTCCACGGTCTTCTCGTTGGGATCCATCTTCCCGGTGCGCACCTTGACGCCGGGCAACCCGGGCACGTCGGCGTCATCGTGCGTGCCGCCGCCCTGGCCGCCGTGGAAGAACGGCGTGATTTCGCCGTCCTTGGCCCCGCCGGTGACCTTCAGCACCGCGCCGATGTTGATCTTGCCGGCCTGTGGGTCGAAGTCGGAAAGGTCGAAGTCGTCGAACTTGAGCGTCGCGCCCTTGTAGGCGAACGACTCGCCCTTGTGGAGCACGGCGCGCTTGGCGACGCCCGCCCCGAAGCCGGTGACCGAGAGCCGGACGCTGCCGGAGTTGGCGTTCATGGCGCTGAGCGTGATCATCGCGCCGTTGAACCCCGGGATGGGGACGGGCTCGGCGACGAACTCGCCGCCGCCGTTGGCCTTCAGATACGGCGTGACCTCCTGGCTCTGGCCGGCGCCGCGGACGGTCAGACGGGCGCCGATCGCCACGGGCTGACCCGTGCTGTGCGACCCGTTCATGTCGAAGCCGTCGAAGGTGATCGCAAGGGGCCCGGCGTTGCCCGTCTGTCCTTTGACGAGCTCGACCATGTCGCCGTTCTCGGGCAAGCGCCCCGGATCGAACTCGATCGGGGACACGTAGACGTCGTGCGTGAGCTGGACGTGCACGTCGGGGTTGGCGACGAGCTGGTTGGTCTTCTCGTTCTTGAACATGTGCGGGCGGGCCACGTAGTGGACGCCGCCACGGCCCTTCACTTCCACGAGCATCGCCTCGTGCGCCGTGGGCGTAGGCTTGTCCACGCCCCGGAACGTCATCGTGTAGCCCATCACCTGCTTGGCCTGGTTGAGCGTCAGCGTGATCTTCTGGGAGCGGTCGTAGGCGGACGACACGATGATCCCGGTCAGCATGAGACCGAGCCCGACGTGGGCCAGGTAGCCTCCGGCCGCGCGGAACCGCCGCCCCCTGACCTCGTCCCAGGTCTTGAGGAGGTTCGAGAAGAAGGCGAACAGGGCGAGGAGCAGGAACGCGACGTAGAGCACGCCATGGGCGCCCGCGACGACCCCGACGACCGCCGCGACCACGGCCAATCCGCCGCCGAGCGTGAGCCGGTTGCGGAACTCCTTCGTGGTCCCCTTCCAGTGCAGGAACGGCACCGTGGCGAGCAGGCCCGCGAGCACGATCCCGATGGGCAGGATCACCCGGTTGTAGAACGCCGGGCCCACCTGGGACGGCTTGGTGGCCAGGCGCGTGATGAGCGGCGCCGAGGTGCCCACGAGCACCATCGCGGCGGTGCCCAGGAGCGCGGAAATCGCGAGCACGAAGAACACGGTGCGGGAGAGGAACGGCTCGTCGCCCGGCTGGGTCGGAATCTCGCGCCACCGCCACATGAGCGCGCCGAAGCCGACCACCAGCGCGGCGCCCAGATTGCCGACGAGCCACCCGGTGATGCCGAGGTCGACGAACGAGTGCACGGAGAAGTCCGCGAGCACGCCCGAGCGAGTGAGGAACGTCCCGTACACGACGAGCACGTAGGCCAGGATGGCGAGCGAGAAGTTGAGCTTTCGGAACCGGCCTCGAGCCCGCTGCAGGACCATGCCGTGCACGAGCGCCGCGGACGCGATCCAGGGGACGAGCGAAGCGTTCTCGACCGGATCCCACCCCCAGTAGCCGCCCCAGCCGAGGGTCACGTACGCCCAGTAGCCGCCGAGCAGGATCGCGCACCCCAGTGTGACGACGGTCACCAGCGCCCACGGCATGGAGGCCTTCGTCCACTCGTCGTAGCGTCGCCCCCAGAGAGCGGCGACCGCGAAGGAGAACGGCACCGCCGTCGCCGCGTAACCGAGGAACATGATCGGCGGGTGGATCGTCATCCAGGGGTTCTGGAGCAGCGGGTTGAGCCCCTGGCCGTCGACCGGTATCTGGCCGGCCGTGAGATCCGAGATGAAGCGGAACGGGGACTGGCGGAGCAGGATCAGCAGGATGGAGAGCTGCGCCGCGTTGTAGACGATCATGGTGCGGTCTTCGTAGTGCCGCGCGTAACGGATGAGCGGCAGCCCCACGAGCATCCCCCACGAGAGCCAGAGCAGGAAGCTGCCCTCCTGCCCGGCCCACAGGGTCGCGAACAGGTATCGCTTCGACAGCGAGAGGTCGGAGTAGGAGTAGACGTAGTGCAGCCGGAAGTCGTGCGTCATGATGGTGTACACGAGCACTCCGGCGGCGATGAGGATCCCGACCGTCGCCAACCCGTACGCCTGCCGCGCCCATGCCCGGGCTTCCTGGTTGCCCCGGAGGCTCAGGACGTAGCAGACCGTCGACGACACCAACGCGAGAAACGCAACCCACAGGGCGATTGCACCCGGAAGGAACATGCTGCCCCCCCAACTTCACGCGGCGCCGAGGCGTCGCGAAGCCTCACGAGGAGCTGGACGGCTTCTCCTCGATCCCCTGGTACTTGGACGGACACTTGACCAGCAGCTTCTCGGCCTGGAACGCCCCGGCGCGGAAGCGGCCGATCGCCACCACCTGTTTGGCGTCGCGGAAGTTGCCGGGTTTGATGCCCCTGTACGCGACCTTCATGACGTCATCGTGGTCGTCCTTGAGGGCAAACACGAGGCTGGTCGACGCCTCGTCGTAGTTGTCCGAACCCTCGACGAGCTTGCCGGCGACCTGGACCGCGTCGGACGTCGCCCGGGCCTGCTGGAAGCTCACGTAGGGTGTCAGATTCGACTTGAAGGCCCCGGCGCCGAAGGCGACGAAGCCGATGATCGCGGCAACACCGATGATGGTCCACAGCAACCTGCGGTTCATTGCTCCTCCTCCAACCGGCGGACGCGGCGGTCGAGCGCGACGCAGTACGCGAACAGGCCGAGCCATATGACCACCGTCACGGCAGCCACCCAAACGAGGCTCTCGGGACCTGGCATCTCTTACGCCTCCTCGCGACCGCGGCGGGCCAACCGCACTCGAGCCAGCCGGACATCCAGAGTGTACAACCAGAAGAAGAGTCCGGTAAATCCCGCTAACGACCCGAAGAGCACCTGGAGCATGCGGGACTCCATCTGGAGCTTGAGCTTGCCGGTGGCGCCGATGATCGTATCCGGGTGCAGCGACCAGTAGATACGCGGCACCACGAAGACCAGGAACGGCATCGTCACGAACGCCAATACGGCGTACGCCGCGGCCAGGCTCGCGCGGCGCTCCTCGTCCGGAATTGCTTCCCGGAGAGCGAAATACGCGGCGTAGATGAGGAGGAGGATGGCGATCGAGACCTCGCGGGGGTCCCAGTTCCAAAATGAGTTCCACATCACATTCGCGAAGATGGAACCGGTGACCGTGGCGAGCACCGAGAAGATGAGGCCGAGCCTCGCCGCGGCGGCCGCGCGCGCGTCGTCGAGGGGGTCGCGCTTGAGGAGGTAGCGCAGCGAGGCCACGAGGTTGACGCAGAACGCGAGCACCGCGACCCACGCCTGCGGGACGTGGAAGAACACGATGCGGGCCGACTCGCCCTTGAACCCGGCCGCCGACGGCGCGTAGAAGAACGCCGCCACGATCACGGCGAGCACCCAGGCGCCGAGCAGCCAGTGGAGCACGTTCCTCGTGCGGTTCTCAGTCATGCCACACCACCGGGAAGAGGTACACGGACACGATCAAGACGGCACCTCCCAGCGAAACGATCCCCTGGAGCGCGGGGACGACCGCGGCCAAATCTGCGCTGGCGGCGGCCGCCCGCGTCCCCTGGATCAGCATTACCAACAATGGCAGCACCAGAGGCACCGACAGGATAGCAAAGAGCGTCGTCGAACCGGACGCCCGCGCGATGATCGCGGCCACGATCGTGGAGGTCGCCGCCAGCGCCACGGCGCCGGCGGCGAGCACGAGCGCCAACCCCGCCAGCCCGAGGACGGCATACCCCATGAGCGCACAGTACAGGGGCACGATCAGGGCGTCGAGGGCCAGCAGGAGGATCAGGTTGAAAAGGTACTTGCCCGCGAACACCGCGAGCGGCCGGGCCGCCAGCCGAAGGGTCTTCGCCGTGCGCGCGTCCTCCTCCTTGACGAACACCCGCGACATCCCCGAGGTCGCCGCGAAGAACAGGATGATCCAGAGGAGGGCGGCGAGGAGGTGGGGGCGGTCCTGCTCCTGGATCTTGTACGGTCCGATCTGGTAGGCGACCGCGATCAGCGTGGTCAGGCCGAACAGGCCGATCGCGTTGAGCGCCACGCGGCTGCGGAGCTCCGCCGTGAGCTCCTTGCCGAGCACCGCAAGGCTCTCAGAGAACAAGGTCGATCCGCGCATCCGCCCAGGCCATCTCTCGCGGGTCGTTCGTGGCGACGGCGACGGCGGTGGTCGCCCGGGAACGGGCCACCAGCGCCGACACCGCCTCGTGCCCGGCCGCGTCCAGGTTCGAGGAGGGCTCGTCGAGGAGCAGCACCTCGGGCTCGTGGAGCACCGCCTGGGCCAGCTTGACCCGTTGTTTCATGCCGGAGGAGTACGTCCCCACACTGCGCGCGTGCTCCCGCGCCGGCAGACCCAGGCGCTCGAGCAGCTCGGCGAGCGTCCCATCCGCGGGGTGCCGGCCGCGAAGCCGCGCGAAGAAGCGCAGGTTCTCCAGCGCCGAAAGCTCCTCGTAGACCGCCATGTCGGGCGCCGCCACGCCGAGGTGCTCGAACCAGCGGCCCCTGGGCACCGGGTTCTCGTCGAGACGATGGGTCACTTCCCCTCGGGAAGGACGCAGCACCCCGGCGAGGAGGTTGAGCAGGGTGGACTTCCCGGCGCCGTTCGGGCCGGCGACGACCAGCACCTCCCCGCGCCGGACGGTGCCGGAGACCGCCGCCAGCGCCGTGCGGTTGCCGAAGCGTTTGCCCAGCTTGCGGAACTCGACGGTGACCCCCGGCATGGCGCCAGAGAGTAGCACGTGGAAGCAGCGACAGGCGCGGGCCTTCCGGCCGCGTGGCAGGCCCACGGTGTCGTGAGCGAAGTGAAGAGTGAAGAGTTAAGAGTGGAGAGTTGAAGACGAGACGAGGCCAAGGCGCGAGTGCGACGGTCTCCATTCCAAGGTGGCAAGTCGATCGGCATTGTCGTTGTCCTCTAACTCTTCACTCTCAACTCTTCACTCTTAACTCCTGACTGGGCCGGCCGGGTTCAGGGCCCTGGACGGCGGGGCCGCTCGGCGCCTTGCTAGACTCCGCTCGTGAGGCTCCCGCAACTGCGACTCCCGACGTACTTCGCGCGGGTGTTCCCCTGGCCGCTGGTCAGCGTCGGAGGCCCCGTCGGGTCCGGGGTCGCGAGCCTGGCCGTGCTCGGCGGCCTGCTGGCGTCGCGGCTCCTCCTGCTTCCGGCGGGGCCGTGGGAGCAGGACGAGGCGCTGCTCGCGTGCGGCGTCGTCGACTTCGACCCGGCGCGCCACATGCCGCTCCCGCCGGGGTTCCCGCTCTGGGTCTTCATCGGGAAGGTGATCCGTCACCTCGGCGCGGCCGATCCCGTCCGTGCCCTGCAGATCGCGAGCGCGCTCGCGTCGGTGGCCGGTCTCTGGGCGCTCGTCGGGTTGTGGGACGCCGTTGCGGGCCGTCGCGTGGCGGTCGCCGGAGCGGCGCTCGCCGCATTCCTGCCCGGTGTGTGGTTCCACGCGGGCCGCGCCTTCTCGGAGACGCCTTCCGCGGTCCTGGCGATCGTGGGATTCGGCTTCTGGCTGCGGGGCGGCAGGAAGGGGTTCGTCCCGGGCGTCGTCGCCATGACCGCCGCGGCGCTCGTCCGGCCGCCGCTGGCGCCGTTCTTCCTCCTCGTTGTCGTGCTCTCGACGTGGTGGGTGAGGCGGGAGCCTCGTCGCGTCGCGGCAGGGATCGCCGCCGGCGCCGCCGTCCTCGCCCTCGTGATGGCGCCGGCGGTACTCGCGGCCGGGGGCTGGCGCCTCTTGCTCGACGTCAGCCTGATCCACGCCGGTGAGCACTTCGCGACCCTCGGCACCGAGCCGTGGAGCTTCGCGAGCCTGGGGTTCGTGCGGGGCCTCGGCGCGCCGGCCGTCGCCGTGGCCTTCGCCGTGCTCGCCGGGGTCGGGTGGGGCGGCTGGAAGCGCCGGCTCGGCGGGGCGTGGGGCGCGGGAACGTTGGCCGGCGCCACGCTGCTCTTCCTGGTGGCGCTCGTGGACAACCGCACCTACCCGCGCTACTGGGTCCTCGTCTGGCTCCTGCTCGCGACGCCGGTGGTGGCGGGTCTCGCGCGTTTGTTGCGCTCCACCGCGGCGGGTGCCGGCGTGGCGGCCTGCGCCGCGCTGGCCGCCGGCGTCTGGACGCTGCCCGCCGTCCGCTACATCCATCGCCACGAGCTTCCGGCCATGGCGCTGCTGAACATGGTGGCCCGCGAGGGCCGCGGGGTGCTGATCTTCGAGGACCAGCTCTTCTCGTTCCGGAACCTGGCGGCGATGTCCGGCGCTCTCGGCATCGAGTCGTTCCGCCTCACGGAGCTCGAACGCGCCGCCCCGGGGATCTTCGGCGCCCCAACCTGGCTCCTCGCCGAGGGCGAAGGCGAGGAGCTGGCCTGCCTCGCCTCCACGGTCGTCAGGGCCGACTGCAGCCAGCCGAGAGTGGAGCGGTTGTCCCAGGAACGCTTCCTCCACCTTCGCCTCGTCCGCAACCCGCTGCTCGTCGCGAGCGGCGGGTCGTTCCCGGAGTGGGAGGGCACGCACCGCTTCGTCTGGTGCCGCGCCGACACGGAACTGGTCGCGCCGCCCGTGGACGGCTCGGGGACGCTGGCGCTCGCGGTCGAGGTCCACCCCAAGCTCGGCGAGGTCGGCATGGAGGCGCGGGTGAACGGGGCGCCGGCGTGGAGGGCCCGTCTCGCGCCCGGGTTCCACGTCGTCTCGATCCCCATACCGGCGCCCCTCGAGAAGCGGCGCGCGGTGCGGATCGGCCTCAAGGCCGAACGCGAGCTGCGTTCCGCCGGCGACGGGCGCCCGCAGGCGTTCCGCATCCTCGGCACGTCGCTCCAGGCCCCGCCCCTCGTGCTCCCGCCGCTGGTGTTCTTCCCCGAGGTCGCGTCGATGCTCGGCGCGCTCGCCGAGGGTTCGGGCACCTACACGCCGGAGATGCTGGGGAACCCCCCCAGGCCTGCGGCGTGGACCGGCGCCCACGCCGAGTTCTCGTTCCCCGCCGGCGCCGGGCTCGTGGGCCTGGACCTCCTCGCACCCCGCTCCGAGCCTGCGGTCGTGACCGTTCACCTCGGCAGCGCCGCCGCGAGAGCGACCGTGGGCCACGAGCCCTCCACGATCGCCCTCCCCGTGCCCCCGGAGCTCGTCGGGGTGGGCCGAGTGCGGCTCCAGGTGGACAGCACGACGCAGGTCCCCGGAGGGGCGGACACGCGGGTGCTCGGGGTCGCGATCGGCCGCATCTGGTACCTGCCGGCGAACCCGGTCTACACCGTCGGCGACTGGGCCCGCTCAGAATGACCGCGGCCGAGCCGTTGTTACCGGGGAGCGAGGTGTGGCAAAGTGGCGCCGGAGGTGGCATGAACCGAGCTTCCACGTGGGGTATTGTCGCCGTGCTTGCGCTGGTCGTCGGCGTCGTCGCGTTCAACGGCGGCGGACGGCTCACCGGCGGGGCCGCGGCGCTCCCCTGGGAGCGCGACCTCCCCGCGGCGCTCAGTCGTGCGGGCGGCGAGAAGAAGCTCGTGATGGTCGACTTCTACACCGACTGGTGTCAGTGGTGTCGCCGCCTCGATGAGACGACGTTCACCGACGTCAACGTGCAGAAGGCGCTGCAGGGCGTCGTTTCGGTGCGGCTCAACGCCGAGAAGGACGGCCGCGAGGCCGCCGAGCGCTTCAACGTGGACGGCTATCCGACGCTGATCTTCCTCGACGCCGGCGGCAACGAAGTGGGCCGAATCCCCGGGTACGTGGAGCCGGGGCCGTTCCTCGCCGAGCTCGCAAACATCATCAAGAAGGCCTGAGCGCTTTGCTCGTCTCGAATCCGCGGATGGTGCCCCGGGGGGGGCCGTGTGTATACTCGCCGCGTGCCCGCCGGCACGAGGAGACTCCCGTGCGCTGGTTCCTTCCCAAGACCGAGGACTTCAACGCGCTCTTCACCCAGTCGTCCGCCAACATCGTCCGCGGCGTCATCCTCTTCCGCGAGCTCGCGGGCAACCTCGCGTCCGCACGGACCTACGTCGACCAGCTCAAGGAGATCGAGCACGAGGGCGATCGCATCACCCATCAGACCCTCGACAAGCTGAACACCAGCTTCATCACGCCGATCGACCGCGAGGACATCCACGTCCTGGCGACCCGTCTCGACGACATCCTGGACTCCACCGACAGCGCTGCTCAGCGCATCCTCGTCTACAAGGTCACGGAGGTGCCGGCGCGGTTCCTCTCGCTCGCCGACCTGCTCGTCGAGTCCTCCAGGGAGGTGCAGAAAGCCGTCAGCGCCCTCCAGGACCGCAAGCAACGGGCCGCGGCGCTCACGTCGTGCGTCGAGATCAACCGGCTCGAGAACGAGGCGGACGTGATCCACCGCGAGGCGCTGGGCGAGCTGTTCGCGAACTCCCACGACGCGATCGCGGTGATCAAGCTCAAGGAGCTCTTCCAGTTCCTCGAGGACGCCACGGACCGCTGCGAGGACGTGGCGAACATCGTCGAGAGCATCCTCATCAAGGGGTCGTAGCACGCCGGCGGGGCGACGCCATCCGCCGCGGCCGCAACTACACTTTCGCCACGAGCTCCAGGACCTTGTAGCACAGCGCGGCGACCGCCGCCGAGCAGGGGATCGTCAGCACCCACGCCCAGATGATCCGCGTCGCCACCCCCCAGCGCACGGCCGAGAGCCGCTGGGTCGCGCCGACGCCCATGATCGCGCCGGTGATCGTGTGGGTCGTGGAGACCGGGATGCCGAGGTAGGAGTTGCCGAACAGGGTCAACGCGGCGGCCGTCTCGGCGCAGAAGCCGCCCACCGGCTTGAGCTTGGTGATCTTCGAGCCCATCGTCTTGACGATCCGCCACCCGCCCGAGAGCGTCCCGAGCGCGATCGCGGCATGACACGCCAGGACCATCCAGATCGCGATATGAATGTCGGCCGGCGCCTGGCCGATCGACTTCTTATACGAGTAGAGCAGAATCGCGATGATCCCCATCGTCTTCTGGGCGTCGTTGCCGCCGTGTCCGAGGCTGTACAGGCCGGCCGACACGAGCTGCAGCTTGCGGAAGTACTTGTCGACGCGGGTCGGCAGCGTCCGCCGGAACGCCCACGCGACGGCGGTCATCATCAGCAGGCCGAGGATCAACCCGACCACCGGGGAGACGAACATCGAGACGACGGTCTTCGTCCAGCCGCGGTACATGATCGCGTCGAACCCGACCTTGGCCACCGCCGCGCCGGCGTAGCCGCCGATGAGCGCGTGCGACGAGCTGGTGGGCAGCCCGAAGTACCACGTCACGATATCCCAGACGATCGCGCCGACGAGCCCTGCCAGGATGACGTACTCCGTGGCTGCGGCCGGCGTGACGAGCCCCTTGCCGATCGTGGTCGCGACCTTGAGCGGGAAGACGAACGCCGCGACGAAGTTGAAGAACGCGGCCCAGATCACGGCGAGACCCGGAGGGAGCACGTGCGTCGAAACGACCGTCGCGATCGAGTTGGCGGCGTCGTGGAAGCCGTTGAAGAAGTCGAAGACCAGGGCGACGATCACGATCACGACCAGGAGGGTGAACATCGGGTCAGGCATGGGCGGGAGGGTCCTCTAGTCGTTCATGGCGGCGGGGCGGTGTGACGCGGTCCTGACGTTTCGCAGCGTTCAGGGGGCGGCACGTCACCGCGCGAGTCTAACACGCGGCGCCGGGCTCGGCCGGGCCCGGCGCCGCCGGCTATCGCCGTCCGGCCTGCGACTCCTCCTGGAGCTTCAGCTCGGCGGCGGCGATCGCCTCGGGCGTGGTCGGCGGCTCGCCCGGCCGCGGGGTGTAGAACGCGAGCTGCTGGAGCCAGGGAAGCGCGATGACGTCGTGGGCGCGTTGGTTGCACTCCTGCGGCTCGTGGCCGGCCGGCACCGCCTCGAGGATCACCGCGTCGCCGCACAGCGGCGTCGCGCGGAGGCCCGTGTTCTTGTCCACGGGGATCAGGGTCACGCCCGCGGGGACCGGGAACTCCTCCTGGCGCACCGATTCGCTCTGGCCCTCCATGTACCCCTTCATGAAGTGCATCCAGGTGGGCAGCGCGGCCTCGGCGCCGGTCATGCGGGCGCCGATCGGCTCCTTGAGGTCGCGGCCGACCCAGACCGCGCAGGTGATCCGCGGCGAGAAGCCGATGAACCAGGCGTCGGTGTAGCGGTCGGTGGTGCCGGTCTTGCCGGCCAGGTGCCCCGGGATGGACGCCGCGGCCGCACCCGTCCCCCGTTGGACCACGCCCTCCATGACGTGCGCCATGAGGTAGGCGACGTCCTCGCGAACACCCTGGTGCACCGTCGGCCTCGTCGCGAACAGCTCCTTGCCCTCGGCGTCCCGCACGCGGGCGATGAAGTACGGCTCCGCGACCTGGCCGCGGTTGGCGATGCCGCTGAAGGCGGAGGCCAGCTCCACGACCGGCAGCTCGAACGTCCCGAGCGCCAGCGAGGAGTACGGCGCCAGGGGTTCCTTCACCCCGAGCCGGTGGGCCACGTCGATCACGGCCTGCCCCGTCACCAGCTGCTGGACCTTCGCGGCCGAGGCGTTGAGGGAGTGCTCCACGGCGTAGCGGAACGTGACCAATCCCTCGTAGCGCCGGTAGTAGTTCAGCGGCACGTATGTGAGCTGGCCCTTCTCGTCGGGCAACAGCGATGGCCCGTCGAAGATCGTGTCCGCGGGCGAGAAACCATGCTCCCAGGCGGCGAGGTACACGAACGGCTTGAACGCCGAACCGCACTGGCGCTTCGCCTGCATCGAGCGGTCGAACTGCGAGCGGCTGAAGTCGAACCCGCCGACGAGGGCGAGGATGGCGCCCGTTCGGTTGTCGAGGGCCACGATCGCACCCTCGACCTTGGGTTCGGGGACCAGCGTGACCTTGACCGGCTGCGTCCTGTCGGCCGGGACGTCGGCCAGCCGGACGAGCAGCACGTCCCCGCGCCGGGTCAGGCGGACAAGGCTGGTGCGGCCGGTCCACCTCGCCCCATCGACGGGCAGCACCGCCTGGCGTCCGGCGATCAGCAGGTTGGCGCTCGCCACCTGGACGTCGGTGACCACCGCGTACGCCAGCTCGTCCTTGGTCCAGCGCAGGAACGGCCACGTCTCGTCGCGGTATTGCTTGAGGTCCGTCTCGCCGGAGGCGAGCAGGTTGCGTCGCGCGCCCGGCCAGCCGAGGCGCTCCTGCAGGTCGACCAGTCCCTCTCGCAGCGATTCCTCGGCCAGGCCCTGGAGCTTGGCGTCTACCGTCGTCTCGACCTCGAGACCGCCCTCGAGCATCTCCTTCGAGCCGAAGCGATCCTCCACCGAGCGCCGAACCTCCTCGACGAAGTAGGCCGCCGTGACGTTGCGGTCGTAATGCGCCGCCACGCCCAGAGGCGCCGCCTGGGCCGCGCGGCATGTCGCGGCGTTGATCTTCCTCTCCTCGAGCATGCGGTCGAGGACATGGTTGCGCCGGTCCAGCGCGCGCTTCGGGAACTCGATGGGGGACAGCTCGCCCGGGCGCTGCGGCAGCCCCGCGAGCAGCGCCGCCTCAGGGAGCGTGAGCTCCATCGCCGGCTTCCCGAAGTAGAAGCGGGAGGCGGCCTCGACGCCGTAGTTCCCGTGGCCGAAGTTCACCTGGTTGGCGTAGAGCGTGAAGATCTGGTCCTTGGAGAGCTTCTGCTCGATCTCGATGGCGAGCAGCATCTCCTGGATCTTGCGGTGCAGCACCCGCTCGCGGGAGAGGAAGAGGGTGCGGGCGAGCTGTTGGGTGATCGTGGAGGCGCCCTGCCTCCAACTGCCCGAGAGGAGGTCCCGCAGCAACGCGCGGACGATCCCCTGGGGGTCCACGCCCGGGTGCCGGTAGAAATTGGCGTCCTCGACCGAGAGCACCGCGTCGCGGAAGACCTGCGGGATGTCCTCGCTGCCCACCGGGATGCGCCTCTCCGCCGAGAACGACCCGAGGATCGCGCCGTCCCTCGCCAACACCGTCGTCGACGCGGCCGGGCGGTAGGTGGCCAGCGACTCGACGGCCGGGAGGTCCACGAACCTGGAAAGCACGAGGCCGATCAGAGCACCGATGGCGAGGCCGATGCAGGCGCCGATCAGGAGCCAGCGGAGCAGGGGTTTGCCCATCCGAAGGAGATTGAGCGTGCCCCCCATCGCCTGTCAACAGGGCGCCGCCGACATCGGGCCGTCTGCTTCGCTTCGCTCGGGCGGGCGGGGGCGCCCGCCCCCCAATCTTCGTTCCCTTCTCTTGTGGCGCGGCCGCCCTCGGCCGCGTGCCTTCGGTAGCCTGTCAGGCTTCTCACTGACCCCTGACCCCTGACCCCTGATCCCTGGCCTTTGCGACTCGGAAGACAGCGGCTCGGGCCGCGTGTTAGCGTTGGGGCCATGGATGAGGACGTTCACCAGCTGCGGGCCACCGGGCGTCCGGTCGTTCCCGGATGGTGGCGGTGGGCGGGGATCGGCGGGGGCGTCGTCGTCGCCATCCTCTTCCTGGCGCTCGTCGCCGGGGTGTTCTCCGCGCGCCGGATGCTGACCTGGGGGCTGCGTCGGATCGCCGGCGCGGTCGTCGCGGCGGTCCCGGCCGAGGTGCCCGCCGCGCGGCGCGACGAGCTGCGCCGCCGCCTCGACTGCGTGGTGCGACAGGCCGAGGGAGGACGCTCCGATGAGCGCCGCCTCGGCGAGCTTTCGCGAGCGTGCACCGATGCGCTCCGGAACGGGCGGCTGACCCCCGGCGAGATGGAGCGCATCGAGCTGCTCTCCGGCGCGCTGTGCGCCGAGAGCGGAGGGGACCTCCCGAATTGAGCAAGCCGTTCAAGCTCGCGGCGCCGTTCGAGCCCGCCGGCGACCAGGGCGCGGCGATCGAGCGCCTGGTGCGCGAGTTCGAGCAGGGCGTTTACGCGCAGACGCTGCTCGGGGTGACGGGCTCCGGCAAGACGTTCACGGTGGCCAAGGTCATCGAGCGGCTCAACCGGCCGACGCTGGTGCTCTCCCACAACAAGACGCTCGCCGCCCAGCTGTTCCAGGAGTTCAAGGGGTTCTTCCCCGAGAACGCCGTCGAGTACTTCGTCTCCTACTACGACTACTACCAGCCCGAGGCGTACGTCCCGTCGTCGGACACGTACATCGAGAAGGAGACCTCGATCAACGAGGAGATCGACCGCTTGCGCCTCTCGGCGACGCGGGCGCTGTTCGAGCGGCGGGACGTGCTGATCGTCGCGTCGGTGTCGTGTATTTACGGCCTCGGCGACCCGAGCGCGTACTACGGCATGCTGCTGCTTCTCGAGCCGGGCACCGAGCCGGGGATGGACGCGGTCCTGCGGCAGCTCGTCGCCATGCAGTACGAGCGCACGCAGCTCGACCTCGTCCCGGGTGCGTTCCGCGTGCGCGGCGACGTGCTCGAGATCTACCCCCCGTACGACGACCACGCCCTTCGCGTCGAGTTCTGGGACCGCGCGGTCGAGCGCATCCGCCGCATCGACCCGGTCCGCGGCACCGTGCTGGAGGAGGTCGGCGAGCGCGTGCCGGTGTACCCGGCGTCGCACTACGTCGTCACGCGCAAGGTGCTCGACGAGGCGCTCGTCGACATCCGCGCCGAGCTCGACGAGCGCCTGGCGGACCTCAACGCGGCGGGGAAGCTGCTCGAGGCCCAGCGGCTCTCGCAACGAACGCTGTTCGACCTCGACATGCTCCAGGAGCTCGGGTACTGCAACGGGATCGAGAACTACTCCCGCCACCTCACGCGGCGCAAGGCGGGCGAGCCCCCGCCGACGCTGCTCGACTACTTCCCCTCCGACTGGCTCCTCGTGGTCGACGAGTCGCACGTCTCGATCCCGCAGACGCGCGGCATGTTCCACGGCGACCGCTCGCGCAAGGAGACGCTCGTCGAGTTCGGGTTCCGGCTCCCGTCGGCGCTCGACAACCGCCCGCTGACGTTCGAGGAGTTCGAGGGGCGGGTCCACCAGGCGCTGTTCGTGTCCGCGACGCCGGGGCCTTACGAGCTGCAGCACACGGAGGGCGAGGTCGTCGAGCAGCTCATCCGGCCGACCGGCCTGATGGATCCGGAGATCGTCGTGAAGCCCGCGCAGGGGCAGGTGGACGACCTTCTCGCGCGGATCCGCGAGCGGGTCGCGGGCGGCGAGCGCGTGCTCGTCACGACGCTGACCAAGCGCATGGCCGAGGACCTCACGCAGTACTTCGCCGAGCTCGGCGTGCGGGTGCGGTACCTGCACAGCGAGGTCGAGGTGCTCGAGCGCACGGCGATCCTCGCCGACCTGCGGCGCGGCACCTTCGACGTGCTCGTCGGGATCAACCTCCTGCGCGAAGGCCTCGACCTCCCCGAGGTCTCGCTGGTGGCGATCCTCGACGCCGACAAGGAAGGCTACCTGCGCAGCTCCACGTCGCTGATCCAGACGATCGGGCGCGCGGCGCGCAACGTCCACGGCACGGTGATCCTGTACGCGGACCGCATGACGGACTCCATGACGCATGCGATCGGCGAGACGAACCGCCGGCGCGCGACCCAGGAGGCGTACAACCGCGAGCACGGGATCGAGCCGGCCAGCATCATCAAGGACATCGCGAGCCCGCTGTTGCAGCTCTCCAACCTCGACTACCACGACGCCGGGATGCTGCCGCCGCGGGTAGGCGAGGTGGACGTGACCGACCCGGCCTCGCTTGCGAAGGCCATCACCGACCTCGAGAAGCAGATGAGGACTGCGGCGAAGCGGCTGGAGTTCGAGGAGGCGGCGCAGATCCGGGACCGCATCAAGGAGCTGCGCGCCCAGCAGATCTACAAGACGTAGCAACCGCGAGGTGTTGACGCTCGCCAAGGCGTCGCTACGATGGCCGGAACTGAGGCGGACGCCCCCCGATTCGCCCTGTGGCCCCGGGGGGATGAGCCGCGTCGCCGGGGGTGCGGCGATGGCTGGATGGGGCGTGACTCTGGGGGTTCCGGCAGTCGCGGCGGCTCTGGCGCTTCTCTGCCTCTTCTGCGCCCTGCGAGCCGGCCGGAAGCGGCGGCTGCTCGACGACCTGCCGACCTCCAAGACCACCGGCGTGTTCATGGGGCTGGTCGAGCTCAAGGGCAGCGCCGAGGCCGAGCAGCCCCTCGAGAGCTACCTCGCCGCAGCGCGATGCGTGGCGTATCACTGGGAGGTCGAGGAACGCTGGTCGCGGCAGGTGAGCGAGACCACCACCGACGGCGCCGGCAAGAGCCGGACCACGACGCGTACCGAGAGCGGATGGACCTCCGTCGCGCAGGGGGGCGAGGCGCGCCCGTTCTACCTCAAGGACGACTGCGGCGTGATCCTGGTCCGGCCCGAAGGTGCGAACCTGGAACCGCAGACGGTGTTCGACCGCACGGTCGGCCGCGGCGATCCGCTCTACTACGAGAAGGGGCCGGTCGCCGCGGTGCCGGACTCCGACCACCGGCGCCGGTTCGTCGAGCGCGCCGTGCCGCTGCACGCGGCGCTCCTCGTCCTCGGCCAGGCGCGGGAGCGTGAGGACGTCGTCGCCGCCGAGATCGCGGCCGACCGGAACGCGCCGATGTTCCTGATCTCGACCCGCTCGGAGAAGCAGGTCAGCCGCGGGCTGCGGCTCGGTTCCTGGCTGCTCGGCGCGCTCGGGGTTGTCGTGTCCGTCGGCGGGCTCGTGGCGCGGGACCTTCTGGCCCATCGTCCGCCGGGCCCGGACGCGCCGCTGTTCGTCGTGGCCGGGGCGGCCTACCTCTTCCTGTGGCTGCTGGGTTGGGCGTGGATGGCTTACAACAGCCTCATCGAGCTGCGGCAGCGGGTCGGCCAGGGGTGGGCCAACGTCGAGGTGCAGCTCGAGCGCCGGCACGGTCTGATCCCCAGCCTGGTGGCGATCGTCGGCGGCCTGCGCGACTACGAGCGCAGGGCGCAGGCGGAGCTGGCGGCGTTGCGCGTCCAGCTCGCCGCCACGCCGCCCGGCGCGCCTGGGCCCGATCCCGCGCGGCTGCCTTCCCGCGCTGCGCGCGGTCGCGGAGGCGTATCCGGAGCTGAAGGCCAGCGCCAACTTCCTCCGGCTGCAGCAGCAGCTGGCCGAGACCGAGCAGCGCATCGCGCTGGCCCGCTCCTACTTCAACGACGTCGCCACGCTCTACAACACCAGGCTCCAGGTCGTGCCGGACCGTTTCGTCGCGACGATCGCACGACTGCAGCCGCGGGCGCTGATGGCTGCTGCCGGTTTCGATCGGGCGCCGGTTGCCGTGAGCCTCGCGGCGTGACCGGGCGCGGGGGCCGTCACCCTGGCGAACAGCCACGGACCGGACGGGTCGTCAGGGCGGAGATCGCGATGGGCCGTCGGTCGGCCGGCGAGGCGCCTGAAATGACCGGGCGCGGAATGCGATTCTCGCGTTCGAGGAGGATTCACATGCGACGCCTACCCGCCGGCCTGCTGATCGTCGCTGCTGTCGTCTCTCCGGGCGTCTCACTCGCGCAAAAGGCGGTCATCGTGGCGCGACACGCCCAGAACGACGGGGATAGCCTGACGGAGACCGGACTCGCGCAGGCCCAGCGCCTGGCCACGGCACTCGAGAACGCGGACGTGCGCGCCGTCTACTCCACCGACAGCCGGCGCACGATCGGCACGGCCACGCCGTTCGCCGAGGCGCGCAAGCTCAAGGTCCAGCTTTACGACACGGCGGCCGGGCCGGGCCGCTTCGACGCCCGCCCGTTCGTCGCGCAGCTCCGCAAGGAGCACCCCGGCGACGTGGTCCTCGTCGTGGGCCACATCACGACGATTCCGGACCTCCTGAAGGCGCTCGGCTGCCCGGGCGACGTCACGATCGCCCCCCTGGACTACACCGGGCTCTTCATCGTGGTGCCGGCGAAGAGAGGGCCATCGACGCTCGTAAGGGTGAAGTACTGACGGCACGAGTTGGAGATGACCCGGCCCCCGTTGTTAGGTCCACCCATTATGAGAGACTTCCCGGGGTGGACGTTGGTGGAACCAAGGCGCGCCGGCGGAGCGCCGGGGGGGCCGCGGAACCCGGCGCGCAGTGCAAACTCGAACGGTGTGGCACGACCGAGCGATGAGTGGCCCCGCTCGGTGTTGTACCAGCATCGCCAGGCCTCGATGGACCTTGGTGAGGAACGGAACAACGGTGGTTCGGCGGGGAGATCCCAAATGCAGGCGTGCTCAGTATATTGCTGCCAAGATCGGGCAGGACTTCCAGCACCGGCCTCCGGACCCCTGAAGCTCGCAGGAGCGCGCACGCGTGCGACTGTCGTGGCGCCACACCGAACCGCATGGTTCGCGTCCGTTCATTTATGGGGTTCAGCTTTCCGAATTTCTCGCTCCGCCTTCTCCCAGTCCTGAACTGCTCGACCGTCTCGGCGGCCTCCCTGTTCGTAGAGCTCATACGCTCGCTTCGCGATCTGCGGCCCCAGATCGGACGAGGCCAACGCTTTGGCCGGATCGAGAATCCGATACGCGAGCAGCTTCACTCGGTCGTTCAGGAGGAACCACACGAGCGCATAGCCCCAAACGAACAGCGCCCAACCCCAGCCTAGAGGTGTCATGAACAACCCGTAGACCGCTATCAGCGTCGCCACGATCTGCGTGCCGACCACCGCCACCCATAAGATCCTCGCGGGACGTATGGACCAGAACGGGCCGCGCGTGCGGGTGAGGAAGATCGTCAGGTGTCCAGCCACCGACAGCTTCAGGTACATGAGCGTCTGGATGTGTACACGGTCGAGATGAAAGACGCGCTCACCGAGATAGAACAAACCGAAAGCAGAGACGACCCCGATGACGCCCAGCACTGTGGCGATCCCCAGCACCATGCGCATGTTCCAGGCCTCGGGCTCATCCTTGTAATGAACCTTGTCATAGGCGATGGAAAGGATCGCCCCATCGTTCAGGAGCGCCAGCATCACGATCATCACTGCGGTCACCGGATAGAAGTTGAACACCAGGATCGCCAGCGTCATGAACAGCAGCACGCGTAGCGTCTCGGCGATGCGGTAGATCGCGTAGCTGTTCATCCGCTGGAAGATCTTCCGGCTCTCCTTGATCGCGTCGATGATCACCGACAGCCCGGGCGTCATCAGCACCATGGACGCCGCCGCGCGCGCCGCGTCCGTCGCGCCGGAAACGGCGATGCCGCAGTCAGCCTTCTTCAGCGCAGGGGCGTCGTTCACGCCGTCACCCGTCATGCCGACGATGTGGCCGCGTTTCTGCAGGACATCGACGATGTGGAACTTGTGCTCGGGGAACACCTGAGCGAAACCGTCGGCCTTCTCGATGGCCTCGGCCGTTGCCGTGGACTCCTCAGGCTTGGAGTCTCCCAGCGTGGCCGCATCGAGGATATTCGTGCCCATATCCAGCTTCTGGGCGGTTTCCTTGGCGATGGCCAGCGCGTCGCCCGTCACCATCTTCACCTTCACGCCCATCGCCAGCGCCGTCGCGATGGTTGCCTTGGCGTCGTCCCGGGGCGGATCGAACAGGGGCAGCACGCCGACAAACCGCCATTGCCCGTCGCCCTCCGCCCGCGCTACGCCCAACGAACGAAAGCCGCGCGCCGCGAACTCGTTGACCGCCTTCTCGACCGCAGGCTTCACCTGCCCTGCGTTGGCCGACAACTGCAAAATCACCTGCGGCGCACCTTTCGTCACCTTGAACGTCTTGCCGTCCTTGGCTTTGACGGTGGCCTCCGTGCGCTTGTGCACGGGGTCGAACGGCTGGAAATGAAGCACCTGGTAGCCCTGCAGGGTCTCTTTGTCTTTCAGACCTCCCAGGATGGCCAGATCGATCGTGTCGTTATTGTCCGCGCGCGACGCCAGCGCGCCGTCGAGAACGACTTTGTCGGCGGGGATATCGTTCACGCTGAACGGGTCGCCGAGCGTCAGCTTGTTCTGGGTCAAGGTGCCCGTCTTGTCCGCGCACAGCACATCCACGCCCGCCAATTCCTCGATGGCTACCAACCGGCTCACAACAGCCTCTTTCTTGGCGAGCAGGCGCGCGCCGACCGCCATCGTGACCGACAAGACCGTTGGCATCGCCACGGGGATCGCGGCCACGGTCAGCACCAGGGCGAACTGCAATGTGGTGAGGATCGGGTCCCGGCGGAAGATCGCGACGGCAATGATCGCCGCCACAAGGGCCACCGCGAGGATGATGAGGTAATTGCCGATCTTCAGGACGGCCTTCTGGAAATGGCTGACGGTGTGCGCCTCCTGCACCAGTTGTGCCGTCTTTCCGAAGTAGGTGTTCGCACCCGTGGCATAGACCAGTGCGCCGATTTCACCCTGACGGATGATCGAGCCGGAGAACACGGCCTCGCCGGGCTTGCGGGTGGCGGGCAACGATTCGCCTGTCAGCGCGGACTGATCCACCTCCACGGGGTCGCCGTCCAACAGGCGGGCATCCGCCGGCACGATGTCGCCCAGGCGCACGCGGATCACGTCGCCCGGCACCAGCTCACGCGCCGGCGGGGTGGTCCACTTCCCGTCACGTTTCACCCGGGCCTTGATCGCCAGTTTGGCCTTGAGGGCCTCAATGGCGTTGCCCGCCTCGCGTTCCTCCCAGAATCCGACGACGCCGTTGGCCAGGAGCAGGAGGAGGATGATGCCGAAGTCCGGCCAATGCCTGGCCACCGCCGAGAGGATCACCGCCGCTTCGATCATCCACGGGATGGGGCCCCAGAAATAGGTGAGGAACTTCAGCAGCGGGTTGGTCTTCTTCTCCTCGATCTCGTTGGGCCCGTATTGGGTCAGACGTTTCGCCGCCTCGGCCTGGGTCAAGCCATCCGGTGATGACCCCAACTTCTTCTCCACGTCCGCCAAAGGCATGGATTTCAAGTCGTTCTTCGCATCGGTTCTGGCGCCGGGCTTCGCTGCCGGCTTCGATTCGGGGGCCTTAGGCTGATCGGCCTTGGGTTTCATCACGGGCAACCTTTCGATTCCTGGCGTGGCGCAGTGTTCCTGGGTTGCCGCATACCTCTCGTCACGCTCATGTCCTCTCCATCGCGGCGGTGTATTCGCCACGCCGCGCAGCCCGGTCGCACCGGGCACGGTGAACCAGAGCGTGCTGGGCCGCCGACACGTTGGCTGGCTCGCCGTGCCAGATGTCCAACGCCGGTTCCTGGATGGCGCGGGCGAACGAGAACGTCAACGCCCAGGGCAGTCGCGACTTGAACCGTAGGTTCATGGCGTTCAAACGGGCGGACGCCAGCTCGCCGGATTGGCCGCCCGAGAGGAACGCAACCCCCGGAACGGCTGCGGGAACGGCTCGCAACAAGCACCTCACCGTGGTGTCGGCCACCTCGTCCGTCGGTTCTTGCCTGGGGCAGGCGAGGCCCGGAAGCACCATGTTGGTCTTGAGGATCAAGCCCTCCAGCATCACCCGCTGTCCGTAGAGCTGGGTGAACACCGTTCTCAGGACCTGCTCCGTCACCTCGTGACAGCGCTCCAGGGTGTGGTCGCCGTCCATGAGCACTTCCGGCTCGACGACGGGGACCAGTCCGGCCTCCTGGCACAACGCGGCGTAGCGAGCCAGCGCCTGCGCGTTGGCGTCGACGCAGCCCCGGCTGGGGAGGCCGTCGCCTACGGCAATCGCCGCGCGCCACTTGGCGAAGCGGGCGCCCATGCGAGAGTACTCGGCCAGACGGCCGCGAAGTCCGTCCAGGCCTTCCGTGACCTTCTCTCCGGGATGGCCGGCCATGTCCGCTTCGCCGATGTCGACCTTGATGCCGGGAATGATCCCCGCGTCGGTGATGACTTGGAGGAGGGGAGTGCCGTCCTTCTTGTGCTGGCGGATCGTCTCGTCGTAGAGGATCAGGCCGCTGATGCACTCGCCGAGGCCGGGCGTGGTCACGATCAACTCCCGATAGGCGCGCCTGGCCCCCTCGGTCTGCGGGATCCCCACCCTGGCAAAACGTTCGTTGCAGGTCGGATCGCTCTCATCCATCGCCAGCAGCCCCTTGTCGCCGGCGACCAGCTCCCTCGCTGTGGCGATGAGCGTCTGCGCATTCATTTGTCTTGACCCCACTTCCAGTTCCGGATCTCCGGCATGTCCTGGCCGTGCTTGTCGATGTACTGCTTGTGCTCGATCAGCTTGTCCTTGAGCTGGTGCTTCAGGTAGACGCCCTTGTCGCCGGTCTGCGGCAGGCGGTCGATCGCGTCCATCACGAGGTGGAAGCGGTCCAGGTCGTTCAGCACCGTCATGTCGAACGGCGTGGTGATGGTGCCCTCCTCCTTGTAGCCGCGGACGTGGATGTTGTCGTGGTTGGTGCGGCGGTAGGTCAGCCGGTGGATCAACCACGGGTAGGCATGGAAGGCGAAGATGACCGGCTTGTCCTTGGTGAACAGCTCGTCGAAGTCGATGTCGCTCAACCCGTGAGGATGCTCGGTCTGCGGCTGCAGCTTCATGAGGTCGACGACGTTGACCACGCGGATCTTCAGGTCGGGCAGGTGCGTTCGCATGATGGACACCGCGGCGAGCGTCTCCAGCGTGGGCACGTCGCCACAGCAGGCCATGACCACATCGGGGGCCACGCCCTGGTCGTTGCTGGCCCATTGCCAGATGCCGATGCCTTCGCTGCAGTGCTTGACGGCGGCGTCCATGGTCAGCCACTGCGGCGCCGGGTGCTTGCCCGCGATCACGACGTTGACGTATTGACGGCTGCGCAGGCAGTGGTCGATCACCGACAGCAGGCAGTTGGCATCCGGCGGGAGGTAGACCCGCACCACGCCGGCCTTCTTGTTCACGACGACGTCGATGAACCCGGGGTCCTGGTGGGTGAAGCCGTTGTGGTCCTGGCGCCAGACATGGGAGGCCAGCAGGTAGTTCAATGAAGCGATGTCCCGCCGCCACGGCAGGTGCGACGTGACCTCCAGCCACTTGGCGTGCTGGTTGAACATCGAGTCGACGATGTGGATGAACGCCTCGTAGCAGTTGAAGAGCCCGTGCCGCCCTGTCAGCAGGTAGCCCTCGAGCCAGCCCTCGCACTGATGCTCGCTGAGCATTTCCATGACGCGCCCGGCGGGCGCGAGCCATTCGTCGTTCGGAACCGTGGCGGCGTCCCATTGGCGTTTCGTCGCTTCGAAGAGGGCTTCGAGGCCGTTGGAGAGCGTCTCGTCGGGGCCGAACACCCGGAAATTCCGCTGCCCACTGTTGAGTTTCTCCACGTCGCGCAGGAACGGTCCGAGCACATGCGTGTCGCCGACGCCGGGCGTTCCGGGCGCAGGCACGGCGGCCGCGTAGTCGCGGAAATCAGGCATCCGCAGGTCGCGGAGCAGGATGCCGCCGTTGGCGTGAGGGTTCGCGCCCATGCGCCGTTCGCCCTTGGGCGCGAGCTCGGCCAGTTCCGGCTTCAGGCGGCCCTGCTCGTCGAAGAGCTCCTCCGGCCGGTAGCTCCTCAGCCAGTCCTCCAACAGCTTGAGGTGTTCGGGATGGGTGGCCGGGTCGGAGAGCGGCACCTGGTGCGCTCTGAACGTCCCTTCGATCTGCAGGCCATCGACCATCTTCGGCCCCGTCCAGCCTTTTGGCGAATTGAGCACGATCATCGGCCAGCGCGGCCGCGTGAGGTCGCCGCCGGCTCGGGCGTTGTGCTGGATCTGCTTGATCTGCTCCACGGCGGTGTCGAGCGCCGTGGCCATGGCCTCGTGCATCAACTCGGGCTCGTGGCCCTCGACGAAGTAGGGGGTCCACCCGTAGCCGCGGAGCAACTGCTCCAATTCCTCATGGGTGATGCGCGCGAGGACGGTCGGGTTGGAGATCTTGTAGCCGTTGAGGTGCAGGACCGGCAGCACCGCGCCGTCGCTCGCCGGATCGAGGAACTTGTTGGAATGCCACGACGTGGCCAGCGGCCCGGTCTCCGCCTCGCCGTCGCCGACGACGCAGGCGACGATCAGGTCGGGGTTGTCGAACACCGCCCCGAACGAATGGCTGAGCGAATAGCCCAGCTCGCCCCCTTCGTGGATCGAGCCCGGGCACTCCGGCGACGCGTGGCTCGGAATGCCGCCGGGGAACGAAAACTGGAGGAATAACCTCCGCAGCCCGGCCTCGTCCTGGCTGATGTCGGGATAGATCTCGCTGTACGTGCCCTCCAGGTAGGTGTTGCCCACGACGGCCGGGCCGCCGTGCCCCGGGCCGGAGACGTAGATCATGTCGAGGTCGTATTTCTTGATCACCCTGTTGAGGTGCGCATAGATGAAGTTCTGGCCGGGCGTCGTGCCCCAGTGCCCCAGCAACATGTGCTTCACATCCGCGAGCGTCAGCGGTCGCTTCAGCAGCGGATTGTCGTAAAGATAGATCTGCCCGACCGAGAGATAGTTGGCGGCGCGCCAGTAGGCATCGATCTTGCGAAGCAGTTCCGGGGAAAGAGTCTTTGTCTTCATGGTTCACGTCTCCTTTGTCCAGCCAAGCCCGAGAACGCCGCAAACCGCCTCGGCGATCATGCGTTCCTCGTCCGTGCGAATGACACGCACCACGACCCGGCTGTCCGCCGTTGAAATCACGCCTTCATTGGCGGCGTTTCGGTTCTCCTCGAGCTCGATGCCGAGGAACCCCAGCCCATCGCAAATCCGGGCGCGGACCGTGGGCGACTGCTCGCCGATGCCACCGGCGAACACCATCGTGTCGAGTCCGCCCAACGCCGCGGCGAACGCGCCGATCCACTTCTTGACCTGGTAGCAGAACAGCGCGACGGCTTCGGCCGCCCGCACGTCGCGCGCCTCGCGGTCGAGCAGGTCACGCATGTCGGAGCTGGTTTCGGATATTCCGAGCAACCCGGACTGGGCGTTGACCATCTCGTTGAACTGCTTCGGGCTCATCTTCTCGGTGCGTGCCAGATACCAGACCAGTCCGGGGTCGAGATCTCCGGAGCGGGTGCCCATCGGTACGCCGGCGGCCGGCGTAAAGCCCATGCTCGTGTCCACGGATCTGCCGTCGCGCACCGCGGCCAGGCTCGCGCCGCTGCCGAGGTGGGCGAGAACGACCCGGCCCTGCGCCGCTGCCGGCCCGGCCAGACGCGCCAGCTCTTCCATCAGGAACGCGTACGACAAGCCGTGAAACCCGTACCGCCGCACGCCCTGCGCCTCGTAGCGGCGCGGGATCGGCAACAACCGGGCCACGCGGGGCAGGTCGTGGTGAAACGCAGTGTCGAAGCACGCCACCTGGGGCAGCTTGGGAAATCGGCGTTGGAACGCTTCGACGAGGAGGATCTCCTCGGGCATGTGGTCGGGGTCGAACGGGCTCAAGCCGCGCAACTCGTCGATCATGTCCGGAGTGATTCGCTGCGGCTCGCTGTACTTCGGCCCGCCATCCACCACGCGATGCCCCACCGCGGTCAATGGACGGCCTCCGCTACGTTCCTCGATCCAATCCATCAGCGAGCCCACGGCAGCCTTGTGGTCCGCCGCCGGCACCGACCGCGAAAAGGTGTCCTCCTCGCTGACGCCTTTCACGCGAAGGATGGCTTCCGGCCGGCCAATCCGCTCGATCCCACCCCCCAGAATCCGTCTCAGAGAGTCACCGGCCTCGAACAGCGCGAACTTGATGCTCGACGACCCGCCGTTGATCGTCAGGACGCGGGGGGCGGAGTGCTTCATCGTGTCTCTCCCAACTGTGGCGTGTGCGTACGCGCTGACGGTCATGGCGCCGCGGCCAAGGCGTCGTTGACGATCGTCTGCGCCTCCTGCAGGATGCGGCGCAGGTGGTCCGCTCCACGGAAGCTCTCCGCGTAGATCTTGTAGATGTCTTCGGTCCCCGAGGGACGCGCCGCGAACCAGCCGCTCTTCGCTACTACCTTCAACCCACCAATGGACGCACCGTTGCCCGGCGCTTCGGTGAGGATGGTCAGGATCCTCTCGCCGGCCAGGTCGGTAGACCGGACCTGCTGTGCAGAAAGCCTCTGCAGGTTCGCCTTCTGCTCCGGAGTGGCCGGCGCCTCGACCCGGTCGTAGGCGGGCTCGCCGAACTCACGCGTGAGTTCGTGGTAGATCTCGCCAGGATCTCGGTCCATGCGAGCCGTGATCTCCGCCGCGAGCAGGGCCGGGACGATGCCGTCCTTGTCGGTCGTCCAGACGCTGCCGTCCCGGCGGAGAAACGAGGCCCCCGCGCTCTCTTCGCCGCCGAAGCCGAGCGAGCCGTCGAGCAGGCCATCCACGAACCACTTGAAGCCGACCGGCACCTCGTAGAGTTTCCGCCCCAACTTCTCGGTGACGCGATCGATCATCTGGCTGCTCACCACCGTCTTGCCGACTGCCGCTTTCGCGCGCCACTCCGGCCGGTGCTGGAAGAGGTAAAAGATGGCGACCGCAAGGTAATGGTTGGGCGGCAACAGTCCGGCGCTCTTGGTGACGATCCCGTGCCGGTCGTGGTCGGTGTCGCACGCGAAGGCGATCTCGAAACGGTCCTTCAGGTCGATCAATCTCTGCATGGCGTAGGGCGACGAGGGGTCCATGCGGATCTGGCCGTCCCAATCGACCGTCATGAACCGGAACGTCGGATCGACAACCTCGTTGACGACGGTGAGATTCAGCCCGTAGCGCTCGGCAATCGGCCCCCAGTAGTGGACACCGGCGCCGCCGAGCGGATCGACGCCCATGCCGATCTTGGCGCCGCGAATCGCATCCATGTCGAGCACGTTGCCGAGATCGCCCACGTACGCGTTGAGAAAGTCGTAGCGGTGGGTTGTGCTGGAGCGCAGGGCCTTCTCGTAGGGACGTCTCTGCACGCCCTGCAGGCCGGTCTTCAGAAACTCATTGGCCCTGGCTTCGATCCAGGCCGTCACGTCCAGATCCGCCGGGCCGCCGTTGGGCGGGTTGTACTTGAAACCGCCGTCATGGGGCGGATTGTGCGAGGGTGTTATGACGATGCCGTCGGCGAGCCCGGTCTTGCGCCCGCGGTTGTAGGCGAGAATCGCATGAGAGACGACCGGGGTAGGCGTGTATTCGTCGTGCTCCGCGAGCATCACATCCACGCCGTTGGCCGCCAGCACCTCGAGCGCACTGGCACGAGCCGGCACGGACAGCGCGTGGGTGTCGATGCCGAGGAACAGCGGGCCGCCGGTGGCCTGGCGCTTGCGGTAGTCGCAGATGGCCTGGCTGATGGCCAGAACGTGCCATTCGTTGAACGACCTCTCGAGTGCACAGCCGCGATGTCCCGAGGTGCCGAACGCGACCAGCTGCGCCTGGACTGCAGGGTCAGGCACCTCGGTGTAGTAGGCCGTAACAAGTCTGGGCACGTCGACCAGCATTGCCGGCGTGGCCGGTTTGCCCGCCAGGGGGCTCACTTTCACAGGCATGTCCTTTTCGGTACTCATTCGGCGCCTCCCGTGCTCGCGAGCGGCCGTGTGCGTTTGGTGTGGCAGGGAATGCTCATGAACGGCCGTTCTTGAGTCGGCGGTAGCGCCGGATGAGGGCGTTGGTCGAGCTGTCATGGGTGAGGTGCGGTTCGTCCGTGCTCTCAAGCTCTTGGGCCGTCCGCTTCGCCAGCACCTTGCCCAGCTCGACGCCCCATTGATCGAACGAGTCAATGTTCCAGATCGCGCCTTGAGTGAAGACGCTGTGTTCGTACAGCGCGACGAGTCTTCCCGAGCGCCGCGGGCGTCAGCCGGTCCATCATGACCGTGTTGGACGGCCGGTTGCCTTCGAAGGTTCGGTGCGGCGCCAGCCGGGTCGGCGTGCCTTCCGCCTCGACCTCCCGTGTGGTCTTGCCGAAGGCCAGGGCCTCCGCCTGGGCGAAGACGTTGGCCAGCAGCAGGTCATGGTGGCGGCCGATCGGGTTGAGCGGCTGGACGAACGCGATGAAGTCGCAGGGGATGAGCCGGGTTCCCTGATGGATCAGTTGGTAGAAGGAGTGCTGGCCGTTGGTGCCCGGCTCCCCCCAGTAGATCGGTCCGGTCTGGTAGGTGACCTCGGCTCCATCTACGGTGACGTGCTTGCCGTTGCTCTCCATCGTCAATTGCTGGAGGTACGCCGGGAAACGCTTCAGGTACTGCTCGTAGGGCAAGACCGCGACGGTCTGCGCCCCTAAGAAGTCGGTGTTCCAGATTGCCAGGAGTCCCATGAGCACCGGCAGGTTGCGCTCGAAAGGGGCCGTGCGGAAATGGTCGTCCATCTCGTGGAAGCCGTCGAGCATGGCGCGGAAGTGGTCGGGCCCGATGGCGATCATCGTCGATAGCCCGATCGCCGAGTCCATCGAGTAGCGCCCTCCGACCCAGTCCCAGAACTCGAACATGTTGGCGGTGTCGATGCCGAACCTCGCAACCTCCTCCGCGTTGGTCGAGACCGCGACGAAATGCCTGGCCACGGCAGCGGGATGCTTCAAGGTCTCGAGAGCCCAGGTGCGCGCCGTGTGCGCGTTGGTCATCGTCTCCAGAGTGGTGAAGGTCTTCGACGCGATGATGAACAGCGTCTCCGCGGGATCGAGGTCGCGCGTCGCCTCGGCGAAGTCGGTGCCGTCGATGTTGGAGACGAACCGGAAGGTCAGGTCGCGCCGGCTGTAGTGCCGCAGCGCCTCGTACGCCATGACCGGGCCCAGATCGGACCCGCCGATGCCGACATTGACGACGTTGCGGATGGTCTTCCCGGTGTGGCCCTTCCACGTTCCGTTGCGCACCCCGTTGGAGAAGTCGGCCATCCTGTCGAGGACGGCGTGCACCTGGGGCACTGCGTTCTCGCCGTCCACGAGAATCGATTGCCCACGTGGGGCACGCAGGGCAACGTGCAGGACGGCCCGGTTCTCGGTGACGTTGATCTTCTCCCCTCCGAACATCGCGTCGATGCGGGCCCGCAGGCCGGATTCGTCCGCCAATTGGAGAAGGAGCTTCAGGGTCTCGCCGGTGATGCGGTTCTTGGAATAGTCGAGGTAGATGCCGGCGGCCTCGGCGGTCATGCGCTCGCCGCGCCTGGGATCGTCGGCAAAGAGCTCACGCAGATGCAGCTCCCGGATCGTCCGGTGATGAGCTTCGAGAGCCTTCCAGGCTGGGCGGGTGGTGAGCGGCGCGATGCGTGCTGTCATGTTCGTCCTTCCTTCGACGCGTGATGGGCCGGCTCGTGCAGGCACTCCCTGACGGCGTGCGCGATGTGCTCGGCATCGATGCCGGCCGCGCTCAGGAGTTCTGCCGGCGTGCCGGAGGTCGGCATGGAGCGCACCGCCAGCTTGATGACCGCGGGAACCTTCTCCATCGCACCCGCGAAAGCATCCAGGACGGCGTCGCCGAGCCCGCCTTCAGCCCAGTGGTCTTCGACCACGACGAGCCGGCCTCCCGTGACCCGCGCGGCCTCGTGCAGGGCGTCCTTGTCGATCGGCTTGACCGAATAGGCATCAATGACCCGCACCCGGATGCCTTCCGACTCGAGCTGCTCGTAGGCCCGGAGGCTCTCGTGCAGGGTGATCCCCGCGGCGACGATCGCGACCTGATCCGCATCCGTGTGCCGCACGACCTTGCTCCCGCCGATGGGAAAGGTCTCATCCGGAGGGTAGATGACGGGCGTTTTCGCGCGAGTCGTACGCAGGTAGGAGATGCCGGGCAGATCGGCCATGGCAGACACGAGATGCGCCGCCTGGTTCGCGTCGCACGGGTAGAGCACGGTGCTGCCATGAACGGCCCGCATCATCGCCAGGTCTTCCAGGGCCATCTGCGACGGCCCGTCCTCGCCGATGCTGACGCCTGCGTGCGACCCGCAGAGGCGAATGCTCCCGTTGGAAACGGCGGCCATGCGGATCTGGTCGAAGGCACGGGTGAGGAATGCTGCGAAGGTCGCCGCAAAGGCGATCTTTCCCATGACGCTCAGGCCCAGGGCGGCGCCGACGAGCTGTTGCTCCGCGATGTACGCCTCGAAGAAGCGACCCGGATAGGCCTTGTTGAACTCCTCCGTGAACGTCGAGTTGGACACTTCGCCGTCGAGGACCACCACGTCCGGTCGGTTGGCGCCGACCGCGACGAGCGCGTCGCCGAACGCCTTCCGCGTGGCTTCTTCGGTCCCGACCCCGTAGGCGGGCAGGATCAACGGCTGGGCTGCGGGCGGGGTCGCTCTCTGCACAGGTCGGGGCTGCTCTACGTCAACGGTGATGTGGCGCTCGCCGCCCAGTTCCTTGATGGCCTCGCGAGCCTGGTCAGGGCTGAGGGGTTTTCCGTGCCATCCCTCCTTGTTCGCCACGAACGAGACGCCGGAGCCCTTCACGGTCTTCGCGACGATGCATGTGGGCCGCTCGCCCTGGGCGAGCGCTTCCTTGTAGGCCGCGTCGATGGCTGCGATGTCGTGGCCGTCGATCTCGATCGCGTGCCACCCGAAGGCGCGGGCACGGGCGACGTACGCGCGCGCGTCCCAGCCGAGGTCCGTCGGCCCCCGCTGGCCGAGTCGGTTCATGTCCAGGATGGCGATCAGGTTGTTCAGCTTGTAGTGGCCGGCCTTGTCGAAGGCTTCCCAGTTGGAGCCTTCGGCGAGCTCGCTGTCCCCGAGCAGAACCCAGACGTCGAACGGCAGCTTGTCCACGAACTTGCCGCTCAGAGCCATGCCGACGCCGACTGGCAGGCCTTGCCCGAGTGAGCCGGTGGCCACGTCCACCCAGGGCAGGCCGCATTGTGTGCCCTGGGCTCCGGCGCTCTGCAAGGGCTTCGGATGCCCTTCGAGGCGGCTTCCGAACGTCCGCAACGTCATCAGCTCCTTGTCGGTGATGACGCCCGCTGCCTTGTACATCGAGTAGAGGAGCGGGCTGGCATGTCCCTTGGAGAAGATCAGGCGGTCGTTGTTCGGGTTGCCTGGATGGTCCCAGTCGTACCTCAGATACTTGACCAGGAGCACCGCCATGAGGTCGGCGGCCGACATCGAGGAGGTCGGGTGCCCCGATCCGGCGGCCGTCGTGCAACGGATGCTGTCCACCCTGAGCTGTCGCCCCAACTCCGTGATGCGCTGCAGTTCGCCGGCCATTCGAGCACTCCTTCCTGCTCGAGCCTGCTACGGCGCCGCAGCACGTTCGAGCCATCGTCGGCTTGGGACTCAGCCGGCGTTCTTGACCGCCTCGCTCTTGGACGCGATGCACTGCATCAGCTCGTTCCAGGACTTGACGAACGAGGCGGCGCCTTCAACCTGAAGTCGGGCAGCGAGGGCGTCGGAGTCGATGCCGGCCTTGGCGAACTTGCCGAGCACCTCCTCGCAGTTTCCACCGTGGGCCGGCAGGGTCGCTCTGACCTCGCCATGGTCCGCCAAGGCCTTCAAGGTAGCCTCGGGCATCGTGTTGACCGTGAACGGAGCGGCAAGCGCCTTGATGTAGAGCATGTCGGACGCCTTCGGGTCCTTGGTGCCGGTGCTGGCCCACAGGAGACGCTGGGGTTGGGCGCCCGTGTTCAGCAGGCGCTGCCAACGCGGCGAGTCGAGCAGTTCGCGGTACGCCTTGTACGTCCGCTTGGCGATCGCGATGCCGAGCTGGTCGCGCAGCGCATCGGGCGTCGTCCCCATCACCGCGACGTCCCAGCGGCTGATGAACAACGACGCGACGGAGAAGACATCGGGTTTCAGCCCGGCTGCAACCCGCCGCTCGATGGCCCGCAGGTACGCCTCGGCGGCCGCGAGGTATTGCTCGCGGGAGAACAGGAGCGTGACGTTGATCGGCACACCCGAGAAGACCGCCTCCTCGATGGCGGGGATGCCTTCCTTGGTGCCCGGGATCTTGATGAAGAGGTTGGACCGTCCGGCCCGGGCGTGGAGGTCCTTGGCGGCAGCGATGGTGCCGGCGGTGTCGTTGGCCAGCACCGGCGAGACCTCCAACGAGACCCAGCCGTCCAATCCGCTCGGTCTGGTCGTGAATCGGCCGGAACAGGTCGGCGGCCTGTCTGAGGTCCTCCAGCGCCAGCTCGAAGAACAGGGCCTCGCCTGACTGACCATCCTCCACGTGCCGGCGGATGGCGTCGTCGTAGTCGCGGCCGTTCTTGATGGCGTGGTCGAAGATCGTGGGGTTCGAGGTGAGCCCCGTGATGGAGAGCTCCTGAATGTAGCGGCGGAGCGTGCCGCTGGTCAGCAGGCCGCGGGTGATGTTGTCGAGCCAGAGGCTCTGGCCCATTTCGTGGAGCTGTTGCGTCGCTCTCATCAGTTGCCTCCTAGCGCGGTTTCTGATGCAGTCCTCGTGCTTCGGGCCTGCTCGGACGGGAGTCGACGATGCCGTCGCCGTCGAGCAGGCAGGCGGCCGGGACAGGCTGCCTCACCCGGGCCCCAGGCCCAGCTCCGGGTTGTACCAGCGGCCGTCGGCTGCGATGAGCGCGTCCGCCTCGCGCGGCCCCCAACTGCCGCGCTTGTACGGGCGGCTCCGGTTGTGGGTCTTGAGGACCGGGTCGACCACCGCCCAGGCGGCCTCGACGGCGTCCTCGCGGGTGAAGAGCGCTCCGTCACCGGCCATGGCGTCCGCCAGGAGCCTTTCATAGGGTGCCTCCTCTCCGGGCTGATGCTCGGCCAGGTAGAGCTCCCGCTGGTCGCCGACGAATTCCTTCCCCGCGCGCTTGACGCGAGCGGCGAGGGCGACGGCCGAGCTTGGGGAAAGCCTGAAGCGTAGATAGTTGCCCAAGGCGGTGGCCGGCGCCGAGTCGGCGAAGAGCCTCTGCGGGGGCGGCTTCAGCTCCACCAGGACCTCGCCCGCGGTCTCGGCCAAACACTTGCCGGAGCGCAGGTACCACGGAACACCCTCCCAGCGCCACGAGTCGATGAAGAGCCGCAGGGCGCAGAAGGTCTCGACGTCGGAGCGCTTCGCCACGCCCGGCTCCTTCCGATAGCCGGCGTACTGGCCGCGCACCACGTCCTCGGGCTTGAGAGGGCGCATGGCCTGGAAGACCTTGGCCTTCTCGGAGTGCACGGCTCCATAGCCCCTGTAGGCCGGCGGCTCCATGGCAAGCAGCGCGACGACCTGGAAGAGGTGGTTCTGGATCACGTCGCGCAGACAGCCCGCGGTTTCGTAAAACGCGCCGCGCTTCTCGACGCCGAAATCCTCGGCCAGCGTGATCTGGACGCTGGCCACGGTGTTGCGGTTCCAGAACGGCTCGAGGAACGAGTTGGCGAAGCGGAAGTAGAGAATGTTCATGATCGCTTCCTTCCCGAGGAAGTGATCGATGCGGAAGATCGAATCTTCCGGGAACACCGAGTGCGCGACGCGGTTGAGCTCCCGTGCCGAGGCCAGGTCGCGTCCGAAGGGCTTTTCGACGATGACGCGCGCACGGTCGGCCAGTCCCGCCGCGCCTAGCCCCTTGATCACCGTTCCGAAGAGCGACGGCGGGATGGCGAGGTAGTGCGCCGGGCGCCGAGCGCCGCCGAGCGCAGTCTTGATCGCCGCGAACGTGGCCGGGTCGTTGTAGTCGCCGCCGACGTACCTGAGCCGAGACAGCAGATGGTTAAACGCGCGTTGGTTATCGATACCGCCCGACCGCTTGATGCTGTCCCTCACGCGCTTGCGCAGCTGCGCCAAGCTCCACTTCGGGAAGGCGACGCCGACGATCGGGACCTTGAGAACACCCCGTTTCGCCATTGCGTAGAGCGCCGGGAAGATCATCTTGTGGGCGAGATCGCCCGTCACGCCGAAGAGCACCAGGGCGTCCGAACGCGGGGCGGCCATCAGGCGCCTCCCTGCGGGCCAGCCGCCTTCTCCTCGTGGCCGCCGAACTCGTAGCGCAGGGCCGACAGCACCTTGTCGGCGAAGTCGGCCTCGCCGCGCGAGCCGAAGCGCTCGTACAGCGCCGTGCTCAGGACGGGGGCCGGGACCGCCTCGTCGATGGCCGCCATGATCGTCCAGCGGCCCTCGCCCGAGTCCGATACGCGGCCGGTGAACTTCGCCAGGTCGGGACTCTCGAGGAGCGCCATGGCGGCGAGGTCCAGGAGCCAGGAGGCGATGACGCTGCCGCGGCGCCAGACCTCGGCGATGTCGGCCAGCTTCAGGTCGTACGGGTAGTGCTCGGGGTGGCGCAGCGGTGTGGTTTCGGCATCGACGGTGCGCCGCTGCTTGCCGGCGTTGGCATGGCGGAGGATGTTCAGCCCCTCCGCGTAGGCCGCCATGATGCCGTACTCGATGCCGTTGTGGACCATCTTGACGAAGTGGCCCGCGCCGCTCGGCCCGCAGTGGAGGTAGCCGTGCTCCGCGGTGCCGCCGACCTTCTCCCGTCCCGGCGTTCGCGGCGCCGCGTCGACGCTGGGAGCCAGGGCGGCGAAGATCGGGTCGAGGCGCCGGACGACGTCGTCCTCGCCGCCGATCATCAGGCAGTAGCCCCGCTCCGAACCCCAGACCCCCCCGCTGGTCCCGACGTCCAGGTAATGGATGCCCTTCGGCTTGACCTCGGCGTCCCGGCGGATGTCGTCGTGGTAGTAGGAATTGCCCCCGTCGATGAGCACGTCGTCGGGTTCGAGGAGCGGGAGAAGGGACTCCAGCATCGGATCGACCGCAGCCGCCGGCACCATCATCCACACGGCGCGCGGCCTCTTCAGCTTTCGCACGAAATCTTCGAGCGACGTCGCCCCGTCCGCACCCTCCTTGGCGAGTACACGCACGGCTTCCGGATGGAGGTCGAAGACGACGCACCGGTGGCCGGCTCTCAGGAGGCGCCGCACCATGTTGGTCCCCATCCGGCCCAGTCCGATCATGCCCAGTTCCATGCCATCCCCCTCCTCGGCGGGGCCGCACCCCCCGCGCGGCGCGGCGTCAGATGCTGGCCAGCTCGCCGAAGTACTCGTGGTCCTCGGCGTAGCCGCCTTCCCCCTTGTTGATCGCCCCGACACTCTCGACGAACTCGATCGCCTTGATCCATTTCACCATCTTGAAGCCGAGCTGGTTCTCGACCCGGAGCCGCAACGGCGCCCCATGCAGATGAGGGAGCGGCTGGTAGTTCATCTCGTAGGCCAGCAATGTCTGAGGGCGGAGAGCGTTCTCGATCGAGAGGCTGTCGTAGTACTGGCCGCCCGCGACGCCCGTGTCGAACTCGACCCCCTCGCCGAACGAGTAGAAGACGACCGCCTTTGCAGTCGCTCCCGGCCGGACCAGCTTGATCAGGTCCGCCACCGCCGTTCCACCCCACTCGGCGATGCCCGACCAGCCCTGAATACAGTGGTGCAGCGTGATCTGGGACTTCTGGCCCAGCGCCCGAAGGTCGTCCAGCGACAGGTCGACCGGGTTCGCCACGAGGCCGAATACCCTGAGCCGGTACTCCTTGAAATCGCTCGCGGCAAGCGTTTTCCACTCCTCGCAGGTCGGCATCTTGCCGTTGACCCAGAAGAAGGGCGATATGTCCTCGCGGCGGAACTCGGCCACCGGCGCGGCGCGGTCGAGCAGGGATCCCATGATCGGGGTGACGATCGCCTGGGCGGCGTGCTGGACGGCGCGGGGGTGCCTCCACGCCGCCCAGTTGGCCAGCACGTTCAGCACGACGACCGCGCCAATTCCCGCCAGGCCGAGGTACAGGCCGATCGGGTTGGTGTCGTCCGTGCCCAGAACGATGTGGTTCATGTTCCGGGCGAACCCGCTGAGCGCCACCATGGCCACGTGCGCAACGATGAAGCCGACGAAGGCGCACATGATGAGGAAGTGGATCGACCGGCCGACCTGGCGGTTGCCGGGCAGTTTCGGGTACCACGTGAACCGGGCCGTGAAGGCCGGCGACATCGAGGGGCCGGTGAGCATGGCCAGCGGCGCCAGAATGAACACGACCCCGAAGTACGCCAGCTGCTGGAGCGCGTTGTAGCGGTAGAAGCCGTCCGGCTCCGGCGGCAGGTGGAAGGTGGCGTAGTGGACGAAGACCGCCCATGCGTCGGGTACCACCCGCCAGGACGTCGGCACCAGGCGCTCCCACTGGCCGGTGCAAAACAGCAGCACCACGAAGATCAGACCGGTCCCCACCCAGACCAGGACGCTGAGGAAGTGCCAGTGCCGGGCCATACCCACGGTGTGCCGGTAGCCGGGCAAACCGATCCAGGGGGAGAGGTGGCGGGAGTCGTCCTTTGCCGTCCAGACCCGGTCCTTGGGCACCTCGACCGGGGTGAGCCGGAGCCACTCGGTGGCGGGGGTGCAGTGGACGTTCCAGTACAGCCGAGGGTGATCCATCAGGATCTGCAGGCCGCTGCGGATCAGCAGGATCATGAACAGGAAGGTGGCAAAGTGGGTGATCCGCAGCCAGGCGGGAAAGCCGTAAGGCTCCGTGGCCGTGTCTGGGGTCATCGTGGGGCTGGCCGGCAGCACCGGGAGACCGACCGTGCCCCACTGAACGTACGCCGCGGCGACCAACAGCAGCAGCGGCGTGACCATCAACAGGAGCGTCCTGAGCCTGATGTGCACGGTCATCTCGGAAGGGCATTGGATGAACCTAGAGCCGCCTGATTCATCCTTCGTCCTTCGTCCTGCGGCGTTCGAACACGCTCTTCAGAACCAGCGCCTCGTTGTGCTCCTCGTCGCGCGCGCCGTACACCACGCGGTCCGTTCGGGGAGGTTTCTCGTAGACTCGCTTCAGCCGGATCAACGCGTGTCCTCTCGATCCGGGTAACCGTATCGAAGGGGGGCTGATTCTCAACGGGCAACCGGGCCGGCGCCCAGCCGCATAACGCGGTTCGGGAGAGTTCTCGATCGAGCCGCCGTCGCGGCGGGCTACCTCCGCTTCGACGAGGTAGGTGTCCATCACGACGACGATGCGCGGCCGCGGCCCGCGCCGAGCAGAACCCGCACCCGGTGCGCGCCCCCGTCGTCTTGGAGCGGGATCGCCCCGGGCTCGACAGGAGATCCGTCGAGCTCCACGCTCGCCACGCCCCGGCACCGCCGCTCCGGATTCTCGACGACGATCGTGTAGTGTGTCTTCCCGAACCGCCATTCGATGGAGTAGGTCGGCCACGACGACGGGATGCACGGGTTCAGCGTGAAGACGGCACCGCGCCGCTGGAGCCCGAGGATGCCTTCCAGAGCGACCCGGTACATCCAGCCGGCCGAGCCGGTGTACCAGGTCCAGCCGCCGCGCCCCCGGTGCGCCGGGTGGTCGTAGACGTCCCCCGCGACGGCATAGGGCTCGGTCATGTACCGCTCGACCTGGCTCGGCGTCCGCGAGTGGTTGATGGGGTTGAGCATGTGGAACAGCTCCACCGCCTCGTCGCCGCTCCCGAGACGCGAGAGCGCGAGGACGACCCACGCCGCCGCGTGCGTGTAGTGCCCTCCGTTCTCGCGGATCCCCGGGATGTAGCCCTTGATGTACCCCGGGTCGAGCGCCGTGCGATCGAACGGCGGCGAGAGGAGCAGGATGACGCCCGAACCGCGCCGGACGAGGTGAGCCCGCACGGCGCCCATGGCGCGCTCGGCGTGGTTAGCCGGTGCGGCGCCCGAGAGAACGGCCCAGGTCTGGGCGATCGAGTCGATCTTCCCCTCGTCGTTTTGGGACGACCCGAGCGGCGTGCCGTCGTCGAAGTACGCACGCCTGTACCATTCGCCGTCCCAGGCTTGCTCCAGGATGGTTCCCAGGCGCTCGCGCTCGGCGCGGTAGCGCGCCGCTCTGGCCGCATCACCCCGCTCCTCGCACACGGGGGCAAGCAACCCCAACACGGCGTGGAGGAACCAGCCGACCCAGACGCTCTCCCCCCGACCCTCGGGGCCGACGCGGTTGAAGCCGTCGTTCCAGTCGCAGCTCCCGATGAGCGGCAGGCCGTGCGCTCCGGCGGTGAGCGCCCGCTCCACGGCCCTGACGCCGTGCTCGAAGAGCGTGCCCGTCTCGCGGGAGATGCCGGGGATTCCGTATGCTTCGGGCGCGCCGGGCGGAACGGGAGGCGCCTCCAGGAAGGGCACCGGCTCGTCGAGGACGGCGCGGTCCCCCGTTGTCCTGACGTACTCGGCCGTCGCGTAGGGGAGCCAGAGGAGATCGTCAGAGCAATGCGTCCGGATGCCCTGGCCGCCCGGGGCGCTCCACCAGTGCTGCACATCCCCCTCCACGAATTGGCGCGCGGCCGCTCGCAGGAGGTGCTCGCGGGTGAGGTCGGGCCGCGTGAGCATGAGCGCCAGCACATCCTGCAGCTGGTCCCGGAAGCCGTACGCGCCGCTCGACTGGGAGTAGGCGGAGCGCGCCCAGACGCGGCACGCCAGGTCCTGGTAGAGGAGCCACCTGTTGACCAGGAGGTCGAAGGAGTCATCGGGCGTGGTGACGCGCACGGCGCCGAGCGTGTCCTCCCAGGACGCCTCCACCGCGGCGAGCTCCGCCAGCGCCGCGTCCGGGCCGTCCTTGCCCGCGAACCGCGCCAGGAGCGCGCGCGTCTCCGCCGCGTCCCGTCCCTGCCCGAGCATGAACACGACGCGCCGCGTCGCGCCGGGCTCGAGGTCCACAACGGTCTGCAACGCTGCGCACGGATCGAGGCCGGCGCCGAACCGGTTCGACAGGGACGGCTGGCGGAGCGCGGCCGCACGCCCGAGCGACCCGTTGCGGCCGAGGAACTCCAGACGGTCACCCGTGGCGGACAGGAGCGGCTCGCTCGCGGCGGCGAACGCCACGCGCTCCCTCTCCGGACCGTACAGGTCCCGGGCCAGGACCGCGCCGCTCTCGCCGTCGCGCTCCGTCGCGACAAACCTCGGGCCGCTCGCGATGGGCGGGCCGAGCAACCACTCGTTGTAGGAGAAGAGTACGAGGCGCCGCGGCCGGCCGGAGCGGTTCGTCAGCGTCAGTAGAGAGAGCTTCAAGGGCTCGTCACGCGCCACGAAGACCGCCATCTCTTGCTCGATCCCGTGCGCGGCGCGGGAGAACCTCGTCACGCCCGCCGCGTGGCGCACCAGCCAGCGCGGGGAGCGCCGCGTCCGCCGGAGCGGCGCCGGCGTGGCGCCCCACAGGGCGCCGCTTTCCTCGTCGCGAACGAAGATGGCCTCGGCCGTCGGGTCGGTGACCGGGTCGTTCGCGAACGGCGTGAGCCGGTTCTCGCGGCTGTCCCCGGACCAAGTGTGGGCGGAGCCGGACGTGGTGATGATGCTCCCGAAGCGCGGGTTGGCGAGAACGTTGATCCACGGAAGCGGTGTCTCCCGTTCGCCATCGAGGACGACGACGTACTCGCGGCCGTCGCGCGTGAAGCCGCCGAGGCCGTTGTCGAGGAGAAGCGGCGGCGGCTCCGGTCCAACGTCCGGCGGCCCCGAATCCGAACCCTCGTCGACCGGCACGTCGCTCAACGGGAGTGGAGGCTCCGCCTCGGAGCGGTCGAGCTGCTGTTCCAACGTGCCGCGGTCACCGGAGAGGACCGCCTGGGCGACCGCGCTCAGAAGCACCTTCTCGGCCTCCGGGATCGAATCGCCTTGGATGAGAAACACGCCGCCGGGCTTTCCTTTCCAGGCACTCCACGGGCCGCCGTCGACGAGCTGCGTGAGCTGTTCGTTCATCTCTTCGCGGTAGCTTGCCGGGTGCTCGTTCAGGATCACCGCGTCCGCCTTCAGCCCCTTCAGGCGCCAGTGCTCGTGGGCGGTCAGGATCTGCCGGACGAGCTGCACGTCGTCCGGTTCCTTCGCGCGGACGAGGACGATCGGGAGATCGCCCGAGATTCCGAACTTCCAGAGGCCGGCCTGCCCGAGCGTGTTCTTCGCCAGGGTCGCCCCGTCGGCCCGGAGGGATGCGTCGGAGAAGAAGACACGGGAGCCGAGCCGTTCGGTGAGCTGGGCCTGTTCGACGGAGATGCCGAGGTGGCGCTGCGACATCTGCGCCTGTGTATAGGCCAGCGCGAAGGCGCGGGCGGCGACGCCGTGGTCGTGGTACTTCTGCGCGCACTCGCGCGCCGTCGGCTCGTCGGCGGCGACGCCGGTCGTGAACGAGACGCGGGCGAACCCGCCGGGCGCGAGCCGCAGCCGGGTGCGAAGGCTCAGGATCGGGTCGAGGACCGCGCCGGTCGTCCCGGAGAGTGCCCGCCCGTCCATGGCCTGTGGGCTGTCGGGTGCGCGCCCGCGCCCCAGGAAACGCATGCGGTCGGTCTCCCACTCGACCTGCGCTTGCGTCGGCCCTTGCATGGCGAGGACGTGGAACTCGACGAGCGTCGGATCGTGCGGGCCGCGGCGCCGGCGCCGCGCCAGGAGAGCCGTGTTCTCGGCGATCCACTCGGTCTCGACGAAGAGCTTTCCGAACGCGGGGTTGGCGACGTCATCGGCGACGGACCCCAGGCCCACCTCGACGTAGCTCGTCAGCTCGATCTCACGGGCGCGGTCGCTCCGATTCGTCAGCGAGACGCGCCGGACCTCGGCGTCGTCCCCCGGCGAGACGGTGACCTCGAGACGCGTCGCGATGCCGTGGTCGAGGCGCTCGAACGCCGCCTTTTCGGCGAGGAACTCCACGAGGTAGCTCTCGGGCTCCTGGGCCGTTGGCTGGTAGGCCGCGGACCAGACGGCGCCCGTGTGGACGTCGCGCAGGTAGACGAACTGGCTCCCGGGATCGCGGGTGCGGTCCTCCCGCCACCTCGTCACGGCACGGCCGCGGCAGAAACTCGTCCCGCCGCCCCCGTTGGTGACGATCGCGACGTAGCTGCCGTTCGAGAGGATCTGCGCACGCGGGTACGGCGTGTGGGGTGAGCGGAGGCGGCGCGGGGCGCGCGCGAGCGCGGGCGGTTCGGTCCGCGTCTCCTCGGCCGGGCGCGGCTCGATGACCGGCGCCTCGCGCGGGATCCGCTCCTGCAAGAGGAGCTCCGTCGCCTGGATTCGTGGATCCGCATGGAACCGGTCGACCATCACGTCGGCCAGAAGGACGTTGGCGATGGCGACGAGCGTCATCCCCTGGTGGTGCGCCAGGTTGGTCTTCACGACGACGCCGGTGCCGGGTCGCGCCGCCGCAGAGTCGCCGCTCTCGTCCGGCTTCCGCGCCGTGTAGTCGATGGCGTCGTAGTATCCGAGCGGCCCCTCGGCGCCCTCGCTCGTCAGGCGCCGCAGGTTTCGTGTGCCCTTGGCCGGCTCCAGGAGAGCGGCCAAAGCAGTCGCGTAGGGGGCGACGACGAGCTCGTCGGCCAGCCCGCGCTTCAACCCGAGGCCCGGAACCCCGAACTCCTTGTACTGGTAGTTGCCGAGCCGGTCGGTCAGGTCGTAGGCGGACTCGGAGATTCCCCACGGAACGTGCCGCTGGCGGCCGTAGCGAATCTGCCTTCTGACGACCATGCGGCAGCTCTGGTCGAGGAGCGTCCCCGGATACGTTCGCATCAGGAGGAGCGGCATCAGGTATTCGAACATCGTCGCGCTCCAGGAGACGAGCGTCGGGACGCCTTCGACGCTCACGACGAGCCGCCCCAGGTGGAACCAGTGGCTCTGCGGGACGTCGCCCTTCGCGATGGCGAAGAAGCTCGCGAGGCGCGACTCGGAGGCCAGGAGATCGTAGTACGCGCCGTCCATTCGCCCCGGCCCGCCGGCGTCGGCCATGCGATAGCCGATCGCGAAGAGCTGGCGCTGGCGGTCGTAGAGGAACGCGAAGTTCATCCCGTTCGCCAGCGCCGCCGCGCGACCCGAGACGTCGGACAGCCGTGATGCCAGATCCGGTCGCGACGCGCCCAGCCGCCGGCACCCTTCCGCCAGGGTGAGGAGGGCCCCCGCGAGGTTGCCGCTGTCCACCGTGGACACGTAGCCGGGAGGGAGCGGCGAGAGGTTCTGCGTGTCGTACCAGTTCAGGAGGTGGCCCTCGTGGCGCTCCAGCCCTTCGACCGTGGTCAGCGTCTGGTCGAGCCGCTCGACCATCGCGTCCGCCGCCAGCAGGCCGAGGTCGTGCGCCGCCAGCGTGGAGAGGAGGCCCAGCCCGATGTTGGTGGGCGAGGTCCGGTGGGCCACCGCCGGCACTCGCTCTTCCTGAATGTTGTCGGGAGGGAGCCAGTGATCCTCCGGGCCGGCCAGGGTCTCGAAATAGCGCCACGTTCTCCGCGCCACCTCCATCAGGAAATCACGGTCCTCCGACGACAGCGCCCGCTCGCGCGACACGGTCGGCTGGCTGAGCCAGTACGCGCAGGCGGGCGCCGCCGCCCACAAGGCGAGGAACGGCAGCGCGAGAGCCAGAGCACCGGGGCGCGCTGCGATGATGATTGCGAGGAGCCCAAGGGCCACGATCGGGCTCGCGGCCATCTCGACGAAGAAGGAGCGCATCCCCTCGCGCACGAGGTCGGCGACCCGCGCCGCTTGCGCGGCCGCCGTCTCCCAGTCGAGCAGGCGGCGCTTCGTGATCACGAGCCGGACGAGCGTCACGGCGATGGCATGCACCATCTCCCAGGCGTGGAACGGGAGGAAGACCAGCGTCAGGAGGGCCTGTGCGAAAGCGGTGGTCAGGTCTTCCAGGAGGCCTCGGATGTGAACGCGCGCCGGCTCGTGCACGGGGCGGGGTTCCAGGAAGTGGAAGAGGGAGGCAACGAACGGGAACGCAACGACCGCAAGGCCGCCGAGGGTCCAGACGACGTGGCTCCCCGGCAGGAGGGTCCACGCAGCCGCAAAGTAGGCAAGCAGGGCGGGCGCCACGAGGCTGCGCCGGAGGTTGTCGAGGATCTTCCACTGACTGATCAGCGGGAGGCGGTTCTTCACGAAACCCTGTGGGGTCGGGACCAGCGGGAAGAGCCAGGCGAGGATCTGCCAGTCGCCGCGCACCCAGCGGTCTTGCCGGCGCGCGTGCGCGAGGACGTTGGCGGGGTAGTCGTCGACGACCTCGACGTCGGAGACGAGCGCGGTACGCCCGTGCAGCCCCTCGAAGAGATCGTGCGACAGCATCGCGTTTTCGGGGACGCGCCAGCCGATAGTGGCCCGGAAGGCGTCCACGTCGTACAGCCCCTTGCCCGTGAAGACGCCCTCGCCGAACAGGTCCTGGTAGGTGTCCGAGACCGCCGTCGTATAGGGGTCGACGCCGGTGTGCCCCGCGTACACACGCGCGAAGAGCGACCCGCCCGCGCTCGCCAGGTTGACGCTCACGCGCGGCTGGAGGATGCCGTACCCCTCCGTGACCCTCCGGAGGGCGGGGTCGACGAGCGCCCTGTTGAGCGGGTGCGAGATGATCCCGATCAGGGCCTTTGCGGCGCCCCTCGGGAGCCGCGTGTCGGCGTCCAGGGTGAGGACATAACGCACCAAGGGGAGTATCGAAAGGTCCCCGATCTTGACGGAGAAGCCGGTGTCGGAAACGGAGCGCAACAAGCGGTTGAGCTCCACGATCTTCCCGCGCTTGCGCTCCCACCCCATGAAGACGCCCTCCTTGGGGTTCCACTTCCGATCGCGGTGGAGCAGGTAGAAGCGGTCGTTCCCATCGCGCGCGTGCCGGCGGTTGAGCGCCTCGATGCCGGCCACCGCCGCGGCCAGGATCTCGGCGTCGCCGGCCATCGTGAGCGACCGCGCGTCCTTGAAATCAGACAGGACCGCGAAGTAGATCCGGGGGTCGAGGTTGCCCAACGCCTGCACCTCGAGGTGGGCCAGGAGCCGTTCGACCTCCGTCACGCTCCCGAGGAGCACCGGCATGACCACCATCGTGCGGGCGTTCTCGGGGATTCCCTCGTCGAGATCGAGGCGGGGGAGCCGGCGCGGCGGCACCAGCCCGGCCACGATGCGCTGGACGAGGAGCGCGGCGAGCTCGCTCGCCGGGAGCAGCGCGAGGAGCGCCGCGGCCGTCGCCATCCCGGCGGCGCCCGAGGCGCCCGCGTATGCGTACGCACCGGCCACGCCCAAGCCCGTGAGGAGGCCGATGCCGCCGAGGTAGGCGGCGGTTGCGTGCGCGAAGGCCCACCGGCGGAGCCGCCCGGCCAGGCGCGGGCGGTACGCCACGTCGATCTCGAGACCGCGCCGTCCCGGGCCGATCAGGTGATGGCCGACGTGCGCCGCCTTCTCGTCCGTCCCCTTCGTCTCCGCGGCCCGGCGTGCGCTCTCGACGGTTCGCAGGGCAACGCGAACCTGCGCCTCGCCGGTCGGCTCGGCGAGGTCCTCGACGGCGTGCCGGTAACGGTCGCGACTGGCGAAATCCATGCGCGGATACACGCCGGCCGGATCCCGCCGCAGGATCTCCTCCAATGGGCTGACCCGCTCCACGAAGCGGCTCCAGTCGAGCGTCGCGCAGAACCTGAGGCTCGTCACCGTGTTGGCGGTGGAGACCTGATCGGTGGCCTGGCGCTGGTTTTCGGTGCGGACCGCGTCCTCGGGCGTCGTCCCCTGGCCGGCAAGCGCCTCCTCCACCGCCGCAGCGAGCGGGGACACGCGAGGGTCGTACTCGCGCATGCGCTGCCGGAGCTGCGCCACGAAGGCGCTCGGGAGCGGGTCGGGCAGCGGACCGGCCGCAGCCCCGTTTTCCAGCCGCGCGAGGGCGGCGTCCGCCTCACGGCGCGCAGCCCGTCCGGCGAGGATCCCGTCAGTGAGGAGCCTCAGGTTCTCGAGGAGCGCGAGCTTGAGCATGCTGGGCCACGCCCAGAGCTCGCCGATCGTCAACGGCGCCACGGTCTGAAAGGCGACGACGAACCGCGCGAGCCGCTCCGCGTCGAGCCGCCCGTCGCCGTGCCGGATCAACTCGAGCGCCATAGCGTGAACGCGTGCCTTGCCCGCGAACTCGCGTGCCGCGAGCTTCGGAAGCCTCCGGTAGTACCGGACCGGCAGGTCGTGCCGTACGGCGCGCGCCTCCGACTCGACGAGGTGGAAGTTGTCGAGGAGCCACTCGGCGGCCGGTGGAACGACGACGCCACGGTGGACGTCGTCGGCGAGGGCGCGGTACGCCGCGGCGAGGGCGCGGATGTTCCCCTCCAACCGCGGCAGCACGTCGTGCCCGCCCGCACGAGACGCACGAGAGGCAGGCACCAGCGTGAAGACCGCGGCGAGCGTCTTGGCCCGTTCCTCGAGGCCCTCGAGGCTCAGGAGCTCGCCCCTGAGAGGCATGGCTCCTTCGGGACGGCGCCGCCTGAACAGTGATCACCTCCTGCGGGATCTTCAGCGTGTCGTGGGCGTCGCTTGTTGCCGCCTGGCGGTTCCCAGGTTCGCCCTCGGGAGCACCTCGGCGCTGAGCATGGGCCCTGTCCCCTTGCCAACCGGCGACGAAACGGACGCCTGCTTTCCGTCCATCTCAACCCGGCGTGCCGCGAGTTCGTTCCCGAGCGCCTCCAGCCGCACGCTTTCCTCGGAGAGCCAGGCGAGGACGGCGTGGTTCCCGGCGTCGCTCGCCGGCAGGACCAGGCTCGGACCTCCACGCACACGACCTGAACCGCCGGCCGGCCGGGCCATCCGGCGGCCGCGCTCCAGGTCCACGGCCAGACGCGCCGCGAGGTCGAGCGCCTGCTCGCGCAGGATCGCCTGTTGCGCCCTCAGCGCCGTGTTCTGGCGCCCGGCCGAGTCGATCGCGAAGCCGGTATAGAAGCCGTCCAGACCCACCAGCAACAAGCCGGCGATGACGGTCCAGCTGAGGATGCCGAGGAGGAACACCAGGCGCCCGGCGCCGCGCGCCGTGATGGCCAGGCGACGGATCCCGGCGCCGCTGGCCGGATGCCACTGGACCTCCCAGGCGATGCGGCCGTTCGGGCTCACCGGAGCACCTCGCGCGGCTTCGTGCGCGCCTCGCGGAGCGAGCGCCGCGCGACGACGACTGGGGGGCACCGAGCCGCGACGGTTGTACGTTTCAAGGGAAACCACCCTTTCCGGGACGCGCTCCAAACGTAGTCTTCCGGCCCGGCGTCGTGAAGCGGACTTATTACCCAAACCGGGCGGGCCGTCTGAGTGAAAAGTACCCACCCGGCAGGACCTCTCCCGGCGGTGGCGCCAGTGAACCGACCCGGGTCATTCGGTGGTATGTTGATACGCGACAACCCTACGGGACGCGCTCTCCAGTTCTCGCCGAGCGACCGAAGGATGGTCCCGAGGCGTCCGCGATGTCCGCGGTGGCGTGAGGAAGGCCTGATGAGGAAGCCGCCGGAGCCAGAAGGCGCGAACAACGGTCGCAGCCGGGAGGTCGCCGCGCTGCTGACGGCGGCACGCGCGGTGCTGGAGAACCGCGGCTTCGGGGACGCGGCGAGGGCGGTCCTGGGGGCGTGCAAGGCGATCCTCGGCGCGGACGCCGGTCTCGTGGCGGTGGGCTCTCCGGGCGGGAAGGGGATCGAGGTCGCCTGTCTCGATCCGGGCAGCCTCGGACTCACCTCCGCCGGCGGCGTGCCCGCGCCGCTTCGACGCCTCTTCGCGCGTGCCTCCAAGACCGGCCGAGCGGTGATCGTCAACGATCTGGCAGCGGGTACGCGGCGGGCGTCCCCTGCGAGCGATCGGCCGACCCCGGAGAGCGCCCTCGTGGCGCCGATCACCATCTCCGGCGATGTCGCCGGTCTGGTTTGCCTCATCAACAAGCCCGGGGGGTTCTCGGCGGCCGACTCTCAGCTCGCCGAGGTCTTTGCCGAGATGGCCGCCGTCGCGATGGTCAACAGCCGCACCATCAACGGCCTCCAGAAGGACCGGAACGGCCTCACGAAGGAGGTGCGCGAGGGCACTACGCAACTGCGCGACGCCGAGGCGAGGTTCAAGACATTGGTCGAGAACCTGCCCGACATCGTGACTCGCTTCGACCCGCAACTCCGGCACCTCTACGTGAGTCCCGCGATCCAGAACGTCACCGGCCGCCCGCCGCAGGACTATGTCGGCAGGACGAACCGCGAGTTGGGGACGCCGTCCGAGTTGGTGGAACCGTGGGACGCAGCCCTGCGGAGGGTCTTCGCGACCGGACGGCCCGAGCGGATCGAGTTCGCATTTCCGGCCGAGGACGGGGCGCGACGTTTCGACTGCCTGCTCGTTCCGGAACCGGAGTCAGAGGGCGCGATACGGTCGGTCCTCTCCGTCGCACGCGACGTGACGCCGAGATGGCTGGCGTACGAGGCCGAGCGGCGTGCGCGGACGGTTGCCGACGAACTGCGCGAGGCGACCAGGGCGCTCACCCGCAGCCTCGACCGCGAGGCCGTGCTGACGACCCTCCTCGACTGTCTGCGCCGCCTGGTCCCCTTCGACCGCGCCCGCGTCATGCTCCTCGAGGAGGCGTCGCGGGTCTCCGTCCGTGCCATCTTCGACGGGAAGCGCGTGGTGCCCCTCCCGGTCGAGGCGCGGCCGGAGTTCGAGGCGACCGACCACCCGATCGTCCAGGACATCCTGACGACCGGGGCCGCAGTCCTGATCCCCGACATCCACGCCCACCCGGGCTGGAGCCTGCCGATGGACGGCCCAGCCGAGGCGAGCTGGATGGGGGTGCCTCTCTTCGCTCGCGGCAATGTCTCCGGGTTGTTCTCGCTCTCCAAGCGAGAGGCCGACTACTTCAACGAGGAGCACGTCAAACTGGCCGAGGCGGTGTCGTCCCAGGCCTCCGTCGCCGTCGAGAACGCGGTTCTCTTCGAACAGATGCAAGCATCGACGCTGCGGTTGCAGTCACTTTCACGTCGCCTCATCGAGGTGCAGGAGAACGAGCGGCGCGATATCGCCCGGGAGCTTCACGACGAGGCCGGTCAGGCCCTCGTGTCGCTGCGCCTCGGGCTCCGCCTGCTGGAGAGGGAGATCGGCCAGGGCGGAAGCGTTACCGGGCTGGTGGCTGAGCTCGTGCAGTGGACGGACGCCGTCATCGACGGCCTGCATCGGCTGGCCGCGGACCTCCGCCCGGCGACCCTCGATCACCTTGGTCTCGAGGCGGCCCTGCGCCAGTACTCGCGGTCGACGGCTTCCAAGGCCGGCCTCGAGGTCCGCTTCAAAGCGCGGGGATTCGCGGGTGAGCGCCTCCCGACGGTGGTGGAGACGGCGCTCTACCGCATAGCCCAGGAGGCGATGGCCAACGTCGTGCGCCACGCCAGCGCGACCCGGGTCGACGTGCTGTTGGAGCATCGCGGCGACCGGGTGCTCATGATGGTCGAGGACGACGGCGTCGGGTTCGAACCGGACCAGGCCAAGGGGGGGGATCACTTCGGTCTCCTCGGGATGAAGGAGCGAGCCGAAGCCCTGGGCGGGACGCTGACGGTGGAAAGCACGCCCGGGGCGGGCACCACCGTCGTCGTGGAGGTGGCGAGTGCCGATCCGCATCCTGATCACTGACGACCACGCCATCGTCCGCTCCGGCCTCCGGAAACTGCTCAAGGCCGACCCTGACCTCGAGGTCGTCGGCGAGGCGGGCGACGGCAGGGAGGCGTTGCGCCTGGTCGAGACGCTGCACCCGGACATGGTCCTGCTCGACATCACGATGCCGCACGAGAACGGCATCAAGACCGCGAGGCGGCTGAAGGAAAAGGCCCCGGACCTCGTCGTGCTGTTCCTCACGATGCACGAGGAAGAGGACCTGCTGCACGAAGCGCTCCGCGCGGGCGCCGCCGGCTACGTGATCAAGCGGGCCGAGGAGTCCGAGATCCTGCAGGCGATCCATACCGCGAGTCACGGCGACATCTACGTTCACCCGGCGATGACCCGCGCGCTCCTCCACCAGCCTGTCACGACCGAGCACCGGCGTGGGGTGCAGGCGGATCCGCTGACCCGCCGCGAGCTCGACGTCCTGCGTCTCCTCGCGAAAGGGAACACCAACCGGCAGATCGCCGAGCTGCTCGGACTCTCGAAGCGCACCGTCGACAACCACCGTGCCAACCTGATGGGCAAGCTCGGACTCGTCAGTCGGGTCGAGCTCGTCAATTACGCCGAGGAGCACAACCTGGTCTAGACGGAAACCAGGGACGACGGCCTCGCCGCTCGTCGCGTCCCGTTTCTCGATCGCGTCCGCTGCGTCCGCTCGGGCCCGACCGTGCGGCCCGTCGCGCGGAGCGCGGTCACCACCGTCGAGAGAACAGGTGGATGATCGCCACGAAGACGGCGGCGCCGATGATCGACCACAGAACCGGGAACGGATGCGCGCCGATGGTGACCATGAACGGTTCCGGGAGCTTGAGCAACCGGGCAAACCAGGGACCAAGGAGCGCCCCGATGAAGCCGAGGGCGATCGAGACGATCAGCCCGCCGCGGACTCCGCCGGCGATGGCCTTCCCGAGGGCGCCGCACACGGCTGCGATAAGGAGGAGGATCAGGAGCTGCGTGATTGACATCGTCATGGCACGTTCCTTTCGTCTGCACACCGGAACGGAGGGATGGAAGCTCGTGTCACGCCGCCCGATCGAGGCCTCCCCTCGCGAAACGGGGGAGGCCGTCGAGAGGCGCCGGTCCGCCCTACTTCCGGATCGCCCTGGCAGCCCGGTCGATGAGCGTGCCGACCTTTCGGCGCGCCTTGCCAAGGCTCTCCTGGACCGCGCCCTCGGCCACTTCCCGAGAGCCCTCCCGCTCGAGCCCCGGGTTGGCCGTGATGCTGCCAACGGCCTGCTTCACTCGCCCCTGGACCTTCTTCACCTTCCCCCGCGTTTCTTGCTGCCTCATGGCGTCTCCTTGGCGGACCCCGAAGATCCGTGCCGTGCCCGCGCGCTTCGTGCCGGTGTCACAGAGGATCAGCTGTCCGGCGCTCCAAAGACGATGCGCGGATAGTACGTTCGCAAGGCCTCCATGATCTTGGTGACGGCGGCGTTGGAGCCCGATGCGCGGTTGCTGTCCCGGAACCGGTAGCGGTCGCCCTTGATGATCTTGAAGTTGATCTGGTAGCAGAAGTTCTCAGGGGTTCGCGCCTCGCACGTGTACCACGCCTTCTCGAGGCCGGCGATCTGGAAGGTCAGGTTCTCCTTCGGGTCGCGGTCATCGGCCCAGCTGAAGGCGTCGCCACGCATCACGAGGCGACCCTTGCGGTCCTTGTTCCAGAAGCCCGTCTTCACCAGTACGAGGTCGTCGAAGACCAGCTCGGCCGGAATGGCGGCCGGAGCAGCGGCCGGCGCGGCCGGGGCGCCGGCGTTGGTCGCCATCAGGGCCGCGATCGTCGACTCCTGGGCGCCGTTCTGCTTGAGGTAGAGAAGGTCGTTGACCGTCAAGTTGTACCCCTGGCCCGACTGTCGCACCTGCTCCGCGATGATGGACTCGGACGTGCCCGACTTGATCAGGCGCACGAGGTCGACCAGGCGGGCATCATCGGGCTGGAGCGTGACGGGCGCCGGCGCGGGCGCCGGGATGCGGGCCCAGATCGCCGTGATGACGGTCTCCGGCACGCCCGCCTTGCGCAGCGTGAGGAGGTCCCCGGCCGTGATGGCGATGGTGTTGGCCGGGTTGTTGACCATGGCGATGATGCCGTCGGCCGAGGCGCCGGACTGCTGGGCCGACACGATGGAGTTGACCGTAAGCTCGTCCGCGCCGGCCGCAACCGCGGCGAGCGCCAGCAGAGCCGTGCCGAGAAGAGTCCCGACGACTGCGCGTTTCATGGAACACCTGCCTTTCCTTCGATGCATCTCGAATTTAGTCCCCTGGTTCCCTGCCGTGAAGCGCACTTTGTACCCCGGAGCCGCGCCGCGGCATGGGTACAAATTACGCCGCCGGCAACCTGTTGGCTCGCCAACCCGGGCGTTCCGGCCGCTACGCCCGCGCGGGGAGGATCAGCGCACGCCGCGTCCGCGGCGGCTGATCTCAGCGCCTCTCCGCAACGGCGGGTTCAGCTAGGGGGACGGTGTGGACGGCGCGGCGGGCGCCTTCGACGCCCAGGCGACCTTGCCCGCGATCGCGAGCCAGTCGGTGCCGCTGTCGACCGACTCGATCGTGAAGGGCAGGTCGGCGGGTACTTGGAAGAGCGTTATGTCCGTGTACGTCTTCGTCAGGAACGGCCCGATGAAGTTCACGACCCAGCCGACGATGCCCCGGCAACGCGGCTCGATCCGCACGTTGCGGAGCACGAAACGGCGGCTCGCCTTGTCGACCACGAGGTCGGCCTTGCCTTGAGTGTCGCAGAGCTGACGGAAGAGATGACCTTTGGCCTCCTTCTTCTCCACGGTGACGGCGAGGCCGACAAGGAAGCAGTTGCCGCCGCACGGGCCGAACCGCCGCGGCTCGATCGCGAAGTCCACCTTGCGGAGGACCGGCGGGATGTCCTGACTCCACTTGGCGCGCAGGACCTCGAAGGCGGCCTGTTCGACCGGGGGCCACGGCACGGTGAAGCGGTACTCTCCCGTGGCGGTGCCTTCCTCGCCGGCGCCCGCGTCCTGGAGGTGGAGCGTGGCCGCCAACGACCCCCGAAAGAGGAGCTGGACCCGCCGCTCCCCCACCTGCGTGACGGGGTAACGCACCACGAGCGGGTAGTCCATGCGATACGCGGATTCCAGCTCCACGTCGCCGGTCGCCCGCCCGTTGACGACCCTCGCCCCGCTCGTTCGCAGCCTCACGTCGCTCAACGACACGACGACCCCGCCCCGCTCGATCCTGCCCGCCTTGCCGGCCAGCTCGGCGTCGACGATCCCGGAGTAGCGTCCATCCGGCTCCAGCCGAAGGTCGCGTACGACGAAGCGCGAGGGCGCCTCGACCTCGACTCTCGGGCCGCCCGGTACGTCGAGCTCCCCGGTCGTCAGGTCCACGGCGAGGGACGCGGCGGAGATCGTCGCCTCGACCGTACCGTCGGCGCGTGATGCGAGCCGGAACGTCCCTTCCCTCATGTCGCCGTGCGAGAAGGTGCAGCGGCTCCCGACGAAGGCGATGGCGCCGTTCTCGACCTCTCCTGCGACCCGGCCGGAGACCTCGAACTGTTCCAGCCGGCCTCCCCGGGCCGGCCGCAGGAGGCCCGCGACGATCGCGACGCGCACCGGCGTGCCTTCCCGCGGCTGGGTCGCGGTGCGGAACTCCATCATCGTGCCGAGGCTCAGGGGGCGGTCGCCATAGGCCGTGAACTCCGAGTCGTGGATCCGCACCTCGCTGACGAGGTCGATGAAGACGGGTCCCGGAGGCGGGACGGGCGCCGGGGATGTTGGGGGCGATGGACTCTTGCCGCGTGCCGCCGGCGCCGCCGCACGCTTCGCTGCGAGGACATCGCCGTGCAGGACCGAGAGGATGTCGGTCCGGAATTCGAGCTTGCGCAGCGCCGACCGCGCGAGGCCTCGGAACACCCAGACGATGGGTCTCCAGATCCCGCGGCCCCGGTAACTGGCCTCCGTGATCCCCTTGCCCGCCTCGAACCGCAGGCTGTTGATGAGAATCTTGGGCCGCAGGTGATTGCCCTCGAGGAGCAGGGTGCCGCCGCCGACCGCCATGTCGAGGCGGACGATGTGACCTCCGATCGCCGTGGCGACGAGGGCCGCCGTCGGCGTCCCGATGACTTCCACCTTCCACACATCGGCCACCGGGACGCGCCCGGCCCGCAGGTCGATCTCGAGGTGGAACGTGCCGCTGTCGACGCACCCGGCGATCTGGTCGAGCACGCGCTGTGAGCCTGGTTGCAACGGCGCCCCCGAGGGTGAGACGGCCACTACCCTCGGCGTGGCGGCCGGGGCCGCCGGCGCCTGAGCGAGCGCGGGTGTCGTGACAGGAGCCAGCAGGAGAGCGGTGGTCCATGCAGCGCGGCGCAGCGCTCTCGGCTGCGGCAGGCCACGCGATCCGTGCGGTCTCATTGCGGTGCCGATGTGATCCCCTCAGGCGATCGCGGCATCGTGTACACGCTGCGCACGAAAGGGCGTTCGGCCACGAGGTAGAACGCGTAGATGAGCAGGTGGCCGGCCGCGGCGGCGGCGATACCGGGGAGAGAGCCGTAGAGCAGGGCATAGCCGTAGCCCTGAAGCTGCCCCAGGGAGTACATGGGGTTGTGCAGGAAGCGATACGGCCCGCCGTCACAGGCGGGAGCCAGTGGGCGCCCGAGGAACATGTCGCGGAAGAAGTACACGTCCACGCCCACGGTGAGCGTGGCCCACAGCTTGACGACCAGCCCCACCGCGAACAACGCCGCACCCGCGGCGAGAACGAGCGGCGCGGGCACCGCCTCCTCCCACCTTGGAAGGTGCAGCGCCGACATGCAGCCGACGCCCAGACCCTGGTTGAGGAACATCAGCCCGGCCAAAGTCTCGTACGCTCGGAAAGCGCGCCTCTCGCCGAGACGGGCGATGGCTCGGGCGGGAATGTCCGACCGCAGGATCGCCGCGTTCCCGCCGTAGTAGAAGACGAGCGTGAGCAGGAGGTAGGGCAGCGTGAGCCGCCAGTCCGCGCGGTCGATGAGGACGTGGGCGATGAGCAGGGAGACGACGCTCCCGGCCACCCATGCCACGTTGAGGTGCTCGAGCCGCCAACCGGCCATCGCGAACACCGTCGACACGATCCGTGCCAGCCCCCGGAGAAGCCCTCGTTCCCACAGGGCTGATCGCCCTCGGCGCGGCGGCCCCGCGGGAGCGACCTGGTGGATCTGCTCCGCAGCTCCAACGCGGAAGTCGCTCATGCCTCACCTCCGCCGGCTCCACATCCTGTTCGGGGCACCGAGGAGGTCGCCATCCGCATCGACGGCGTCCCCCCTCATGCATGGAACGCCTTCCCTTCCCGAGCTCATTTCGAAACGTACCACTCCGGCCGGCCCCCGGGAATCGGCAATTTGTACAGAGAGGGGAGGCCGCGAGTTAGGTAAGAAGTACTCAGCCGTCCTCGTGGTGCCCTCGGTGGCGTGTGTGCGAGCGGTACGCTGCCGGCGCGCCGTTCTCCCGCAAGGAGATGTGGTATACATCGGCCGGCATGGCGTGGGCCAGGGCGAAGGCGGTAGCGGCGAAGCTGGCGCTGGCGGAGAGTGCCGCCGCCGAGATGGCGTTCTACCTCGCGCTCTCCCTGGTGCCCCTGGTGGGCGTTGCGATCGCGCTGGTCGGCCGCTGGCTTCCCGTCGACCTGACCGCGCCCATCGAGGAGGTTCTGCGCGCCGTGCTGCCGGCGGCGTCCAGTGTCGCCCCCGGTGAGGTGTTGGGGTGGGCCCGCTCCTCGGCGAGTCACGGCTGGCTGACGGCCGGGTTCCTCGTGGCGGTCTGGACCTCGTTCCGCTTCATGTCGCTGTGCATTCGGTCGCTCGGGACGATGGTCTCCACCGCGGCTCGCCCGCGGGTGAAGGCCTGGCGGTCGGCGGCCAGGTCGATGCTGTTGCTCGTGGTCTGGATTGCGGCGCTGGTTGCGACGGCGCTGTTCCTGCTCGCGGCGCCCGCCATCGAGCGCGGCCTGCTTCACCTGTCCAGCCTGTCGGAGCTTTCGCTCTCCGCCTTCGCGGCACTGCGGGTGCTCCTCATCGTGGCCGTTCTGTTCGGCGCGATCTTCCTGACCTACCGGGTGGTCGTCGGTGCGCAGGCGCGCTGGTTCCGCGTGGCTTTGGCCGCATTGCTCGCGTCGCTGGGCTGGATCGGCGCCAGCCGGGGGTTCTCCCTCGCGGTCCCGGTGCTCTGGAAGGCGACGCAGTTCTACGGCACGCTCGGCAGCGTGGTGCTGTTCCTGATCTGGGCCTACGTCATGGCCTGGGTCCTCCTGCTCGGCGGGCTCGTGTTCCTGCGGCCCGGCCGGGCGCGAGCTATCGCCCGCGACCGCTAACCGCTCCGCCCGGTGTCCGCGCGGCGTTCGGACAGGTTCTACGCGCGTGAGCTGCGCTCCAAGCTGCGACAGAGGCGCTGCACCCGATGCGGAGGGAGCGGCCCGCCAGCGGACCCTCGGGGACGGAGGCCGGGGGACGGACCGGGGCGCAGGCCCTCGGGTTGCGCAAGGAGCCGGGTATCGAAGGAGAATAGGGGCAGCGAAGTGAGGAGGTCCGAGATGGAAGCGGTCAACCACGCCAGGATCTATGCGGTCATCTTCTTCCTGCTCGCGGTGCTGGGCGTCGGCTTCGTCTGTTACCGCGTGCTCTTGCCCTTCTTCGCCGCCGTCGCCTGGGCGATCGTGCTCGCCGTCGCATTCCAGAGGCCCTGGTCGTTCCTCGAGCGGCGCATGCCCAAGCACCGCAGCCTCGCCGCCGCGCTGTTGACCCTCGCCGTTGCGGCCGGCGTCCTGGTACCGGCGGGCCTCCTGGTGGGGGTGCTGGCCAACCAGGTCATCGTGGTCGCGACGAAGATCACGAGCAGCCTGAGCGCCGGGGACGTCAGGTCGTTTTCGGACTTCGTGGCGCTCCCCAAGGTCGCGCGTGTCCTCGACGACGCGAGGGCGTGGGCGGGCATCTCCCCGGCGGACTTCCAGAAGCTGGCCGCCGAGGTCGTGACGCGCCTCTCGGCGGTGGCGGGTGCGCTGAGCGGCAAGCTGGTGCTGGGGGTGCTCGACGCGATGCTCACGGTCGTGCTGGTGATCTTCCTGCTCTTCTTCCTGTTTCGGGACGGCGAGCGGATGGCCGCGGCCACGCTCGACCTCCTTCCCACCGATGCCGAGGGACGCAACCGCATGAGCCGGTCGCTGCAGACGATGCTGGACGCGATCTTCCGGGGCTCGCTGCTGTGCGCGATGACGCAGGGCTTGCTCGGTGCCATGGGCTGGTGGATCGCGGGCCTTCCCTCGCCGGTCCTCGCGGGGGTCGTGATGGCGATCGTGTCCCTGCTGCCGATGGGCGGGACGGCGCTGGTCTGGCTGCCGGGCGTCGTCTGGGCCTGGTCGACGGACCGCCACGGCTCCGCGATCTTCCTGTTCGTGTGGGGCTCCGCCGTCACCGTGCTGCTCGTCGACACCGTCCTGCGCCCGATGCTGGTCCGGGGCGCCGATGAGCTCACCACCCTGATCGTGTTCCTCGGGGTGTTCGGCGGCCTCGCTGCGTTCGGGTTGCTCGGCATCTTCATCGGCCCAGTCGCATTGGCGATAGCCGTCGCCCTCATGGAGGTGATGCGCGGTCACGCCGGCAGTCCGCGGCTCGACACGGCCGGCTGACACGAAGGCCGCGTGCCGGATCCTCGCGCTGCTTCGAACGCCGCCGCTCGGCGCGTTCTTCGTACCTAGCCTGCGCCCTCGATCTTCGGTAGAAAGTGCTCTTCCGGGCGGAGGACCCGAGGACTAGCGTCGAGACACGTTCCAGGAAGGACGGCGTGCCATGATTCGCAGCGGAGACGGACCGGCGGTGACCAACGGGCTGGTCCTTGGGCCCGACGTCGGCGGGCGGGCGGCCGTCCTCACCCAGCGAGGCGCGATCCTCGGACCGGCCATAGACCACCAGCTCACCGAGGCTCTCGATCGGGCGCAGGGCGGAACGGCCAGTTGGATGCCCGGGCCGACGATCCCGCTGGGTCGTCGGCAGCAACCGACTGCGATACCGGTCCCATGGCTCGGGCGGCCCGATGCGCGCCATCGGTCGGATGGGCGCGACGGGCTCCTCGGGGACGAAATAGAACCCTCCAGCCCGGAGGCTGCCGCTCCGAGGACCGAGCGGAGCGGGTGGCCACGGCTCCGTCGGTTCGTGAGCCTTTCCGGACTGGGCTGGGCGTTCGTCATCGCGTCCGTGCTCTGGGAGTGTTTCGCCCTCGTCTTTTCCGAACGTGTCGGCTGGGGATGGGACATTGGGGCGCTCTTCGTCGCGTGGGGTCTCGGGGTCCTCGTCCTGGGCTTCTGCTTGAGGACGAGCCCGATACGGCCTGCATGCTCCCGGTGCTTCCTCGGCGCCAACGTCGTCGTGCTTGCCGTGCTGGGTCTGATCGTCGCCACGAGCAACGGCCGAGCCGCGAAGCCGATCGCTCCCAACTCGCCGCTCATCACGCTCGGCTCGCAGGGGCTGACCCGATGATGACGACGGCACGGCTGCCGCGGAGTAGTTCGTACCCAACTGACGGCTGGGTCCAGGGTACAAAATGCGCTATCCGGTGAGGAACCGAGACGCTAGATTCGCAGGTGATCGAGAAACGAGAAAGAGGGTGGGCTACGCGAATCCCCAGACCCGGCTCATTGAGCGGCACAAGCGTCCTATCGCACCGAGGTGCGCGGTGAAAACGAACCTGGCGGCGGGGTCGGTGGGGCTGGCCGCGATTGTCGTCGCCGCGGTCGTTGGGTGCAGTCGGCCGGCGGGGGCGCAGGGCTTCTACCTCGGCGGCGCCCTCGGTCACGCGGCCATCAACGCGACGGTCGTGGATGAAACACGGAACTCGTACAAGTTCTTCCTGGGCTACGAGCTGCCCGTCTTCCTGGGAGTCGAGGCTGCCTGGGTCAACTTCGGCAACTTCGACGGCGTGATCACCTCGACGGGCGGCAGCACGCGGGTGGGGTACGACGCGAAGACCGGGACCGCGGCGCTCACGGGCCGAATACCGATCGGGCCGCTCCTCACGCTCTACGGGAAGGCCGGGTACATGTACTGGAGCACCGATGTGGCGCTCACCGGTACCGCGACGGATCCGCACTTCGTGGCCGGAACAGACCACGGGCGCGACGGGTTTTACGGAGGGGGTGTGCGGTTCAACTTCGGCACTCTCTCGCTGTTGGGCGAGTGGGAGCGCTACAAGCTCCGCGACGTGGACATCAACGTGGTCAGCGCGGGAGTTCGCGTGACGCTGTGAGTCAATGCGACGCACGGGATCTCGGAAGCCGCAGAAGGAGACACACACCATGGGAAAGCTTCTGGCCGTCTCACTCGTTCTGTTCGTGGCGGTCTTCACCCCGGTCGTTCGGGCTCAGGGAGATTCGTCCTACGAACCGTTCTCGCCCGATCAACTCGACAACCTGCTGGCGCCGATCGCGCTCTACCCCGATCCGCTGCTGGCCCAGGTCCTGGTCGCCGCAACCTTTCCGGACCAGGTGGACGCAGCAGCCCGCTTCGCGCGCGACGACCGCAACGCAGACGACGTCGACAACCAGTACTGGGACGTCAGCGTCAAGGCCGTAGCCCACTATCCGACCGTCCTGGCGATGATGGCCGACAAGCTCGACTGGACGACCGCCCTGGGGCAGGCCTACGCGTATCAGTCGACCGACGTCATGGAATCGATCCAGCGGCTTCGCGTCCAGGCGCGCGAGGCAGGCAACCTCGTCACCACGTCTCAACTCCAGGTCGTCGACTCCGGCGGCGAGATCGAGCTGTGGCCGGCGCAGCCGCAGTACATCTACGTGCCGCAGTACGATCCGGCGGTCGTGTACTTTCACCGCGCCCCCCTGTTTTTCGGGGCGAGCTTCTTCATCGGAGCGTGGCTCAACTTCGACTTCGACTGGGGAATGCATCGCGTGTTCTATCACGGCTGGGAAGGGGGACACGGAGGATGGATCGACCGGAGCCGCGGGTTCATCCACCCGACCAACGTCTACGTGAACAACACCTACCGGAACATCGTGATCAACCGCCCGGTCATCCGCCGGCCGTTGAACTACGGCGCCCTGAACCGCTACGACGACATCCACCGCACGACGAATTTCAACAACTTCCGTGGTGACCGCCGGAGGGTGACCCCTCCGAATTTCGGCGGCAACAACCGGGTCGTGAGCCCGCCGCCGGCTCAGCCGGTCCATGTGATGCCCCCGAACAAGATCATCAACCGCAATTTCGACACCACCGACCGGCGGATCAACGACTACCGTGGCCACCTGCCGCAGCCCCCTGTGCAGGTTCACGTCCCCGTGGCGCCGGTGTTCCCTCCGGTCGCACGGGGCGGTTTCGACCCGCGGGTGACCAGCCAGCGAGGTCAGATCAGCCGGGCGCTGGTGAAACCGCCTCCGGCCGCGATAGTGCGCCGCAACCCGGTGAAGCAGCCTGCGCGCCCGCCTGCGAAAAAAGAGAAACCCAAGAAACGGCAACAAGCACTGAGCCGGGGGAGGTCCTGAAAATGACGACACACTGCGAGCAGACACGATCTGAAGGCGGGAAAGGGTTGGAGCACATGAGAATGCCAAGACCAGTGACCTCACCGGAAGCTCGGCGCCGCGTCCCGTTTGCGCGTGCGCTCGTGATGTTCCTCTCGATCGGGACGCTCTGGGCCGCTTCTGTGCTGGCCGCGCCCCGGAGTGCGCCCAAGCAGAAGCTCTTCGCTACCCCCGAAGCAGCCCTGCAAGCTCTCGTCATCGCCGCGAAGGCTTCCGACGACAAGGCGTTGGCCGCCATCTACGGGCCAGACCGTGAGAAGATGATGACGGGCGATCCCGTCGAGGACGCCAACGCGCTGAAACGGTTCGGCGCCCACCTGGACAAATCCGCGACGCTCGAGAAGGTCACCGATTCGAAGTACGTCGTCCTCGTCGGTGAAGAGCACTGGCCGTCGCCGATCCCGATCGTCAAGGACGGCAAGAAGTGGCGCTTCGACACTGAGGCGGGGGCCGAGGAGATCTCGGACCGGAGGATCGGCGAGAACGAGCTCTCGACGATCGCAACCTGCCGCGCCTACGCGGTGGCGCAGTGGGAGTACTACACCGAAGCGAGGGACTCCGCAGCGGACGGCCTCGCCGTCTACGCGCAGAAGTTCACCAGCACGCCGGGCGAGCACGACGGCCTCTACTGGGAGTCGGCGGAGGACGGCAAGCCGAGTCCGATGGGGAGCCTGGTGGCGGAGGCGCGGGCGGAAGGCTACACGCTGGGCACGCCCAAGAGCGGCGATGCGCCGAAGCGCTCTCCGTATCACGGGTACTTCTTCAGGATCCTCAAGGCCCAGGGGCCGTACGCGCCGGGGGGCAAGTTCAATTACATCATCAACGGCAACATGATCGCGGGCTACGCGCTGATCGCCTACCCGGACAAATGGGACAGCTCAGGCGTGATGACGTTCATCGTCAACCAGCAGGGCCGCGTGTACGAGAAGAACCTGGGCCCGGACACCGCCACGCTCGCCGCCGCCATCACGGAGTACGATCCCGACCCGACCTGGAAGCTGGTCGAGGAGCCGTAGAGCCGCGGAGGGGTAGCTGCCGGGCACGCCGGTCAGCCTCTCGTGCCGGCCTGGAAGGCGCTCTGGATGATGGCCTGCGCCTCCGCTTGGATCCGGGCGAGGTGGCCGGGGCCCTTGAAGCTCTCCGCGTAGAGCTTGTAGACGTCTTCAGTTCCGGACGGGCGGGCCGCGAACCACCCGCTCGGCGCGACGACTTTCAGCCCTCCGATTGGGGCGTCGTTCCCCGGGGCCCGCGTCAACCGGCCCGTGATCTTCTCGCCTGCGAGCTCGGAGGCCGTCACCTGCTGCGGCGAGAGCCTCGCCAGGATCGCCATCTGCTCCGCGCTGGCGGGCGCATCGTACTCTTGCTCCTTCTGTTCGGCGGCGGCGGCGGCTACTACTTGCGGAGGAGACGGATCTGAGTTGCCGTCCGACAACCCGACGTCGGCTTCCGCAGCCAGGGAATCGTGCCGTTCCCTACGCGATCGCCTTGGCGATCGCGAACGCCGCGGCCGCCGCGAGCCCGCCGATCAGCACGGTCTGCAGCCCGCTGCGGACCGGCGAGGTGCCCGTGAAGTGGCCCTTGACGTAGCCGAACAACGCCAGGGCGACGAGCGTCACCGCCACCGAGACCGTGAGCGCGCTCTTCGCGGTGGCGGCAACCAGGTAGGGCCCCAGCGGGATGAACCCTCCGGCGACGTACGCGCCGGCGATCGTCAGCGCGCTCACCAGGGCGCGGTGCGGATCGGGCTTTTCCAGGCCCAGCTCGAAGCGCATCATGAAATCGACCCACGCCTTGGGCCGGTCCCTGAACGAGTCCACGATGGGCGCGCTCGCCTCTGCGGTCAGCCCATAGGACTCGAGCACCTGTCGCACTTCCGCCGCTTCCGCCTCGGGTTTCTCGACGACCTCGCGCTCCTCGCGGGCGCGCTCGCTGGCGTAGTGCTCGGCATCGCTCTTGGCGGCCAGGTAGCCGCCGAGGCCCATCGCGATCGAACCGGCCGCGATCTCGGCCAGGCCGGCCGTGACGATGATGCCGGTCGAGTTTACGGCGCCCGAGAGCCCGGCCGCCAACGCGAAGGGAACCGTCAACCCGTCCGACATCCCGATGACGACGTCGCGGACGCGTTCGCTTGCCGTGAAGTGCCGTTCGACATGGGGCGTTCTGGGCATCGCTCTCTCCTCGGCGAGGCTCGGGGAAGCCGTTCCTTGGCCTTGCCCGATGATTCACTCGACGTCGTGGAGCAGGCGTCCCTCCGTCCCGTCGAGAAGGAATCGGGCGTCGCCACACTCGAGGTGGAAGAACCGGACGATCCGGGTTGGAGCCTCGCCGGCGATCCCTGCGGCCTGTCTTGGGGGGGGACTCATGGCGCTTCTACTCCCGTGCCAGCGCTTCGATGGGGTCGAGCCGAGCGGCCTTCCTTGCCGGAAGGTAGCCGAACACGATCCCCGTCGCGAACGCGCACGCGAAGGCGATCACGATCGGTGGGACCGTGTAGATCACGCGCCAGCCTGCGATCGCCGAGGTCGCCAAGCCGCCGCCGATGCCGGCGACGACGCCTGCCAACCCGCCGATGAAGCAGACCATGACGGCCTCTGTCAGGAACTGAAACATCACGTCGAAGGAGCGCGCGCCGATCGCCATGCGGATGCCGATCTCGCGGGTCCTCTCGGTGACCGAGACGAGCATGATGTTCATCACGCCAATGCCGCCGACCACGAGCGAAATCACGGCAATCGCCGCCAGCAAATAGGTCAGCGTGTTCTGCGTCGCACTGGCCGTTTCGATGGTATCGGCCATGTTCCGGATGTTGAAGTCTTCCTTGCGATGGCGGGTGAGGAGCGATGCATGGAGCCCGGCCTGCACGACGTCCATGTCCGCCCCCGGCTCTACTCTCACGACGATATTGTTGAAGAAGCGTCGCCCGAAGACACGCGCCCCGGCCGTGGTGTATGGCAGCCAGGCGGAGTTGTCCTGGTCGTCTCCCCGCGCGGTTACGCCCTTGCTGCTCAGGACGCCAATGACCATGAACGGCGCGCTGCCGATGATCACATACTGGCCGAGCGGGTTGGTGTCGTTGGGGAACAGGTTCTTCGCCGTTGTCGTCCCGAGCACGACCACCTGGGCATAGCGCATCACTTGCTCCGCCGAGAAGAAGACACCGGACTGCGGCGGCCAGTCGTGCACCAGAGGGAAATCCTCGCCGGTTCCGACCACCGTGACCGTCAAGTCCTGATCGGCAAAGCGCAGCAGCGCGGACGAGTTCGTCTCGGGAACCACCATGGCGACGCCGGGCACACCGCCGATGGACGGCAGGTCTTCGGGCAGGAAGCTGGTCACGGCCCCGGCCGAGGCGCGAACGTTGGGCGCGCCCCGCATGATCGTCAACAGGTCGGTGCCCATGGCCTGGATGCGATCGAGGACGTCCTGCTTCGCGCCGTTGCCGATCGCCATCAGCGCGACCACCGAGGCGACGCCGATGATGATGCCCAGCATCGTGAGCGCGGTCCGCAGGCGGTTGTGCAGCAACGAGCCCAACGCCATCTTCAGGGCCTCGCCGAGGATCGCCACGCCTGGTTTGGCGTCTCTCGCTTCCTCGCTGGTTTGCGCTTGAGGAGCTGCCTCGCCTTTGGGTTGTAGCTCGTCGGACGTGATACGCCCGTCCGAAAGTCGGACGATGCGGTGCGCGTATGCGGCGATGTCGCTGTCGTGGGTCACCAGGATGATCGTGTGGCCCTGCCCGTGCAGCTTCTGCAGGATGGCCATGACCTCCTTGCCGCCCTGGCTGTCCAGCGCGCCGGTAGGCTCGTCGGCCAGGATGACCGGCCCGCCGTTCATGAGCGCTCGGGCGATGCTGACGCGCTGTTGTTGGCCGCCGGAAAGCTGGTTGGGGTGGTGTTGCAGCCGGTCGCCCAGGCCGAGCTCTCGCAAGATGCCGCTGGCGTGAGTCTCTCGCTCGGTCTTCGCCATGCCGCAGTACACGGCCGGCACCTCTGCGTTCTCGACCGCGCTCAGATCGGACATCAGGTTGTAGCGCTGGAAGATGAAGCCGAAGGTGTCGCGCCGCAGCGCGGCCAGTGCATCGCCGTCGAGTGAGGCGACGTCGACGCCGCGGATCGAGTAGGTGCCGCTGGACGGCCTGTCGAGACAGCCGATGATGTTCATCAGCGTTGATTTGCCCGAGCCGGACGCGCCCATGATGGCGACGAACTCGCCGCTGCCGATCTTCAGGTGGATGTCCCTGAGCACGGTCAGCGGTTCGCCGCCCGACGTGTAGGTGCGGCTGACCGCATTCGAGTTCGAGCAGTGGCGGCGGCATCAAGGGCCCCTGCGGACGGCGAGCGGGTTCTTCGTGGCGCCCTGTGTCGCCATACCCCCCAGCACGACCCGCTCCTGCTCCTTGAGGCCCTCCGTGACTTCCGTCATGATTTCACTCTTGATCCCGATCTTGATCGCGCGCTGCTCGACGCTGCCGTTGGCCTTCAGCACCCTGACCTTCGCGTTGGCGCCTTCGCCGGCGTTGCCGACGGCGGCGGTCGGTATCAGCAGGACGCCCTTCGCCTGGGCGAGCACGATGAAGACCTGCGCCGTCATCTGGATCTTCAGCTCACCCTCGGGATTCGGAATGTCGAACAACACGTCGTAGAACACGACGGCGTTGATGAGCTCCGGGGTGGGGAGGATCTGCCTGATCGTCCCATTCCAGCGCCGCGCCGAGCCAAGGACCGTGAAATAGACGTCCTGGCCGGGCTTGACGCGGACGATGTCCGCCTCCGAGACCTGCGCCCAGACCGTCACGGTGCTGATATCGGCGATCCGCAGGATCGTCGGCGCCTGCTGATTGGCGTTGAGTGTCTGCCCTTCCAGCGTGCTGATGGAAACGACCTCACCTGCCATGGGCGCGGTGATCTTGGTATATCCCCGGTTGGCCGTTGCCGTGTCCACGGCGGCTGTCGCTTGCCTCATCTGCGCCGAGAGCGAAGCCACGTCGGCTCGCGCGACGTCGTAGTTGGCCCGGGTGACGTCGCGGTCGCTGTCGGAAATCAGCAACTCTTGAGATAGCTTCTCGTTGCGGTCCCGTTGCGCCGTGGCGAGGAGGAGCTGTGTCTGTTTCACGGAGCGCTGCGAGGTCATGCTCTCGAGCGTTGCGTTGGCCGCAGTGAGCGCGGTGTCCGCCAGCACCGGGTCGATCTCCGCGAGCAACTGGTCCTTTGCCACCTGATCGCCGCGCTTGACCTTCAGCGATTTGAGCTTGCCGGAAGTCTGCGCGCCGACATCGACGTAGTTGACTGGCTGAAGGATGCCCGCCGCCACGACCGTGCTTTCGACGTCGCCGCGTTCGACGGCAGCGGTAGCGTAGACGACCTTGTCTTGTCCAAACGCCAGGTGATACGCGAACGCGGCGGCGGCGGCGACGAGGCCGGCCGCAAGCAGCCACACCGTTCGGCGTCGCACGAGGGCTGAGAGTTTCGGGTGACGAGCCTTCGAAGGCGTGGCGGGCTCACAATGCGCGGCCGGCGCGGACCCGGGTGGCGGGCTGTTGTCTGTGGTTTCCATGGTCGTGAGGCCCCGCTTTCTATCCCAGGTGTCCGCCAGAGGCGTCGCGCGCGCGGTTGCTCAGAACTCCGAGAGCTGCACCAGCTGCTTACCTTGGTTCTTCCCTTGCAGCATGCCGATGAAGGCCTGCGGCGCGGCTTCGATACCCTGGGCGACGTCCTCCCTGTACTTGAGCTTCCCCTGCTTCAGCCACGCGGCCAGTTGCTTGAGGCCTTCAGGGAACCGCTTTGCGTAGCCGGAAACCAGGAAGCCCTGCACCTTCGCCTGCTTGACGATCAACTGCGTCAGCCAGCGCGGACCGACTTCGGGCTCTTCCAGGTTGTACTGCGAGATCTGTCCGCAAACCGCGATCCGGGCCCTCACGTTGATCAGCCGCATCACGGCGTCGCTGACGGTCCCGCCCACGTTGTCGAAGTAGACGTCGATGCCCGCGGGGCACAGATTCTTGAGAGCGTCGTAGCAGTCATCAGCGGTCCTGTAGTTGAACGCGCCGTCGAAGCCCAGCTCGTCCCGTAACCACGAGATCTTCGCGTCGGAGCCCGCCACGCCGACGACCCGGCACCCCTTGATCTTCGCGATCTGGCCGACGAGCATGCCGACTGCGCCCGCCGCCCCGGACACAACGACGGTCTCCCCCCGTTGTGGATCGCAGACGTCGAGCAGGCCGAAGAACGCCGTGAGCCCAGGCATGCCCAGCACTCCCAGCGCCGTGGACATCGACGCGAGGACGGGGTCGATCTTCCTGAGCTCGCGGCCCGGCGCGACGGCGTACTCCTGCCATCCCAACATTCCTTCGACGGCATCCCCGGCTCGGAGCTTCGGAAACTCGGACTCCAGGACGATACCGACCACTCCGCCGGTCATGACCTCCCCGATGGCCACGGGTCGGGCGTATGAGTCTCCACCGTTCATCCGCCCCCGCATGTAGGGATCGAGGGACAGGTAGACCGACCGAACCAGCACGTCGCCTTTGGCGGGTGAGGGCAGGGGAGAGTAGACGAGGTGGAAGTCGGAGACCCTGGGATAGCCAACCGGCCGCGAGGCGAGTGTGATTTGCCTGTTTACCGTCGTCATTACATCCGACCTGTCCTTCCTCTTACGCTGCGTCGCCGACGTTGCCCTTTGAACCGTTTCCGGCACGTTTCCTCCGGCGGCTAGTCGCCGCCCCGCGAGCGCTTCCTGGCAAGAACTCCCAAAGCCACAATCACGAGGACCACGATCAGGACGGGGATGAGCCAGTACTCCGCCCCGCCCATCCCGAACCAGCCGCCGTGGTGCATCATGGGCGGTCTCCTCGTTCGACTTCTTCCCCGTCAGGAGCCGCGTACCGCCCAGGCTCCTTGTCGAACTTCGCCTGGCAGGTAGGGCAACAGAACACGTGGATCTGCCCCGCATACGTGCTCTTGTACGGGGACCTGTTGTCGAGCGCAATGCCACAAATAGGATCCTTAACCATTTCGAGCACCTCCTTCCGACCTTGCCAGAGGGCCCTTCAGGAACCTCCTGGGAACGGACAGGGCGGCGGGGGCTCCGAACGAGACGCCCCGCCGCCCTGTGGGCTGCTTACATCTTGGGCATCTTCTCTTCGGGTTTGGCTTCGGGAGCCTTGCCGGTCTTCATCATCGGGCACTCCATCGCGCCCTTCGTGCCGTGCATCTGCTCGTGATGGAGCATGTGCGCCATCATCGCCGGTTGCATCTCCATCATCATGGCGCGGGTGGCCTTGCGCTGGGCGACGAGCTCGTTGATGACGGCCGCCATCGGCTTCTCCATCGCATCGGGCTCCTTGGAGTCCTTGGCGGCGTTCATCACGGCGACCAGCTTGTCCAGCGTGGCGTCATCCGCCTCGAGCTTGGCCTGCATCGCCTGCTTCTTGGCCATCATGGCCTCGCACTCCGCCTTCATGTCGGCCTCGTGCTTGGCGGAGGTGGCGCTGCCCTTGTGGTGGCCGGCCATCGGGGCCGCCTGAGGGCTCTTCGCGGCCGGTGGAGCCGCGGGAGCGGGAGTCGTTTGGGCGCCGACGCCCACCGCCAGCGCGAGCGCGGCGGCGGCGAAGGTGCCGGGGACGAGGATCTTGAGGTATTGCTTCTTCATGTTCGTGTTTCCCTTCCGGCGGCCCCGTGGGTCCGCCTTTACGAGCGCCACGGGAAGATCGGCGCCGATTGAGGTGCAGTCACGCCTTTGTGCGCACAACGAGCAGGATCCCGCCGACGACGATTGCGCCGACGCCGGCCCACACCGGGATGTTGACCGTTTCCTTGTCCTTGATCGACAGCTCGAGCGGTCCGATCTTCGTGTTGTGGGTCGTCTTGGTGTAGGTGATGCCGCCGTACACCAGCCCGATGATGCCGGCGGCGATCAAGAGAATTGCCACGATCTTGAGAGGGCTCACCTTGCCTCCTTCTACCGAACACCTGCAGCGGTCCGACCGGCTCCGCAGCGCATGCGACTCCAAGCAACCGCGACGCGTGCGGGCGGCCCGGCCGCTGCCGGTCGTTGCCGGGCCTGGTGACCCCCGCCGCTTCGCACGCTCGGCGCCGGCTAAAGGACGCGCCGTCCGGAGACCAGCCTGATGATCAGTACGACCACCGCCACCACGAGCAGGATGTGGATGAATCCGCCCATGGTGTAGGAGCTGACCATGCCGAGCAGCCACAGCACGAGGAGAATCACGAAAATCGTCCAGAGCATCGCAGTCCTCCAGTCTCGCCGGGCCTAGTACTTCGTGCCGACGAGGAGCTCGTTGTGCACGTCCTTGACGCCGTCGGTGTCGCGCGCAATGCGCTCCGCCTCGCGCTTGATCGCCTCGGTACTGACGCGCCCGATCAGCGTCACCACCCCCTGCGAGGAGCTCACGTCGATGTCCCCGGCCTTGATGTCGGAGTTGGCGATGAGCTTCACCTTGACCTTCGAGCTGATCAAGACGTCGTCGATCCGGCTGCCGACGGTCCTCTCACCGACCGTCAGATCGTTCTCGACGCCGCGCACGCCCTCCGTGCGCCACGCCACGCGCGCGGCCTCACGGCGGGCCTCTTCCGTGTCCACCACGCCGGTCAGGTACACCGTGCCCTCCCGGGTCTCGACGTCCACCTGGCGGGCCTTCACCTTGTCGTTCGCCTCCAGCGACGCCTTGATCACCGACGTGATCCCCGAGTCCGAATGCCGCGTGCTTTTGGTCGTCATCGACGAGGCGCACCCGGCGAGTCCGAGGACCGCGAGACCGACCAGGGAGCCTGCCGCTACGACGAATACGTGTTTCATGAGGTACCGTCCTTTCCCCAACGTGGCTCAAACCTAGCCCTGGGATCCCTCACCCGGAAGAGCGCTTACTACCCAATGGCGGCACCACGACGTGGGTAGAAACTACCCTTCCGGCGACCGCCTGCGAGAGCCGACGCTCGCGCCTCGGCGGCTCCGCCCTCGCCTGCCATTGCCCCACGCTCCCGGCTTCCCGCTTCCTCGCCCACGCTGGCTGCTGTGGCAGAATGCAAGGCAGCGACGAGCTATGGAGCAACAGGTTCCGCCCTTTTGGAGCGTTCCCGCCGCCGAGGCCCTGGAGCGGCTGCAGGCAGCGCCGCACGGGCTCTCGGCGGCGGAGGCCGTCTCCAGGCTGAAGCGTTACGCGGCCCGCCGCCTGGCGCCCAAGAAGCGCACCGACGCGCTGACCCTCCTCCTGAAGCAGTTCTCGAGCCCGATCGTCCTCCTGCTCCTGGGCGCCACCGTGATCTCGCTCTTCCTTCACGACACGACGGATGCCGCGATCATCCTTGCCATCGTGCTCGCGAGCGGGCTCCTGGGCTTCTGGCAGGAGAAGGGCGCGGCGGGCGCCGTGGAGAAGCTCCTGTCGCTCGTCGAGGTCAAGGCCCAGGTGCTGCGGGACGGCGCCCCGCGCGACGTTCCCCTGGCCGACGTCGTGCCCGGCGACGTGGTCGTCCTGTCGGCAGGCGACACGGCGCCGGGCGACTGCCTGCTCCTCGAAACCCGAGACCTCTTCGCGGACGAGGCCACGCTCACCGGGGAGACGTTCCCGGTGGAGAAGTCGGTCGCGGTTCTCGCCGCCGACACGCCGCTCGGCAAGAGAACCAACACGATGTTCATGGGTACGCACGTGGTCTCCGGCACCGCGAACGGCCTGGTGGTGGCGATCGGGAAGGACACCGAGTTCGGCCGGGTCTCTGAACGACTCAAGCTGCGGCCGCCCGAAACCGATTTCGAGCGCGGGCTGCGCCGTTTCGGGTACCTGCTCCTGGAGGTAACACTCCTTCTGGTCATCGGGATCTTCGGATTCAACGTCTACCTGCACCGCCCGGTCCTCGATTCGTTCCTGTTCTCGATGGCGCTGGCCGTGGGCCTGACGCCGCAGCTCCTCCCGGCGATCGTCAGCATCAACCTCGCCCATGGCGCGCGCCGGATGGCCGAAGCCAAGGTGATCGTCAAGCGCCTCGCCTCGATCGAGAACTTCGGCAGCATGGACGTGCTGTGCACGGACAAGACCGGCACGATCACCGAAGGGGTGGCGACGCTCCAGTCCACCAACGACTTCGCCGGACGGCCGAGCGATCGCGTCCTGCTCTACGCCCGGCTCAACGCCTCCTTCGAAACGGGCTTCTCGAGCCCCATCGACGCCGCGATCAGGAACCACGACAGCACCGACATCTCGGCCTGGAAGAAGCTGGACGAGGTCCCTTACGATTTCCTCCGCAAGCGACTCTCGATCCTCGCGGGCGGTCCCGAAGGCAACCTCATGATCACCAAGGGCGCCCTCGCCCAGGTGTTGGAGGTGTGCGCCACCGCCGAGGACGCCGCGGGGGCCGCGGTACCCCTGGAGAGCGTGCGGAGGCAGATCGAGGCGCAATACGTCGAATACAGCGGCAAGGGCCAGCGCACCCTCGGCGTGGCCTGCAAGCGCCTCGGCTCCGAAGCAAGGATCGGCAAGGAGAGCGAAGTCGGCATGATCTTCCTCGGCTTCGTCCTGTTCTCCGACCCGCCGAAGCCCGGAATCGAGGCGACCATCGGCCGGCTGCGCGAGCTCGGCGTGAGCCTCAAGGTCATCACCGGGGACAACGCGCTGGTGGCCGCGACCGTCGCCCGGGCGATCGGCCTGGGGAACGCCCAGGTGCTTTCCGGCCGCGAGCTGAGACAGATGAGCGACGGGGCGCTGCTCGCCCGGGTCGGCCAGGTGGACGTCTTCGCCGAGGTTGAGCCGAACCAGAAGGAGCGCATCATCCTGGCCCTGCGCAAGGCCGGCCATGTCGTCGGCTACATGGGCGACGGGATCAACGACGCTTCGGCGCTGCACGCGGCCGACGTGGGCCTCTCCGTCGAGAGCGCCGTCGACGTGGCCAAGGAGGTCGCCGACATCGTGCTGCTGGAGAAGGACCTGGATGTGCTGGTCGAGGGGGTGCGTCAGGGGCGCACCACGTTCGCAAACACGCTCAAGTACGTGCTGATGGCGACCAGCGCCAACTTCGGCAACATGTTCAGCATGGCCGGCGCCTCGCTGCTGCTGCCGTTCCTGCCGCTGCTGCCCAAGCAGATCCTGGTGACCAACATGCTCACGGACATGCCGGAGATGACCATCGCGAGCGACAGCGTGGACGCCGAGATGCTCGCTCGGCCCCGGCGATGGGACATCGGCTTCATCCGCTCCTTCATGCTGACCTTTGGCGTGTTGAGCTCGGTCTTCGACTACCTGACCTTCGGTGCGTTGCTCTACGTCCTCAAGGCGACAACCGACCAGTTCCGCACCGGCTGGTTCGTCGAGTCGGTGCTCTCCGCATCCCTCGTCGTCCTGGTGGTCCGCAGCCGCCGCCCGTTCTTTCGCAGCAGGCCCGGCAAGCGCCTGCTCTGGGCCACCCTGGCCGTCGCGGCTGCCACGCTGGCGTTGCCGTTCCTGCCGGGCGCGCGGCTCCTGGGCTTGACCCCGCTTCCGCTCCCGTTCCTGGGTCTGGTGGCGCTCATCGTGACGATGTACATCGTCTCCGGAGAGCTCGCGAAGCGGGTCTTCTACCGCCACTTCGAGCCGCCCCGTGCCGGCGACGCGCGCCGGCGTTCCTCGACGGCGGGGCGATAATAGAGACAGCATGTGGGTCGCAAGCACCGTGTTTGCGCTCGCGGCGATCGGTGCGGGCCCGGGCATGGCGGAGGTGGCGCCAGGCACGCCGATCGTCGCGGTGCGCGTCGAGCGCCACGACATCTACGATCTCGACGACCCCGCCACCTCGGCATGGGCGTACCGCTGGGTCGACGCCCTGCACATCCTCACCCGCGAGGAGTTCATTCGCTCCCTGCTGCTCTTCCACGTCGGCGATCCCCTCGACCCGGTGCGGCTCGCCGAGACCGAGGTGATCCTGCGCGGCACGGGCTTCCTCAACCCCGTGCACATCTCGGCGCGACCCGTCCCCGGCGGAGCCGAGGTGGTGGTGGAGACCCACGACCAGTGGACGACCGGGGTCGGCATCAACTTCGGAGTCTCGGGGGGGCGCCGCCACTCCGGCGGAAGCCTCTCGGAGGACAACCTCTTCGGCCTGGGCAAGAGCTTCCTCCTTGACGTCAGCTCCGACCCCGAACGCACGACCACGACGTTCCGATACAGGGACTTCACGTTCCTGCACAGCCGCTGGCAGCTCGAAGTCGAACACGACAAGTCATCCGACGGTTCCACCGACATCTTTCAGCTCGAGTACCCGTTCTTCGCCATCCTGACGCCGCGGGCCGGCGGCGTCGAGTGGCGGCGCGAGGGGCTGCAGGAGTACCTGTGGTCTGGCGGACAGCGCGCCGTCGCGGGCCAGGTCAACACCCGGAGCTTCGAGGTGTGGGGCGGGTTGCGGCTCCCCGGCGACGGCATCCTCACCAACCGCCTCAAGTTTGGGTTGTTCGGGGATCGGGCGGTCTTCCGCGAATGGCAGCGTATCGACGGTTCGCCCTATCCGCAGCCGCACGACCGCGACCTCGTCGGCGTCGAGGTGGGTTGGGAGCACCAGACCTTCAACGTGAGGGTGGTCCAGGGCTTCCGCGCGTGGCTGCGGCAGGAGGACCTCCTGCTCGGGCCCAACTGGCAGCTGACGGCCGGCCTCTCGCTCCCCGCGTTCGGCGGCGATCGCGCGAGGCTGCGTTACCACGGCTCGCTCAACGTGGGGCGGATGAGCGGGAGCACCTACTCCTGGTTCATCGCCGACCTCACCGGCCGGGTGGAGGATGGCCGCCTCGCCAACGGCGTCACCCACCTCGAAGTGGGGGGCGCGCTCACCGGAACGGCCGGCTGGCGGGCGCGTGTTGCGGCCGATGTCGGCACCAATCTCGACGGCGAGCGGCAGCTCACGCTCGGCGCCGACACGGGGCTCCGCGGGTACGATCCGATGATGTTCGACGGCACGTCCAGGGTGGTCGCCAATCTGGAGTGGCGCCGCCGCATCACCGGCGAGCTGCTCCACGTGGCGGCGCTGGGCCTCACGGCGTTCACCGACGGTGGCAGGACCTGGGGCGCGAGGGTGGGGCCCTCCACCGGCGGCTGGCGCGGCGACGTGGGCGCCGGTCTGCTCGTCGAGATCACCCGTGCTTCATTGGTGCGCATCCTTCGGCTGGAGCTCGCCTACCCCGATCGCGGCAAGGGCCCGGTTTTCCAGCTCACGAGCGATTCGCTGTTTTGATCCCTCGCGAGGCCGTACGCTCGACGGACCACCGCTTGATGGCCTCCGGCCGCCGGAGATCGACACGACGTCCCACCGGAAGGTCCGCGTCACGGAGCAGAGTGCGCTCGATCTCTCGCCCCTGCGCCAGACGTTCTCGCGCTACTCGCGACCGCTCTGCCGCCGACCATCGCGGCGTGACGCGGGATTCCTTGCCCGTCGACCGGGCGAGGCGACCCCAAGGCGGGTCGGGTTCCTACAGGCAACGCTCCGAGCTGCAAGAACGGCGGACCCTGTCCGGCCGAGCGGCGGACCCCGCCCGGCCGTCGAGCTCCGGCGCGGGGTCGGGGCGCTCGCGCCGAACGGCTCGCGGCGCCGCGAATCCGGTGTATCGTAGTAAGAGAGTGCTCGCCCAACCTGTTGCCCCATCTGGAGGAGGCCGTTCCGAGACAAAGGGGGACGCCGTGGTCACCAAGATCGATCTCAAGAAGGAGCTGACTCGGTTCTACGCACCATCCTCGGCAAAGATCCAGGTCATCACCGTGCCGGACTTCAACTTCGTGATGATCGACGGCTACATGGAACCGACGGAGCGGCCGAAGACGTCGGTTGCCTTCCAGAGCGCGATCACGGCGCTCAACGGGGTGTCCTCGACGCTCAAGGTGATGTCGAAACAGCGCACCCGCAACCCAATCGACTATCGCGTCATGGCGGTCGAGGCGTTGTGGTGGGTCGACTCGGGCAACTTCGACTTCCAGACAACGGCTCGCTGGCGCTGGACGCTCATGGTCATGCAGCCGAAGCACATCACCGAAACGATGTTCGCCCGAGCCCGCGCGGAGGTCACCGAGACGATCGGCACTCCGGTCGCGGCCCGGCTGCGGTTCGGGCGGTTCGGCGAAGGCCTCTCGATCCAGACGATGCACGTAGGCCCGTACCACGAGGAGCCGCGGACCATGGCGCGCATGAAGGCCTTTGCCGCCGAGAACGGCTATCGGTATCGCGGCAAGCACCACGAGATCTACCTTAGCGACCCGGAGCGGGCCAAGCCCGAAAAGCTGCGCACGATCCTGCGGCAGCCTGTCGCGAAGTAGCGCCTGCGGCCCGCGCGGGCGGTCCGGTCGAGCCGCTCGATCGCCGCGTCGTGCGGTGCCCCTCCCCGACACGCTATGATGTCGGCGCCTGCCCGAGCGACGCACGGGCCCGGGCGAACGGTTTCTATGCCGCCTGTAGACGACGCGACGTCCCGGCGCGAGTCGGGCGCCGAGATACTCCACGACCTGCGCGAGCGGGTGAAGGAGCTGACGGCGCTGCACGGGACCGCGCGGATACTCCAGGATGACCGGCGCCCGTTCGGCGAGCTCCTGGGCGAGGTGGTCGCGCTGATCCCTCCGGCGTGGCAGTTCCCGGACCTCGCCTGTGCCCGGATCGTGTTCGACCACCAGGAGGTGCGCTCGACCTCGTTCGCCGCATCGCCGTGGCGCCAGTCCGCCGAGTTCAGGACCGCGTCAGGCAAGGCCGGCCGCATCGAGGTCTACTACGCCTCGGGGGCGCCCGAATCGGCCGAGGGGCCGTTCCTCGCCGAGGAGAGGAACCTGATCAACTCCCTCGCGGAGATGCTGCGCTCGTTCCTGGAGCGGAGAGAGAGCCAGCGGGCGCTGCATTCGGCGCATGCCGAGCTCGAGCTTCGTGTCGCGGAGCGGACGTCCGAGCTGGTCTCGGTCAACCGGGAGCTGCAGGAGGAGATCGCCGAGCGAAAGCGGAAGGAGGAGCGAATCGGCTTCTATCGCGAGCGGCTGCGCTCCCTGGCCGCCGAGCTGTCGCTCGCCGAGGAGGCCGAACGGCGAACGATAGCGTCGGACCTCCATGACCGGATCGGACAGGCGCTCACCACCCTCAAGATGAAGGTGGTGGAGATCCAGCGCAGCATGGCGTTCTCGGGCTACGAGCAGACGCTGGAGGAGATGCGCGGCCTGCTCGACCAGACGATCCGCACGACGCGGAGCCTGACCGTCGAGATCAGCCCGCCCGTGCTGTACGAGCTGGGGCTCGTCCCGGCGATCGAGTGGCTAGGCGATCAGTTCATCCGCAAGCACGGGCTCGCCGTCGAGGTCCGCGCCGGCGAGTCTCGTGAGCCGGCCGACGAGGTGGTACAGATCACGGTCTTCAAGGCGGTGCGGGAGTTCCTCGTCAACACCGTGAAGCATGCCGGCGCCCGGCGGGTCAGCGTGGACGTGAGCTCGGACGGGGACCGACTGTGCGTGCGGTACCGCGACGACGGTCACGGCTTCGACCCGGCGGTCGTGGAAGGACTCGGGCCCCGGACCGACGCGTTCGGACTGTTCAACGTCCGTGAGCGGTGCGAGTACCTGGGAGGGCGGGTCGACTTCGAGTCGAAACCCGGGGGCGGCGTCGATTTCCAGATCCGGCTGCCGCTCCGGGTGCAGCCGCAGAGGGAGGCCGGGCATGCCGGTGCGCATCGTCATCGCTGACGACCACCGGATCGTCCGGGAAGGCCTCCGCCACCTCCTGGAGAAGCGGACGGACTTCACGGTGGTGGCCGAAGCCTCGGACGGGGAGGCGGCCGTCCGACTTTCAAAGGAACTCTCGCCGGACATCATCATCCTCGACATCTCGATGCCCGGCATGAACGGCATCGAAGCCACCCGGAGGATTCTCGCCGAACGCCCCGGTGTCCGAGTGCTCGCCCTTTCGATGCACTCGGACCGCCGTTTCGTCATCGAGACGTTGAAGGCCGGGGCCGCCGGCTACATCCTCAAGGACTCCGCGTTCGACGAGTTGGCTCATGCGATCGAGGTCGTGATGGCCCGCGGGGCGTTCCTCTCGCCGGCGATCACCGAGATGGTCGTGCGCGACTATGTCGCCCAGGCGGGGGACGATGCCGCTGCGTTTTCGGTGCTCACGCCGCGGGAGCGGGAAGTCCTGCAGCTGATGGCGGAAGGGGCGCCCACCAAGGCCATCGCGGCCCGGCTCGCGGTGAGCGTGAAGACCGTCGAGACCTACCGGCAGCAGGTGATGGAGAAGCTCGATCTGCACAGCGTGGCGGAGCTGACGAAGTATGCGATCCGCGAAGGGCTCACCGACCTCTAGCCCGGTGCGCCGCCGATAGCGGACCATCTGCTTCGCTTCGCTCGGGCGGGCGAGGGCGCCCGCCCCCCCCTTGGTTCCCTTTGTCCTCGTGTGGCGCGGCCGCCCTCGGCCGCGGATCCTGAGTTCTGCATCTGGCCCACCGTGCGGGTGGGGGGTGGGGGGCACGACGCGGGCGGAGGGCTTCGATATCCGAGGAGGGGGATCGGGTGGGGGTTCTCCGATGGCCTCCGCCACCCGAGCGCGGTGCTCCCGCCCTCTCGGCGGCGCGGCTACACGCATCAATCCACAATCCTGCCTTCGGGGTGATGGGCTCGTTGACCCCGGACCCCGGACCCCGGACCACGGGCCCGGTCTCTCGCCCCGGGGAAGGCGCCGCCGGACTCCGGGTTTTTCGAAGCCCCAGCCAGGGTTTTCCCCGATTCTGCGACGAGACAATTCCCAGTAGGCTCCGCGTGGCGCATTGGGCCGCCGGCGGGCGGACCGGAAGGAGAAGGGGATGAACTTCGACACTGGGAACACCGGGTTCATGCTGGTCGCGTCCAGCCTCGTCATGCTGATGACCCCGGGCCTCGCGTTCTTCTACGGCGGGCTCGTCGGCCGCAAGAACGTCCTGGCGATCATGATCCAGAGCTTCCTCTCGATGGGGTGGACCTCGGTGATCTGGTTCGTCTGCGGCTACTCGATGTGCTTCTCCGGCGACGTCGGCGGGGTGATCGGGAACCTGAACCACGCCTTCATGCTGGGGATCTCCTCGAGCGACGTCCTGCCCGGCAACAACATCCCGCTGTTCGTGTTCGTGGCCTATCAGATGATGTTCGCGATCATCACGCCCGCACTGATCACCGGCGCGTTCACGAACCGGGTTCGGTTCGTGCCGTACATGATCTTCCTCACCGTGTGGCTGCTGTTCGTCTATTTCCCGATGGTGCACATGATCTGGGGCGGCGGCATCCTGCAGCGCTGGGGCGTGCTCGACTTCGCCGGCGGCATCGTCGTCCACGCGATCGCGGGCATGGCCGCGCTCGCCTCGGTGTTCTTCGTCGGCAAGCGGCGGGTCGTCGAGAAGGGACCGCACAGCATCCCGCTCGTGGCGCTCGGCACCGGGCTGCTGTGGTTCGGGTGGTACGGCTTCAACGCGGGCAGCGAGCTCAAGGTCGACGCGGTCACCTCGCAGGCGTTCCTCAACACGGACACCGCCGCCTCGTTCGCCGCCGTCACGTGGCTCATCATGGCGTGGATCTTCGAGAAGAAGCCCAAGTTCCTCGGTTTGCTGACCGGGTCGATCGCGGGCCTCGCCACGATCACGCCGTGCGCCGGTTACGTGACGCTGCAGGTCTCGGCGCTGATCGGCATCGTCGCGGGGATCGTCTGCTACTACGCCATCAACCTGAAGAACCGGCTGCAGTGGGACGACGCCCTCGACGTCTGGGGCGTGCACGGGGTGGGCGGTTTCATCGGTATCCTGCTGCTGGGGGTCTTTGCGACCAAGGCGATCAATCCGAACGGGGCCGACGGTCTCTTCTACGGGAACTCGGCGTTCTTCATGAAGCAGCTCGTCGCCGGCGTAGTCTGCAGCATCTACGCCTTCGTGTTCTCCTACGTCGCCCTGGCGGTGATCAACAGGATCACCCCGGTGCGCGCCGGCCTGCACGAGGAGGAGATGGGCCTCGACGCCTCGGAGCACGGCGAGGAAGCGTACCTGGCCGACTGAGTCGTTCGTGCGGCCGACGTTCTCGGGGACCCGTGCGGCCATCCCCGCACGGGTCCCCATCGAAGACTCGAGGAGGAAGCCGTGAGATCTCGGCGTGGCTTGCTGGTCCTGGCCCTGGGCGTCCTGGCGCTGTCGGCGGCGGCAGCGGCATCCGCACTCGACGGCAGCGTGGACCTCAGCGTCCAGTCGGCCTACATCTGGCGCGGGATGGTGATCAACGACAGGCCCGTGCTCCAGCCGTCGGTCACGGTGTCCGGGGAAGGCCTCTCCGCGGGCCTGTGGGGCAACGTCAACCTGACGGCGGACAACGGGTACCGGGGAGAGGCGAGCGAGACGGACTACTGGCTCGCCTACACGTTGGCGGGCAAGGACGTGGACCTGACGCTCACCTACTACGACTACACCTTTCCGCACACCACGAGCCTGTCGACGCAGGAGGTCTGGGCGGCCGTGACCTTCAAGACGTTGCCGTTCAGCCCGTCGCTCAGCGCGATCCGGGACGTCAACGCGGTGAAGGGCTGGTATTTCCTGCTCACCGGTTCGCAGCGCCTCGGAGTGCTCACGACACGGCCTCCGACGGGCTCCTGCTGACGTTCAACGTGGGGCACGGCACCAGGGAGTACGCGCGCGGTTACTTTCCGGAGATCGAGCGGGACCACGTGACGGACTACGGGGTCCGCCTCGACTGGCCGCTCAAGCTCGTCCACGGCACGCTCAAGCTCGGCGCCGGCTACACCAACTTCACCGACGCGGAGGTCGCCACGCCGGGTTTCGAGGGGAAGCGCGCCAACCTCGTAACGGGCGTCGTCTACTCGATCGGCTTCTGACGACGCCCGTGTCGGCGCCCGCGATCTTGCGCTCGGCTCGGCGCCGAGCCGCCCGCTCTGCCCGCCCGTGATTCTGCTGCTCCTCGATACTGAAGTATCTCGTAATAAATGACTTCACGTGGATGCCGGAATGCGGTCGGCCCGACGATTCGTTCCCTTGGTGGGGTGCTGGCTGCCTCGAAAGGAGGCCAGCGATGAGAAGAACCTTTCTGATTTCGCTCCTGGTCGTCGGGCTGTTGGCGCTCGGCGCGCCGAGGCCCGCGGAAGCCCGAGCGGGCGTGAGCGTCTCCTTCTTCTACGGCGAGCTGTCGCCTTACGGCCGGTGGATCGATTGCCGGTACGGCGCCGCCTGGGTGCCGGCCGGCGTCCCGATGGGCTGGCAGCCATACAGCAACGGCGAGTGGATCTACACGGACTACGGTTGGACCTGGGTTTCCTACGATCCCTGGGGCAGCGACCCCTTCCACTACGGGTCGTGGGCCTGGGAGGACCCTTACGGCTGGATGTGGGTTCCCGGCACCGTGTGGGCGCCGGCCTGGGTGACCTGGTACGACAGCGACGACTTCATCGGATGGGCGCCGCTGCCGCCGTCGTTCGGCTTCACGTTCGCAGGGTATTTCGGCAGCCCGGTGGTGTTGTCGGGGGCGCACTACGTGTTCGTCCCCAGCAACCGGTTCGCGGGCGCGAGCGTGGCGAGCGTCCGACTGCCGGTCAGCCGCAACGCGACGTTCCTCCGGCACGGGCGGCCCGTCACGACGTTCCGCGTCTCCGGCGGCGTCGTGCGTGACACCGCGCTTCCGTTTGATCGCGTCCAGGCCGCCATGGGAGGGCGGGTGCGGCACCTCGGGATCTCCGCTGCGAGAACCGACCCGCGACCGGTACCGAGGGCCGGGGTCCGGCGCCTCTCGTTGGTAGCCCCCGCGCCGGCCGTACGCTCCGCGGTCGCCGGCCGAGCGGCCGGCGCGCGCGGCCGGACCACCGCGCCGGCGCACGCCCAGGTCCGAGCGGCGCACGGCTCGACCGGGCCCGCGCGCCGGGGCCCGTTCCGCTCCGCGTCGGCTCCACCGGCAAGGACCTCGTCCCGGGCCACGGCGCGCTCGACAGGGAGGTCGGACGCCGGGCGGTCCGGCGCCGGCAGGGCGGCCCGGTCCCGACCCGCAACGACCCGCCGGATGTCGCAGGCCCGCACGGCTGCTCGGAGGGGAGCGGCACGCGGCAACGGTGGCGCGCCTCGTGCCGGCGCTGCCACCGGCGGCCGGACGGGAACGTGGCAGCGGCGCGGCGCCTCGAGAGCTGCAGCGAGGCCGGCCGCCGGGCGGACCGGTCGGGCGCCGGCGCGCGCCGTCGACCGGCGGTCGGGTACGGGCGCGTCCCCGGTGAGGGCCAACGGACGATCCACGGCTCGGCCCGCGGTCGCCCGCGGGGCCGCCGCGCCTGCGGCCCGGCCGCGCCGGTCACCGCCGCAGACCCGGCCACAGGATCGAGGCAAGGCGACGACGTCCGGCTAAAGGCCGGTCGCCTCCCCCCGTCGTGGGTCCTTCAGCATGATCCGAAGCGGTCGGCGGGGTACGCCGGCGGGACTCGTCCGGGCTGGGTTGCGGGCGAGTCCCGTCCGGCGCCGCGGGGAATGTCGGTCGCCGCCGCCGGCGTTGCCCCGGTCCAGAGAGGTCCCAAAGAAGGAGGAGGTGACGCCATGGACGCTCTGCTGGAGAGTCAGTTCAGTCCGGGTTTGTCCGAGGCGGCCATCAAGGCGCTTCGTTCGGCGGTCCGCGGGGAGGTGCTGCGCCGCGGCGATGCCGGGTACGACGAGGCACGGCGGGTGTACAACGCGGGGATCGACAAGCGACCCGCCGTGATCGTCCGCTGCGTCTCGGTCGCCGACGTGGTCGGCGCGGTCAACTTCGCCCGTGAGGAGGAGCTGGCGGTCGCGGTGCGGGCCGGCAGCCACAACGTCGCCGGGTTCTCGACGTGCGACGACGGTATCGTGGTCGACCTGTCGGCCATGAAAGGGATCTGGATCGACCCGACCCGGCGGACGGTCAAGGCCGAGGGCGGGTGCACCTGGGGCGACCTCGACCACGCCGCACACGCGTTCGGCCTTGCGTGCCCCGGCGGCATCATCTCCACCACCGGTGTCGCCGGTCTGACGCTCGGCGGGGGGATCGGGCACCTCACGAGGAAGTACGGCCTCTCGATCGACAATCTGGTCGCGGCGGACGTCGTGCTTGCCGACGGCAGCTTCGTCACCGCCACCGCCGTCCAGCATCCGGAGCTGTTCTGGGCGCTGCGCGGGGGCGGAGGCAACTTCGGGGTCGTCACCTCGTTCGAGTTCAAGCTCCATCCCGTCGCCGACGTCCTCGCGGGACCGGTCCTGTACCCGCTCGAGAAGTGCAAGGAGGCGATGCAGTTCTATCGGGAGTTCATGAACACGGCGCCGGACGACTTCAACGCTTTCTTCGCGGTTCTCATCGTGCCGCCGGGGCCGCCGTTTCCCGAGCACCTCCAGAACAAGACGGTGTGCGGCGTCTGCGTGTGTTGCACGGCGCCGAAGGACAAGGCCGAGGCGTTGGTCAAGCCGCTGCGCGAGTTCGGCCCGCCGGTGCTCGACTTCCTGGGGACCATGCCCTTCCCGGCGTTGCAGAGCATGTTCGACGGCCTCGTGCCCAAGGGCCTGCACCACTACTGGAAGGCCGACTTCGTCGACGAGCTGACCGACGAGGTGATCGCCGCCCACGTGAAGCACGGACCCGGGATCCCGACGTTCAACTCGGCGGTGCACATCTACCCGGTGAGCGGCGCCGCGGGCCGGGTGGCCCCCGGCGACACCGCGTTCGCGTATCGAGGCGCCAAGTACGTGCACGTGCTCGCAGCCATGTACCCGGATCCGGCGGACACCGCGAAGAACACCAAGTGGGTCCGCGACTACTGGCAGGAGCTGCACCCGCACTCCTCGGGCGGGGCGTACGTCAACTTCATGATGGAGGAGGGTGACGACCGCGTCCGCGCCACGTACGGGGGGAACTACGAGCGCCTGACCAGGGTGAAGCGGCTCTACGACCCGGACAACCTCTTCCACATCAACCAGAACGTTCGGCCCAGCTGACGCGCCGCAGGCCCGGCGGCGGAATCGTCGCCGCCGGGCCGGTGGCCGTCGTTTCAGCGCCGGGAGTCGCGCCGCACCTCACCCCTGACTTCGTGCGTCGTGGCCGGACGGCACGACGGAAGTTACCTGTTCAGCGGCGCTTGACCGTCGTACTCCGGCCGCGCACGAGGGGCGGTTCACGGATCGGCTGCGACCGCCACCCGATGCGAGATGCGGCCCGGATCCACGGGCCCGGCAAGCAACCGAGCCGCTCCGTCGCCGAGCCCGGGGCTCAAGGCGACGAAAGGCATCCCGCTCCCGTAGGCGCGACCTTCCTCGCGCCGCCGGAAGGCGCCGGCCCGCCGGCCGGCCGCAGCCTCGCGAGCAGCCATACGAGCACGGCTGCGGCCGCGAGGACCGCCGCCGCGACCAGCAGCCAACGCGTCGCGGCGGGACGGTGGACGGCCCCGGACGGTGCGGTATGAGCGCCGGTGTGCTCATCGATCGGGGTGACGATCGCTATCAGCCGGTAGCCGCGTTTGGAGATCGTTTCGATATAGCGCGGGGCGTGCGCATCGTCCCGCAAGACGCGGCGCAACTCGGCGATCGCCCGGGTAAGGACCGACTCCGCAAGGTGCTCGCGGCTCCATACGGCGTCGAGGAGCTCCTGTTTTGAGACCACCCGGCCCGCATTGTCGGCGAGCACGGTCAGCACGTCCATCAGTTTCGGCTCGATCCGAATGGTCGTCCGGAACCCCGTCAGGCGGTTGAGGCTCGGTTCCACCCGCCACTCGCCGATGCGGATGCCGTCCGTCGCACGCCGAGCGTGCGCTCCACCGTCAGCATTTCGGCGCTGGTCCTCCGGGTCGTCGCCCGACGGGAATCCCACGACGTTCAGTGGTCGACCTCCTTGCGCTTGAATATACGGAGTCTCGTCTCACTAGGTTTCCCCGTTGCCGCCGGCCATCGCGACCTCGCCCGCGCGAAGCCGAAACCCGTCGAGCCTGGGCCCCGGGTCTTCCACGCGCAGGCGGCGATCTCGGCCGTCGTAGATGACCAGCGACCGCGTGCAGATCAGGATCCTCCCGCTCGGCCGCTGGACGGTGTGGAGCTGCCACCGCCGGAGCCAGTTGTAGATCGTGGTCCTCGTCACCTGGGCGGTCCTGGCCGCTTGGCTGACGCTCATGTGCTCGGTCTCCATCGAGCAGTCGAGGCAGTAGATTCTCGGCATCTGCGTTTCTCCTTTCTACACGCCACACTTCCCCGCAACCATCCTGTTGATCTCCTCCGACATCAGTGCATGTGGGAAGGCCGGCCATTCGCCGAGACCTGCGCTGTGCAGCGCCTCGTGGATCAGGATCCGGGCCGCCTGGGTCGTCGAGAGCGTCGCGAACTCGGGGCAGAGCGTGACCCGGCGGCTGCCGACCGCCGTGAACGCCGCGACGCCGTCCCCGCAGTGCTGGCTGGAGGCCCCGCCCGACGCGGCGCGGTACTCGCTCCCGGCCAGGGTCGCGACACCGTCGGCGCCCAACCCGGCGAACAGCGCGGCACACGACGTCCGGGCGGCGACCTTGTCCGACGCGAGCCAGAAGGCCACGCGCGCCCTGGCGCTCATCTCGCCCGGGAGCGAGATCAGGCTCGCCGGAGGCGCCGCGCGCCCGGCGCTCGACCGAAGCGAGGCCGCCGTCGTTCCCGTCGCCGAGTCCCGGCCGCCGGGCCCGTGCGATTGGCGCGCAACGGCGAGGATCGCGTTGGTGGCGGCGCTCTCCGGCCCGAGCTCGGCCGCGACCGCGACGTCCGTCGCGGCGACGATCGCTGCCGCGGCGAAGGTCGAGAGGACGGCGAGGCGCGACGAGGTGACGCTCCTGTTCCACGCCAGGGGTAGGTCTGCGCCGCACCGCGTGCCGGTCCGGAGAACGTGTCTCATGACCATTCCACGGCCGGGCCCCGCCGGGGTTGTTACGAACGGCTCCGGATCGGACTAGAGACCCGCTCGGGTTAGGTCATGGAAATCCTCGGGGCGCCCCGCGCCGGGCGGAACCGCCTCGCAACGGCTGCGCCTGTGACGATGCCGGTTGATACCGGGCTCAGCGTCCGAATAGCACCACGGTGCTGTGGGGGTTCGCGAGGTAGAACCCCGGTGGGTCGAGCGGCACGTCGTTGCCCGGCAGGGCGATGTCCTCACCGCTGGGCAGGCTCGTGTCGATCAACCGACTCCAGCCTCCGCCCGGCCCGAGCGGGGGCAGCGCCACGTGCGCCAGGCTCGGGGCCGCGTTCAGGATGAAGAAGAGCCTGTAGTGCCCGAGCTCGGAGCGTTCCTCGTCGCCGTCGAGCTGGTAGCACAGCGTGCGCAGCTCGGGGTCGTCCCACCTCGGGCTCCCCAGATCGCTCCCGTACCAAGCGATGTCGGGCACCCCGTCGCCGTCGCTGTCCTCCCCGAGGAGGAACTTCCGGCGTTGCAGGATCGTGCACCGCCGCGTGAGCGTGACCGCGTTGCGGAAGAACGACACGATGTCGGCGTTCGCCTCGACCTCCCGCCAGTCGAACCAGGCGAGGTCGTTGTCCTGGCAGTAGGCGTTGTTGTTGCCGCGCTGGGTGCGGTAGAACTCATCGCCCCCGAGCAGCATCGGCGTCCCGGCGGAGAACAGGAGATGGCAGATCAGGTTCTTGACCTGCCGGCGGCGCAACCGTTCGACGGCGGGGTCGTCGGTCGGTCCCTCGGCGCCGCAGTCCCAGGAGTTGTTGTCGTCGCTGCCGTCCCGGTTGTCCTCGCAGTTCGCCTCGTTGTGCTTGGCGTTGAAGCTCACGAGGTCCCGCAGGGTGAAGCCGTCGTGGCACGTCACGAAGTTGATGCTGTTGTAGGCGGAGCGGCCGTCGTCGCGGTAGAGGTCCGCCGAGCCCGTGATCCGGGCGCCGAGGTCCCGCACCTGCCCCGGGTCGCCCTTGACGAAGCGGCGCACCGTGTCGCGGAAGCGGCCGTTCCACTCGGACCAGTCGATCGGGAAGCTCCCGACCTGGTAGGTGCCGAGGTCCCATGGCTCGGCGATCAGGGTCACGCGCGAGAGCACCGGGTCCTGGGAGACGGCGTCGAAGAACCCCGAGCTGGTGCGGAATGTGCCGTCCTCGGTCCGCCCGAGCACCGAGGCCAGGTCGAATCGGAACCCGTCCACGTGCATCTGCTGGACCCAGTAGCGGAGCGAGTCCATGACCAGGCGGATCGCCGCCGGCTTCGCGAGATCGAGGGTGTTGCCGGTGCCGGTGTAGTTGCGATAGAACCGCGCCGGCGCGTCGGCCGGCCCGGTGAGCGCGTAGTAGGTCGGGTTGTCTATACCGCGCAGCGACAGGGTCGGGCCGAGTTCGCTCCCCTCGGCGCTGTGGTTGTAGACGACGTCGAGGATCACCTTGATTCCGGCGCGGTGCAGCTCGCGCACCATGGTCTTGAACTCCGTCACTTGACACCCGGGCGAGGTGCCGGTGCCGTAGGAGAGCTCCGGCGCGAAGAACGCGACCGTGTTGTACCCCCAGTAGTTGGTCAGCCCACGCTGCCTCAGGAAGTCCTCGACGTAGTGCTCGTGCACCGGCAGCAACTCGACCGCGTTGATGCCCAGGCGCTGCAGGTGCGGGATCTTCTCCACGAACCCGAGGTACGTCCCCGGGTGCGATACCTGCGAGGACGGGTGGGCCGTGAACCCCTTGACGTGCACCTCGTAGATCAGCAGTTGCTCGAGGGGGATGTCGGGCGGCGCGTCCCCCTGCCAGTCGAACGTGTCGTCGACCACGATGCCCTTGGGCACGACGACGGCGCTGTCGCGGCCGTCCACCGAGAGGTCGAGCCGGGGATCATCGGGGTCGTAGGCGAGGAGAAGGTTGTCCGTATTCACCGCCTTCCCGGTCAGGGCCCTCGCGTACGGGTCGATGAGCAGCTTGGCGGGGTTGAAGCGCAGCCCCCGCGCGGGGTCGAAGTCGCCGAGCACCCGATACCCGTAGAGCTGGCCGGCCTTCAGGCCGTGGACGAAGACGTGCCAGATGAACCGGCTCGGACTCTCGGCGCGGATCACGTCGGTGGCCTCGCCGGCCGGGTCGTCGAAGAGCAGCAGACGGACCTCGCGCGCGGTGCGCGAAAACAGGGCGAAGTTGACACCCTGCGGGGTAAGGGTGGCCCCGAGCGGGGCGATCGTGCCCGGCGAGAGCGTCCTCGTCGTGCGGGGTGCGGCGGTGCCGGCCATCGGTCCTCCGGTTTCCTGCCGGGAGAGTATAGGTCGGCGCCGGGACGGAATGGCCCGGGAGCGGCGCGGCTTGAGGGGGGTAGGCGACGCGGCCGGAAGGAGGTGGGCGGTGAAGTGGATCACGCGCGAGCACGTGAAGGTGGACCGGGTGGCCTGCCCGTGGTTGATCCGGAACTTCGTCGATCGTGACGCCGAGTTCGTGTTCGTGGCCGCCGACATCGTCGAGTCGGAGGCCGCTCGGCTGGGCGCGATGCCGTTCGACGTTCCGGGCGCCGAGCTCGGGCACCACGGGCAACGCTGCTCGTTCGAGGCGATCCTCGACAAGCACGAGCTCACCGGCGATGCCGCCTTGGTGCTGCTGGGGAGGATCGTCAACGGCGCCGACACCGACAATGCGCTCTACCGGCAGCCCGAAGGCCCCGGGCTGCAGGCCATCGCCGAAGGGTTCCGCCGCATCGGCCTCGACAACGACCACGCGATCAACGCCGCCGAGTGGATCGTGTACGACGCCCTCTACGCGTACTGCCAGGAGATGGTGCGCCGGGGCAAGCCGAACGGGGCGTTCGGCTAGGCGCTATCCTCCCGAGGGTGACGATCCCGCCCGCCCTCCGATCGCTGCCAGCGGACGGAAGGAGGCTGTTCGCGACGCGGGTGGCGCGCCTGTTCGCCTACGGTTTCGTGTCGGTCGTGCTGGTGCTCTACCTCGCCGCAGCGGGGCTCTCCGAGGCGAAGATCGGGCTGCTGCTGACGCTGACCCTCCTCGGCGACACCGCGATCTCCCTCCGACTGACGACCGCCGCGGACCGGTGGGGGCGGCGCCGCACGTTGCTCGTGGGCGCCGCGCTCATGCTCCTGGCCGGAGCGGTATTCGCGTTGACCCGCGACTACACGTTGCTGCTCGTCGCCGCGACCGTCGGCGTGATCTCTCCGAGCGGCCACGAGGTTGGCCCGTTCCTCGCGATCGAGCAGGCGGCGCTGGCCGAGGTCGTACCCGCCGTCGACCGCACCCGCGTGTTCGCGTGGTACGCGCTCGTCGGGTCGTTTGCCACCGCCGCGGGATCGCTCGCCGGAGGCGGGTTGAGCCAGGCGTTGCAGAGCATGGGCGCGACGCCGCTCGCCAGCTTCCGTGTCGTCGTGGCCGGGTATGCGGCGGCCGGCGTGGTGCTGGCCGGTCTCTTCCTGGGGTTGTCGAGCGCGGTGGAAGCGGCGCCCGCGCCCGGCGCGGCCGCCGGTCGCCGGTTGGGCCTCCACCGGTCGCGCGGCGTCGTCTTCCGGCTCGCCGGGCTCTTCTCGCTCGATGCGTTCGCCGGCGGCTTCGTGGTCCAGAGCCTCGTGGCGTACTGGTTCCACATCCGCTTCGGCGCCCCCCCCGCGCTCCTGGGCGCGATCTTCTTCGGGGCCAACCTGCTGGCGGGGTGCTCCGCGCTGGCGGCCGCGCGCGTGGCGAGCCGGATCGGGCTCGTCAACACGATGGTGTTCACCCACCTGCCGTCGAACGTCCTGCTGCTGCTCGTGCCTTTGATGCCGACGCTGCCGCTGGCGGTCGCGGTGCTGTTCCTCCGCTTCTCGATCTCCCAGATGGACGTGCCCACGCGCCAGGCGTACACGATGGCGGTCGTCGAGCCCGACGAGCGCTCCGCCGCCGCCGGCGTCACCGGCGTGGCGCGGACGACCGGCGCCGCGCTCTCGCCCGCGATCGCGACGCCGCTCCTCGCGAACCCCGCGCTGATGGGGCTGCCGTTCTTCCTGGCCGGCGGGCTGAAGATCCTCTACGACCTCCTGCTCTACAGGGCGTTCCGCTCCCACCGGCCGTCGGAGCGTTGACCCCCGGCACGCCGGGCGGCAGTTACCGAGACCAAGGGATGAGTCAGCCCTTGATGCGGCGGGCGAGGGCGCGGGCGACCAGACGCAGGCGGTCCGGGAACGGCAGCCTGCGGAACGTCGTCGCGACCACGCCGCGGGTGAAGGCGCTCTTGCGGGCGTAGTCGATCGCGACCTCGAGCATGACCGGCCGGCCCGCACGCGCGGCCTCGAACGCCCGCGCCAGCGCCGGGCGGAGCTCGGCGTCGGTTGCGGCCGCGGCGTAGTCGCAGTTGGCCGCCGCCGCGAACGCCCGCACGCTGTACCCGGCGACCTCGGAGCAGGCCGCCCGGTTGAACTCGGTGCGCTGGAACTGCGCGATCTGGGCGAGCTCGCCGTCGCGCAGCACCACGACGACGACGCCGGCGCGGTAGGAGGCGGCCGTCAGCAGCTCGAGGCCGGTCATCAACAGCGCGCCGTCGCCGGCGAGCGCGACGACGTCGGTGTCCGGGTTGGCGAGCTTGGCGCCGATCGCCGCCGGCACGGCGTACCCCATGCACGAGTAATCCACCGGCGCGAGGAACCTGCGCGGGGCCTCGAGCCGGAGGTGCTCCATGGCGAGGAACGTGCCGTTGCCGGAGTCCGCGGTGTAGATCGCATCGGGGCGGGCCGCGTCCTGGAGCGCGTCGAACAGCGTCGCCGGCAGGACGCGGCCGATCTCGCCCGGCTCACGCTGCTCGCGGCGGACCGCGGCGTGGCCGTCCGCGATCTCCCGCTCGAGCGCCCCGTCACGCTCGCGCGGTTGCAGCCTCGGCGCCAGCGCCGTCAGCGCCGCTCGCGCATCGGCCGCGATCGTCACCGCTGCTGGGAAGTTGCGGCCGAACACGTCCGCGTTCACGTCGACGTGGACGAGGGCCCGCGGCGGGGTGAACCCCCAGCTCCCGGTTCCCACCTCCGAGAACCGGCACCCGACCGCGAGCATCGCGTCGCAACCGTTCTCGACCGCGCGCACGAACGCCGGCGCGGTGCGGCCGAGGCCGTTCCAGAGGAAGAGCGCGTGGGACTCGGGGAGGACGCCCTTGCCCTGGATCGTGGTCGCGACCGGGGAACCCAGACGCTCGGCGAGCCCGCGCAGCTCGGCCGTCGCGCCTTGCGCGCCGAACCCCGCGTAGACGAGCACGCGGCGGGCCCCGTCGAGCAGCGCGACGGCGCGGTCCACGGCGCCCGGGTCCGGCGGGGCCGGCGACGCGGCCGGCGGTTCGTACGGCGAACCGCCGAAATCGTGGCGCAGCATGTAGAGCTCCGCCGGCACCTCCACGACGACCGGCCCCGGGGTCCCGGATCGCGCGATCGCGAAGGCGCGCCGGATCGAGCCGTACAGCTCCGCGGGCAGGCGCACCGAGAGCACGGCCTTGGCGACCGGCCGGACCACGGCGAGCTGGTCCACCGCGTGGAGCTGGTAGGCGCGGCCGGTGTCGGAGCGGATCCCGCACGCGAGCACGACCATCGGCACGCCGTCCATGAACGCCTCGGCGATCCCCGAGAGCGCGTGCGTCATGCCGGCGCCAGGCACGAGGTTGACGACGCCGACCTCGCCGGTGCTGCGCGCGACGCCATCCGCGGCGAACGACGCCGACTGCTCGTCGGTGACCAGGACCGGCGTGATGCGCTCGGAGGCCGCGAGCGCGTCGTACAGTTCGATGTTGTGCGTCCCCGGGATCCCGAACGTGAAGCGGACGCCCTCGTCCTCGAGCGCGCGTACGACGATGCGCGCGCCGGACCCGCTCACGCGCCCAGCTCCGGCAGCCGCGCCCGCACGCGCTCCGCCACCCGGTCGGCGAGCGCCATGATGGTGACGTACGGGTTGATCTCGGCGCACGCCGGGAAGAGGCTCCCGTCGGCGACGAACAGCCACGGGACGCCGTGGACCTGGCCCCAGGCGTCCGTCACCGACGTCGCGGGATCCGTCCCCATCCGGCAGCCGCCCATGAGGTGGGCGCTCGATATCGAGACCTTGCCGAGCTTGAACGCCTCCCGGGTGATGCGCTCGTCGAGGCGCCCGGCCTCGTCGGCCCCGATGAAGAAGCTCGTTCCCGCCGGGGCGTGGACGCGCCGGCACCCCGACGCGAAGAAGATCCGCGCCGCGGCCCGCTGCGACTCGACGAGCGCGTCGACGACCCCGCCGGAGAGCCGGTAATCCACCACGGGCTCGCCGTCGCGGCCGACCGTCACCCGGTTTTCGGGGAGCGCCGGGTCCACGGCCAGCACCAGGATCATCTGCATCCGGTCCATCGCGGTCATGAGCGCCGCGTGCTCGGCGCCGAACCCGATGAGGTTCTTGGCGGTGGTGAACGGGAAGTACATGCAGGTCTCGAGGAGAAACCCGCCCGACTCGACGAAGTGGTCGCAGTAGTAGCTCTTGGGGTGGCCGTGGAAGTTCGAGATCGGGCGATCGTGCTCGCCGACCAGGATCAGCGCGGGGTGCGTCGTGATGAAGCGGCCCAGGGCGGGCAGGCGAACCGGCAGGCGCGAGCGGAGTAGCAGGGCGGGGGAGTTCACGGCGCCGCCCGCGACCACGATCGCCCGCGCCTTGACGCGGTGGGTCCCCTGCGGCCAGCGCGACGGCTCGCCGAACGGCGGGTTCGCGACGGTCGCCACGCACTCGCGCTCGCCGATCCGCTCGACCTTGCAGTTCGTGATGACCTCGACGCCGGCGGCCTCCGCGGCGGGAAGCTGGACTCGGTTGGTCCCCTGCTTGGCGGCGTTCGGGCAGCCGAGGTTGCACAGGCTGGAGCCCTTGCACCCCTTGACGTTGATCGGAAACTGCTCGACGCGGTACCCGAGCGTCCGGCACGCCGCCGCGAAGAGGCGGTTGTTGTCGTTGATGGCCTCGTCCCCGAGGAGGTGGACGTTGTTCTCCTCGAGGTACTTGGTCGAACGCTTACTGACGTCCCCGTACTCGAGACCCGGCACGGCCCAGCGATCGAGCACGGCCGCGGGAAGGGTGAGCGAGGTGCCCGTGTAGACGACCGTGGAGCCGCCGTACGCCCGGGCGAACGCGAGCGTCATCGAGCGGTCGCGGGTGAGGAACCCGCCGCCGTCGAAGTAGAGCTTGTCGGCCATCTCGGCCTCGCGCCCGGTGAACTCCCGCTCCGCCAGCTTCGGGCCCCACTCGAGGACGGCGATCCGCCGGCCGTCGCGGCAGATCGGGCTCAACTCCTTCGCCAGCGCGCCGCCGCCGGCGCCCGACCCTACGATCACGACGTCGTAGGTCTTCTCAAACATGGAGCCGCTCGTTTCCGTCGAACGAGGGCGCGTAGCGAACCGCGGGCCAGGTTTCCGGCTGACCGTAATACCCCATGAAGACGAGCGCGCGGAGCCCCCAGAAGCCGGAGCGCAGCTTCGCGACGGGGGCGTCGAGGAGGAAGCGCAGCACGGCGTCCTGCCGCGCCGGGGACAGACGCTCGAATAGCGCCCCGAAGCGGAGCAGGGGCGCCCAGCGCAGCAACGCGAGGAAGAGCCGGAACTGCCGCACGAGCGCCGGCGGGCGTTCGGCGAGCGCCTTTCCGACGATCGCCTCGAAGCGCGCCGCCCCCGCGGCGTCCAGGTCGGCGACCGGCGGCGCTACGCGGACGGCCACCGCCCGGAGGAACCGCCACTGCCGCTGGCTCAGCGGAAGCACAGGACCATTACACCGCCCGCATCCCGGCCCGTCAAGCGCAACCCAACCGGCGCCTTCCACGAAAAATGCAATTTTGCGGTACCAGGTACCTGAGGGTCAGCGGGAGAGGAGATCGAAGAGGGCGGCGGTCTCGGCGAGGGTGGCGGTCTTGATCGTGGGCTCGTACGCCGGTGCGAATTGCGGCGAGTGGATGGAGGGCAGGGGAGCGCCGGAGCGCTGCGCCTCCGCAAACCGGGCGGGGTCCACGGCGCCGACGTGGAGCAGCACCGAGGGTACCCCGGCGAGTCCGTAGAGGGCGAAGTCCTCGGCGCCCATCTGCGGCGGCATCTCGACCACGCGGCCGGCGCCGAGCGCGGCGCGCACCGCACCGACCACGCGGGCCGTGAGCTCGGGGTCGTTGTACTCGGGTTGGAGGCTGTCGTCGACGGTCACGGTCGGCTCGCGCGGGGCGCCCGCGGCGGCCGCCTCGCCCTTGGCGATGCGCTCGATCGCGGCGATCAACCTGCGCATGACTTCGGGCTTGAACGCGCGGACGGTGAGCTGCATCCTGACCTCTTCGGGGATGACGTTGTTCCTCGTCCCGCCGTGGATGGTCCCCACCGTGACCACGGCCGGGTCGAGCGGGTTGTTCTCGCGCGCCACGATCGTCTGCAGCGCGAGCACGATCCGCGCGGCGATGACGATCGGGTCGACCGTCAGGTGCGGGAACGCGCCGTGGCCCCCGCGGCCGAACACCGTGATCGTGACCGAGTCGGCGCCGGCACGGAAGTACCCCGAGTGGAAGCCGACCTCACCGGCCGGCATCTCCGCCTCATCGTGGATCGCGAGCGCGAAGTCAGGCTTCGGGAAGCGGGTGAACAGGCCGTCCTTGAGCATCGCGGCGGCGCCGGCGCCGGCTTCCTCCGCCGGCTGGCCGATCAGCACGAGCGTGCCGTGCCAGCGGTCGCGGTCCCTGCTCATCAGCGCGGCCGTCCCGATCCAGGAGGCCATGTGGATGTCGTGCCCGCACGCGTGCATGACCGGGATCGACTCGCCCGCGTCGCCCTTGACGGTGACCGTGCTCGCGTAAGAAAGGCCGGTCTCCTCGCGCACCGGCAGGGCGTCCATGTCGGTGCGCAGCATGACCGTGCGGCCGGGGCCGTTGCGCAGCACGGCGACCACGCCCGTGCCGCCGACCCCGGTCGTCACCTCGTACCCGAGCGCCGAAGCCTGCGAGGCGAGCTTGGCCGCGGTCTGGCGCTCGTGGAGCGACAGCTCGGGGTGCCGGTGCAGATCGAGGTAGAGCGCCGCCTGCGCGGGGAACACCGCGTTCGCCTCGTCGGCCGACGGCGGCGGTCCCGGGAGCGGGCCCGCGGCCGCGACCGCCGCGAGCAGGACACCGGCCAGCGTCACCCGTCCCCGCGTCATGCCCGCGCCGGCCTCACGAGATCCGTCAGCCTGGTCCCGCGAGGCCGAGCCCCTCGGCCAGGGGTGCCAAGGCTGCGTCGAGATTGAGCGGGGCACGCCGGGATTAGACCACCCGCGAGACGGACCGGTCAATGGCGGTCGGGACACCGTCCTTCGACCCGACCAGGGGCGCGGGGTCCGCCGACGGAGACGCCGCGGGGTCAGATGCGTCGGGGCAGCGGCACCGCCACCATGGTCGGGGTCGTCCTGTCGGTGCGCATCTCCACCACCACCTTGAACCCCGGCCCGGATCCGAACGCGAGCGTGAAGCGGTCCTGCCCGAGCAGCTCCCCCTTGCCGCCGAGCAACCGGACGGCTACGGCGTGGGAGCCTTCGGGCACCTGCCAGGTCTCCTGCACGAGACCGCCGGCCCGTCGCTGGAGGCCCATGAACTCCCCGCGGGCGAAGTCGAATACCTTGCTGGCGAATGGCTTCCCGTCGAGCGCGACGTCGATGCGGCCGGCCGGGATGGGCGAGCTGAAGTAGACCCCGAGGGTCGGGCCCTGGGCCGCGGCGACCCGGCCTTCCGCTTCGGGAGCGGCCGCTGCCTGCGCCTGCCGCTGGTCCTCGGCGGCCTTCGCCTCCTTGACGCGGCGGAGGTAGTCCGCAGCCTTCGCGTTGGACGGAGCGAGTGCGAGGACGTCGGCGAGGACCGCGGCGGCCTCGTCCCAGCGCTTCTCGTCCGCGAGCCGGATCGCGCGCTCGAACAGGAGCTGCCCCTTCTCGACCGCTTGCGCCTCCACGGCCTGGTGCAGCTCCGACAGCCTGGCGCTGACGGCGCCTCCGGCCTCGAGCTCGGCGACCAGGCGGCGCGACTCGATGATGTCGCCCGCGGCGAGCGCCGCCTCCGCGGCGCGCAACTTGGCGCCTCCTTCAGGGGCGGCCGCCGTCGGTACCGGTGCGGCGGGCGGCGCGGGACGGCCGCGGGGCCAGAGGCCGATCGCCAGCGCCAACAGGGCGACGACCACGACGCCGCCGGCGACGATGATTGCGGTTTGCCTTCCCGGCCCGCCGTGCGGCGTCGGGCGGGCCGGCGCGGCCTTTGCCTTGGCGGCCGCCGCCGCCGCCGTCCGCTGGATTGCCGCCAGAGTGTGTGCGACCTCGGTCCCGCTCGCCGGCCGCCCCACCGGGGCCTTGTGCAGCAGTGCGAAGACCAGACCGTTGAAGGCGGCCGACAGGTCGGGCCGGAGCTTGGCGGGCGGCTCCGGCGTGTCCGAGAGTATGCGTTCGGCGGCCAGGCTGGGCAGGGGCGCCTCGAACGGATGGGCGCCGGTGAGCATCTCGTAGAGGATCAACCCGAGCACGAAAAGGTCGCTGCGCTGGTCGGCGGCGGCGCCGCGGAGCTGTTCCGGCGCGTAGTAGGTCGCGCCGCCCGTGCTCTCGCCGGGGGCATCGAAGGCCGTGCGGGCGATCTCCTCGACCCCGAACCCGGCGACCTTCGTCGTCCCCTTGGCCGTGAGGATCACGTGCGCCGGCGTCAGCGCCCCGTGAACGATCCCGCGCTCGGCGGCGAACCCGAGCGCTTCGGCCACGGCGGCAGCGATGCCGGCCGCTTCCGCCTCGCCGAAGCGATGCCCCACCTTGAGCTTCTCGGCGAGCGTCACGCCGGGCACGTGTTCGAGGACGACGAACGGCCGCTGTGTCGCCTGGTCGATCGCCACCTCCTGGATGGCGACGATGGCGGGGTGGCGCAGCTCCATCGCGGCCCGCGCCTGCGCGGTGAAGCGGTCGCGGAAACGGGAAGCCTCGGTCGCGTCCTCGGGGATGCGCGGGACGAGGAGCACGACCGGGCCGCCACCCGCGGGGTCCCGGGCCATGTACTCGACACCCGCGCTGGAGTGGCGAAGAAAGGACGTCACCCAGAACCGGCCGAACGCCGTCACACCCTCGGGCACGCGAGCCTCCACTTCTGCCTGAACACCCGGGCGGCCCGCACGCGGCGAACGCCCGGCAGCATCCGACGGCTTCCTGCTGGCATTCTCTCACCTTCTCGTCGATCCCAGCGACATCGGGTCGAGGTGGCGCTGCCCGTCGGCGTACAATGACACCCCCCGACAAAGGAGGACGGCATGAAGGGCCTGATCGCGATGACGTTGATGCTCGCCGGCGTTTCTTCGCTCGCGGTCGCGGGCGAAATCTACGGGACGATCAAGGAACAGGGGACGTCCCGTCAAGGACGGGGTCAAGGTGACGGTGGCCTGCGGCGCGAAGAGCGTCGCCGGCGAGACCGACAAGAACGGCGCGTACCGCCTGTTCGCGCAGGAGGAGGGCAAGTGCACCCTGGCGGTGCAGGTCGGGAACGAGTCCCCCTCGACCACGATCCACTCCTTCGCCGACTCGGCCCGCTACAACCTGATCCTGGAGAAGAAGGACGGCAAGTACACGCTGAGGAGCGAGTAGGCATGGAGCAACAGGGGAAGGACTGGTGGGACAAGGCGGCGATCATCCTGCACCCGGTCGGCGGACTGCTCGCCGCGCTGGCGGTCGCGGGTCTCGGCTTCTTCGGCTCCCAGTTCCTGGAGAAGCGCCAGTCCGAGGAGACCAGGGCGCGCTTCTACTCGGAGCTGATCAGCAAGCGCGAGGAGGCGGACAGCGCGCTGCGCAAGGACATGTTCATGTCCATCATCCAGTCGTTCCTCAAGCCGGAGTCCACCTCGATCGATGACCGGCTCGTCAAGCTCGAGTTGCTCGCGTACAACTTCCACGAGTCGCTCAACCTCAAGCCGCTGTTCGTCCAGCTCCAGACCGACATCGCCAAGTCCACGGCGCCCGGGAAGAAGGACCAGGGCGAACGCCTCGAGAAGGTCGCGCGCGAGGTCGTTCGCAAGGAGATGGTGGTGCTCGAGGGCGTCGGCGCCTCCTTCGAACGGACCGTCGACTTCGACGATGTCGCCTCGACGCCGGGCGGCCTCCCGCTCGAGCCATCGCGGTTGACGCTCGGCGGGATCGACCGCGAGTTCGCGCTCGTGGTCAAGAGCATCGACGCGCCGGCCAAGGAGATGCAGGTCCGGCTCGAGGTCAGGACGCCGAAGCCCGGGTCGAGCGACGTCGAGACGGACGACGCCGAGTTCTGGGTCGACTACTTCGACTTCCCGATGATCGACCACACGCGGCTGTCGCGCGACCAGCGCTGCGCGGTCGTGATCAAGAACTTCGGCAAGTCGAGCGCCCGGATCGCGCTCGTCTATTTCCCCGGGTCGTACGCGAGCCTCAAGGAGAAGCCGTACATCCAGGAGATGATCCAGGACCTCCTCGGCGCCAAGCAGGGCACCGTCCCCGGCAAGCGCTAGTCGGCCTTGACGCGCGCGATGACCGCGTGGCGCGGGTTGAAGACGACCTTCTTTGCGGGGGCCGGGATCGAGATGTGGAAGGTCTTCTCCGGTTGGTCCATCATCACGAACACGGTGCCCGCTTTCCCGCCGAACTCGGCCGCGACCGGGACGAGCGAGGCGAACCCTGGCGCGACGTCGCTCTCCTTCACGCTCACGGCGAGGTCGTACCTCCCGTCCGCGCCTGCCGTCTTGGGGCACGTCCAGCTCCACGTGTAGGTCGGAATCTCGGTGCCGTACACCCAGGTGTCGAAGAACCCCTGCCAGTCGCCCTTCACGTGGCTCTCGAGCACGCGCTGGAAGTCCGCCGTGGAGGCCTCCCGGCCGTTGTACTGCTTGAGGAAATCGCGCATCACCGAGCGGAAGACGTCCTCGGTGGTGGAGGCGCGCGACAGCAGCGCGCGCAGCATGTGGAGGACGAGCGCGCCCTTGTCGTAGGTCTGGGTGTACCAAGCGGCCGGCACGCGCGCCGCGCTCGCTCGGAACCCGGCCGCGACCGGGCCGACGTACTTGCGATCGCTCGAGCTGACCAGGATCGCCCACGGTCGCGCGAACTTCGAGAAGCTCATGGCGAGCGAACCGATCTGCTCGTTGCTGTAGATGTCGACGATCTCGTCGTAATAACGGTCTTTGGCCATGGTGGCCTCGATGAAGAGCATCGCCGAGTACTCGGCGAACCCCTCGGACAGCCAGTTGTCGCGGTACGACTTGGGCCTTACCATGTGCCCCCAGATCTGATGGGCCGCCTCGTGCGCGCGGAAGAGCTCGGATGCGCCGGGATGCTCGGCGTCGTAGGTGTAGGCGGAGAGGTGCAGGAACCCCTCGAACGCCTGCCCGTGGTCGCCCTGGATCGCCGTTGCGTAGATCCGCTGCGCCGGGATCTTGACGTCGAAGTACTGCTGGTAGAAGTTGAGGCTGTTGACCACGTCGACGCCGACGTTGCGCACCATGCCCCCTGAAAACAGTCCCCCGGAGGTACCGAACGACACGACCTCGGGGACACCCTCGATCTTGAGCCGCTCTTCCTTGAAATGCTCCCCGAACGAGTAGGCGACCATGAACGTCGGTTTCTCGACGACCCACACCGCCTTCTTGACGTCGCCCTCGACGCGCTCGCTCTCCTGCGCGCCCACGGCGCGGACGTCGAACTTCTTCGGCATCGTGAACGTCAGGCGCGCGGTGTGGTCGTCCGCGAAGTCGGACCCGGGGCCCGGGTACCAGCCCCGGCCGGAAACGTAGTTGTACGTCTTCATCTCGTACTCGACCTCGAGCTGCCGCTCCTCGCCCCTGGCCAGCGGGCGGTCGAGCAGTACGACGAGCGACCCGTCGTAGATCTCGTTGTCGATGGAAGCGAAGCGCGCGCCGATGTGATCGCGGAGGGACTCGAGCGGACGCCCGTCGACCGTGTGCACCGAGGTAACCCTGGCGCCGGGCTCGAGGCGGAGGCAGAGCGCCCGGGGGCCGTCGACGAGCGGCCGGAACGTCATTCGGCAGCGAAAGGACGCCTTGTCGCGGACGGACGAGCGATCGAGGGTCGGCACGCTCCCCTTGTGCTTCGTCAGGTCGATGTCGATGTCCACGTGCGTGACGTGGACCGGGGCGCGCCGCGACGCGGTCGGACGGCCGGCGGCATCGCGGTCCTCGGGACGGTCGAGGCTCACCCACTGTTCGGCGAAATCGTTCGTCTTCTGCAGCTTCACCAGGCTGATCGGTTCCTGGGAACTCGCCGGGTTCCACTCGTACATGAGCCAGCCGAACCCGGCGGTTTCGGCATCGACCAGGAGGTAATCGTCGCCGGGGGTCAGGATCCCGGCGATGACGCGCGCGTCGACATCGAGGCCGAGGCGCTTGAGCCAGGTCTCGTGGCGGTCCCTGGCCAACGGGTGCGGAGCGAACCCCAGGGGCGGCGGCGCGGCCGCCAACGCAGGCGGCAGCGGGCCCGTCGTCCGCAGCACGAGGCGCGCAAACGGCTCGTCGATGCGCTCGATCGCAGGCTGGTCGGTGAACCGGCGGAGCTGCGCGACCTCGAACCGGTCGGGTATCTCCATCCGGAAGCGGCCCTTCCCCTCGAAGACGAAACCGGTCACGCGCCCGCCGCCGACCGGCTCCATGAGCGCCACCGTCCCGGACTCGAGCGTCCACGTGGCGGTGTCGCGGCGGATGACGACTCCATCGGGCGGCACCGGAATCGCCGTCGCAGCGAATCGCCACTGCTGCAGCTGGCGCCAGTCGGCGGCGGTCACCGGAGCGGCGGGGCCGGCGGCGCTCGGGTCGGGCACGCCCGCCGCCGGCGCCGCGCTCGTCGCCGGGGCGTTCGGCGGCTGCGCAACGCCGGCGCCGCAGACGAGCCCCGCCCAGAGGACCGCAATCAGGTGAAGTCTCATCGGTTGCTCCCTTCGTGGGCCGCGACTTGGACGCACACCTTGTAGCTCGCGTGGACACCCGTGTCAACGCCGGATTCGTGGCCGGAAACGCATTCTCACAATCGGCGCGCATTTCCCCGCGGCGCCGGTCGCCCCGCCGCCGTCAGCGTCGCGGAACTGCGAACACGTCCACACCGTCGAGCGTCGCCAGGCGAGTCAGCATGGCGCGCAAGTCGCGGACGGTCCGATATTCCGCCGGCGAGGTGGCGAGCGGGAGCAGCGACGCCGGTGTGCCGCCGCCGTACCCGGGGGTCACGACGAGGAAGCGGACGTCCTCCCGGCGCAGGCGGGCGAGGACCGCCGACGCGTCGCCGGCCGTGCGGAGCCACGCCTGCAGCGGCGGCGTCACCAGGATCCCCTCCGCCAGCCACGGCCGGTCGAACAGGAACGGGGCCGGAAAGTCGAGCGCCATGACCGTCCCGCCGGGTGGCTGCGCGTTGACGAAGCGCGCGGCGTTCCACCCCGGGACGTTCCTGGCCATGAACGCGGCGCGGTCTTCCCGTCCGAGCAGGTATCCCGCGGGCGAACGGTAGGTCAGCGCGAATTCGGCCGACGTGACGGCGGCCGGGGCGATCAGCGCGACGCCGGCCCAGGGCGCCCAGCGCCGCCGGGTGCGCGCCAGGGCAAGGGACGCGAGGGCCGCGAGGCACAGGAACATCGGCATGAGATAGCGCGTCGGCGGCCTGAACCAGAGGCCGAGGACGACGAACGCGACCACCGGCAGCGCGAAGAGGCGGGATCGGCGGTCGGTGACGGCGAGGGCGAGCGCGAACAGCGCCAGCAGGTTGTGCCAGCCGGCAAGCTCGTCCGGCTGCGCGGGCCCCTGGGACGCCCCCCACGTGATGCCCAGGAAGCGCGGCGCGTCGGCGTGGTAGTCGGTCGTGAACCTCAACCCCTCGGCCGTCACGCCTGGGATGTCCAACCCGAGGAGCCCGCGCCCGAGCGGGAAGAAGGGGTCGCCGGTGTGCACGAGGTTGCGGGCCGCGAACGGCGACAGGATCACCGCGACCGGGAGGAGCACACCGACCGCCGAGCGCAGGCGGCCACCCCTGCGGGCGCGGGCGATGAGCAGAACGGCGATCGCCGCGAGGAACGGGGCGACGGTCAGCTTCGTGCCGAGCGCGCCGCCCAGCGCGCACCCGATGGCGGCCGGCGGGGCGCCTCCGGAGGCGAGGAGCAGCGCCACGGCGCAGTGGAACATGGCGAAGTGCTCCACGAACGTCGCGGCCGCCACGGCGAACACGACCGGCGTCGCGGCGAAGGCCATCGCGGCGACCAGCGCCGGCGCCCTCGTGGAGCGATTCCGGTGCACGGTCGCCGCCAACGTGGCGAGCGTGGCGGCGAACATCCCTGCGTGAAGGAGCTTCGCGGCCTCGGGCCGGCCCAACCTCAGGCCGATCAGGTACAGCATCTCGGCGAGCTGCGGGAGCGCGCCGGTGACGTCGTAGGGGTAGTGGAAGATCCGGCCCGTGAGGAGGTAGAGCTTGGGGAGGGCGAGATGGTAGCGGAGGCCGTCGGAGTCGGTAACCGGCAGGAGCAGCTGCGGGACGAGCGTCACCAGGAAGGCCCCCAGGGCGGCGCCGAGCCATGGATGGGCCCGGACGAGCAGCCACGCCGCGCGCAGCCAGCGGCGGAACGCGCGGAGGCCCTCGCGCCAGGCTCGCGTCGATTGTCCGAGGAGGACGAGCGCGGAGGGGAGGATCGCGACCGTGCCGATGAGCGAGCCGGCGACCCACGCGATCCAGCCGACCGCCGTGCACCCGAGGGAGAGCGACAGGGGGACGGCGAGCCGGGCCCGACCGCGCAGCCGGATCGGCAGGAACGAAAACCCGATCATCGCGCAGGCGGCGAGCAAGGCGGCGGCGAGGAACGCATCCGCCGCCACCGGCGCCAGCCTGCCCACCGCCGCGGCCCAGCCCACGGTGCCGGCCTCCTCCCGGTCACGAACCGGCGCCGCTACCGCTCACCGCGGCTGCCGATCGCAACTCAAGGATAGCCGCACGGCGAACCGGCGCGCCGCGAAGCGTTCGTCGCGGACGCCGGATCGGCTAGGAGCGTGTTGCGCATAACGACGAAAGCGAGGGTCGCGATGGCGCCGGCTGGCAAGGCGGCCGAGCGAAACGCCCGCAGGCGTAGTTGGTACTACGTCGAGGACGTTTCGCGAAGGCCAACACCGCCAGCCGGATGCCAGCGCGAGCCGCAGCCGGAGTCTATGCGCGACACGCTCCTAGCTCTCGCCGTCGTCGGGCGGGTAGAGCTCGGGTTGGACGCCGGGGCCGCCGGGGTCGAAGCAGCGGCGGCAACGCGCCTCGTAGATGTCGGCCGCGCCGACCACGACCTGCTCCTGCGCCTGCGAGAGTCGTTGCGTGTACGAGGCGGGGGCGCCGCAACGGGCGCAGATGGCGTGCACCTTCTCGACGTCCTCGGCGACCGCCAGGAGCTCGGGCATGGGGCCGAACGGCTGGCCGCGGAAGTCCATGTCGAGGCCGGCCACGATCACGCGCTTGCCGAGGTCGGCGAGGTGACCCGCGACGCGCACGAGGTCCGCGTCGAAGAACTGCGCCTCGTCGATCCCGACGACCTCGGTGCGCGGGTCGATCCGCTCCAGGATCTCGGCGGCCTTGGCGACCCGCTCCGCTTCGAGGCGCCACTTGGAGTGCGACACGACCTGGCCTGCCGCGTAGCGGTCGTCGAGGCCCTGCTTGAACACCTGGACGCGCTGGCGGGCGATGATCGCGCGCCGGAGGCGGCGGATCAGCTCCTCCGACTTGCCGGAGAACATGCTCCCGGTGATGACCTCGATCCCGCCGCCCCACGGGCGTGTCTGCATGGCGCCTCCGCTGCGGTTTGTACCACGACCGGCACGCCGCCGCCACCGAGCTCACTCCGGTCGGACGCTGCGAGCTCCGGCCCCGGTTCTGCCGTGGGGCCGGCCGGCGGCGCGACCGTCAGCCGCGGCCCGGCCCGGCGGCGCCCGCGTACCACGGCGCGAGCGCCGTCAGCACCGCCTGCTCGAACGCCTCGGAGCGGTCGAGTACGCCGCCGGTGATGACGCCGAACGCGCCCTGGCGCGAGCGGACGTCGCGCTCCGACGCCCAGCGGTCGATGACCGCGGCGAGGTCCTCGCCGGCGAGCACGGCGACGGCGACCGCGCCCGGCAGCAGGACGCCCGCGCTCGACCCGACGCCCTCGCGGGCGCCGTCCCAGGCCACGGCCCAGTTCCGCAGGACCACCCGAAGCGGCGCCCGCGAGACGACCTCGACGCCGCCTTCAAGCCCGAGGGCCAGCGCAGCGCCCGGCACGGCGGCGAGCGCCGAAAGCGCGCGCCGGGACGCGCCCGCGATGGTCGCTTCCACCGAGAGCGGCGTGTCGGCGACGCCGCTCGCCGCGTCGACGGGCACGAGCTCGACGGCGTTCGCGGGCCACGGCCGCGCCGCCAACCGTGCGAACGCGGCCCGGACCCCCGCGAGCTTCGGTTCGCGGAGCGAGCCGATCGCGACCTTCATACGCCGACCCGCGGGCACAGTGGCCCGAGCGGACAGGCGTCGCACGCGGGCTTGCGCGCGCGGCACACGCGCCGGCCGTGCAGGATCAGGCGGTGGCCGAGCCCCACCCATCCGGCGGGGGGGAAGAGCGCCATGAGGTCGCGCTCGATCTTCTCCGGGTCGTCCTCCCGCGAGAGGTCGAGCCGCCGTGCCAGGCGCGCCACGTGGGTGTCCACCACGACGCCCGACGCCATGTGGAACGCGGTGCCCAGCACGACGTTGGCTGTCTTGCGCCCGACGCCGGGCAGCTTCGTGAGGGCGTCCATCGAGGCCGGAACCGCGCCGCCGTGGCGATCGACCACCGCCCGGGCCATGCCGAGGAGCGAGCGGGCCTTGTTCCTGAAGAACCCCGTCGGGCGGATGAGCTCTTCGATCGCCGGGAGCTCGGCCCGAGCGAGCGCCCCGGCGTCCGGAAACCGCCGGAACAGCGCCGGCGTCACCGTGTTGACCCGGGCGTCCGTGCACTGCGCCGACAGGATCGTCGCCACGAGGAGCTCGTACGGCGTGTCGTAGTCGAGCTCGCAGTCGGCTTCCGGGTAAACCGCGGCGAGGGCCGCGTCGATCGCGGCCGCCCGCGCGGCGGTCGTCGGCTTCCCGGCCGCCCGCGGGCTCACGGCTCGCTGTCCCTGGGGGTCGGCGTCGGGAAGAGCCGTCCCTGCGTCGCGGCGACGAGGCCGCCGGAGATGACCATGCGCAGCGCCTCCTCGACCGAGAGGTCGGTGGTCTTGGCGGAGGTCTCCGGGTAGACGAGGAAGAACCCCGTGGTCGGGTTGGGCGTCGTGGGCAGGAACACGGTGACGACGCGCCGGGATCCCTCGGGCGTGCGCTCGTCGAACTCGCCGGTCACGAACGCGACCGCCCAGACCCCGTCGGTGGGGAACGGCACGAGAACGACGCGGCGGAAGCTGCGCGATCGGTCGGAGGCGAACGCCCGGGTCACCTCGCGGGTGCCGGTGTAGACCGCGCGGAGCACGGGGATGCGGGCGAACAGCGACTCGCCCCAGTGGAGGACCCGACGCCCGATCACGTTGTGCGCGAGGACGCCGAGCAGGAAGACCAGGATGATGAACGCCGCGGCTCCCACACCCGGGACCGCCCGCTTGAACAGCTGCCGGCTGATCGGGTCGGCCCAGCGGTCGATCAGGTCGAAGAGGAAACGCCCGAAGAAGAGCGTGACCACGAGGGGGAAGGCAACCAGGAGGCCGGTCACGAACCGGTTGCGGAAGAAGCCGAAGAACGTGAGCCGCTTGTCGGGCTCGCCCGACCGGATCGGGAACCCCATGTTGTCGGCGGACCGGGTCTTCGGCTCGTCCATCGCGCGGCCATTGTAGCGGCGTCCGCCGCGTGGGTTGAGAGCGCCCACGGGGTGCGGTGGCGCAACGCTCGTCCGCGCTCGCTGCACCGGGCGGTCCCCGGCGCGCGAGGCCGCAACGAACGCGGACGGGCGGCCGCGAAGGGCCGCCCGTCCTTCAACCGCTGAAGCCGGCCGGACCGCTCCGGCTCGGGCTCACGACTTCACGACTGCTTCGCTTGGGCGTTCTTCGCGTACGGGCAGGTCATCCCCATGCCCTTGGCGCCGGCCTTGCCCTTGCAGCACCCGGCCATGCCGCCCGCGGTGCAGGTCGCTGCGTGCTCCTGCAGCGTCTTGACCATGGCGGCGTCGGCGGACGTCACCGTGATCACGACGCCCTTGTCGGTCTTCTCGACCGCACGGGTGACGCCCTTGGCGGCCATCGGACAGTCCTTGCACGCCGCGGTGCCCATGGGGCAGGACGCGGCCATCTCCTGGATCATCGCGACGGTCTTGGCGTCCGCCGCGGTGACCGTGATCTTGACGCCGTTGTCGAGGTTCGCGACGGAACGCTCGACGCCGGCGCCCTTGCCGCAGCACCCCATGGTCTTGCCGGGTCCACCGCCCCCCATCATCGGAGCAGCCATCATCGGGGCGGCAACGAGGGCGGCCAGAGCCACAAACAGGATCAGACGTTTCATTTCGATCTCCTTATGATTGTCCGTGCTGCTTTGGGTTGTGGGCCCGTGCCCCGGGCGTCGGCGATGGGGCGCAGCACGCGCCGCCCTTCGCGCCCTGCCAGGGACACAGGAACCTCTTCACGGTGTTGTCGAGCGCCGCGCGCTGACTGCCCGGGGCATCGGCGCAGCGCGTCAGCCAGCGGTCGAGGATCGCACGCCGCTGGCCGGCGCGTACCGCGTCGAGGCGGGCGAGGCCGTCCTCGATCGCGGCGCGGTCGGGGGTCCGCGCGCACAGCGAGGTGGCCAGTTCCTCGCGCACCTTCTTCTCCTCGGGGCACAGTGGGTTGGCGTACGCCGCGCCGAGCGCCGTTTCCGCGGCCCGCGCGCCGTGCCACGAGACCCACAGCGCGACGCCGAACGTCACGTTGACCGCCAGCGAGAGGCCGAGCAGCCCGACGAGCCATTTTGTCCTCATCGCCGTGGCTCCCCGGAGGGAGAGGTCGTGCCCGCCTCCGCCAGCAGCGCCGAGGTGGCCGGCGAGTCGAGCGCCGCGGCGAGCTCGGCTGCGGGCGCGCGGCTCTCGTTCACGGTCCGGCCCAGCCTCGCCCCGGCGAGCACCGAGACCGCGAGCAGCGCCGCGAGCCCGAGGCGCAGGGGCTGCGGGAGTCCCAGCCACCACAGCGGTGCCGCGGGCAGCCGCCGGCCGAATGCCAGCTCGCGGGTCCTGGCCGCGAACCCGGCCGGCAGGGGCGCGAGCGGCTCGCCGATCGCCGAGGCCAGTGCCTGCGCCTGCGAGGCGAGTCGCCGGCAGGGCTCGCAGCTTGCCAGGTGGGCCCGCGCCGTCGCGGCGTCGGGTTCGAGGAGCTCCCCGTCGAAAAACGCGTCAACGCGCCGGTGGTCGAGGTGGTCGTTCATCGCCGTTCACCCCTTACAACCCCGCGGGGCCGGGTTTCCTTCGCGCATCCAGCCGGCGAGGCGCTCGCGCAACCGTGTTCGCGCCCTCGAGAGGAGCGATTCGACCGCCCCGGCGGTCGTATCGAGGGCGGCCGCGATCGCCTGGTAGGAGAGGCCGCCCTCGTGGCGGAGGAGCAGGGCGGCGCGTTGGCCGGCGGGCAGCGCGGCGAGCTCCGCGGCCAGCGCTCGGCCGAGCTGCGCCGATGACGCCAACCGCTCCGGGTCCGGCGCCCCGTCGCCCGGGTGGGCCGGATCACCGGCCTCGGGGAGCGGACCGTGCGTCGGCCGGCGCAGGAGCGAACGCCGTCGGTTGAGGCACAGCCGCGTCACGATCGTGTAAAGGTACGTCGAGACGCAGGCGGTTGGCTGCCACCGGCGCCGGGCGCGCCAGACTCGCACGAACGCCTCCTGCACCACGTCCTCCGCCTCGGCCGGCTGGCCCGCCAGCGTGCGGCGCGCAAACCGCAGCAACGCGGGGCCGAACGCCGCGACCAGCTCGTCGAGCGCGGCTTCGTCGTCGCGCGCCAGGCGCTCCATCAACGCCGTGTGCTCTTGGCCGGCCATCGTTCCGCCTCGAGAAACCCCGACGGTCGAGGTTTCCTGCGACGCAGGCCACAGTACACCGCGGCCGGGACGACGGCGCGGAGGCGGGAGGACGGAGTGGAGGTGACGGGCGGAGTCGAACCGCCGAATGAGGGCTTTGCAGGCCCCTGCCTTACCACTTGGCTACGTCACCGCGCCGCGAAGTCTACCGGCCGCCCCGAGGGGTGTCAACGCGAGCCGCCTTCTCCAGCGGCCGATTCCGGGGCTGCGGCCGCCAAGCGTCGAAAGTTCAAAGTCGAAGGTTCAAAGGAAAAGAGAGGTCCGGCCGGTGTTGGCTTTCGGCTTTCGACTTTCGACTATCAACTGTCGGCTGTCAGCTGCCAGCCGTCTTCCAGTCTTCACCGGTTCACGGCGCGCATCGCGGCCTCGGGGTAGCGGGGACCCGCCGTCGCGCCCCGAGGCGCCGCGCGGTCGATCTCGGCGAGCACTTCGGGGGCGAGCCGAATCCCCACGGCGGCCGCATTCTCTTCGAGGTAGTGCGTGCGTTTGGTGCCCGGGATGGGGACGACGTCGTCGCCCTGGGCGAGGACCCAGGCCAGCGCGAGCTGCCCTGGGGTGGCGCCGACCTGGAATGCGACGGCTTCGAGCCTCAGGGCGAACTCCCGGTTCTTCGCGAAGTTCTCGGGTTGGAAGCGCGGCGAGTTGCGCCGGAAGTCGCCCTCGGGGAGGTCGGCGGGGTCCCGGAACCGGCCGGTGAGGAAGCCCCGGCCGAGCGGGCTGTACGCCACGAAGCCGATCCCCAGCTCGCGGACGGTCGCCAGGATCTCGTCCTCCACGTCGCGGGTCCACAGCGAGTACTCGGTCTGCAGGGCGCTTATCGGATGAGTCGCGTGCGCGCGGCGGATCGTCGCGGGCGCCGCCTCCGAGAGGCCGAGGTAGCGGACCTTGCCCTCCCGCACGAGCCCGGCCATCGCGCCGACCGTGTCCTCGATCGGCACGGTCGGGTCCACGCGGTGCTGGTAGTAGACGTCGATGACGTCCACCCCCAGGCGGGCCAGGGATGCGTCGCACGCCGCCCGCACGTACTCGGGCCGACCGTTGACGCCGACCCAGCTGCCGTCCGCGCGGCGCTCGTTGCCGAATTTGGTCGCGAGCACGACCTCGCCGCGGCGGGGTTTGATCGCCCGCCCGAGCAGACGCTCGTTGGTGAACGGCCCGTACATGTCGGCGGTGTCGAGGAACGTGACGCCGAGGTCGAGCGCGCGGTGGATGGTCTCGACCGCCTCGCTCTCGTCCGCGGGTCCGTAGAACTCGCTCATCCCCATGCACCCGAGTCCGATCGCCGGCACGACCAAGCCCTGGGTCCCCAGCCTCCGCTGCTCCATGTCGCGCTCCCCGCCGCTCCGAAGCACGCCGCGGCGTCTGCTCCGAGCAAGGCGACCTCCCGGCCGGCCATTCCCCGGACCCCGCGCCGGTTCGGCGGCCCGGCATGTAACCGACCACCGGCGCCGGCGTCTTCGGGTGTAGGCGCGAGATCGGGCATCGAGCGCAACGGAGGGGGGACCGGTGAGCCACCTGAAGACGTCAGCCACGCAGATCGCCCTCGTCCTGGCGGTCGCCGCCGCCGCGCTCTCGGAGGGGTTGGTGCTGGCGGGTCCGGGAGCGCGCTGGCCGGCCGGCGGCCCGATCCAAGCGGCGCTCGCGGGCCTCGACCTCACCGCCGACCAACAGGCCAAGGTCCAGGCGCTCCTCGACCGGGAGCAACCCCAACTCGCCTCGCTCCGGGATCTCTCTCGCGGGGCGCAGCAGGCGCTGGAGGTGACCCTGGAGCCCGCCACACCGGAGCCCGCCGCGGTCGGGTCGGCGTACTTGAGGGTCCGGGCGGCGCACGACGCGATGAGGGCCGAGATGAGCAAGCTCCACGACGGCGTCGCAGCGCTGCTCACCGCCGACCAGCGGTCGAAGTTCGAGGCGTCGCTGGGAGCGCAAACCGGAGGGCGCGGCCGCTCCCGCAGACCCGGCCCGAGGTCGTGGAACCGAGACTGAGACGTCCGGCACGCTTGCCGGCCTTTCCCCAGGGCCGCGGCCGGTGACGACCGCGGCCTCTTTTTTCGCTTCCGCTCGATCTGCGCTGTGCGAGCCAAACCCACGGCCGAAAGCTAGACAGGCTGACAGGTAACGTCGGAGTGGCCGTCCGACGTCAGCTGTGAGCCGTCAACCTTCAACTTCAGTGCGCGGCCGGCGGGCCCTTGCCCGTGTCGCCGGAGAGCAGGAGGGTGAACGGCAGAATGAAGACGAACGCGAGCGTGAGCATCCAGAAGACGTCCACGTACGACTGCACGAGCGCCTGGACCTGGACCTGGCCGTACATCATCCGCAGCGAGAGCGCTTGCGTCGTGACAGGGTCGAGACCGGCGACCGGCGCCAGGCCGTGAGCGGCGGCCGACATCCGGTTCTGGACGAGCGCGTCGAACGCCGACACGTGGTCGGCGAGGCGGGCCTGGTGGACCTGGGCGTGGCGGGCCAGGACCGTCGCCGACATCGCGATCCCGACCGAGCCGCCCTCGTTGCGCAGCAGGTTGAACAGGCCGGTTGCGTTCCCGATGTTCTCCGGCGCGAGGTGCGAGAACGCCGCCGTCGAGATCGGCACGAAGAGGAACCCCAGGCCGAACCCCTGCAGCAGGCGTGAGAACGTCACATAGCCGAAGCCGACGTTGAGGTCGACCGACTGCAACAGCCAGATCGCCGCGATGTTGAAGGCGGCGCCGACGAGCACGAGGATTCGGGTGTCCACCTTGCCGATGAGCGCGCCGACCATGCCCATGGCGAGCAGCGACGCGAAGCCGCCCGGAGAGATGACCAGGCCGGCCCATGTCGCGGTGTACCCCAGGAGGTGCTGGACGAACAGCGGCAGCATCGTGAACGAGCCGAACAGCCCGAACCCGAGGAGGAACATCAGCACGGTCGCGGAGGCGAACGAGCGGTTCTTGAAGACGCGGAGGTCGACGAGGGGCCGCTCGGCGGTGAACGAGCGCCAGATGAACAGCGCGATCCCGCCGACCGACGCGAGTGCGAACACCTTGATGAAGTTGCTGTCGAACCAGTCGAAGCGCTGGCCGCGGTTCAGCACGACCTCGAGGCTGCCGAGGCCGACGCAGATGAACAGGAAGCTGAGGACGTCGATGCGGCCCTCGGGACGCTTGAGGTAGGCCGGGTCGGTGATGTGCATCAAGCCCAGTGCGATCCCGAGGATGCCGAGGGGGATGTTGATGTAGAAGACCCAGGGCCACCCCCAGTTGTCGGTGATCCAGCCGCCGAGCGTGGGTCCGATGATCGGCCCGAACACGACGCCGACCCCGAACAGCGCCATCGCCTTGCCGCGCTCCTCCCGCGGGAACGCGTCGAGCAGGATCGCCTGCGACATCGGCACCATGGCGCCGCCGGCGAGCCCCTGGAGGACACGCATGATCACCAGGAACGGCAACGTCGGCGCGGCGCCGGAGCCCAGCGAGGCGAGCGTGAAGATCGCCAGGCACGCGACGTAGAAGCGTTTCCTGCCGAAATAGTTGGCGATCCACCCGGTGATCGGGAGGATGACCGCGTTGGCGACCAGGTACGAGGTGATGACCCAGGTGATCTCGTCCACGCCCGCGGAGAACGTCCCCTGCATGTGCGGCAGCGACACGTTGGCGACCGACGTGTCCACCACCTCCATCAGGGTGCCGAGCATGGAGGTGAACGCCAGCAGGTACTTGTGGGCGGGGTGGTTCGTTTCCATCGTCGCCGCGGACGATCAGCGCGTGGCCGCCCCCGCGGCCGTCGGCGTCTCACTCAGCGCCCGGGGCTGGGCGAGCGTGTCCACCTCCACGTGCACCGAGAGGCCGAGCCGCAGCGACTGGTCCGAGTTGCTTGCCGGGTCGATCGCGATGCGGACGGGAAGGCGCTGCACGATCTTCACCCAGTTGCCGGTGGCGTTCTCCGGCGGAAGCAGCGAGAACGCCGCGCCGGTGCCGGCGGACAGGCTGTCGATCCACCCCCGATACGTACGGTCGGCGTTGACGTCGGTGTGGAACGTGGCCGGCAGCCCGACGCGAAGTCGGCGCAACTCGGTTTCCTTGAAGTTCGCCTCCACCCAGATGTGCTCGCCGCCGAGCGGCACGACCGCGCACAGGGGCTGGCCCGGCGCCACGACCTGGCCGACCTGAGCGCTCTTCTTGGAGACCACGCCGTCGACCGGGGACACGATCGTGCCGTACGAGCGGGTCAGTTCGGCATCCTCGACGCGAACCTCCTGGAGATTGACGTGCCGCTCGGCGACGGCGAGGTTGGCGTGGACGGCGGCGAGCGCTTTCTGCGAGGCGGCGGCGTCCGCGCTGGCGACCTGCTCCGCGCTGACCGCGTCGTCGTAGCGCTGCTTGGGCACGGAGTTGCGCTTGTACAGATCGGAGAACCGTTCGAGGTTGATGCGGGCGAGGGCGAGCTTGCTCGTGTCGGCGTCCGCCTTGGCCGCGGCTTGCGCGATCTGGGCGCGAACGGTCGCGATCGCGGAGCGCGCCTCGTCGAGGGCGGCGCCGGCCTGCCGTACCTGCGCGTCGAGGTCGCGCGGGTCGAGCGTCGCGATCGGCTGGCCCCGCTTGACCGGCTGGTTCTCGGTCACGTCGACCGTGAGCAAGGTCCCCTGCACGCGCGACGACACCATGAAGACGTCGCCGCTGACGTAGGCGTCCTCCGTGTTGGGGTGGATCTGGGCGTGCCGCCAGTAGCGGTACCCGGCGACGCCTATGGCCGCCAACACCAGCACGATGACCGCAAGACTGATCCATTTCTTCATCTCACCGCTCCCGGCCGCTGCTGCCGACGGTGGCGAAGAACGCCGCGAGATCTTCGCCCGCCACCGTGAGCAGCGTCCCCTGACTGAGGTACGCCTTGTAGTGTTGGTTGACGAGGGAGAAGCGGCTGTCGGCGAGAACCGATTCCGCGTCGAGCACGTCCGTCGTCCGGGTGAGGCCGGCCTTGTACTGGTCCTCCTCGATGCGGAGGTTCTCCTCCGCCGCCTTGACGTTGACCTCGGCGGTGGCGGCCTCCTTGAGCGCCTGCCCGTACTCGCGGTACGCCTGCTCCACCTGGATGTCGAGTGCGCGCTGCAGGTCGGCGATCTCCTGCCGGCTGCGCTGGGCCGCGAACTCCGCCTGGCGGACCCCGGCAAGCCGCGCGCCGCCGTCGTACGCCTGCCAGGAAACGCCGAGGAACAGCAGGTTGGCGTTCGGGTAGAGAAGGTAGCGGTTCTGCTGGTAGGTGTGCGACGCCTGCGCGAACACCGTCGGCGCGCTCTCGTCCCTGGCGACGGCGACCGCATCCTCCTGGGACTTAAGGCGGGCGCGCAGCGCGAGCAGTTGCGGGTTGGCGCCGGCGGCGCGCTTCTTGAGGTCCTGCCCGTCGCCGGGGAGCGGCGGCGGCGAGGGGAGGCGGTCGAGGACGGCGAGGGGTTCTTCGGGGCGCCGGCCCATCAGGCGGTTGAGCGTCTGCAGGGCGACCGCCTCGCCGTTGTCGAGCTGGCCGACCTGGTCCTGGACCAGCCGCAGCCTGACCTCGGTCTCGAGCAGGTCGTTGCGCGCGACGACCCCGTGGTCGAACAGGTCGTGCACCTCGCGCAGGTGGTCCTCGAGGCTCGTCAGGCGCTGCGCGACGACCCGCTGCTGCGCCTTGATCGCCAGCACGCCCATGTAGGCCGTGAGCCCCTGCAGCTGCACGGTGCGCACGTCGGCCTGGCCACGCAGCGCCGTGGCCTGCTCGACGCTCCTGGATCCCGAGAGCGCGGACGAGCGCCGGCCGCCGTCCCACAGGAGCTGGGTGGCGTCGAGCTCGCCGGTGAAGAAGCTCGACTCGGACTCCGGGACCTCGAGGCCGGCCAGCGACCCGACGATCTTGTGGTCGCGGAGCTGATAGCCGCCGGAGAGCGCGACGGACGGCTTGAACGACGCCTCCACGCGCTTGGTGGCCTCACGGGCCGCGTTCACGTCGAGCGATGCCGTGACAGCGGCGCTCGAGTGCGCCTCGACCTCGCGCAGCGCCTCGGCGAGCGTGACCGCGTGCTGCTCGCTCGCCGGCGGCGACTGCGCGGCCGCCGCGACCGCGGCGAGGGCGAGCAGCAGCGCGGCGAGAGGCCGCCGGCCGCCGCCGGTCGGCGGCTCTTGGGTGCGATCAAGATGGTTCGTGCGGCGCATTGCCTCGTCTCCTCTGTGCCGGTCGACCTGTGGGGGGTGCCGGCCGTACCTTTGCGCGGGGGAGGGTAGCAGTTTTCGGGCTCGCGACCCCTGCGGGATCGTGAGGCCGGGGTCTCCGCCGGCGCGGCCCCTCACGGGTGGCGGGCGCGCCTGCGTCGGTGTGGCAGCGATTCCGCTTGCGGGGATGAGCAGCGGGCGCACGACGCCGGGCCGGGGTCAGGCCTCGGCGCCGGTTGCGGTCCCCCGCTGCCGCGCCATGCGCTCCTCCATCAGCAGGGCGACGAGGTCGGTCGCGCTCTCGAGGCCGATCGCGCTCGTGTCGATGCACAGATCGAACGCCAGGGCGTCGGTCCAGCTCCTCCCCGTGAACGTGCGGATGAACTGCGCCCGCTGCCGGTCGGACCGCTCGATCATCGCCTCGGCCTCGCGGCGATCCGCCAGACCGCGAACCTCCATGACCCGGCCGGCCCGCCACTCCCGGCGCGCGTGGACCATCACGTGCACGGCCCCCGCGTGTCCGGCCAGCACGTGGAATCCCGCCCGCCCGACGATCACCGCGTCGTAGCGGCCGGCGATTTCCCTGATGATCACGCTCTCGAGATCGAAGAGGTCGACCGCGTAGACGCTCGGCGTCGTCGGCGGCACGTACGTCGCGTCCGGGCCGCCGAGCGAGAACGAGTGGAGCACCGCCTCCCAGATCCCGGTCGCCTTCTCCTCCTTCGGGGCCAGGTCGCCCTCCTGGAGGCCGGCCGACCGCGCGGCCTGCTGGAGGATCTCGCGGTCGGCGTATCGGATCCGCAGGCGGTTCGCCACGGCCTGACCGATGAAGGAACCCCCGCTCCCCAGTTGCCTCGAGATCGTGAGCACAGTCGTCGGCCTCGTACTCATGCTCACCTCCTGCGGCGCTTGTCCGCCGAGCGCCCTGTGAGTCGCGCCGTGGCTTCGATTCCATCGTATCGCCGTTCGCCGGGTTCGGCGCCGCCGTCGTCGGTTCATCGGCGCGGCCGGTACCGAACCAGCCGCTTCGCTTGGCTCGGCCGGCGGGGGCGCCCGCCCCCCATGTCTACACCGAGGCCTCTTGTGGCGCGGCCGCCCTCGGCCGCGTGCCTTCGGCCTGGGCTCTGGTCCCTATCTGACCACGGACCCCGGAACCCGGACCCCGGTCTCTACGACGGCGGAGTTTGGGAGCGGGGAGCGTGCGGCCCCCCGCAGAAGGAAGATGGAGCGGGAAACGGGATTTGAACCCGCGACTTCGACCTTGGCAAGGTCGCACTCTACCACTGAGTTATTCCCGCTCGACACCCGCTGGCGCGGGTGGGGGAGAAAAATACCAGCGTCCGCCGGGACCGTCAAGACCGGTGACACCGGGACACGCTCCGGCGTGGCCCAAGGCGCGCGCGCCGGGGCGGACCGGAACCGCCCGCGGCGCGGCGCGCGTGCTGCCCGCTCAGGCGGGTCCGGGCTCGCCGACAACCGTGTGCGAGAGCGTGCCGATCCCCGAGATCTCGACCTCGACCCGGTCGCCGGCGGCCAGCCGCCCGACGCCGGGAGGCGTGCCCGTGGTGACGAGGTCGCCCGGGAACAGCGTCATGACGTGCGAGATGAACGCGATCACCTCGGCTACCGGGAAGATCATGTCGGCGGTCGTCCCGCTCTGGCGGATCGCTCCGTTGACCCGGAGCGCGAGGTCGAGCCGCTGCGGGTCGGCCACCTCGGTCTCGAGCCACGGCCCGACCGGGCAGAACGTGTCGAACCCCTTGGCCCGCGCGTACAGCTTCTCCCTGTGCTGGATGTCGCGGGCCGTGACGTCGTCCAGACAGGTGTAGCCGAGGACGTGCGCGAGCGCCTCCTGCGCCGTCACCCGCGAGGCCCGCTTGCCGATCACCAGCGCGAGCTCGCCCTCGTGCTCGACCCGCGACGACTGGCGAGTCAGCACCACGGCGCCGCCCTGGCCAAGGAGCGCGGACGGTGCCTTGAGGAAGATGAGCGGCTCCTCGGGCAGCTCCTTGCCCATCTCCGCCGCGTGGGCCCGGTAGTTGAGCCCGACCGCGACGACCTTGGTCGGCTCGCACGGCGGCAACAGCGCGGCCGTGGCGAGCGGCATCGCGCCGCCGACCTTCCGCACGCCGTCCCAGGGCGGCCCCGCCAGGAGGGTCACGAGATCACCCTCGACCACGCCCCAGTGCGCGGCGCCCGCGACCGAAACCCGGCAGATCCGCATTTCAGGCCTCCTTCCCGCTCGTCGAGCGGAGCATCGACTCGAACTCCTCGAGGTGGGCGGGGACGCCGAGCACGACCAGGACGTCGCCCTCGGCGAGAGCGAGGTTGGGCTCGGGGTTGGGGAACAGCGTCGCCCCGCGTTGCACCGCGACGACGCCGATGCCGTACCGCCGCCGCAGGTCGGCCTCCGCGAGCGTCGAGCCCACCAGCGGGCTGGACGAGGCGAGGCGCACCTGCTCGAGCTCCAGCCCGGGGACCTTCCCGGCGCCCAGCGAGAAGTCGAGAAAATCCACCACCGCGGGCTTCACCAGCAGGTGGGCGAGCCGCATCCCTCCGTTGCGGTACGGGTTGACGACGCGGGTCGCGCCGGCGCGCGTGAGCCGCTCCTCGGCGCCTTCCTCGCTCGCCCTCGCCACGATGAAGAGATCCGGGCTGAGGGAGCGCGCGGTCAGAACCGTGTAGACGTTGTGGGCGTCGTCGTTGAGGCAGGCGACGAGGCCGCGGGCACGCTCGATGCCCGCGGAGCGGAGCACGGCTTCGTTGGTCGCGTCGCCCGCGACCACGGGCACCGCCAGCTCCTTGAGGCGCTGCACCTTCTCCGGCTTCGACTCGATGACGACGACCGTCGACTGGGCGCGGCGCAGCTCGTCCACGACGGCCTGCCCCATGCGTCCCCACCCGCAAACGATCTCGTGACCCGAGAGGCGTTCGATCATCCGTGACCTCCGAACCTGCCCGAGAGCCTCGCGCACCTCGCCCTCGACGACCGACCGGCCGACGTCGGTGGCGACCAGGAGGAGCAGGCCGAGGCCGCCCGCCAGCAGGGCCACGGTCAGCGCCTGGCCTGCGCGCGAGAGCGTGGAGATCTCGTTGAATCCCACCGTGGTGACCACCAGGACGGTCCGGTAGAACGCGTCCCACCATGGAAGCCTCTCGGTCAGTCGGAATCCGGCGGTGCCGGCGGCGAAGACCGCCGCGAGCAGGAGCGCCGAGCGGGCCAACCTCGAGTGCACGGCGCCACTGTAACGGAATCCTGCCGGCCGCGGGGGCCGCTCAGGCGCGCCGCGTCGGGAAGCCGGGAGCGGCGAGGGTGCGGCGAATCTGTTCCAGGTGACGGCGCTCGTGCGCGCCGGCGATGTCGATCCACTGGAAGAGGTTCAGCTCGAAGCCGAAGGGGTGGGGGAGGTGGAGCGCCTCGATGTCCAGGCCCGCGAGTGCGGGGATCATCGCCTCGACCGCACCGTGGCTCTCGACCAGGTCCCTGCGCAGCTTCTCGATCGGCAGCCCCTGGGTCGGCGTGACGCGCTCGGGGTTCCGTGCCGGCCCCGAAACGGCGACGTCGGCTACCGAGCGCAGGCGCGGCCACGAACGGCGCCCATCCGGGCGCGCCGTCAGCCCCTCGCGCCGCCCCTGTTGGACGAGCTTGCGGGCGACGAGGGCAAACGTGCGGTTCGAGAGCACGAGGTGATGGATGGTTTCCCCCACCGACCAGCCGCTGAGCGAAGGCTTCCAGTCGGCCTGGGCCTGGTCGATACCGGCTATGGCCTGGTTGAGCGCGTCGAGGTCGACGTCCAGCCGGGCGCGCAGCTCCGCGAGCGCCGGTTCGACGGCGGGTCGGGCGTCCTGCGGGCGGTGTTCGTCGGGCGGGTGCACCGGTTGCGATTCTACGCGCCCGGGCCGTCCGGACGGTTGCCCGCTAGGTTGAGAGGAACTCGATCACCTCGGCGAGCAGCGCGGCGCCGCCCTCGGCGAGCACGGAGTGGGCGGCGCCGGGGACCTCGCGGTAGCGCGCCTCGGGGATGGCGGCCGCGAGCGCGCGCGTCGAGGCCGCCGGCACGATCGGGTCGTGCTCGCCCGCGAGGACGAGCGTCGGACACCCGATCGAGCCGAGCTCCCCGCGGAGGTCCCAGCCTGCACTGAGGTGCGCGAGCTGGCCGAGCGCGCCCGGGCGGTCCTCCGGGTCGAGCGTCCACAGGCGCGCGGCCTGATCCACGAACCCCGGGTAGGCGTCGGCGAACGCGGCGCCGAAGGCGAACGCCATGAACGCCTCGGCGGCCTCGCGTGGCTCGAGGCGGGTGAACGCGAGCTCGAAGAAGCGCAGCACGCGCCTATGGGACGGGGTGAGGCTGGCGCCGCACGAGGCCACGACGAGCCGGCTGACGGCGCTCGGGTGGCGCGCCGCGAGCCGGCACGCAATGAGGCCCCCCATCGAAACGCCGAGCGTCCCGGCCGCACCGCCGCCGCCGTCGGCGACGACGAGCGCCGCGTCATCCGAGGCGCCGTCGAGCGTGAACGGGTCGCCGCCGCGCGAGCCGCCCACGCCCCGGTTGTCGGGCGCGAGGACCGTGTAGCGCTCGGCGAGCAAGCGCGGGAGCTCGCCCCAGAGCCGGGCCCGCGAGCCGAGGCCTGCGAGGAGGAGCAGCGGCGGCCCGCTGCCCCAGCGCTCGTACGCGACCGGACCGCGAGGACCGTCGATCGTCAACGTGGTTGGCGAGGCCGCCATGATCGCTCGCCGCTCCCCGGGGATGGTGTCGGCCGCTGCACGGCCTCACCATGACCGCTCCGACCATCAGCGAGGACATATCGCTGCGATTGGGATGGTGTCGGCCGCTGCACGGCCTCACCATGACCGCTCCGACCATCAGCGAGGACATCTCGCTGCGATTGGGATGGTGTCGGCCGCTGCACGGCCTCACCATGACCGCTCCGACCATCAGCGAGGACATATCGCTGCGATTGGGATGGTGTCGGCCGCTGCACGGCCTCACCATGACCGCTCCGACCATCAGCGAGGACATCTCGCTGCGATTGGGATGGTGTCGGCCGCTGCACGGCCTCACCATGACCGCTCCGACCATCAGCGAGGACATCTCGCTGCGATTGGGATGGTGTCGGCCGCTGCACGGCCTCACCATGACCGCTCTGCTGTGCCGCACTGCGTCACAGCAGAGCGGTCAGCTTCTCCTTGAGCACCTTCTTGTCGACGGCGCCTATGACGCGGTCGACCAGCTTGCCGCCCTTGAAGAAGAGCAGCGTCGGGATCGACTGGATGCCGAACTTGATGGCCGTTTGACGGTTGGAGTCCACGTCCAACTTGGCGACCACGGCCTTGCCGGAGAATTCCTCGGCGAGCGCCTCCACGTGGGGGGCGATGATCTTGCACGGGCCGCACCAGGTGGCCCAGAAATCGACCATTGCGGGCTTGTCTCCGTTGACGACGGTGTTCTCGAAGGTGGCGTCGGTGACCTGAGTGACGTTACCAGCCATGGCGACCTACCTCACTTTCCCCGGGGCGGGCGCCTCGGCTGCCTCGCCCATACGCTGACAATCGCGCGAGCGCCGCCGCGATTCCATCCCGATGCGCGGACGCGCACGACCGGTCTTCCCGGTCGCGCCCACCCCTTGATGAAGGTATTGTAGGCAGGACGGGACGGGGGTGGCAACCTTGCGGACGCGGCGGCAGAGGCTCGGGCAGCACTTCCTGCACGACGCCGCGACGGCGAGGGCCATCGCCGCCGCGCTCGCCGACCGTCCGTCCAGGGTCCTGGAGATCGGCTCCGGCCGGGGCGCGTTGACCGCTCCGCTCGTGGCGCGTTTCCCACAGGTTCGGGCGGTCGAGCTCGACGGCGCCCTCGCGAACAGTCTCGCCGCCCGCCTCGGACGCCCGACCGGGCTCGAGGTCCGCCACGCCGACGCTTTGGCCGACGACCTCGACGAACTCGCCGACGGCGGCCCCTGGCAGGTCGCGGCGAACCTCCCGTACAGCGTGGGCTCGCCGATCCTCCGTCGCCTCCTCGTGCGCCACGACCTCTTCCCGTTGCTGGTCGTCATGGTGCAGCTCGAGGTCGCGCGCCGACTCGTCGCGCCGCCCGGCGGGGCGGCGCGCGGGCTGCTCACGCTCGAGGTCGAGGCGCACGCCGCGGCCGCCCTCCTCTTCGAGGTGCCGCCCGGCCGCTTCACGCCGCCTCCGAAGGTCACATCGGCCGTCGTCCGCCTGTCGCTCCGGCCTCCGCCGGCCGGCGTCGAGCGGGCGCTGGCCCTGGCGTCGGCCTCGTTCGCCCACCGGCGCAAGACGATCTCGAACGGGCTCGCCGCGACGGCGCCCCCCGCTGCGATCGCCGCCGCGTGCGCCGCGAGCGGGGTTCCGGACCGGGCGCGCCCGCAGGATCTGACCCTGCCGGACTGGCTGGCGCTGGCGGCCGAGTTGCCGGCGCCGGCGGCTCAGGAGCCGGAGCCCGCCGGGAAGCGCGGCGGGGGCGCGTGATGGCGAAGCTCGTGGCGCTGGGAGGTCTCGGAGAATTCGGCGCCAACTCGCTCCTCCTCGAGGACGACGCGGGAGCGCGAACGCTCATCGACGCCGGCGCAGCCTTCTCCGACCTCGCGGACTTCGGCGTCGGCTACGAGGTGCCGGACTTCGCCGCACTCGGGGGCAGCGGCCCGGCCGCGGTGGTGCTCACGCACGCCCACGACGACCACGTGAAGGGGCTGGCGTTCCTCCGGGAGGCGTACGCCCAGATCGAGGTCGTCGCGAGCCGCACGACCCTCACGTGGGTGCGCCGGGCGCTCGGCGACGGCGCCGCGATCGCCGGGCGCGAGCTCAAGGCGGCCGTGAGGACGGAGGTCGGACCGTTCGCGGTCGAGGCGCTTCCGGTCTCGCACTCGATCCCGGGGGCGGTCGCGATCCGGGCGGAGGGGAGTGACGGCACGCTGGTCCTGGCCACAGACCTCCGGCTCGCGCCGTCGGCGCTCGACGAGACGACCTCGGAGGAGGCGCTGGCGCGCTGGGGCGACGCGGGGACAGGCGTGCTGCTCCTCGACTCGACCAACGCGCTCGTGGAGACCGCGCCGCCCTCCGAGGCGACCGTCGCGGCCGCGCTCGAGGAGCAGGTGCGCAAGGCGCCGGGGGCCGTGATCACGGTGTCGTTCGCCTCGCAGCTCGGGAGGTTCAGGCAGGTCGCCCGCGCCGCGGCCTCCGTGGGCCGACTGGTCGTGCCGGTGGGGCGGGGCCTGGTCGAGTCGCTCGAGGTGCAGGGGCGCCTCGGCGGCCTCGGCCTGCCGCCGGGCCTGGTGCGACCGGCCCGCGAGCTCCCCCAGTTGCCCCGCGACCGGGTGGTGGTGGTCGCGACCGGCTCCCAGGGCGAGCCGGGTTCGGCGTTCTCGCGCCTGGGCGTGGACCTGCTCCCTGGCCTGCGTCTCCGGCCCGGGGACACCGTCCTGCACGCGGCCCGCATCATCCCCGGCAACGAGCGCCGCCTGGCGGTGCTGTTCGATCACTGCGTGCGCCGGGGCGCCCGCGTCGTGACCGCCGCCGAGGCCCCCATCCACGCCTCCGGGCACCCGCACCGCGCCGAGCTGCAGCGGCTCCTCGAGCTGCTGCGGCCGAGCTGGGTCGTGCCCGTCCACGGCCGCCGCCGCCATCTCGAAGCGGTCGCGGAGCTGGCCAGGGGACGCGGGATCCGCACGCTGGTCGTCGAGAACGGCGAGGAGGTGGCCTGGTCGTCGCGCGGGGTCGCCGCGACCGGGGCGCTCCGCCAGGTCGGCCGCATCCTCCTCGACGACGTCGGGGAGGAGGTCCTCGACCCCGCCATCCTCAGTCACCGCAGGTCGCTCGCGCGGGAGGGGCTCGTCGTGGCGGTGCTGCCGTGCTCGCGCAGCGGGGGCGCTCCGATCGCGGCGGTGCAGCTGCACGTCTCCGGGATGCCGATGGACGCGGCGCTCAAGGACCGCCTCGAGGCGAGCCTCGGCGCGGAGGTCGCCCGCGCCGGAACGCTCGCGCGCCGGGACCCCGACTGGCTGCGCAGTACAATGACGCGATGGCTGCGGAGTGAGGTGCGCCGGCGCACCCGGCGCCGGCCCGTCGTGGTGGCGCTGGTCGTGGAGTCGTAGATGAGCGTGTGGCAAGCGGTTCTCCTCGGCGTCGTGCAAGGGCTCACGGAGTTCCTGCCGGTGTCGTCGCGCGGGCATCTCGCCCTCGTGCAGGCGCTCCTGCCGGGCTTCTCACAGCCGGGCCTGGTCTTCGACGTCGCGCTCCACCTCGGCACCGTGCTCGCCATCGTCGCCATGGAGTGGCGCCGGCTGCAGGAGGTGGTGCGGCACCGGTACCTCGCCCGCCTGACCGCCCAGCTCGTGCTGGCGATGGCGATGACGTCGCTGCTCGCGCTGCCCCTGCGCCGCTGGGCCGAGGACGCCGTTCGGTATCCGATGCTCGTGGCCGCCGGATTCGCGGTGACCGCGGTGCTGCTGATCCTCACGCGCAACGCCGGCGGCCGGACCGAGGGCCCGGCCATGACCTGGAGCGCCGCCGCCGCGGTCGGCCTCGCGCAGGGCGCGGTCGTGCTCCTGCCGGGCATGTCCCGATCCGGGACCACGATCTGCGCAGGCCTCGGGATGCGGCTCGAGCGGCGGTGGGCGGCCGACTTCTCGTTCCTCCTCTCGGTCCCGGCGATCCTCGGGGCCGCCGTCGTCGAGGGCTGGACGCACCGGGCCGAACTGTCGGCGGCGCACGGCCTCGCGACGGCTGCGACCGTGGGCGCGCTCACGGCGGCCGTCGTGGGGTTCGCCTCGCTGCTTCTCGTCCGGCGCCTCGTCCAGGTCGGCCGCCTCCACGTGTTCGCCTGGTACTTGATTCCGCTCGCCGTGCTCACCGTCGTGCTCGCGAAACTGGGCGTGTGGTGATGGCGCGCACCCGCGAGGAGATCACCCGCGAGATCGCCGGATACCTGCTCGCCCTCATGGGCCTGCTGGTGCTGCTGGCCGTGGTCACCTACCACCCGCTCGACCCCTCGTTGTTCGCGGCAGGCAGCGACGTCGTCCACAACCTCCTGTCGGTTGGCGGCGCGGCGATCGCGGGCGTAGCCGTCGGTCTCTTCGGCGTGGCGGCGCTCGGGGTGCCGGTCATCATGCTCGTGGTGGGCTGGCACTGGCTGCACGGGCGGGAGCTGGAGTCCCCGGGCATCCAGGGAACCGCGTGGGTGGCGGCGCTGGTGGGTGCGGACGGCGTGCTCACGGCGCTGGTCGGGAAGACCCCGTTCCGCGGGGGCGAGCTGGAGTGGGGCGGGGAGCTGGGACGGCTCGTGGTGCGCGGCCTGGGCGAGTCGCTCGGGGCGGTCGGCGCGGTGCTCGTGTGCGGCGCCGCGCTGCTGGCGGGCGTGGTGTTCGGCGTCCGCGGCTCGCTCGCGCTGGTCCTCTCGGGCGTGGGCGCGCTGGCCGGCCGCAAGCGTTCCGAGATGGCGGCGCGCCTGGCGCGGCGGCGCGAGGACCGGCGCCGCGGCGTCATGCGGCGGGAGCTGCTCCGGCGCCACCAGGACCGCCACCCGGGCGCCCCGCGCCCGCTGCTCCTGGCTCGCGAGCGAAGCGGCGAGGCGCGCTTCCGGATCCGGCGCCTCCATCAGGTAGCCGTGGTCGCCGAGACGCCGCCTCCGCAGCGCGTCTCTGCGAGCGATCGCACGGCGGCGCCACAGGAGGCTCAGCCCGCCCCGCGGGCGCAGCGCGCGGCGGCACGGCGGGTCGAGGCCGTGCAGGTGCAGGAGAGGTTCGACTTCCCCGAGGCCCCGATCTCGCCGCTCCCGGAGAAGACGATGCTGCTGGTGCCGCCCCCGGCGCCGGAGCTCGACCCGAAGCACCTCGCCGCGATGCGGGAGCACGTCGAGGCGAAGTGCCAGGAGTTCCGGGTCGACGGCAGGGTCGAGGACGTGCTGCCGGGCCCGGTCATCACGACCTACGAGTTCCGTCCCGCCGCGGGGGTCAAGTACGCCCAGGTCGTCCGCCTCGAGGAGGACCTCGCCCTCGGCCTCCAGGTCGAGGCGGTGCGGATCGAGCGCATACCCGGCAAGGCGACGGTCGGGATCGAGGTGCCCAACCCCGAGCGCCAGACGATCGTCCTCCGCGAGCTGATCGAGTCCTCGAAGTTCGTCCATTCCGCCTCGCCGCTGACCCTGGCGCTGGGCAAGGACATCCACGGCAGGCCGTTCGTCGCCGACATGCAGCGGATGCCGCACCTGCTGATCGGCGGCTTCACCGGCTCGGGCAAGAGCGTCGGCATCAACGCGATGATCATGTCGATCCTCTTCAAGGCCACGCCCGACCAGGTGAGGTTCATCCTCATCGACCCCAAACAGGTCGAGCTGGGGATGTACGAGAAGCTGCCGCACCTCCTGACCCCGATCATCTCGGACCCGAAGGAGGCGGCGCGCGCGTTGCGCTGGGCGGTGCGCCAGATGCGCGAGCGCTACGCGCTGCTCGCGGTCTGCAAGGTCCGCAACCTGACCCAGTACAACGCGCTGCTGGGCGACGCCGAGGCGCGCCGCGTGGCCGCGGAGAACGCCGGCACCGAGGAGCTCAAGCCGCTGCCGTTCATCGTGGTCATCATCGACGAGCTCGCCGATCTCATGATGACGTGCGCCTCCGAGGTCGAGGACTCCATCGGGCACCTCTCGCAGATGGCGCGCGCCGTGGGCATCCACCTCCTGTTCGCCACCCAGCGGCCGAGCGTGGACATCGTGACCGGGGTGATCAAGGCGAACTTCCCCTGCCGGATTTCCTACAAGGTACGGACGCGCTTCGACTCGCGGACGATCCTCGACACCGAGGGCGCGGAGTGCCTGCTCGGCATGGGCGACATGCTCTACCTGGCCGCCGGCACCTCGAGGCCGATCCGCCTCCACGGCTGCCTCGTGCGCGAGGAAGAGATCCTCACGGTGCTCAAGCATCTGCGCCGCCTCGGCAAGCCCGAGTTCGACCCCGCCGTGACCGCCGAGCCGGAACCCGGCGTCGGGCTCGGCGGCGGGGCCGAGTGGGACGACCCGATGTACGACCAGGCCGCGCGGCTGGTCGTCGGCTCGCGGAAGGCGTCGGCCTCGTACATCCAGCGCAAACTGCGCCTGGGCTACGCCCGCTCCGCCCGCCTGCTCGATATGATGGAGCAGGAGGGCGTTGTCGGCCCCTCACAAGGTTCGCGGGGGCGCGAGGTTCTGGTCCCGGCGGACTACTTCGGCGAGGTCGACGCGACCGCGCGGACAAACGGCGAGGAGGACGCCACCGATGATTGAGCTGACGCAGCAGATGACGACGTACCTCGTGCTGGCCGTGGGTGTCCTGCTCGTGCTGCTGGTGGTGAGCTTCCTTTCGCGCCCCCGCGTGTTCACGCAGTACCTGCACGCGATGACGGGGATCAGGCTCTCCGCACGCGACGTCGCCCAGGTCTTCAAGCGGCGCGGCAAGGCCGGCGTGCGCGACATGTTCCTGGACCTGATCATTCGCGAAGACCTGAAGAACGGACCCCGGATCACGCCCGACTCGATCCCCGACACCGAGCTGCTCGCACCGGAGCCGAAGAAGTGAGCGTCTCGCGTCGGCTCGACGCGCTGCGCGCTGCGGGCGTCGACTTCGTGGCGGGCGTCCCGTGCTCGTACCTGAAGGCGTTCTTCGAAGGGTGCCGCGAGCTGGAGCCGAACGCGTTCCTGCCCGCCGTCCGGGAGGACCACGCCGTGGCGGCGTGCGTCGGCGCCTGGCTCGGCGGCAGGCGCGCCGCGGCCGTGATGCAGAACTCCGGGCTCGGTTACTGCCTCGAGGTGCTGACCTCGCTGCACCTGATGTACGGGGTGCCCCTGCCGATGCTGGTGTCCGACCGGGGCGCGCCCAGCGACTACGAGGAGCACCGCATCCTGGGCCAGCGCACGCGCCGGATGTTGGAGCTTTTCGGGATCCCGTGGCGGCAGGCCGCGCCGGGGTCCGAGGGCGAGGACGCCCGCTGGCTCGTGGACACCGCCGAACGCGAGCGGGGGCCGGCCGTGCTGCTGGTCGGCAAGGGGGCGGACGGATGACGCGCGCCGAAGCCGTCGCCCTCGCCCTGTCCGTCCTCCGCGACGACGACATCGTGGTCGCCGCCGACGGCGCGATCTCGCGCGAGGCGTTCCGGGCGTGCGACCGCGCGAGGACGTTCTACATGTTGGGCTCGATGGGCCAGGTGGCCTCGATCGCGCTCGGGCTGGCGATGACCCGCCCCGAGCGCGTCGTCGCCCTCGACGGCGACGGCAACCTGCTGATGGGGTTCGGCGGGCTCGCCCTCGTCGGCGGTCTCAGGCCGTCGAACCTCTACCACCTGGTACTCGACAACGGCTGCTACGCGACCACCGGCGGCCAGCCGGCCCTCTCGCGTCAGGTCGACCTGGCCGCCGCGGCCGCCGGCGCCGGCTACCCGTGGGCTCGGCGATGCGAGGACCCCGGCCGGGCGCGTGCCGCGGTGGACTCGTGGCTCGCGGCGCCGGGGCCTGCGTTCCTCGACCTCGCGGTGGACGCCGCCGACCCCGACCCGGCGCCACGAGTGCCGATGACGCCGCCGCAGATGGCCGAGCGGGTCCGCGCGGCGCTCGCCGCCGGGCCGGCGTAGCGGCGCACCGTCCGTCACGCGCCGCAGCCGTCCGCTCGGCGAGGTTCCGTCGTCCGCCGCCGGCCGGACAGGAAATGTCCCGGCCGAGCGCCGGGTTCTTCGAGCCAAGTGACACCCTAGGGACTCCGACAGGTCGTGATCAGTGCGCCGGCCCGCGCCGCGCACGAGGGGGGAGAAGTGATCGTACGCTTCTATGTCTGCGACGTGTGCAGGCGGCCGGCTCTCCGGCCTTACCGCTCGGGGGGGAAGGTCTTCTGTCCCAACTGCGCCCTGAACGAAGCGAGCGACCTCATCCGCGCGGGCCGCGCCGTGGCGTTCAAGCCGGTGCGCACGGGCGAGCGTCCGGCCCCGGCCGCGGGGCTCGCCCAGGTGATCGACTACCCGAGTGGCGTCCGTGGGCGCGCCTGTCCGGCGGACGAGGCGCCGGCGCGTCGCGCCGGGGGCGCTCGAGCGCGCGGGCGGTCGGTGCGCGAGGCCGGCGACCGGCTGAAGCCGTCGTGAGTCCCCTGCCGCCGGTTGGGAACGGCCCGAGCGCGGGCGGTGTCGCCGCCCTCAGAACGACGAGCTCAGGCCGACCGAAGCCGCGAACCGCGGTTCGAGCTGGTAGCCGTTGACGTTCTCGTAGACCGGGACCTGGACGAAGGCGTACGCCGCAAGGCCGGGCACGACGCGGACGGTGATCCCCGGCCCGAGGTACACGAGCGTCGCCCCGCTGTTCTCGACGTCGGCCTCGGCGCCCGACTCGCGCTTCTCGGCCCTGAGGTTGACCTGGATCTGGGGGACCACGGAGCGGTTCGCCGTGTACCGGACGCCGGCGTTCACGTTGAGCCCGGTTCCCGGCTTGAAGTTGCGGCGGGAGTTCAGCGGTTGCTGTACGAGCGCCTGCGCGAAGTAGTTCCAGTACCGTCCGAGCGCGCCGAAGTGGTAGGCGCCGAGGAGCACGTCGGTCGTGCCGGTGCCGGGCTGCAGCCCCCGGTCCAGCGGAACGCCCGCCTCGGGGCCGCCGGTGAAGCCGGCATTGAAGGCGCCGGTCGCGAGCTTGAGGCCGAACTGGGCGCCGGTGGTGCGGTCCGGCGAGAACCCCTGGTAGCGGCCGATGACGCGAACGTCGCCGATGCTGCGCGTGTGCGACGCGGACGCCGCCGTATCGCCGGCGGCGACGGTCGTGTGCCGGCGATCGAAGAACGGGACCTGCACGCTCACGCCCCAGACGGCGTTCGAGCTGTAGTCCAGGTTCAACGCGAGGTTCCGGTTGATCGTCGTCTGCTGGATCTCGCGGTCGGCCGGCAGCGCGATGCGTCTCCTGTCGACGGCGCCGGTGCCTGCCCTCAGCGCGTCCTGGTCGAACGCGTCGAGACGGAGATCGAGGTGGAACCCGGCGCCCGCGACGTACCCCTGGCTCGCCCAGTCGGAGCTGAGGATACAGCCGCAGCTCGAACACGCCCTCGACACGCGGGGCGTCAGGATGCTTGCGGCGGCCGCGAGAGCCGCCGCGATGTGACGAAGCGGCTTCATCGTCGTCCCTTCCGCGAGATCGGCCCGGGAAGGCCGGCCCGCGTGATGATGACGGCGGGATCGTGCCCGTTCCCCCGGCACGGTATCGCCGCCACGGCGCAAGATCGGCAACGCGTGCGTCGGCGGGTTTGTTTCGGTGCCGGCTGCGCTCCGGGGCCTTGCGCGCTCTCGGAATAGCTCAAACCCACTTGCGTTAAAATGAGTCGCAGCGTAGAAGTCACATCTCGGAGGCGGCGCCATGGTCCAGAGCGGGTTCCCGCGTTTCGGCAGGTGGCCCATGCGGGCGGGCGTCACGGCGATCTTCGTGCTGCTGCTCGCGAGCGCGAAGTCCGCGGTCGGAGTGCCTGCGTTCGCGCGCAAGTACCAGACGAGCTGCCTGACCTGCCACACGGTCTACCCGAAGCTCAACCCGTTCGGGGAGGCGTTCCGCCGCAACGGCTACCGGTTCCCCGGCGTCGACAGCGATTACGTGAAGGAGGGCGGAATCCCGCTCGGCCAGGACGTCGCCAAGAAGCAGTTCCCGAAGTCGGTGTGGCCGGGGGTGCTCCCGGGTTCGATACCGATCGCGCTCGGTTTCAACGGGCAGGCGATCTTCCACCCGTCGACCAGCTCGGGGGCCGCACAGGCGGACAACGGCGCGAGGGCGAACCTCACGACGCTGCTCGACGAGGGCCACATCTGGGCGGGCGGCTCGTTCGACGACACGATCACGTTCTTCGGGGAAGTCACGTTCGCCGACGGCAGCGCGTCGCTCGAGCACGCCGCCGTCTACTTCAACGACCTGCTGTTCGCCAAGCACGCATTCAACGTAGCGGTGGGCAAGGACATCCCGACGCTCACGAGCTTCGGGCCGCACTCCTCGTACGTGGCCGACATGGAGCTGCCGGCGCTGTCCACGACCGCGCTGTACGGGGCGTCGAGCGACTCCTGGAACCTCACCAACGCGTACAACACCATCGCCGCCACCGGCACCATCCGGGGACGGTTCGACTACTCGTTCGGCGTCAACGACGGGTCGAACGTGGACGTGCGCAACCCGAACGACTTCTTCGCCCACGTCGGCTACAAGTTCGGCGGCATGCCGCTCGACGCCGAAGCGTCCAGCGCGCCGCCCGACCCCATGAAGCCGTGGGCGGAGAACGCACTCACGCTCGACGCGTTCTACTACCGGTCGATCTCGCGCTTCAGCGCCTCCGACGGGTCCGTGCTCTCCGACGGGGCGCGCACGTTCGGGGGCGGCGTACGCGCACAGTGGGGTTCCTGGGAACTCAACACCGGCGTGTACAAGGAGCAGCACGACAGCGCGCTGTTGGGCGGGGTCGGCGTCGACGCCCTGGCGCAGTACAACGAACTCTCCTACGTCGCCTACCCCTGGCTCGTCCCCGCGGTCCGCTTCGAGTACCTCCGCCTCAAGCCGGACGTGGGGCCCGAGGTGAGCGACTCGCGGTTCGTGCTGGGGGCGGCGATCCTGGCGCGCCCGAACCTTAAGTTCACGCTGTCGGGGTGGATCGAGTCGGCCAGCGGAGCGCCCCCCGGCGGGTGGGGCCCGGCCGGCGGGTTCGCCGTGCCCGCGACGCCGACCGCGGCGGTGGGCCGCGAGGTGGAGGCGGTCACGGTGGGGATGGCCTACGCGTTCTGAGGGCGTGGGCGGGGAAGGGAGGCTCTCGATGGGGTTCCAAAAGGGTTCGGTACCGTCCGGGAACGGAAGGGTCGCTCGCGCGCTGATTGCCGCGCTGGCCGTCTTCGGCGCGTCGGCCGGGGTCGGGGCGGCGGCGGGGGGCACCGTGGCCGGGAAGGTCGACGCGACGCCGGCCAAGTATCTCGAGGAGACCGTGGTGTACATCAAGGAGGCGCCGGGGAGCGCGGCCCCGAGGACGGTTTCGCTCGACCAGAAGGGGAAGACGTTCATGCCGCACGTCGTGGCCGTCAGCCAGGGCGACACGGTGGACTTCCTCAATCACGACACGCTCGCCCACAACGTGTACTCGCCCGACAACGAGACGTACAACCTCGGCAACTTCAAGCCGGAGGAGAAGCGGAGCTACACCTTCAAGACCGCCGGCGTCTACACCCAGTTGTGCAGCCTGCACCCGGAGATGTTGGCGTACATCTTCGTCGGCCAGAACCCCTACTCCGCGGTGGTCGAGAAGGACGGTCGCTACACGCTCACGGGCGTCCCGCCGGGTACGTACACGATCTCGGTGTGGAACTCGCACCTCAAGGCCGCCGACAAGAAGGTCACGGTCGCTGAAGGCAAGACCGCCGAGGTGAGCTTCTCGCTGCATCGCTGAGGACCGATGCCCAGGCCACCGCTCGGGGCGTTGGTCCCGGTGATCGCGGTGCTCGCGTGCGCGCAGCCGGCGCCGCCGCCGCAACCGGTGCCGTTCAGCCACAAGGTCCACGCGGGCGTGAACGGGATCGGCTGCCGGATGTGCCACGCCTACGCGGAGCACGCCCCGGTCGCCGGGATCCCGTCGATGGCCCGCTGCTTCGGCTGCCACAAGTTCGTCGCCCGGGACAAGCAGGACGTCCAGCTCGTGATCAAGACCTACCAGGACGGGAAGGTACTCGAGTGGAACCGCGTCTACCGCGTCCCCGACCACGTTCGTTTCACGCATGAACGCCACATCGCCGCGGGCCTCGCGTGCCAGACGTGCCACGGGGAGGTGCAGGCGATGGACGTCGTGCGGCAAGTGAGCCCGTTGACGATGGGGTGGTGCGTGGATTGCCACCGGCAGCGCCGGGCGTCCACCGACTGCCTGACGTGCCACAAGTGAGGCGCGATGGCTGACGAGGATCGTAAGGGCCTGGACCGGCGCACGCTGCTCAAGCTCGCGGGGGCCGCGGGCGTACTGGCGGGCTGCTCGCCCGCGCCCGGGCCGCAGAAGCTGATCCCGTACCTGGTGCCGCCCGAGGAGATCGTCCCCGGCGTGCCGCTCTTCTACCGGACGGTGTGCCGGGAGTGCGGGGCGGGGTGCGGCGTGACCGCGCGCACCCGTGAGGGGCGGGTCGTCAAGCTCGAGGGGAACCCCGACGATCCGATCGGGCGCGGGGCGCTGTGCGCGCGCGGCCAGGCCGCGCTGCAGGGCCTCTACGCGCCGGAGCGCCTGCGCGGGCCGGCCCGCCGGGGGGCGCACGGGAAGCTCGAGAGCGCGAGCTGGGACGACGCCGAGGCCGTGCTCGTCGACGCGCTGGCGGCCGCGCGGAGCAAGACCCCGGCGGGCATCCGCCTGCTGACCCGGCCCGAACCGGGGAGCTGCGGGGACCTGCAGAAGGAGTTCATGAAGTCGATCGGCGCGGCGCCGGAGCAGCGCGTCGTGCTGGAGCCGTTCGACCTGGCGGCGCTGCGCGAGGCGGGACGGCTGCTGTTCGGCCGTGCCGAGCTGCCGGCGTTCGACCTCGCGGCGGCCCGCACGGTCGTGTCGTTCGGCGCCGACTTCCTGGAGACCTGGCTCTCTCCCGTGGAGCTGACCCGCGACTTCGCGAGCGGGCGGGGCAAGGTGGGCCCGGAGCGGACGCGCCTCGTGTGGATCGGCCCGCGGCTGGGCGGGACCGGCGTCTCCGCGGATTCCTGGCTCTCGGTGCGGCCCGGCGGCGAGCTCTGGGTCGCGCTGGCGCTGCTGCGGTTGCTGTGCGACCCGACGAACCGGTTCCCCGAGCTCGGGGCCGACGCGCCGGCGATCCTGCACGAGGTCGCCTGGGTCGACCCCGCGGATGCCGAGCGCCGGGCCGGTGTACCGCCGGCGGCGCTCGAGAACCTCGCGAAGGAGCTGGCGACGCGCCGGCCCTCGGCGCTGCTCGGCCCGGGCGTGATGAGCGCCGGACCCAACGCGACCGAGCTCGCGCTGGCGATCCAGCTCATCAACTTCGTGCTCGGCAACATCGGCCGCACCGTCCTCTACGGGCTCGACGCGACGGAGGATCCGCCATCGCCGTTCCCTGCGCTCCGGCAGCTGATCGCCGACATGGCGGCCGGCCGCGTGGACGTTCTCCTCGTCCACCACGCCGATCCGGTGGGTTCCCTGCCGCCCGCGCTCGGCGCCGCGGCGGCGTTGGCCCGCGTCCCGCTCGTGGTGAGCTTCTCGGACCTCCCCGACGAGACCTCGGCGCTCGCGCACCTCTGCTTGCCCGACAACCACCCCCTGGAGGCGTTCGGCGACCTCTCGCCTCGCCGCGGCGTCGTGGCACTCTCGCAGCCGGTCATGACGCCGCTGTGGGACACGCGCAGCACCTCGCAGGTCCTCATCGAGGTGGCGGCGAAGCTGCCGGCGCCTTCGACGGCGCTGCCGTACGACGACGCCTGGGCGTTCGCGCAATCGCGGACGGCGAAGCTCTTCCCCGGCGTCTCCGGGGACGAGCTCGCGGCCGCACAGCGGGGCGCGCAGCAGCGCGGCGTGCACGTCGCGGAGGTCAAGCCGGACGTCGTCTCGCTGCGCCTGCCCGGCGCCGGGTTCCTCGCTGCACCGGCCCCATGGCCGGGGGCCGGCACGCTGGACCTCGTGGTTTTCCCGACGGTATCTCGAGCGAGCGGGTCCGCCGGCGAGCGGCCCTGGCTCAAGGAGCTGCCGGACCTGCTCACGACGATCTCGTGGACCGGCTGGGCGGAGCTCGCGCCCGCGACCGCGAAGCGACTGGGCGTCGCCAACGGCGACGTCCTCGCAGTGGCCACCGCGGCGGGGACCGCCGAGCTGCCCGCCTGCATCTTCGAGGGTGTGCGCGAGGACGTCGTTGCGGTCCCTCTCGGCGGGAAGGAGCCGCTCGCGCTCCTGCCGGGGGCGGCGGATGCCCGCACCGGAGCGCTCCTGTGGCAGGGCGAGCGGGCGGACGTGCGGCTCACCGGCCGTCGCATCGCGCTGCCGCGACTTTCCGCGACGCCGTACGAGGAAGGTCGCACGATCGTCCGCACGGTGAGCGCGGCGGCGCCGACCGTGCCCAGGCTTCCGGAGCCGGGCAGGATGTACCCGCCGCCGTCGTTCCCCGAGCACCGCTGGGCGATGGCGATCGACATGGACCGCTGCGTCGGTTGTCAGGCCTGCGTGGTCGCCTGCTACGCCGAGAACAACGTGCCGGTCGTCGGCCCGGAGGCGATGACTCGGGGGCGCAACATGGCGTGGCTGCGGATCGAGCACTTCGTGAGCGTGGAGCCCAACGGCGCCCGTGTGGACCTGCTACCGATGCTCTGCCAGCAGTGCGGCAACGCGCCGTGCGAGACCGTGTGCCCGGTCTACGCCACCTACACCACGCCCGAGGGTCTCAACGCACAGGTGTACAACCGCTGCGTCGGCACCCGCTACTGCGCCAACAACTGCCCCTACAAGGTGCGCGTGTTCAACTGGCGCGACCCCTCGTTCCCGCAGCCGCTGACGATGCAGCTCAACCCGGACGTCAGCGTGCGCTCCAAGGGCGTCATGGAGAAGTGCACGTTCTGCGTGCAGCGGATTCACGCCGGGGAGAACACCGCCAAGAACGAGCACCGGCGGGTGCGGGACGGCGAGGTCGTGCCGGCCTGCGCGCAAACCTGCCCCGCGCAGGCGATCGTCTTCGGCGACGCCGACGACCCCGCCTCGCGCGTCGCGGCGCTCCAGCGCGACGGGCGCGGCTACAACGTGCTCGGCGAGCTCAACACGCTCCCGGCGGTCACCTACCTCGCCAGGGTGAGGGAAGAGGAACGGTGAGCGCCGTCGCGACCCCCGCCCAGAGGATCCAGGCGAAGGTGCTCGCCACGCAGGGCCGCCCGGGTCCTGTGCACCTGCTCCTCATCGCGGCTGCGGCAACCGCTGCGGCGCTCGGCGCGTGGGCGGAGTGGATCCAGATCCGCGACGGCCTGCAGGTGAGCGGCCTCAACCGCCCGGCCGGGTGGGCGATCTACATCACCAACTTCGTGTTCTGGGTCGGGATCGCGCACTCCGGCACGCTGATCAGCGCGGTGCTCTTCCTCCTGCGCGCCAAGTTCCGGACGGCGATCTACCGCGTGGCGGAGGCGATGACGGTGTTCGGCGTGATGACGGCCGGGCTGTTCCCGGTCATCCACCTCGGCCGCCCGTGGTTCGCCTACTGGCTGTTCCCGTACCCCAACCAGAGGCACCTCTGGGTCAACTTCCGCTCGCCCCTCATGTGGGACGTCTTCGCGGTCTCGACGTACTTCATCGTGAGCGCGATCTTCCTGGTGGTCGGCATCGTCCCCGACGCCGCCTCCTTGCGCGACGCGAGCCGGGGGTGGCGGCGGCAGGTTCTACGCCGTGTTCGCGGCGGGCTGGCGGGGCACCGACGAGGAGTGGCGGCACTACGCCCGCGCCTACCTGTACTTCGCAGCGTTCGCCACGCCGCTGGTGTTCTCCGTGCACAGCGTGGTGTCGTGGGACTTCGCGGTCGCGATGCTGCCCGGCTGGCACTCGACGATCTTCCCGCCGTACTTCGTCGCCGGCGCGATCTTCTCCGGCATCGCCATGGTGGTGACGCTGCTGGTGCCGCTCCGGCGGGTCCTGCACCTCGAGGAGCTGATCACGCCCTGGCACCTCGACATGACCTCGCGGATGGTGCTGCTGACCTCGCTGATCGTCACCTACTCCTACGTCATTGAAGCCGTGATGGCGTGGCGTGCCGGACCCGGACCCGAGCTCTCGATCCTCGTCTACCGCGCCGCCGGCGACTTCGCCCCGCTGTACTGGGTGATGGTCGCCTGCAACTGCGTCTTCCCGCTGCTGCTGTTCTCGAGTCGCGTGCGCACGAAGCCGGGCGCGCTCCTCGGCATCTGCCTGCTCGTCAACGTCGGCATGTGGCTCGAGCGCTTCATCATCATCGTGAGCTCGCTCTCCCACGAGCGCATCCCGTTCGACTGGTGGGGCATCTACCGCCCGACGCTGGTGGAAGCCGGCATCACGTTCGGTTCGTTCGGATGGTTCTTCCTGTGGTTCCTGATATTCGTGCGGCTGCTCCCTGCGGTGTCGATCTCCGAGATGAAGGAGGCGGCAGTACACGAGGCGGGCCATGCGATCTGATCCGGGCGCGCTTGGCGTGTTCGCGGAGCTCTCGAGCGCCGTCGAGGCGGCACGGGCCCTGAGGGCGGCGGGCCACACGGACGTGCGGGCGTCATCGGCGGCGCCGTTCCCCGAGCTCGTGGAGGCGATCGGCCGGCCGCGCAGCCGCCTCGACGCCGTGACGCTCTCGGCCGCGGGGCTGGGCGTCGCGGCGGGGTTCGCGCTGTGCATCGGGACGGCGCTCGCATGGCCGCTGGTCACCGGCGGCAAGCCGATCGTCTCGATCCCACCGTTCGTGATCATCGCGTTCGAGCTGGCGGTTCTGATCGGTGCGGGCGTGAACCTGATCGCCCTCGCCGGGGCCACGGCGCGGGGGCGCCGGCGCCGTTGGGTGCCGTACGACGAGCGCTTCTCGGCCGACCACATCGGCATCTTCGTCGCGACCCAGGACGCGTGGGGCGCGGAGAAGATCCTGCGGGAGCACGGGGCCGCGGAGGTGCGCCGTGTCCCGTAGGCCGATGCTCGCCGCCGCGGTGATCGCGCTGGGCGCGGCCGCCTGCGCCAACGACTGGCGCACCGACATGTGGTACCAGCCGTCGCTGCGCCCGGAGGACGCCCCGCGGCCCGCGCCCGAGCACTCGGTGCCGCTCGGCGCCGGACGCGCTCTCGTGGACCGTGACGACGCCGAGGCGCTGCGCAGCCCGAGCCCGTCAACGCCCGAGTCGGTCGCTCACGGCAAGGCGCTGTTCGCCGAGCGCTGCGCCGCCTGTCACGGGCCCGAGGGCCACGGCGGCGGGCCGGTGTCGAAGTTCTTCCCGCCGGCGCCGGACCTCGCCTACGTGACGATCCGTGCGCGCAGCGACGGCTACATCTACGGGACGATCACGTTCGGCGGGCGCGCCATGCCCGCGCAGGCGGAGGGGCTGTCGGTCGCCGACCGATGGGACCTCGTCAACTTCGTGCGGCACGTTCAGGCCACCTCCCCGGCGGGAGGGCCCTGATGACCGGCCTGCGCGCGCGGTGCGCCGGCTCGCTCGGCGCGGGCGTCGCCGGTTTCGCCGCGGCCGCGGCGTTGGTCGGCGTGGTCGCGCTGGCGGGCGGCGTCCTCCTCGGCCTGGCCCCGTTGGCGTTCGGCGTCCTGGCCTCGCTGTGGCTCTTCCTCGCGGGGATCGCGGCCGGGGGCGTCGCCTTCTCGGCCGCGGTGCGCTGCTCGCGGGGGCGGTGGGCGACGGCGGCCCTCCCCGCGGTCGAGGCGGCGACGGGCTTCTTCCCGGCCGCGTTCGTGGTGCTCGCGGTGCTGGCCGCCGGAGCCCGCGCCTGGATCCCCGGCATGGCGGAGGCGGACTGGGCAACGTGGGCCTGGCGTGGCGTCCGAGAGCTGGCGGCGACCGGACTCCTGTTCGTCCTGGGTGCGCGATACCTGCGCCGCGCCAGGGCCGAGGCGGACCCGGCGCCGAGCCGGGGCGCGGTGGTCTATCTTCTCGTCTACGTCTCCGTGCTCTCGCTCTGGGCGATGGACCTCGTGATGGACCTCCACGACTGGGCGCCGTCGAGCGTGATCCCGCCGTTCGTCTTCATCGGGGCTTTCCTGGCCGCCATCGCCGTGGGGTCGCTGGGCGCGGCCTGGGGCCCCGACAGAGGCGCCCTCGCCAGCGGCGACCTCGGGAAGCTCCTGTTCGCCATGATCATCTTCTGGGGCTACCTTCTGTGGGCCGCGTACCTGCCCGTGTGGTACGCCAACCTGCCCGACGAGACGGGCCAGCTCCTCGCCCGCTGGGCCGGCGGGTGGAAGTTCCTCACGGTGGGCGTGCTGGTCACGGTGCTGGTCTTCCCGTTCTTCTTCCTACTGTCTGAGCGTACCAAGCGCGGGCGCGCGAGCCTCACCGTCGTCGCGGCCAGCGTCCTGGCCGGCCTGCTGGGCGAGCGGTTCCTGCTGGTGCTGCCTTCGCTGGACGTGCACGCGAGCCCGTTGTCGCTGCTCGTCGGGGCCGGCGTCGGCGTCGGCATGCTCGGGCTGTTCATCCTGACGCTCGGAGCCCGTCTGGGTGCGCAACGGTCAGCGGGCGCCGCTGCCGCCCGTTGAGTCTGGTCTCCTCCTGCAGATTTTGACCGCTCCTTCGCTCCCCTCAGCTGCGCGGGCCGGTCTGACGGTGCATGTAGGAGAACAGCTTCTCGTACAGTTCCATGGCGTGCCGCACCGCCTTCTTGGCGTCGTCGGGACCGAGGAAGTCGCGGACGAGGACTTCCTTCTTTTCCAGCGCCTTGTAGTCCTCGAAGAAGCGGCGGACCTCGTTCATGCGGTGTGCGGGCAGCTCGGCGATGTCGCGGTAGTCGCGGTACTCGGGGTCGTCGAGGTGGATCGAGATGATCTTCTCGTCGTTCTCGCCCTGGTCGAGCATGGTCATCATGCCTATGGGCCGCACCCGCAGAATCGACAGCGGCACGACCGGCTCCTGCATGAGGACCAGGACGTCGAGGGGGTCGTGGTCGTCGCCGAGCGTCTGCGGGATGAACCCGTAGCTCGCCGGGTAGATCACCGACGAGTACAGGATCCGGTCCACGCGCAGCAGGCCGGTCTCCTTGTCCAGCTCGTACTTGACCTTGCTCCCCTTGGGGATCTCGATGACGGCCTGGAACTCCTCCGGCGCGTCGGCTCCCAGGTGCACGTCGTGCCACGGGTGGCTCATTGTCGCTCCCTCGGCGGGAGGATACCCCGTAGGAGCCGAGAGTGCAGCCAACAGCCAACAGCCAACAGCCTCCTCCCGCCTAGGTAGCTTGCTTTGGGGTGGATGGGGGAGCTGTCAGCTGTGAGCTGTCCTCAAGGTAAGGAGGTTGTCGACTGGGAGGGAGGACGGGGGTTGACACGGCTCGCGATCCTGGGATAGCGTCTCAACGATGCGGCACGCACGCACGCTTGACCGGTACGATCGCTGGGCGTGGCCCGTGAGGCGGTAGGCGGGGCGTGCCGGCCCCGCTTGGCCGCCGGGCTCAAGCGGGGAGACAATGGCGACGCAAACCACAGCCTCCCCGCACCCGGCGGGGAGGTTCGAGTTCATGGAGATCGTCGCCACCTACGTCCCGATGGCCGGCGTTGACCCGGCGGACGAGCTGCGGCACCCGCCCGAGGGCGCCACGACCGTGGAGTTGCGCGCCGACCTCGTCGCCGCCGGTCACGACCTCGCACGACTGGTGGGATCGTCGCCGCTCCCGGTGATCGTCACGCTGCGCTCGCGGGCCGAGGGCGGCGACGGACCCGACGACCCGGCGGAGCGGCGCCGGTTCTTCGAGCGCGCGGCCGCGTTGCCCGCGGCTTTCTTCGACCTCGAGGCGGCGCGCGACCGAGACCTCGTCGGCACGGTGATCCCCGCCGACCGCACCGTGCTGTCGTCCCACTTCCCCGACGGCGTCCCTGCGGATCTGGAGGAGCGTGCGGCGGCGATGCTCGCGGTCGGCTCCCGCCTGGTCAAGCTGGTGCCTGCCGCGAAGAGCCTCGGTGACGCCGCGGCCGTGCTGCGGCTGGCCCAGGCGCTCGGGCGCGGCGGCGCACGGGAGCGACGGGCCGTGGTGTTCGCCACCGGCGCCGCGGGCCGGGCGACCCGCATCCTCGGTCCGCTGTTCGGCGCGCCGCTCGCGTACACGGCGTGGGCCGCCGGGCGGCGAGCGGTGCGCGATCAGTACCTCCCCGGCGAGCTATCCCGTCTGATCGGGCACCTGTCGGGGCGGCCGCGCCGCCTGTTCGCCGTCCTGGGAGCGCCCGTCGCGGGCTCGCTGTCGCCGCTCGTCCACGCCGCCGCCTACCGTGCGCTGGGGCTTCCCAACGTATTCGTTCCGCTCGAGGTGTCGGACGCGGCCGAGCTCGCGGCGCTCCTGGTCCCGGCCGGGGCGTCCTGGCTGGACGACCTCGGGCTGCCGCCGGGTGGTTTTGCGGTGACGATGCCGTGGAAGGGCGAGGCCGCCAGGCGTTGCACGGTGGTGGCGCCCAGGGCGAGCCGCGCCGGCGCCGTCAACACGGTGCTGCCGAGGGCCGGCAAGGTGCTCGGCGACTGCACGGACATCGACGGGATCACGCGCGTGCTCCTCGAGGAAGGCGTGGAGATCGGTGCGGCGCGGGCGTTGGTGCTGGGGGCCGGCGGGGCCGCGGGCGCGGCCGTCGTCGCGCTGCAGCTCGGCGGCGCCGAGGTCGCGATCGCGGCACGCGACCACGAGCGCGCGAGCGTGGCCGCCCGCCGCCTCGGCGTGACGGTCGCCGAGCCGGAGGCCGTGGACCGGGTGGACGTCGTCGTCAACGCCACCCCGGCCGGGTCCGACGGCGCCGGGTCGCCGTGGCTCGAGCGGGTGCGGATGGCCCCCGGAGGCGTGGCGGTCGACCTTCCGTACGGCGACGCGCCCACGTTCCTCGAGCAGCTCGCAGGCCGGCGCGGGTGGCGCTACGTGGGAGGAAAGGAGGTGCTTCTGTTCCAGGCCGTGTCCCAGTTCGCGGCAATGGTCGGCGTCGCGCCGCCCGTCCGGGCGATGGCGGCGGCGCTCGGCCTGGAGGAGACGCAGGCGTGACGGCCTCGGCCACGCCCCGGGTGCGTCGGACGGCCGGCCGCGCGTGCCGCGCCGGGACGTCGCACGGTGGCACCGGCGCCCGGCATGCGCGAGAATGGGCCGCACCGAGTTCGGGACTCGCTCGCGGCGGCGCTGAACGGGGATGCCGGCCCGGCGGGCTGCCTGTCCCGGTGGCGGGCGGCGCGGGCCCGGGCGGGCGCGGGACGGGAGGGGGAAGATGAAGGTCTGGCGCAGCGGCGAGGACAAGCTGGAGCGCTACCTGGCGCGGGTCGAGAGGCGGGCGATGGAAGTGTCCCCCCCGCAGCTCGAGGAGAGAGCGCGCAGGATCGTTTCGGCGGTGGCGAAGCGGGGCGACAGGGCGCTGGTCGCGTACGTCCGGAGGTTCGACCTCAAGGGCATGCCGTCCGCGGACCTCAGGCTGCAGGGCACGGTCAGCAGCGGGGAGGAGGTGGGCGACGAGTTCGTGAACGCGGTCGAGCTGGCCCTCGCCAACCTCAAGGAGTTCCACGAGCCGCAGATGCCGAAGGGCTACACGCTGGAGCGCAACGGCGGCGACCTCGGGATCCGCGTGCGCCCGATCGAATCGGTGGGCGTCTACGTCCCCGGCGGCTCGACCGTGTCCCTGACCTCGCTCCTGATGGCGGCCGTCCCGGCGCGGATCGCGGGCGTCTCGCGGATCGCCGTTGCGACGCCGCCGCGCGCGTTCCTGGCCTCGCCGCACCTCCGCTACGTTCTCGACCGGCTGGACCTCCACGAGGTGTACCTCATGGGCGGCGCCCACGCGGTCGCCGCGCTCGCCTACGGCACCGACTCGGTGACGCCCGTGGACAAGATCGTCGGACCGGGCGGCCGCTGGGTGGCGGCCGCGAAGCGGGCGGTCTCCGGCATCGTCGGGGTCGACACGGCCGCGGGTCCGGCCGAGCTCGTCGTCGTGGCCGACGCCCACGCCGAACCGGAGGTCGTCGCGTCGGACCTGCTCGCGGTGGCCGAGCAGGATCCGGACGCCCTCGCGGTCCTGGTGACGACATCCAAGGCGGTGGCCGAGAGGGTCGGGAAGCGAGTGGCCGCGCGACTGCGCTCCCTCCCGAAGAAGAACCCGGCGCGTACGGCGCTCCGGAACTGGGCCGCGATCCTCCTCGTGCCCGACCTCGAGTCGGCCGTGGACGTCGTCAACCGGATCGCGCCTCAGCACGTCGAGATCCTCGCCACGGACCCGCTGCGGCTGCTCGACGGGATCGAGCGTGCCGGCATGGTGTGCGTGGGACCGTGGGCCCCGTTCGCGCTGAGCGATGCCGTTGCGGGGACGAACCACGTGCTCCCGACCGCGGCCAGCGCCCGCTTCGCGTCGCCGCTCGGGGTCTGGGACTTCGTGAGGCGGACGGCGGTCGCGGGCGTCGCGGCGCATCGCTACCCGACACTGGCGCGCGCGGCCGGGGCGCTCGTACGGGCGGAAGGGCTCACGCTCCACGAGGAGTCGCTGCGGGCCGGCAGCCGGGGGAAGATGTGAGACCGGCCGTCGGTCGCGGGCCCGGCGTCGCTCGCGGCGCGAGACGGACGGCCGCGGGGGTCCCGTGCGCCCCTCGGGCAGGCGCCCGCGGAGCGGGGGCGGACGGGTGATCCGGCCGACGCGCGAGCGGTTCCTCGAGCTGGCCCAGCGCCACCGCCTGGTCCCGGTCGTGCGCGAGCTGACCGCCGACACGGTGACGCCGACCGGGATGTTGCTGCGCCTGGCGCGCAACGGGGAACACCCGTTCCTGCTCGAAAGCGTCGAGGGAGGCGAGCGGGTGGCGCGGTGGTCGTTCGCCGGTGCGGACCCGGACCGGGTGATCGAGGTTCGCGGAGGCAAGGCGTTCGTCGACGGCGCCGAGGTGGACGGGGCGCCTCTCGAGGTGATGCGCCGGACCCTCGCCGGCCATGGACGGGCGCCGCTCGAGGACCTTCCGCCGTTCGCCGGCGGCGCGGTCGGCTGGCTGGGGTACGACGCGGTGCGCCTGTTGGAGCGCATCCCGGCGCGCCTTCCCGATCCGCTCGGGCTGCCCGACGTGTGGTTCGGCGTGTACCCGGTGATCGCCGCCCTCGACCGTGTCCGCCAGCGTCTGCTCCTGATCGCGACCGTGCGGCCCGGCGACGAGCCCGAGTCGGCGTACGGACGCGCGCTCGGAGAGCTCGACCGGCTGGAGAACGTGCTGGCGGCGCCGCTCGACGAGGCGCGGCCGGCGCCGCTGCCGGTGGCCGACCCGCTGGCGGAGCCCGGGCCGGCCTGGCGGGTCGCCCCCGACGACGAGAGGTTCCTCGCGGCGGTGGCGCGGGCCCGGGAGGAGATCCGGGCCGGGGAGTGCTTCCAGATCGTGCTCTCGCGGCGCTGGTCGCGGCCGTCGAGCGTCGCCCCTATCACGTTCTACCGGGCGCTTCGCCTGGCCAACCCCTCGCCGTACATGTTCTTCCTCGACGCCGGCGAGGCGCAGATCCTGGGCTCCTCGCCGGAGACGCTGGCGCGCCTGCGCGGCAGCCAGGCGGGCACGTGCCCGATCGCGGGCACCCGGCGGCGCGGGGCCACGGCCGTCGAGGACGCGCGCCTCGCGGCGGAGCTCGCGGTCGACGAGAAGGAACGCGCCGAGCACCTCATGCTGGTCGACCTCGGGCGCAACGACGTCGGGAAGATCGCGCGCGCCGGCACCGTGAAGGTCGTCCGCTTCATGGAGGTGGAGCGCTACTCCCAGGTGATGCACCTGACGAGCGAGGTGGTGGGCGAGATCGAGGAGGGCCGCGACGCGCTCGACGTGCTCCTCGCGTGCTTCCCGGCGGGGACGCTGACCGGAGCCCCGAAGGTCCGCGCGATGGAGCTGATCGAGCAGCTCGAGCCGCTGCGTCGCGGCGTGTACGGCGGCGCGGTGGGCTACTTCGACTTCGGCGGCGACATGGACGCCTGCATCGCGATCCGGACCGCGGTGGTGAGCCGGGGCGAGCTGCACGTACAGGCCGGCGCCGGGATCGTCTTCGACTCCGTCCCGGAGAGCGAGCTGGCCGAGTGCGGCAGCAAGGCCAGGGCGCTGGCGCTGGCCGCGCACCTCGCGGAGGGGATGCGGCCGTGATCGTCCTGATCGACAACTACGACTCGTTCACCTACAACCTCGTCCAGTACCTCGCGGAGCTGGCCGCCTCGGAGGGCGTGCGGGTGATCCGCAACGACGTCGCGAGCGCGGACGAGATACTCGCGCTCGGCCCGCGCGCGATCGTGCTCTCGCCGGGGCCGGGCGTGCCCGAGGTCGCCGGCGTCTGCGTGGAGCTCGTACGGGCCGCCGAGGCCGTGCCGCTCCTCGGCGTCTGCCTGGGACACCAGGCGCTCGCGGTGGCGTACGGCGGCCGCGTCGTGCGGGCGCCGGAACCCCGCCACGGGAAGAACTCGGCGGTGCACCACACCGGCCTCGGCGTCTTTGCGGGTCTCGCCGAGCCGTTGACGGCGACGCGCTACCACTCGCTGGTCGCGCACCGCGAGTCGCTCCCCGGCGACCTCGAGGTCACCGCGTGGACGGACGACGGCCTCGTCATGGGGCTCGCCCACCGGCGCCGGCCGCACGTGGGCGTCCAGTTCCACCCGGAGGCGTACCTCACGCAGGGGGGCAAGCGCCTCCTCGCCAACTTCCTCCGGATGGCCGGCGTGGTGGTGGGAGCGGCGGCGTGATCCGCGAGGTGCTCGAGCGCCTCCTCGGGGGCGAGAGCCTGTCGCCCTCGGTCATGGAGGAGTGCTTCGCGGCGTTGATGGCCGGCGACTGGTCGGAGCCGGAACAGGCCGCGTTCCTGGTCGCGCTGCGCGCCAAGGGCGAGACGCCGGCCGAGGTGGCGGCGGCGGCGCGGGTCCTGCGCTCCTTCTCGGTCCCGGTGACGACCTCGCGCGCGCCGCTGGTGGACACCTGCGGGACCGGCGGCGACGGCGCGCACACGCTCAACATCTCGACCGGGGCCGCACTCGTGGCCGCCGCCTGCGGCGTCGCGGTCGCCAAGCACGGCAACCGCTCGGTGTCGTCGCGCTGCGGGTCCGCCGACGTGCTGGAGGCCCTCGGCCTCCCCATCGAGCTGGAACCGGAGCGGCTCGGGTCGCTCCTCGACCGCCACGGGTTCGCGTTCCTGTTCGCGCCGCGCCTGCACCCGGCCATGCGCTCCGTGATGCCCGTCCGGCGCGTGCTCGGCGTGCGCACGGTGTTCAACCTGCTCGGGCCGCTGGCCAACCCCGCGGGCGTGCGTCGCCAGGTCGTCGGCGTGTACAGCCTGGAGGTCATGCCGCTGGTGGCGGGGGCGCTCGCGGAGCTGGGCGCCGAGCACGCGTGGGTGGTGCACGGCGAAGACGGGCTGGACGAGATCTCGGTGTGCGCCCCGACGAGGGTGATCGAGGTGCGGGACGGCGGGGTGCGGCGCGAGTTCGTGATCGAACCTCAGGCCGTGGGGATCCGGAACGCCTCGCGCGCCGAGCTTGCCGGTGCCGACGCCGCCGAGAACGCCAGGCGACTGCGCGCGATCCTCGCCGGCGAGGAGCGCTCGGCGGCGACCGACGCGGTGGCGCTCAACGCCGCGGCCGCTTTGGTGGTGGCCGGTGTCGCCGGCGACGTGCGCGGCGGGCTCGCGCAGGTTCTCCCGTGCCTGGCTTCGGGTGGACCGGCGGCCACGCTCGAGGCCGTCGTCCGCGCCGCGAGGGAACCCGCCTCATGAGCGCGCTCGAGCCCGACATCCTCGTGCAGATCACCGACGCGGTGCGCGACCGGCTGGCGCGCGAGCCGGAACCGCCGCGCCTCGAGGCCCGTGCGCGGGAGGCCGCCGGGGTGCGGCGGCGGGGTGGCCGGCGGAGCCTGCTGGCGTCGCTCGCCGCGCCCGGCGTGCGGGTGATCGCCGAGTGCAAGCGGCGCTCGCCCTCGAAGGGGTGGCTGCGCCAGCCGTTCGAACCGGTGGAGCTGGCGCGCGCGTACGAGGCGGGAGGCGCCGCCGCGATCTCGGTCGTCACCGAGCCCCAGTTCTTCGCGGGCCAGGCCGGTTGGGTGCCCGCGGTCCGCGGCGAGGTCGCGTTGCCCGTGATGCAGAAGGACTTCCTCCTCACGCCGCGACAGCTTTTCGAGGCCACGATCCTGGGCGCCGACGCGGTCCTGCTGATCGCCCGCGTGCTGCCCGGCGTGCTGCTCTCGGAGATGCTCGCCGTCGGCGCGGAGCTGGGCCTGGAGACGCTGGTGGAGGCGTACGACGACCGCGACCTCGAACGCGTGCTCTCGCTGCGCGCGCCGATCGTCGGGATCAACGCGAGAGACCTCGGCAGCTTCGCGGTTGACCTCGAGGGCGCGGCGCGGCTCGCACGTCGCGTGCCGCCCGACCGCGTCGTGGTCGTGGAGAGCGGGATCGGCGGGCCCGACGACGTGCGGGCCCTCGCCGTCCACGGCCTGCGGCAGTTCCTGGTGGGCGAGCACCTCCTGCGTTCCGCCCAACCCCGTGCCGCGCTCGCGGAGCTCGTCGCGTGCGGGTGACCGTCAAGATCTGCGGGCTGACGAGCGCGGCGGACGCAGGGCTCGCCGTCCAGGCCGGGGCCGACCTCATCGGGTTCCTCTTCGACCCGGCGTCGCCGCGGTGGATCGGGGGCGAGGGGCCGGCGTGGGTCCGGGGGGCGGGCGGCGCGACGAAGGTCGGCGTCTTTCGCAACCAGGGAGCGGACGAGGTCGATCGGATGCGGGATCAGGCCGGCCTCGACCTCGTCCAGTTGCACGGCGACGAGCCGCCCGAGATGTGCGCAGCGCTCGGCGGCCCGAAGCGCGTCGTCAAGGCGATCCACGTCGCCGGCGAGGTCGACTGGGCGACGGTCCGGCGCTACGCCGCGGCGGCGCGCATCCTCTTCGACACCGCCTCGCCCGCGGGCGGAGGCACCGGACGGACTTTCGACTGGGACGTGCTGGCGGCCGCACCGGCGGACATCCGGTTCTGGCTGGCCGGCGGGCTGACGCCGGAGAACGTCCCCGCCGCGCTGGCGCGGGCGCACCCCGCCGGCGTGGACGTCGCGAGCGGGGTGGAGTCGCGAGTGCGCGTCAAGGACCCTGATAAGATGCGCCGCTTCGTCGCGGCGGTCCGTACGGCAGAGGACAGTGGCCAGGCGGGCACGGAGAGAGGACGATGAAGCCGCTACCTGACAGCCGCGGGTACTTCGGGCCGTACGGCGGCCAGTTCGTGCCCGAGACGCTGATGGCCCCGCTCGCCGAGCTCACCGCGGCCTGGAAGGAGGCGCACCGGGACCGGGGGTTCCGGCGCGAGCTCGCCGACCTGCTCGCCAACTACTGCGGGCGCCCGACGCCGATCTCCTTCGCCGCACGGCTCACCAAGCATCTCGGGGGCGCGGCCGTCTTCCTCAAGCGCGAGGACCTCTGCCACACCGGCGCGCACAAGATCAACAACGCCGTCGGGCAGTGCCTGCTCGCCCGGCGGATGGGCAAGGTGCGGGTGATCGCCGAGACCGGGGCGGGCCAGCACGGCGTCGCCGTCGCGACGGCGGCCGCGCTCCTCGGCCTCCAGTGCCGCGTCTACATGGGCACCGAGGACGAGCGCCGCCAGTCGCTGAACGTCTACCGGATGAAGCTGCTGGGCGCGGAGGTGATCGGGGTAGACGCAGGCGCCCGCACGCTCAAGGACGCGATCAACGAGGCGCTCCGCGACTGGGTGACCAACGTGGGGAGCACACACTACGTCCTCGGCTCGGTGCTCGGCCCGCACCCATACCCGGTGATGGTTCGGGAGCTCCAGTCCGTGATCGGGGCCGAGGCGCTGCTGCAGATCCGCAAGCAGCACCGCGCGCTGCCGAGGCTGGTCGTCGCGTGCGTCGGCGGCGGCTCCAACGCCGCCGGGATCTTCTCGGCGTTCGTGCCGTACCGGCAGGTGGAGCTCGTCGGCGTCGAGGCGGGCGGTCGCGGGACCCGACTCGGCGACCACGCGGCGCGCTTCGCTGGCGGCTCCCCCGGGGTCCTGCACGGCACGCGCAGCTACGTCCTCCAGGACCAGGACGGCCTGGTGGTCCGGACGCACTCGGTCTCGGCCGGACTCGACTACCCGGCCGTCGGGCCAGAGCACGCCTGGTGGCACGACTCCCGCAGGGTCTCGTACGTCCGGGTAGACGATCGCGAGGCGCTCGACGCCTTCCACCTCCTCTCCGAGCTCGAGGGGATCGTGCCGGCGCTCGAAACCGCGCACGCGCTCGCCTACGTGGCGCGAGTCGCGCCACGCATGAACCCCGGCCAGGCGATCCTGGTGAGCCTGTCGGGGCGCGGGGACAAGGACGTCACCGAGGTGGCGCGGCTCGAGGGGGTGACGCTGTGAGCGGGCGGATCGAGCGGGCCTTCCTGCGCGCCCGCAAGGGCAAGCGGGCGGCGTTCATCCCGTACATCACGGCCGGGGACCCGGCGCCGGCGCGCACGGTGGTGCTGGCCCGGGCGCTCGAGCGCGCGGGCGCCGACATCCTGGAGCTGGGCGTTCCGTTCACCGACCCGATCGCCGACGGGCCGACCAACCAGCGCGCCGCCGAGCGCGCACTGGCGCAGGGCACGACCCTGACCTCGGTGCTCGGGATCGTCCGGGAGCTGCGCTACTCGAGCGAGATCCCGGTCGTCCTGTTCTCCTACTTCAACCCGGTGCACGCGTACGGGCTGGCGCGGTTCGCCGTGGATGCGGCGGCCGCAGGAGTGGACGGCGTCCTCTTCACGGACGTCCCCGTGGACGAGGCGGGTCCGGCGCATCAGGCGCTGCGGAGGGTCGGCGTCGAGCTGGTGCTCCTGGTCGCGCCCACCTCGACGCGCGAGCGGGTCCGGGCTGTGCGGCGGCTCGCCGGGAGCTTCGTCTACTTCGTCGCCCGGACGGGCGTGACCGGCGCGCGCGGCAACCTCGAGGCGGGGCTCGAGGAGCAGGTGCGGCTCGTGCGCAAGCTCGTCAAGACCCGGGTGGCCGTCGGGTTCGGCATCTCGACCCCCGACCAGGTGGCCCGGGTCGCGCACTTCGCGGACGGCGTCGTCGTCGGCTCCGCCCTGGTGGCGCGCATCGGCGAGCTGGGCGACGCGCCGGAGCTGCCTGGCGAGATCGAGGGGATGGCACGGTCGTTCGCCGTCGCCACCCGCCGCCGCTGATGGCGCCGTCGGCGTCGGACCTCTCGCTGCGTTGCGCATCGCGGCCTCGCGTCCTCATGTAGCCTCCGGCTACACTCCGGCGCGGGCCGCTCGCGCGCCTTGCGATAGCCCCAACGGCGACGGCGCGGCTACACGCCTGAACCCGCGGCGCTGCCTCCGATGTGCTGGTTTCGTCGTTCCCTGACCCCTGATCCCTGGCCCGTGACCCCTGTGGCTCCTGCAGGCTTGCGGCTCGGCGTCGGGCGGTGCGAAACTCGCACCATGATGCGGCGCGCTACCGCGGTGCTCCTCGTCGTCGGGCAGCTCGCGCTGCTGCTGTCGGGGTGTCTCTCGGTGCGGACGACCGGGACGCGCCCGGCGCACGGATCGGGCGGCGGCGTTTCGGTGCAGGTGTTCGCCGACGACGGCGCCCGCCGTGCCGGGCGGCCGAGCCCGGCCGGGATCCTCGGCGAGCTCGAGCGCCAGGTCGGCGGGGTGTGGGTCCCAGTCTTCCGCTCGCTGAACCCGGCCTGGACCGTGGCCGGTCTCCCGTCAGGGTCGTACCGGTTGCGCTTCCCGGCGCGCCTGGACGACGGGGGCAACGTGGAGAGGCTCTCGGACAACGCGACGCCGGTGGTGGTCCACGACGGCGCGATCACCGACGTCTCGGCCGTGCTCGACCACGTTTCGACAGGCCTGATCGTCCTCGCCGCCGTCACGATCGTCGCGATCGTGGTGATCCTCACCAAGGAGTCGCACGACCACGGGCTCCCGCTGCCGCCCCCGCCCCCTCCCGCGCTCCTCGACGCGGTGTTCTACGTCGCGATCAACATCCCGATCGCGCCCGGCGGCGCCGCGTCCGGCAGCACGCTTCCGCCGGCCGTGACCTCGCACTTCCCGGCGCAGGACGCGTTGGTGGCGGCGCGACGGCCGCGGGTGCTGTTCGAGATGTCGGAGCCGCTCCTTCCGAGCGAGCTGACCGCCGGGGCCGTGACCGTGTTGGGTGAAGCCGGCGGCCTCGTGCCGGGCCAGGTGAGCTACGACGACGCGCACTGGTGGGTCGTCTGGCAGCCGGCCCAGGACCTTGCGCCCGGCGACACGTTCCACGTCACGCTCGCCAAGGACGGTGTGGAGGGCGCCGGCCGCCGCGAGCTCGAGGGGCCCGCCACGTTCACGTTCAAGACGGCGCGATGAGGACGGCAAACGGCAGAGGGAAGACGGGAAAGGGAAGACGAAGACTCATGATGGTGTCGCCTCCCCACGTCCCCTCGCTCCCCTGCGCTGGCCTTTCTTCGCGCCTCCTTGCTTTCCTTTCCCGTTTCACCTTTTCGAATCTCCCTCTCACGTTCTCCACTTGAGTTTCACCTTTGCCCTTGACGCCGATGATCTCCGCTCTACGTGATCGTCGAGCGTGAAGGCGTGGCCCTGAACGCGCTCGCCGAGGGCGGTGGCGAGCCGGTGGTGCTGCTGCACGGACACACGCTCGACCTGAGGACATGGGATGAGGTCGTCCCGGCGCTGGTGGCGGCTGGGCGGCGGGTCGTTCGCTACGACCAGCGCGGGCACGGCCGCAGCTCGTCCCCGCCGGAGGGCTATCGCTGGGGCGACCATGCCGCCGACCTCGCCGAGGTGATGACCCGCCTCGCCGGGGGACCGGCCCACCTCGTCGGCCTCTCCTCGGGGGGCGGCATCGCCCTCGAGCTCGCGCTCCGGCGGCCGGAGCTGGTGCGGTCGCTGGCGCTCATCGGGCCCCGCGTCCCGGATGTCAGGCTGTCCGAGGGACTGGCCGCTTCGTTCCGCGACCTCCGGCAGATGGTCCGCACCGCGGGCGTGCAGCCGGCGATGCGGCAGGCGTGGCTGACCCACCCGCTCATCGCGCCGGCCGCGGCGCGGCCCGGCGCTCGCGAGCGCCTCGAAGCGATGGTGCTGACGTTCCCGGGAGGGGAGTACCTGGCGGCGAGGCGCGATCCGCCCGATCGCGACTGGGAGGTCCCGGAGCCGCCTCGGCGAGATCGCCGTGCCGACGCTTGTCCTGCGCGGCGACGGGGAGATCCCGGACTTCGTCGCCATGGCCGGCCTCATCGTGGCGAGGGTCCCGGGCGCGAGACTGCTGGTCATCCCCGGCAGCGGCCACCTCGTGCCGCTCGAGCGCGCGGACGCGGTCACCGAGGCGCTGGCTGCGTTCTTCACGCCAACGGCGTGACGTCGGGAAGGACGCACCGGCTCGTTCCGTGCGCCCGGAGGCCGCGGACCCGCATTGGCCTGTGGAGGAGGGGCTGATTCGGACGGTCTCGACCTGAACGATCCGGCAGCGGGAATGAGGCGTTCAGCGGCCAGGCCATGTCGTTGTCATCGCGTCTCAGTCTTTGCTTCGATCCGGGCCTGTCCCTCCCGCTCGCCTCGCGGGACATCCACTCCATCAGGGCAGTGCCAGGGAGCCCACGACTGCGACCGCCTCGCTCACGCCCCGGGGGGGCCCGGCCCCACGCCCGCGGCGGTCCGCGGGCGGAGGCGGCGCCGCCGTCCGTCGCGGAGCGGCCGCGACGGCCGGCGGGCCGCCGGAACGATCGGGCGCGGGTCGAGGAGAACGGGCCCGTGACCCTCGGTTATCGCCGTTGTCATGTCAGTGGAAGTGTAATATCCGTTCGGCGAAGCGCTCACGGTGTACTGCCGACACCCGTGTGACCTCAACGACCGTGCGTCCGCGCACGCGTTGCCCGACTACCCGCGTCCGTCGGCGCGCAGCAGCTACCAGAGCCTCCTCATGCTCCAATGAACATGAGTGCTCCAACTACCGAAACCCAGTATCCGGTTGGACTACATTCGACGCGCCAGGAGTCTCTCAGAGGTCGCGAGTACGGGCACGCGTCGTGACTGATCACCAAATCGGGCGGCAACAACTTCTCGGGCACGCTCGACGCGCGCTACCGGAAGACCAGCTTCTACCAGAACGGGGACCACTTCGACCGGAGCCTCAACCCGGTCAAGTTCCTCGACCCGGCGATCACGCTCGGCGGGCCGATCCTCAAGGACAGGGTGTGGTTCTTCGTCTCGGGGGAGACGCCCGACTCCCAGAACACGCCGTCCGGGGCGCCCTCGACACGGAAGTTCAAGGGCAACTACTACCTCGGCAAGGTCACCTGGCAGATCGACCAGAACTGGCGGTTGATCGGCAAGACCTCCGGCGACCCGGCCAACATCGACAACTCCAACGCCGGGTCGAGCGTCGAGCCGGCGGCCAACAGTTTCCAGAAGCAGGGCTCCAAGATCTACCAGGCCGAGCTGTCCTCGGTGCTCTCCCCGAGCCTGCTGTGGAACGTCGGGATCGGGATCAACCGGGACGAGCTGAACGCCTTCCCCGAGAGCGGGGACCTCACCACCCCGGGGCACTCGGACTACTTCACGGGCCTGGACTACATCAACTACACCAACGCGCAGTACTCCAAGCGTGACCGCGACGAGTACAAGACCGATCTCAGTTGGTTCAAGGACAACTGGGGCGGCTCGCACGAGTTCAAGGCCGGCGTGGTCTACGACAAGACCGGCTTCGACACCCACAGCTTCACCCCGGGCAACTGGATCTTCTACGACTACAACGGCAACCCGCGCACGCCCAACGGCGCCTACTACGCCAACATCAACTCGGATCCGGGCTCGTTCAGCTACCCCGGGAAGATGCTCGGGCTGTTCGCGCAGGACGCTTGGAAGGTCGGCTCCAACGTGACCTTGAAGCTCGGGGCGCGCTTCGACCGCTCCGAGTTCCAGAACGACGTCGGCACCAAGATCCCCACCCTCGACAAGCTCCAGCCGCGGCTCGGCTTCGCGTGGGACGTCACCAACGACGCCAAGAACATCGTCCGCGGTTCGTGGGCGCGCTTCATGCACCCCAGCGCGTTGACCCTGCCGAGCCTCGCGGCCAGCCACGCCTCGAGCACCGACCAGGTTTACTCGTGCACGTACTTCATGCTGCGCCGGAACCTGCCGACGTGCGACGCGGTTGCCGACTACTACGGCTGGGACCACACCTTCTTCACCGACCCGGTCGGCTGGGACCCCGCCGGATGGGTTCTCGCCGCACAGCTGGGCTCCTCGCCGAGCCAGATCGAATCGAACCTGAAGCCCACGTACGCCGATGAGTGGCAGATCGGCTTCGACCGCGAGATCGCCAACCGCACCTCGCTGTCGGTGTCCTACGTCGAGAAGAACACGAAGGACATCTTCGAGGACACCTGCAACGGCAACGTGCCCACGCCCAACGCCGACGGCGCGTGCGACTTCTACGTGGTCGCCAACCTCGGGAACTCGGTGTTGACGCGCGACTACCAGGGCGCCGTCGTGACCTTCGAAACGCGCGCCAAGGACTGGTTCCACCTCCTCGCCTCGTACACCTGGTCCAAGTCCAAGGGCAGTGTCGAGTACGACCAGAACTCCGGCTACGACTTCGACATCTACCCGTCGTACTTCCAGAACCGCTACGGCTACCTCTCGGACGACCGGCGGCACCGCGTGAAGCTCAACGGCTACGTGCTCCTGCCGTACGACTTCACGATCGGCGCCAATGCCTTCTGGTCCTCGGCGTTCGCTTGGACGCCGGAATCGCCGGGCGCCTACGGTTCCATCTCCTACCCGCAGTTCGACGAGGCGCGCGGCAGCCGTCGCGCGAACTCCAACTACCAGCTCGACCTCCAGGTTTCCAAGGGCCTGAGGATCGGACCGGTCCGGAGCTCACTCATCCTCACGATCCTCAACGTCCTGAACACGGAGAGGCCGACCGGTGTCTGTCAGGCCGTCGACGGCTGCACGGCTACGGACGGCACGACCGCGGCCCAGGGCGATCCGACTTCGTGGCAGCAGCCGCGCGCCTTCGAGGTCGGGTTCCGGGTCGAGTTCTAGCAGGACTGCTGCACTCGCTGCTCTCGGCGCCCCGGTGGAACCCACCGGGGCGCTTCTCTTGGGGTAACGCCGCCGGTTTCCGGCGGACCGGACCCCGGGATGGCTCGTCGCCCGCTCCGGCGTTTCCTCGCGGCGCCGCCGCACCCGGGACCGGTTGTCACTTGAGTGCCAGAGAAAGCGCACTCGTCTCAATATCACACCTTGTTTTTTCGTGACAAGGTCGGTAGAGTCATGGCCGGTGCCGCCGCGGCACCCCCGCTCTCATAAGGGGCGGATCCAAACCAAATCATCGCCGTCATCCAGGTCTCTCGGATGCGTCCGAGCGCACGCGGCCCCGGGCACTTCGCCCGCCATGTCCCGTGCACATTCTTTCACGAGATCGTCCGGTCGGATACCGGGAACGGCGGAGGGAGGTGACCGGGGCCGATGCAGGCGGGTCGGAGAGGTCGGATGTCCAGTGCTGAAGAGTGGCGTAACCGCAACGATGCAGCAAACCAACCAGAAGGAGGACGTTCTCATGAAGTGCACTCGTTTCGCTCTCGTGGCCGCGATGCTGATCGCGGTCGCGCTGCCCGCGCTCGCTCAGATCCCGACCGGGACCCTGACCGGGCGCGCCACCGACGGCAAGGCCGCGCTACCCGGCGTGCTGGTGACCGTGATGTCGCCGAGCCTGCAGGGCGCCCGCACGGCGACCACCGAGGTCACCGGCGACTACATCTTCCGCTTCCTGCCCGCCGGCGACTACAAGATCAAGTTCGAGCTCATGGGTTTCTCGACGCTCGACACGTCGGTGAAGATCAACTCGTCCCAGACCGCCACCGTCGACGCGACGATGCCGATCGCCAAGGTGGCCGAGGAAGTCACGGTCACCGGCACGTATGACACCATCTCCTCGTCGCAGCAGGTCGCCACGACCTACGACGCGAAGCAGCTCAACTCCCTCCCGGTGGCGCGCACGCCGCTCGGCGCCGTGAGCTTGACCGCCGGCGTTGCCCAGACCGGGCCCAACAACGCGTTCACGATCTCCGGCGCGATGACCTACGAGAACCTGTTCATGGTCAACGGCGTGGCGGTCATGGACAACGTCCGCGGCACGCCGAACAACCTCTACATCGAGGACGCCATCCAAGAGACCACCACCTCGACGGCCTCGGTGTCCGCGGAGTACGGCCGGTTCGCCGGCGGCGTGGTCAACACCCTGACCAAGTCGGGCGGCAACGAGCTGCACGGGACGTTCCGCGACTCGCTGGCCAGCGACAAGTGGGCCGCGAAGACGCCCTTGACCGCGGGCCGCAGCGACGTCGTCAACCCGTCGTACGAGGCCACCCTCGGCGGCTACATCCTGACGGACCACCTCTGGTACTTCGGCGCCGTCCGCGACCGCAAGCTCAACACGACCGGGCAGACCTCGGTGACGAACATCCCGTTCCCGCAAACGGACTCCGAGAAGCGCTACGAGGGCAAGCTCACTTACTCGCTCAACCCGAACCACCGGATCATCGGCTCCTACATGAAGATCGACCGCGATCAGACGAACAACGTCTTCGGCACGATCATGGACCTCGCGAGCCTCGACACGTCTCGCCAGCTGCCGCAGGAGTTGCTCGCGGCCAACTATACGGGCGTGCTCTCCAACAGCTTCTTCGTCGAGGCGCAGTACTCGAAGCGCAAGTTCACGTTCATCGGCTCCGGCGGCGACTCCCAGGACCAGATCCTGGGCACGGTCATCCGCGACAACCAGTACGGCTACTACTCGAACTCGCCGACGTTCTGCGGCGTGTGCGACCCCGAGAAGCGCGACAACGAGGACTACCAGGCGAAGGCCTCGTGGTTCCTCGCCAGCCAGGCGCTAGGCTCCCACGACCTCCAGGCCGGGTACGACAGCTTCAACGACATGCGCTTCTCCAACAACTACCAGTCGGGCTCCAACTTCGTCTACTGGCCGACCGCGTACTTGTGGAACGGCGGCCAGCTCGTCCTCGACCCGGTTCTTCACGAGCCGATCCCGATCGTCTACGGCGACACCACCTCTGACTTCACCTACTGGGCGATCCTGAACGGCTCCCAGGGCACGAACTTCCGCACCAACTCCGTCTACGTGAACGACAAGTGGCGCCTCAACAACAACTTCTCGTTCAACGTCGGCTTCCGCTACGACAAGAACAACGGCGAGGACGCCTCCCACGTGACGGTCGCCAAGGACAGCCGGGTCAGCCCGCGCCTCGGCGTCAGCTACGACCTCAAGGGTGACGGCAACTGGATCGCCAATGCGTCCTACGGCCACTACGTGACCGCCATCGCCGGCTCGGTCGCGGACCAGGGCGGCGGCTCGCCGTCCCAGTTCGGGTACTTCTACGAGGGCCCGGACCTCAACGCCGACTGCACCGCGGCCAACCCGGGCGCGTGCCTCAACGCCCACCAGATCCTCGAGCAGGTGTTCGCGTGGCTGTACGCCAACGGCAAGAACTCCTTCGGGGGCCCGGCCGGCCGCGATGTCGTCTACGGCTACGTTTCGGGGCTCTCGCAGATCGTTGGTCCCGGCCTCAAGTCCCCCTACGCCGAGGAGATGACGATCGGCATGACCAAGCGGCTCGGATCCCGCGGGATTGCCCGCGTCGACTACATCCACCGCAGCTTCAACGACCTCTACTCGACGCGCGTCGACATGAGCACCGGTCAGGTCACCGACTCGCTCGGCAACGTCAGCGACCTCAAGGTCATCGGCAACGACAACGTGCTGGAGAAGACGTACGACGGCGTCAACGTGCAGGCCGCGTACCGCATGGGCGACCGCTGGAACGTGGGCGGCAACTACACGTGGTCGCACGCCTTCGGCAACTACGAGGGCGAGACCGCCGGCTCCGGCCCGATCTCCAACACCTCGAACCCGTCCTACTACCCCGAGTACTCGCAGCAGAGCTGGACGAACCCCAAGGGCGACCTCTCCATCGACCAGCGCCACCGCGGCCGCGTGTGGGTCACCTACGACATCCTCTCGTCCAGGCACAACACGCTGAGCCTCAGCCTGATGCAGAGTTACTTCTCGGGTACGCCGTACTCGGCGACCGGCTCCATCTACTCCTACCCGTACGTCACCAACCCCGGGTACGCCCAGCGTCCGGCCACGGTCGGCTACTTCTTCTCCAAGCGCGGCGCGTTCCTCACGGACAACATCACCCGCACCGACATCTCGGTCAACTACGCGTTCCGGATGCCGGCGCTCGGCGCCGACCTCGAGTTCTTCGTGATCCCGCAGATCACCAACCTGTTCAACGAGCAGGGCGTGGTCTCGCCGAACGCGACGGTCTACACCCGGTACAGCGGCTCGAGCTGGCTCCTGTTCGACCCGTTCAACTCCACGCCCAAGGAGTGCCCTCAGGGTACTGCCGCCGCCGACTGCAAGGCGATGAGTGCGAACTGGCAGAAGGGTCCGAACTTCGGCAAGGCCACCTCGGCCACGAGCTATCAGGCGCCGCGCACCATCAGCATGTCGTTCGGCGTCCGCTTCTAGCTTCGAGCAACCGCACCACTGGATCTTCGTCGCGCCCCGGTGGCTTCCACCGGGGCGCTTTTTCCTTTGGCTGCTTGACCATCCGGGGCGGTTGCGGTAGATTGCACGTCCCGGTTTTCCGGGCTTGTGTTCTTTGGCAGTGAAGTCGGGGACGAGGGCGGGCCGCAAGAGCCCGGCGGAAGCGTTGTCCGCCGGGACGCCCGCCGGCAGCCCGCGGAGCAGGCGCGTAGCTCAGCTTGGTTAGAGCGCTACCTTGACACGGTAGAGGTCAGCGGTTCGAGTCCGCTCGCGCCTACCATCTCGGTGGCTCCGCTTACGAGTGCGCTACAGGCGCGTAGCTCAGTTGGTAGAGCGCATCCCTCACACGGATGAGGTCTGCGGTTCGAGCCCGCACGCGCCTACCACGCTCCTGGCGTGGCGCTCGCCGCTGCCGTCCCCGATCGGAGGACGGCTTTTTTGTTGTCCGTCCTCGTGAGGTCGGGCGCGCCCGCCGGGCGCGCCGAGGGAGACGGAGAGCGCCATGAGCGCCGAGAAGATCACGCTGACCCTGCCGGACGGGAGCCGGAAGGAGCTCGCCGCGGGCGCGACGCCGCTCGAGGTGGCGCGGACGATCGGTGACCGCCTCGCCAAGGCCGCCGTGGCGGGGGAGCTCGACGGGGCGATCGTGGACCTGCGCGCGCCGATCAGGCGTTCGGGGAAGTTCCGCATCCTCACCCCGAAGGACGTCGAGGCCGGGGTCGTGATCCGGCACTCCGCCGAGCACGTGCTCGCGGACGCGGTCGAGCGCCTGTTCCCCGGCACGATCATCGACGCCGGGCGGCAGGACCACTCCGAGAAGTTCCAGTACGACTTCCGGATCGACCGCGCCTTCACCCAGGATGACCTCGAGAAGATCGAGGCCGAGATGGCTCGCATCGTTAAGGAAGGGAAGCCGTTCGAGCGCCGGGTGGTGACGCGCGCGGAGGCCGCCGAGGTCTTCGCGAAGCGCAGGGAGGCGATCAAGCTCGTCCGCCTCGAGGACATCCCCGCGGGCGACGAGATCACGCTGTTCCAGCACGGCGAGTTCGTGGACCTCTGCCGCGGCCCCCACGTGCAGCGCACCGACCAGATCGGCGCGTTCAAGCTGATCGAGACCTCCGGCGCCTACTTCAAGGGCGACGAGCGCAACGAGATGCTGCAGCGCATCTACGGCACCGCGTTCGCCACCAAGGAGGAGCTCGAAGCGTACTTCGCCAAGATCGAAGAGGCGCGGCGCCGCGACCACCGGCGCCTGGGCAAGGAGCTCGACCTCTTCTCCTTCTCGGCGTTGGCGCCGGCGTCGCCGTTCTTCCACCCGAAGGGCGCGATCGTCTACAACCAGCTCGTCAACCTGATGCGCGACCTCTACAAGGAGTACGGGTACGACGAGGTCGTCACCCCGCAGCTGTTCGACGTGGAGCTGTGGAAGCGCTCCGGCCACTACGAGGCGTACCGCGAGAACATGTTCTTCTCCGACGTCGAGGGCCGCGAGTTCTCGATGAAGCCGATGAACTGCCCGGCCGCCTGCCTGATCTACGCGACGCGGGGCCACTCTTACCGCGAGCTGCCGCTGCGCTTCGCAGACTTCGGCCGCCTGCACCGCTACGAGCGCTCGGGCGTCGTGCAGGGGCTGACCCGGGTGCGCACGTTCGCCCAGGACGACGCGCACATCTTCTGCACGCCGGCGCAGATCGGCCAGGAGGTCGACTCGCTGTTCGACCTCATGTTCCGGGTGTACGCGATCTTCGGGTTCGAGGCGCCCGTCGTCTACTTCTCGACGAAGCCGGAGAAGGCGATCGGCGACCCGAAGCTCTGGGAGACCGCCGAGGCGATGCTCGAGCGCTCCCTGAAGGCGCGGGGCGTGGCGTACGTCGCCAACCCCGGCGAGGGCGCGTTCTACGGCCCCAAGATCGACTTCGTGGTGCACGATGCGATCGGACGCGAGTGGCAGCTCGGCACGATCCAACTCGACTTCACGCTGCCTGCGCGCTTCGAGCTTGCGTACGCGGCCGAGGACGGCAGCGAACAGCGGCCCGTGCTGATCCACCGCGCGGTGCTGGGCTCGATCGAGCGCTTCTTCGGCGTGATGCTCGAGCATTTCGTCGGCGACCTGCCGCTGTGGCTGGCGCCCGAGCAGGCCCGCGTGCTCCCGGTGTCGGACAAGTTCCTCGACGCGGCCCGGGCGGTGCGCTCGCGGCTGACGGCGGCCGGCCTGCGGGCGGATGTGGACGAGCGCTCGGAGAAGCTCGGCGCCAAGATCCGCGACGGCGAGCTGGCCAAGGTGCCCGTGCTCCTGATCGTGGGCGCGCGCGAGGCCGAATCCGGCGGGGCGAGCGTGCGCGTGCGCCACCGCGGCGACCTCGGCTCGAAGACGCTCGACGAGATCGTGGCCGCCATGACCGCGACGATCCGGGAACGCGCGCTGAGCCCGTGGCCGGAGGCGCAGTGAGCCTCCGGTTTTCTTATCGGAGAGCGGTGGGGGCGGGGAGCGACACCGCCCGTTCCCCGCGTGCCTGTCATTGCGAGGCCGCGCAGCGGCCGAAGCAATCCCGTGCGCGCGAGGCGACGGCCGGGCGGTCGGGTGGCCACGGGATTGCTTCGTCGTCGCTCGCCCCGCTCGCTCCTCCTCGCAATGACAGCGCTTCGAAACGGTGGTCGGGTAGGTTGAACGTGTAGGGGCGGGGCTTGCCCCCGCCTGGGAGACCGAAAGCAGCGGGCGGCCGCGAGGGCCGCCCCTACAGAGGAACGGAGGAAGCAATGCCGAAGATCAAGACGTTGCGCGCGGCGGCGAAACGGTTCAAGAAGACGGGGACCGGAAAGATCAAGCGCCACCACGCGTTCCACAGCCACATCCTGTCCAAGAAGACGTCGAAGCGGAAGCGCCACCTGCAACAGTCGGCGATCCTCACCCCCGCCGACGCCAAGGTCGTGGAGCGCATGCTCCCGTACGCGAAGTAGGAGGCCGCCATGCGCGTGAAGCGTGGACACAACCGCGTCGCCCGCCGCAAGAAGATCCTCAAGCTCGCGAAGGGCTACTACCTCACCAAGCACAACGCCTACCGGATGGCGAAGCTGCAGGTCGAGCGCTCGCTCGTGTTCGCCTACCGGGACCGGCGCCAGCGCAAGCGCTCGATGCGGGCGCTGTGGATCATTCGGATCAACGCCGCGGCGCGCGGGTTCGAGATCTCGTACTCGCAGCTGATCGCGGGGTTGAAGGCGGCCGGGTGCGGCCTCGACCGAAAGGCGCTCGCCGACATGGCTGTGCGCGACATCGCGGGTTTCGGCGAGCTCGTCCAGACCGCCAAGAAGAGCCTGGCCGCCAAACCCGCCGCCTGATGGCCAGCGAGCTCGAACGCGCGCGGGAGGCGTTCCTCGCCGCGCTGGCGGAGGCCGGCAGCGACCCCGCTCGGGTCGAGGAAGTCCGGGTCCGCTTCGCCGGCCGCCGGTCGGGGCGGCTCCGCGAGCTCGAGGACGCCCTCAAGACGCTGCCGCGCGAGGAGAAGCCGACGTACGGCAAGGCGCTCAACGACCTCAAGCAGCTCGTCGAGGAGCGCCTCGCATCGGCGCAGGCCGCGGCGGACGCTGCGATCTCGCAGCGCCAGAGCGTGGACGTCACCCTGCCGGGCCGGCGGCCGCTTGTGGGCACGCTTCACCCGGTCACGCTGGTGCGCCGGGAGATCGAGGAGATCTTCCTGCGCATGGGGTACTCGGTGGCCGACGGGCCGGAGGCCGAGGACGACTGGCACAACTTCGAGGCGCTCAACTTCCCCCCGGACCACCCCGCGCGCGACAGCCAGGACACGTTCTTCCTCGAGGGCGGCCTGCTGCTGCGCACGCACACCTCGCCGGTGCAGATCCGCACGATGGAGAGCACCCCGCCGCCGATCCGCGTGATCATCCCCGGCCGCGTGTACCGGTGCGACTCCGACCTGCGGCACTCGCCGATGTTCCACCAGGTCGAGGGCCTGGTGGTGGACGAGGGGATCACGTTCGGCAACTTCAAGGCGACGCTCGAGGCGTTCGTCCACGTGCTGTTCGATCCCGGCCTCGCGGTCCGGTTCCGGCCTTCGTTCTTCCCGTTCACGGAGCCCTCCGCCGAGGTGGACATCACCTGCGTGCTCTGCCTGGGGAAGGGTTGCGCGATGTGCTCGGGCAGCGGCTGGATCGAGATCCTGGGCGCGGGGATGGTGGACCCGCGCGTGCTGCGCGCGTGCCGGCTCGACCCGGACCGCTACAGCGGGTTCGCGTTCGGGTGCGGCCTCGACCGCGTGGCGCTGCTCAAGTACAGGTTGCCCGACCTGCGGCTGCTGTTCTCGGGTGATGAGCGCCTGCTGCGGCAGTTCGAGGGCGTCCGGCCATGAGGATGAGCCTCGCCTGGATCCGCGAGCACCTGGAGGGGACCGACTCCGCGGACGAGCTCGCCCGCCGCCTCACCGACGCCGGCATGAACGTCGAAACCCGTGAGCCGGTCGGCGAGGACGAAATCTGGGATGTGGACGTGACCGCCAACCGCCCCGACGCCATGAACCACCGCGGGCTCGCCCGCGAGGGCGCCGCGGCCGGGTGCGGGAGGCTGCGGCCGCTGGCGCCGAAAGCTGTCGAGGGGGCCTCCGCAATCGGCGACCTCGCCAGCGTGACGGTCGAGGACGAGGCCGGCTGCCCGCGCTACTGCGCCCGCGTCGTGCGCGGCGTGAAGATCGGCCCGTCGCCGCCGTGGCTCGCCGAGCGGCTCGAGCGTTGCGGCGTGCGCCCGATCAACAACGTCGTCGACGCGACCAACCACGTGCTCCTCGACGTCGGCCAGCCGCAGCACGCGTTCGACCTCGCGCGCCTGTCCGGCCACGAGATCCGGGTCCGCCGCGCCCGCGCCGGGGAGGGGATCACCACGCTCGACGGCGTCGAGCGCCGCCTGACCTCCGAGGACCTGGTGATCGCCGACGCGACGCGCGCGGTCGGGCTCGCCGGCGTGATGGGCGGGGCCAACACCGAGATCTCGGCCGCGACCCGGGACGTGCTCATCGAGTCGGCGTATTTCGACCCCCGCTCGGTGCGCGGGACCGCGCGCCGGCTCGGCCTGAAGACCGAGGCGTCGCACCGTTTCGAGCGCGGCGCCGACCGGGCGATGGCGCGCACCGCGGTGGACATCGCGGCCGAGCTCATCGTCCGTCTCGCCGGCGGCGAGGTCGCGGCCGGCGTGCTCGACAGCGCGCCCGCGCTCCCGGCGCCCCGGACGATCGGGTTCTCGCTGCGCCGCCTCTCGGCGTTCGCCGGCTGCGAGATCCCGCGCGACTTCGTCCTCGAGGTCCTTGCGACGCTCGAGCTCTCGCCGCGAGCGTCGGGCGACGCCGTGACCTGCACGGTGCCGACCCACCGGGTGGACCTCGAGCTCGCGGAGGACCTCTACGAGGAGGTGCTCCGGCACTTCGGGTACGGGAAGATCCCCTCGGTCCTGCCGTCCGCGGCCGCAAGGCCGGGCAGACGGCTCGGGACCTGGCCGCTCACCGAGCGCGGGCGTGACGCCCTCGTCGCCGTGGGCGCCGCGGAGGCCGTGACGTACTCGTTCGTGTCCGAGGCGGCGGAGGCCGCGACCGCAGGGTCGCCGCTCGCCGGCCGCGGCGGGGTCGTCGCCCTCGTCAACCCGCTCTCGGCGCGCATGACCGTAATGCGCCGCTCGCTGCTCGCCGGCCTCGCCGAAGCGGCGGGCGGAAACCTCCGCCGCGGCGCGGAGCGCGTCGCGCTCGGGGAGGTCGGCCGCGTCTTCTTCAAGCGCGAAGGCACGGTCGTCGAGGAGGAGCGCCTGGCGCTCGCGCTCGCGGGCAAGCTGGGGGCGTGGGACGACCCGCACGCCGCCGACTTCCTCGATCTCAAGGGCGCCGTCGATGCGTTGCTCGCCGAGCTGGGCGTGGCCGGTGCCGCGTGGCGGCCTTCCTCGGCGGCGGTGCTCGCCCCGGGCGAGGGCGCGGACGTCCTGCTCGACGGCCGGCTCGTCGCGGTGGCGGGACGCCTGGGCGACGCCGTCGCCGGCGTGCTCGACGTTCCGGGGTCGCTGTGGGTCGCGGAGATCGACCTCTCCGCCACCGAGGCCGCCGCGCGCCTGCCCGTCTTCGAGGCGCTGCCGCGCTTCCCGGCGGTCACCGCGGACCTCACCATCCGCCACAAGCTGTCGCTGGGGTACGCCGAGCTGGCCGCCGCAATCTCGGCCGCCGGCCCCGAGTGGTTGAGGAGCGGTGTCGCCCGTGGTCCGGTACCGCGGCGAGGGCGTCGCGCCCGACGAGGTGAAGACCACCGTGCGCCTGACCTACCGTCACCCGGATCGCTCGCTCACGCAGGATGAGGTCAACCTCGCGCACTTCGCCCTCATGGACCGGCTCGGCCGCGAGCTGGGCGTGAGCTTCTCGTAGGGAGGTCGCATGGACGTGTTCGCCGCTCTGGAAGAGAAGATCGAACAGCTGATCACGGCCCACCGGGAGCTGCAGGCGCGCGTCGCCGACCTCGAGGAGGAGAACCGGCGGCTCAAGGAAGGCGGCGAGGCGTCGGAGGAGGCCATCGGTCGAATCGCCGAGCTGGAGACCGAACGCACCGAGGTCCGGGCTCGGCTGGAACGACTCCTGCGGACCGTCTCCGACCTCGAGCTGTAGGTTTTCTCAGCCGCGCCGCGGGCTGCCTACGGTCCTGCGTCGGTTCTGTCTCCGACCGGCCTGTCATTGCGAGGGTCCCGAGCGACGCGAGGGACCCGTGGCAATCCTCCGCCAAGGAAGCGATCGCCTCCAAGAAGATCGGGTCCGTTGTTGCCCTGTGGCCTGGCTCGGCGGGACAGCCTCCCCGTGTCCACTGCGTGGAGAGCTTTCTTCCTGCCGGGTCACGCCGGTGGCAGGATGCGGGCTTGGGCGCCCCCGCGCCTGGCGCCTGCATATTCCTCGCCCGCGACCGGAGGGGCGCGATCCGTGTCGGGACCCCTCGCTGTTCGCCAACGACCGCGCCAGCGACACCCCAGCGCGGCTCGCGCCTCCGGTACCCGCGGCCTCGGAGAAATCGCCACCCGCGAGACCGGCGCATAGAAGACCCCCCAACCCGTCCCCCACCCACCCAACGGCTAGGTGTGCCTGGGGACCGCACGCTGCCATGGGGGCGGAGCGTGCAGCGGCAGCGCCACCATCCAGATGTGAACTATCATTAAATAAGGATGCTCAACTTGGCGATCCTCATCATCATGAGAGGCGCCTCGGCGCCGCAACGGCCTCTCCCAGTACCAATTGAGAGCTGCGACGGTTCCGGTAAGAAGCTCTACTACAGCAGCACGCACCAGCCAGGTGAGGAATGGGCCTCCATGACGGGCAAGGTCGTAGATGCTGACGGAACCGCAGTGTGTGGCGCGTGGGTGGTTGCAAAGTACGCCGGTCCTGGCCCGGAAGCGACAGGCCCAAACTCGTTTACCGGCCTAAATGGTGAGTACTTCCTCGACAACGTTCGCAAGGGAGTGCCCTTCCGCATAGTCGTGAACCCCTACTTCGACGCAGAGTGGAAGGCGTTGCGCAACGGGCTGGAGGCGGTGCCCGGTTTCATTAAGACGCAGCGGAACCTCCGAACCGGTGGACTGGCCCGCTTTGCAAGCAAGGAGCTGCGCATCGATGACGTTGCCGGCCTCGTCAATCACGACATCACGCTTCGATCCGATCCATCGGCTACCGGGATCGTGGTCGGCACCACCGGGATCGCTGGTCCGTACCAGTCAGGGACGACCGCGTACCTCTCGATCCCGGGCAGGTTCGAAGCTGAGCTTCACATGAACGGACGTACCGGGAGCTTTGTTTTGTTCGGAGTGCCGCCAGGCCAGGGGGAGATCCGGTGCGACATCCGCGTGCTGGGTGCGGTGCACAGGATCAAACAGTCTGTGACGATCCCGCAAGTCAAGGAAAGCGTCACGAGAGTTGAACTCCGGGCAACACCATAGGGATCGCCACGACGGTTAGGTGGCAGATCCGAGGATCTGGGACATTTGGAGGGTACCCGCGCGTAATGCCCAGGGCCGCAAACTCGGGCACGGGAGACACGACCTACGCTGACTTGTTGCGGGTGGGTGGGGGACGGGTGGGGGAGGTGTTCCATCGGCCTCGCGGGTGCGAGCGGCCATGTCTCCGGAGGCCGCGGAGACACACTGCCGGGTCGCGGCCGCAGGAGTCTCGGCGCGTCAGCGCCGGGAAGCCGGGCACCCGCGAGGCTACAAAGGAAGCTCTCCATGCAGCGGAAGAATCGAGGGGGCACCGCAGGGGCGATCGGGATTGTGGTCCCGCTCACGTTTTTCGCTGGACAAGGTCGCGGCTGCTCCCGGAGAATGCAGGACGAGGCCATCGTGTGGAAGAAAGCAGAGCCCGACCGCAGCGAGCGACGCGTCCCGGCAGCACCGGCGCATGCGCCTGAGGGGCAGGCCTCGACCGGGAGCGGCGCGGCTCCGTCGCGCTCGGAGGGGGTCCAAATGGCTGTGGAACATCCGAGCGACCGTGCGATCATCGGTCCTTCGATAACGATCAAGGGCGACGTCACCGGCGAAGAGGACCTCCTGATCCAGGGGCGGGTCGAGGGCAAGGTGGACCTCGCTCAGCACCACGTGACGGTAGGCGCCAACGGCCGCATCAAGGCGAACGTCCTCGGCCGCAGCGTGACGGTCGAAGGCGAGGTCGAGGGCGACCTCCACGCGGAGGAGCAGATCGCGATCCGCAAGTCGGGGAAGGTGCACGGGAACCTCGTGGCGCCTCGCGTGACCATCGAGGACGGCGCCACGTTCCAGGGCAGCATCGACATGGACCGCAAGGTCGCGCCGGCGCAACGTCCTGCGCCTCCGCCCCCCACAGCCGGCCACGCCTCCGCGCCGCCGGCGACCGGGAGCGGAACGGCCTCGCCGAGCGGTCCGTCCGCAGGAATCGGAGCGGCCCGCCCGGGCGAGCCGAAGCGTCCGGACCGGAGCGGCTGAGCCCGACCAGCGGAGGGCACGGGTGCGCTGGCCCCTGAGGCGCGACGGTCCCAAGGCGACCGGACCGCGGCGCGAGTCAACCGAGGCGCTCGAGCCGCTACCGCCGCTGTACCGGTCGCCGACGCTCAGGGTCTTGCTGGCGCGCCTCGAGGGCGATGCGCCGCACCGGATCCTCGATCTGCACGCCGCCGTCGGTCCCAACGTCGAGTTCCTCTCCCGCTACGCCTGCCGGCTCCAGATCGTGGACCTCCTCGCCGCACTGCGATCCGAGGAGCTGCAGCCGGAGTTGGAGGCCGACCCGGCCGCGGTCTTCCGCAAGTCCCTGCCGCAGCCGCCGGAGCCGTTCGACGTCGTGCTCGCGTGGGACGTGCCCAACTACCTGTCCCGCGTCCAGTTCACGGGCCTCGCGACGCACCTCGGCACGCTCTGCCGTCCGGGGGCGCTGATGCTCGCGCTGATCTCGACCTCGAAGCAGATCTCCGAGCTGCCGCTGGTGTTCAAGATCGTCGACGAGCAGACCCTGCTCTGGCAGCCGCAGACGACCGCGGTCCGCTCCAGTCCGCGGTTCCCGCCGGCCGACGTCGAGAAGATGACGCCGGGGTTCCTCGTGGTGCACTCGGTCCTGATGCGGCACGGCGTGCAGGAGTACCTGTTTGCCCGGAAGCAGGACCGCGAGACGCCGGGGTAGGGGTCGGCGCCCGAGGACCGGCGGGTCTCGACTCTCAGGCGCGGGATCGCCTCACGAGGGCGTCGAGCGTCTCCGCCGGGCCAACCGCCCCCAACCCGAGGTAGACGGGATCGGCCCCAACGGTCAGGTGGGCCGTGGGGAGCGGGTTGCCGACGATGTCGGCCGCCTCCACCACCGGCACGGCGCCGTCGAGGGCGAACGGACCGTCCGGCGCGTAGACGACCGCGGCTGTCTCGGAGTCGCGGCGGAGGAGAAAGCCGCGCAGCGGGCGTGCTGATTCGGGAATCCTGCGAACCTCGCACCCGCACGCGCGGGCCAGCAGCTGCTTGAGCGCCCTGTACGCCCGGCGCTCCGTCCAGCGCTCGTCGTCGTCGAGCAGGCCGTATCCGCGCGCGACGAGCTGCCACCAGAACGAGGCCGCGACGTGCCCGGTGGCGGCCGCCGTGAGGTAGTAGAGGACGAGATAACGTGCTTGCTCGTCCTCGTCGGTGTGGACGTGTGCGCCGGCCGGGGCGTGGGCCCCGCTGCCCTTGAGCGGCCAGTTGAACTCGGTGAGGTGAATCGGGACGTCGGGATGGCCGGAGGCCCGGACGACCGCACGGAGCAGCAGGATCTTCCGCCGCAGGTCGAAGTGCCGGTACTGCCGGCTGTCGGGCGAGCCGCGCCGGTCCACGTAGAGCAGCGCCGCGATGCCGTCGAAATCGAACGCGCGGGAGGCGACGAGGTAGTGCGTCGTGAAGTAGTACTCGAAGTCGATCACCGGCGGGCCGATCCAGCGGCAGGCCGGGAACGCCTCGCGTGCCGGGGCCGCCGCCTCCATCAGGCGGAGGTACTCGTCCGGGTGCCAGATCCCCCATTTCTTCCGGTTGATCGCGTGGCCGAGCTGGAAGGAAGGCTCGAGATCGGCAAAACGGGCCACGGTGTCGCGGACGAACGCGCCCCATCGCGACGGGTCGTTGACCGTCTCCCGGTTCTGCACGAGCGCAAAGGTGAATCGGGTACCGGCCGCGTGAAGCCGGGCGAACTCGTCGTGCAACTCGAAGACCGGCTCGAACGCCCACGAAGGCACCCGGATCAAGAGCGAGCGCACCCCGAGGTCGCCGATGCGGTCCATGTACCGCGCCCAGGTGGCCGGGGCGGGGGATACCGCGACGCCGAGCTCGCCGTCGGCAACCCGGTGCGCCGCGGGCGGCTCGTGCAGCAGCGCGCGGTAATGGCGGGCGACCGGAGCCAGGCGGCGGAGGTTGCGGCCGAGGAGGGTGAGGAACTGAGCGGTGTCGGAGCGCGAGGCGAAGAACTTGTCCCACTTCGACATGTCGGTGTGGGGTTGGTGGTGGCGGTCGTCCCAACGGAAGTGGTCGCGGGACCGCTTCGGGTTGCCCGAATGGGGGCCGTCGGGTTGCCTCTCGTCCGCCATTTTCCCGTGCGGTGAGTGCGGCCGCCGCCCGGCCAGTGTACGCGCTCCGGTCACGGCCGGACCGGAAGCGCGGTGTTGCGCATGGTGTTAAGATGAGAAGCTGACTCAGTAGCCGTGACGCCGTGAACCGACGCGCCAGGCGCGGAGGAGCGATGCCGGGTGTCAAGTACCTGATCGTGGGAGGCGGGATGAGCGCGGATGCCGCCGTGGCGGGTATCCGCAAGCACGACGCCACGGGACCGATCACGGTGATCAGCGCCGAGCCGGACCCCCCGTACAACCGTCCGCCGCTGTCGAAGGGGCTCTGGAAGGGCAAGCCGCTCGACGGGATATGGCGGAACACCGAGAAGCGCGGCGCGGAGCTGTTGCTCGGGCGCACCGTGAAGGCGCTCGACCTCTCGCGCAAGACCGCCACCGACGACAGGGGCCGGGCGCATCGGTTCGACAAGCTGCTGCTGGCGACCGGCGGGACGCCGCGGCGCCTGCCGGCCGGCGGCGACGACGTGATCTACTTCCGGACGCTCGCCGACTACCGCCGTCTTCGGGAACAGACGGGGAAGGGGCTCCGGTTTGCCGTGATTGGGGGCGGGTTCATCGGGTCGGAGGTCGCGGCGGCGCTCGCGATGACCGGCGAGCAGACGGCACTGATCTTTCCGGACGCGGCTATCGGGACGCGGCTGTTCCCGCCGGGCACCGCCGCCGGGCTCAACCGTCTCTTCCGCGACAAGGGCGTCGAGGTGCACGCGGGCGAGCAGGTGATGAAGATCGAGAAGCGCAAGGGGCGGTTCGTCATCCACACGAGCGCCGTGGGCGGCCCGGGCGACGGCGCGCGGGAGATCGTCGCGGACGCGGTGGTGGCGGGCCTCGGGATCACCCCCAACGTCGGGCTCGCCGAGGCGGCCGGCCTCGGGGTCGACAACGGCGTGATCGTGGACGAGACCTTGCGCACCAGCCACCCCGACGTGTTCGCGGCCGGCGACGTGGCGTCGTTCCCCAGCGCGGCGCTCGGGCGGCGCATGCGCGTCGAGCACGAGGACAACGCGCTCACGATGGGCGGCGCGGCCGGGGAGGCCATGGCGGGCGCGCCGGTGGTGTACCGCCACCTGCCGTACTTCTACTCGGACCTGTTCGAGGTCGGCTACGAGGCCGTCGGCGAGCTCGACGCCCGTCTCGAGCTCGTCGAGGACTGGAGCGAGCCGCACCGAAAGGGCGTCGTCTACTTCCTGCGCGAGGGCCGCGTGCGGGGCGTCCTTCTGATGGACGTCTGGGGCAAGGTAGACGCGGCACGCGAGCTGATCGCGCAGCCGGGTCGGCTGAACCCGGGCGACCTCGCCGGACGGATCGAGGCTTGAGCGGGGGAGCGGCGTGGGTCCCCCGAAAACTGGAGGCGGATGAGTGACGAAGGAGGGTTGCCGTCATGATCCACACGAAGCGGGTTTACGATCCTCCCGCGCCCGACGACGGGGCGCGGGTTCTCGTCGATAGGCTCTGGCCGCGCGGTCTGACGAAGGAGGACGCGCACATCGATTGGTGGGCGCGCGACCTCGCGCCGTCGGACAAGCTGCGCCGCTGGTTCGGCCACTCGCCGCCGCGTTACCGCGAGTTCGTCGAGAGGTACCGGCAGGAGCTGGTCGAGAACGGTTCGGCGGGCCGCCTGCGGGAGTTGGCGACGAAGCAGAATGTGACGATCGTCTACGCCGACCGCGACGAGCGCCACAACAACGCCCGGGCGCTGCTCGAGATCCTCGGGCTGGTCCATCCGCAGGCCTAGTCGCGCGGAACGGGATCGCGGTAGAGTGCCGCATGGACTCTGCCGCCCCGCACCAGCGCGCCGTCCTGCAGCGCATCGCCCACCGGGTCATGCTCGAGCGCGGGCTTCTGCCCGACTTCGCTCCCGAAGTCGTGGCCCAGCTCGCCGCGATCAAGGACCCGGCGCCCGCCGGCGGGCCCGCAACCCGCGACCTGCGCGAGCTACAGTGGTGCTCGATCGACAACGACGACTCCATGGACCTCGACCAGCTCACGGTGGCGCACGAGTTGCCCGACGGGGCGGTCCAGCTCCTGGTGGCGATCGCAGACGTGGACGCACTGGTCGGCAAGGGTTCCGCCGTGGACGACCACGCCCGGACCAACACGACCTCCGTGTACACGGCAGGAGAGATCTTCCCGATGCTGCCGGAGAAGCTCTCCACCGACCTCACCTCGCTCGCGGACGGGAAGGACCGGGCGGCGGTGGTCGTGGAGATCACCGTCGGTGCGGACGGCTCGATCGGCGGCTCGGACGTCTACCGAGCGGCGGTCCACAACCACGCCAAGCTCGCGTACGATGCCGTCGCGGCGTGGCTCGAGGGGCACGGGCCGGCGCCGTCCGCGCTGGCGGCGGTGCCGGGCCTCGATGCCAACCTCCGCACGCAGGACGAAGTCGCGCAGAAGCTGCGGGAGATCCGCCACGAGCACGGCGCCCTCGAACTGCAGACCATCGAGGCGCGCCCGGTGTTCGATGCCGACGAGATCCGGGACCTCAAGCCCGAGGAGCACAACCGGGCCAAGGAACTCATCGAGGACCTCATGGTCGCGGCCAACGGCGTGACCGCTCGCTTCCTCGAGGCCAAGGGGCTTCCATCCGTCCGCCGAGTGGTGCGCACGCCCAAGCGTTGGGACCGGATCGTCGAGGTCGCGGCACACCTGGGCGTCACGCTGCCCGCGCAGCCGGACCCGAGGGCGTTGGCGGCGTTCCTGGCCAAGCGGCGCGCCGCCGACCCGATGCGATTCCCCGACCTTTCGCTCACCGTGATCAAGCTGCTGGGCGCCGGCGAGTACGTCGTCGAGCGTCCGGGCCGCGACGCGCCCGGCCACTTCGGGCTGGCGGTCAAGGACTACACCCACGCCACGGCGCCCAACCGGCGTTTCCCGGACCTCATCACCCAGCGCATGCTCAAGGCTGCCCTGGCCGGCTCGCCGCCACCGTACGCCGACGCGGAGCTGGCGGAGCTGGCCACGCACTGCACCGAGCAGGAGGACGCCGCCAACAAGGTCGAGCGCCAGGTTGCCAAGTCCGCCGCCGCGATGCTGCTTGGGGGCCGGGTCGGGCAGGCGTTCGACGGGATCGTCACCGGCGCATCCGAGAAGGGCACGTGGGTGCGGCTGTTCCACCCGCCGGTGGAGGGGCGCCTCATGCGGGGGACCGAGGGCGCCGATGTCGGCCATCCCCTGCGCGTCCGCCTCGTGCACACCGACGTCGAGCGCGGCTTCATCGACTTCGAGCGCGCCTAGAGGTCGCGCCGCGCGACGGTCGCCGCGCTGGTACGATGGCCGCGCGCCGTTTCGACGAGCTGGCCGAGCGCGAGGAGGAACGCCGATGGGTGCCGACCCCACACCATCCGTGGACCCGAAGGTGATCGCAGCCGCGAAGGCGGCGTTCCCTCCGTCTCCGCACGCCGTCACTCTGGGGGCGGTCGTGCACGGCGGGGCGTGCGATCCGGAGCCCCTCGTCACGCTGCCGCTTGCGATGACGAACCGCCACGGGCTGATCGCGGGCGCCACCGGCACCGGCAAGACCAAGACGCTCCAGCTCATCGCCGAGCAGCTCTCGTCGGCGGGGGTGCCCGTGTTCATGGCCGACCTCAAGGGTGACCTCTCCGGCATCGCCGTCGCGGGGGCCGCGGGCGATCGGATCGCCCAGCGCGCGAGGGAGACGGGGTACGCGTGGGAGGGCAGGGGCTTCCCGACGGAGTTCCTTTCGCTGACCGGCCGGCGCGGGGCGCAGCTGCGGGCCACGGTGTCCTCGTTCGGCCCGCTCCTGCTCTCCAAGGTGCTCGAACTCAACGACACGCAATCGAGCGTGCTCTCGCTCGTGTTCAAGTACTGCGACGACCGGCGGCTCCCACTACTCGACCTGCCGGATCTGCGCGCGGTGCTCCAGTACCTCTCGGGGGACGGCGCCGCGGACCTCAAGGACTACGGCGGGATGTCGAAGGCAACCGTCGGCGTGCTGCTGCGCGACATGGTCGAGCTCGAGCAGCAGGGGGCGCTCGCGTTCTTCGGCGAGCCGGAATTCGACCTCGGCGACATGATCCGCACGGTGGACGGCCGCGGGGTCGTCTCGGTCCTCGAGCTCACCGACGTCCAGGACAAGCCGGCGCTGTTCTCGACGTTCATGATGTGGATGCTCGCGCGCCTCTACCACGACCTCCCCGAGGTCGGGGACGTGGACAAGCCCAAGCTCGTCTTCTTCTTCGACGAGGCGCACCTGCTGTTCGACAGCGCGAGCAAGGAGTTCCTCGCCCAGATCGAGCAGGTCGTGCGCCTCATCCGCTCCAAGGGGGTGGGGATCTTCTTCGTCACCCAGAACCCCAAGGACGTCCCCCCGACGATCCTCGGCCAGCTCGGACACCGCGTGCAGCACGCGCTGCGCGCCTTCACCCCCGACGACGAGAAGGCGCTCAAGGCGGCGGCGCGGACGTTCCCGAGGACCGAGTTCTACGAGATCGAGACGACGCTGACGAGCCTGGGGATCGGCGAGGCCTTGACCACGGTGCTCTCGCCGAACGGGGTTCCCACGCCGCCGTTCGCGACCCGGCTGATCCCGCCCGCGTCCCGGATGGGGCCGCTTGGCGACGCCGAGTTCACCGAGAGGCTGGCCGGCTCCGATCAGATCAAGAGGTACGCGCAGGCGGTGGACCGGGACAGCGCGCGCGAGATGCTGGCCCGGCGCATGGCGCCGGAGCCCGAGCCGGCGCGCGCGCCGGCGCCGCAGGGCGGCGGGTGGGACGTCCGGGTGCCGGAGGCCCCGCGCCGCACCGCCAAGCAGCCGCCTTCCACCATGGAGCAGATCCTCAAGTCGTCGGTGACCCGGACCGTCGCCCGCGAGGTCACCCGCGGCCTCCTCGGCGCGCTGCTCGGCGCGCCGTCGCGTCGGCGAGGGGGCTTGTTCTAGCCGCCTACGCCGGCGCGGCGAAGCGCGCGCTCTTCGCCCGCATGAACGCCTCGAGGTTGCCGAGGAACAGCGCCGGCTGCTCGAGGCAGGCGACGTCGGTCAGCGACCGGGCCCTGAGGGCTCCGGTCCCCGCGGCGGCGGGGATGCGGCATCACGGCGCGCGAGGCGGCGCTCGAGCGCAACGCGGTTACGGCGCATGAGCGAGCCCCGAACCGTGTGTGCGGGGCCGAGCACGAAGTAGGTCATCCCGGACCAGAAGGGGGCAGACGGCGCCGCCGTCGCGATGCCGAGCACCGCGACAGCGACTGAGGTGAGGCCGACGGCGACATTGATCAGCTGTGCGTGCAGACCGCCGCGCGTGACGATGACTTCACCTTCATCGAGTTCGAGCTCCCCCCGGAGTCGCAGCGCGTGGCGGTAGAGGAGCGTGAGGATCGCGAAAACCGCGACGAACCCCGAGCCATAGATCAGCATCAGCCAGGACGCTTCAACGGCCGTCATCGGCTGATCGAGTGGGGTACCGTACGCCGAACCCCCGGCCGGACCCGAGCCGCCCGTCAATCCTGCGAACAGCAGCCTGAAGAGGAACTTCATGGGGTACACGTAGAAGAGCACGACGAAAAGCAGGACGGCGTTGAGGATGATCGTCGTCGTGTCCTGCAGTCCGTAGCGCCGGAAGAACCTGTGGTGCTCGTACCAGATATTGAGGAACAGCGCGAAGCATACGGCAAAGCCGATGAACCCGCGCATCGCGGTCACGAGCTCGGCGAAGTTGTGGGGTACCTCGAGTGACACGATCAGCAGCGTGATGGCGAAGGCGAAGACGGCGTCCGAGAACCCCTCTAGACGCGTCACCTCCCTGGCACGCCAACGGAAGCGGTCGTCCTGCCTGTCAGAACGGGCCGATCGATCTCCAGCCACGGCGTCGGCCTCCCACTGCGTCTCGGATCATGTTGTAGCGGATCGTCTCCGGCGCCGCAACCCCCTTCGGCGCGTGGGGCACTGTGCTCCCGGTCAGCGGTCAGGGACCGGGGGTCGGCGGAGACGAACGCCGGCCACGTTCGTCGAGGACCGGCGTCCCGCCGCAGACGCTTCAGTTCGCTCCCCGACCCCTGAACACCGACCGCTGCGCCTCACACGGCCCGTCTGAGCACGGTGCACACCGAGGCGCAGATCGGGCCGCCGATGTTGAACGTGGCCGCCACCTTCGGGTCGGCCACCTGGAGCTCGGCGGGCGCCTTGCCGAGGAGCTGCCACGCGCACCAGCCGAGCATCGCGACGCCGGTCGCGCCGATAGGGTGCCCCTTGGCGATCAGGCCGCCCGAGGAGTTGATCGCGCACTCGCCGCCGACGGAGGCCTTGCCGTCCGTCCAGTACGCGGCGCCCTTGCCGATCGTGGCCTTGCCCAGCACCTCGGCGCCGATCGCGCCCATCACCGAGAAGCAGTCGTGCACCTCGGCGACGTTGACGTCGGCGGGCTTGACCCCGGCCATGTAGTACGCCTTGTTCATCGCGGTCTTGGCGCCGCAGGGGTCGAGGACGTCGCGGCCGCCCTTGAGCAGGGGGTCCGTCGCCTGGGCGTAGCCCGCGATCTCGACGGCGTCTCGCTTGGCAACGCCGAGCCGCTTGAGGCCCTCCTCGGTCGCGACGATCACGGCCGCGTAGCCGTCGGTGATCTGCGAGCAGTCGTAGGTCTTCAGCGGCAACCCTTCCACGACGTAGCGGTTGATCCCCTCGATCTTCATCGCCTGCTCGAGCGTGATCTGGACCTTCTGCATCTGCGCGTACGGGTTGTACTTCGCGTTGCCGTACTCGATCACGGCGATCCGGGCGAGGTCCTCCTCCGTGACGTGGTGGGTCTTCATGTAGAGGTCCATCACCTCGGCGAACAGGTGCGGGAAAACGAACATCTTGCCGGCGCGCTCGTCGGGGTGCGAGAAGTAGCCCAGCACCTCGCCGATCCGCTTGCCGTCCATCTTCCCGTCGGCGTCGCGCATCTTCTCGTAGCCGACGGCGATCCCCACCTCGCCGTCGCCCACCAGGAGCTTGTGGATGACCGAGAGCACCGCCTGGCCCCCGGAGGCGCAGGCGTTCTCCACCGACTCGATCGGCTTGGCCGCGAGCCCCGGCACCTGGGCCATGAGGCCGGAGAGCAGCCCCTGGGAGTTGAGCGAGATGTTGCAGACCGCCCCGATCGAGCCGACGTCCATCGCGGACGGCGGCGCTCCGACCTCGCCGCACACCCCGTTGACCGCGTTGGCGACGATTTCCGGCACGCTCATACCCATGAGCTTGCCGAACTTCGACTGGTGGTAGGCGGCGATGTAGACGGGCTTTCTCATGACCCCTCCTCGTTGTTCTTCATCGGGTCCGGGCGCCCGAGCGATCACCGGCCCGGGCGTCCCGTTCATCCAAACCGCACACGGCGTCAAGGAAGTTCAGGCAGATCGCGACGAACTCGTCGGTGCGCTCGGCCACCAGGACGTGTCCGCTCCCCTCCACGACCTCGAGCCGCGCGTACGGGACTGCGGCCGCGAGCGCCTGCGAGCGCTCGACCGGCATCACCTGGTCCTCCGCCGCGGCCACGATGAGGGCCGGGCACGCGATCCGGCCGAGGACGGGACGCAGGTCGAGGTCGGCGATCGAGTCGAGCAGGTCCGCCGCTCTGGCGAACCACCAGTCCGGCAGCAGCGCGACCTGGGCCGCGCGCGACGACAGCTCGGCGAGATGCGCGGCGACGTAGCCCGGCGAGTAGAACAGCGGCGTCAGCATCGCGGCGACGGCGGTCTTGGACCCGCCGGACCCGGCCTCCCGGCAGAGGCGAGCCAGGACGCCGCCGCCGTCGCGGAGCGCCGGCGTCGCGACGTCGGTCACCGCCGCCGCGACGAGCGAGACGACGCGGGCGGGGTGGGTTGCCGCCAGCAGCAGCCCGACCTCGCCCCCGAACGAGGTGCCGATGACGTGGACGCGCTCGATTCCGAGGGCGTCGAGCAGCGCCGCCAGGTCCGCGACGTGCTCGTCGAGGCCCGGGTAGGTCGCGCCCGGCGAGCACAGCTGGCCGCGAAAGTCGCAGCGCACCACCCGGTAGCGCTCGGCCAGAGGGAGCGCCACCGGATCCCAGGAGGCGATGCTCATCATGCCGCCGTTGAGCAGCAGGACGGGCTCGCCGACCCCGTCCACACGATGCGCCAGCACGCCGGGTCGAGTCACGTTGTCTCCGCGGAGCCGTCAGCCGGGCGTCCCGTGTCCCGGGAACGCGCGTAACGTGCCAGCAGCTCCGCCTTGACAACCTTACCGTAGGCCGTCCTCGGAAGCGAGTCCACGAACAGGAACTCCTTCGGGATCTTGTACTTCGCGATCCGCTCCGAGAGGAACGCGGCGAGCTCGCCTGGCGTCGGCGCCGTCGCGCCCCGGGCCACGACGAACGCGACGCCGACCTCGCCCCAGGTCGGATGGGGCGCGCCGGCCACCGCCGCGTCCTGGACCCCCGGGTGGAGCAGCAATGCGCCCTCGATCTCGGCCGGGTACACGTTGACGCCGCCCGAGATGAACATGTCCTTGCTGCGCCCCGCGATCGTGAAGAAGCCGTCCTCGTCGCGACGGGCCAGGTCGCCGGTGTGGAAGAAGCCTTCAGCGTCGAGCGCCGCCTTCGAAGCCTCCGGGTTGCCCCAGTACCCGGAGCAGACGTGCGGTCCCCTGAGGAGCAGCTCGCCGACCTCCCCGGCGGGAACCTCGGAGCCCCGGGCGTCCACCAACCTGGCCTCGGTGAACATCATCGGCTTGCCGATCGACCCCTTCTTGCGGGCCGACTCCTCGACCGTCATCGCGAAGCAGTTGACGCCGACCTCGGTGAGCCCGTACCCCTGCTTGAACACCACGCCCCGCTTCTGGTACGCCTCGATGATGTAGAGCGGGAGCGGCGCACCGCCGGAAATGAGCCACCGCACCGAGGCGAGGTCCACGGTCGGGAACGCCGGGTCCTCCATGAGCATCCTGTAGATCGTCGGGACGCCCAGGACCACCGTGCAACGCTCGCGCTCGATCGTCCGCCAGACCTCCGCCGTGTCGAACCTGTCGTGCAGGACCACCGTGCCGCCGATCGCGATGATCGGCAGAAGGAAGGCGCCGAGCCCGCCGGAGTGATAGAGCGGCGTGAACACCGGCGACACGTCGTCCTCGCGGAGCTGCCAGGAGATCGCGGTGTTGTACGCGTTCCAGGCGATCATCCGGTGGGGGAGCATGACGCCCTTGGGCTTGCCCGTGGTGCCGCTGGTGTACAGGAGGCAGTACGTGTCCTCGGGAGAAACCGGGGTCCGGGGTCCGGGGTCCGGGGTCCGAGACAGCAGTTCCGTCATGCGGGTGTCGGAGGGGGCGGCGGGTTCGTCGAGGGCGATCCAGCGGTCGACCCCGACGAGGGAGCGCAGCTCGCGCACGACGGCGCCGAACGCGCCGTCGTAGATGAGAACCCGCGGCGCGCTGTCGCGAACGATGTGGGCCAGCTCGAGAGCGGTGAGGCGGCTGCCGAGCGGCACGACGATCACGCCGCTCTTGCCGGCCGCGAAGAACTGGTCCAGGAACTCGACGCGGTTGTCGGCGAGCACCGCGACGCGGTCGCCGAGCGCGAGGCCGAGGCCCTCGCGCCAGGCGCGGGCACAGCTGGCCGCGCGCTCGTCGAGCTCGCGGTAGCTGAAGCGCTCGCCGGTCGGCACGAACACCAGCGCCGTCTTGTCGGGGGTCAATCGCGCCCGCTCGCCGAGGACGTCACCGTGCAGCATGCCGGCCCCCTTTACACCCAGTTAAGAGTTGAGAGTGAAGAGTGAAGAGTTGAAAGCCAAGACGTGGACCGGTAGTCAGAAGGGTCCGGCCTCGCCGTGCGCGGCGCCGGCTCATCCGCTGCAGCCGTGTTCTGTGTCGGTCTCTCATTCCTGCCTTTAACTCTTAACTCTTCACTCTTAACTCTTCACTTCTTCTCGTCCAGCGCCTGCCTCAGCGCGCTCAAGAAGGCGTCCGGGCACTCGAGCTGCGGCACGTGGCCGCAGCGGTCGAGCGTCACGAGCCCGGCGTGAGGGAGCGCGGCCCTCATGCGCTCGGCGTAGTCGAGCGGCACGAGGCGGTCCGAGGCGCCCCAGACCAGCCTGACCGGCGTCCGCAGCTCGCGCAGCTGAGCGTCGTCGAGCACCCAGCGCTCCATCGTCGCCGCGGAGGCGGCGAATCGGGCGAGCGCCCCGACGCGCGCCTGGCGGACGATGTCGTCGAGCACGAAACCCGGCACGGCCGGGCTCGCCGGGTCTCGCGTCTGGGCGACCGACGCCAGCGCCTCGGCGCGCGTCGTCGGCAGGACGACGGCGTGGATGTTGCGGCCCTGGATCGCCCCGCCGTCGACGCACACCACGAGCGCGACGCGCTCGGGATGACGCTGCGCGACCAGCATCGCGACCCACGCGCCGAGCGAGTTCCCGACCAGCGTGACCTGCCGCCCGCCCGCGAGCGTGTCGATCACCGCCTCCACGCCGGTGAGCACCTGCTCCACGCTGATCGGGCCGCTCGCCGGGGCGCTGCCGCCGTGGCCGGCCAGATCCGGGACGATCAGCGTGTGCGACCTCGCCAGATCGGGGACGGTGTGGAACCACGTCCCGGCGTTGTCGCCGGCGCCGTGCAGGAGCACGAGCACGGGCCCCGATCCGCCCACGAAGACCGTCTGCGGTCCCGCCGGCGCGTCGACCGTCGTCTTGCGCAGGCCGGCCGTGCGCAGCGCGAGGCGCGTCTGGAACGCGAAGACCGCGAGCGGGCGGTACCTGACCATCCACCCCGCCCACAGCCCCGCCCCGGCGGCGGCCGCCAGCGCCGCGATCAGCACGATCATCCGTAGTCTCGTCTTCGTCTCTCCCTGACCCCTGACCCCTGACCCCTGTCTCTACGGCATCCTGAACGCCGCCCCGGCCTGGTTGTACCCGACCCCGGATCCGATGAAGACCAGGAGGTCGCCGGGGTGGACCTTGCCCTTGGCGACCGCGTCGTCGAGCGCCATCGGGATGCACGCGGAGCCCGTATACCCCCACTTTTCCATGACCGTGTGCGTCTTCTCCATCGGCAGGCCGAGGTCCGCCATCACCAGCTCGATCGACGGCTTGCGGACCTGCGTGAAGATGATGAGGTCGATGTCGGACAGCTCGAACCCGCCTTCCCTGGCGACCCGCCTCGTCAGGCGCGGCCACCCCTCGTGGTTGATCTCCGGAGGGTAGCGGTCGAGGATCTTCACCGTCGTCCGGCCCGCGTTCACGGAGTCGACGGTTGCGGGCTCGAACGTGCCGCCCGAGTAGATGCCCCAGTGCCGGTGGTACTCGCCCCCCGCCTGCGACGCCGAGGACACGAAACCCGGGGTCTCACGGGGTTCCAGGACCGCCGCGCCCGCGCCGTCGCCGTAGAAGAAGATCATAGGGTCGTCGGGGTTGGTGAGCTTGTGCATCAGGTAGACGCCGACGACCAGCACGGTCTTCAGGCCGGGGTTGGTGGCGATCATGCCGGCCGCGATGGCGAGCCCAGTGGGGAACGAGGCGCACGCGCACCCGACGTCGAACGTGCCCGCGTTCACGGCGCCCAGCTTGTGCTGGAGGACGACGGATGTCGCCGGCGTGATGTAGTCGGGCGAGTCGGTGCCGAGGATGATGAGGTCGACGTCCTCGGGCCGCCGCCCGGCGCGCTCGAGCGCCTGCCTCGCCGCGGGCAGGGCGACATCCGACGTCGCCCAGGTCTCGGGGACCCACCAGCGGCTGGTGATCCCGCTGGACGCCTCCATCTTGTCCACGAACTCCGGCACCAGGGCGTCGAACCTGGCGCGCAGCTCGTCGTTGGTTACCTCGCGCTCGGGCACGTAGCGCCCGGTGGAGACGATATTCGCGTGTCTGGCCATGGTCACCTCACGTCCCCAGCACGATCCCGCCGTCCACGGAGATCACGGCGCCGTGCACGAACGCCGCAGAGTCGGAGGCGAGCCACACGTACGCCGCGGCGATGTCCTCCGGCTTGCCCATGCGTCCCAACGGCGTGTGGGCGACCATGTTCTCGACGATCTTCTCCGGCATTGCCGCCACCATCTCCGTGGCGATGAAACCCGGCGCGACCACGTTGACCCGGATCCCGTACTTGCCGAGCTCCCGGGCCCAGGTCTTGCTCATCGTGATGAGGCCCCCCTTGGTCGCCGCGTAGTTGGTCTGGCCGAAGTTCCCATAGAGGCCGACGACGGACGATGCGGAAAGGACGACGCCGCCGCGCGCCGCGATCATGTGCGGAACGGCGGCGCGGGTGCAGAGGAACACGCCTTTGAGGTTCACGCCGATCACCGCATCCCACGCCTCGTCGGTCATCGCTCCGACCACGACGCCTTCCTTGACCTTGACGAGCTGCGCGTCGCGCACGATGCCGGCGTTGTTGACGAGGACGTCGATCCGGCCCCAGCGGGCCGTGACGGCCGCAACGGCGGCGGCGACGGCCGCGCCGTCGGACACGTCGACCCCGTCGAACGCGGCCTCGCCGCCGGCCGCCTCGAGCGCTTCGATGAGTTGGGGCGCCTTCGCGTCGCTGACGTCCCAGGCGGCGACGCGCGCGCCCTCGCGGGCGAACGCGAGCGCCGTGGCCCGGCCGATCCCGGCCGCGGCCCCCGTCACGATCACGACCTTCCCCTTCAACCCTGTGTCAATCGGCACGTGGTGCCTCCCTTTCCGCAGTGGACAAGCTGCGTACGGAGCCCGGATCCCGTGGCCCGGGTGTTCGGGGGCAGGGCCGGGGGCTCGGACCCCTGTGCCCTGCGCCCTGTGCCCTGTCTCTAGAACGACCACCTCAGGCCGAGCTGGACCTCGCGTGCCGGGAGCGTCGCGCTGTACTTGCCGAACAGCGGGTTGGCGACGTACGCAGCGTTCGGGTTGGTGATCGTCGGCCCGGAGAGGTACTGCCCCGAGTTGATCGAACTCACGTCGTAGTTGACCGTGTTGAACACGTTGAACGCCTCCGCGATGACCTCGAGCCGCCCGGCCGAGGCGAGCCCGATCGCCTTGGTGAGCCGGAGCGAGACGTTGCGATAGACCGGGCCGTTCTCGGCGTTGCGGCCGACGCCGGGTGCGCGGTCGGAGATGTAGCCGTCGCCGTTGTAGTCGTAGCCGAGCCGCTTCGTCCACGGCTGGCCCGAGCCGTACTCGAAGATCGGCGCCACGGTGAGGTCCCAGGGCAGCCTGAAGATCCCCGACACCACGACGTGGTAGCGCTCGTTGGACTGGCTGCGCCCCCATTCGCCCTCGGGGTTCGCCGGGTCGTTGGGGTACCCGGCCGTGTACACGGGGCTGAAGTCGTCGGACAGGTTCTTCTTGTCCGCGACGGTGAGCGACGCCGCGATCATGTGGCCGCCCTTGATCGTGCCGTTGAGGCTGAACACGGCCGCCTTGTACTCCGAGTGGCCGTCGTTGGTGTAGTTGACGATGTTCGAATAGCTCGTGTTCGGACGGATGTGGGTGGCGTTGCCGCTCCAGTTGACGTCGCGGGTGAAGACCTCGTCGTGCCCCTTCGTGTAGATCGCCTCGGCGTCGAAGAACAGCCCGCTGCCGCCCAGGCGCGTCGTCCAGCCGAGGGTGGCCTGGTCCGCGTAGGGGTTCTTGTAGTCGGGCGCGAGCAGGGTGATCGCGATCTTCTGCGGAATCCCGGTCGTGGTGGGGTTCGCCGGGTCGAGGGCCGGGAAGACCGCGTGGCACACGGCGGGGTCGGTGATGCCGAGCGACGGGCAGAGGGACCAGTAGAGGAACCCGTTGACCCGCGTGTACAGCTTGCGGCCGGTCACGCCGTTCTGCTGGAGCTCGGTGAACGCGGGCACCAGCAGGAAACGGCCGACGAAGCGTCCGACGCCGCCGCGGACGAGGTTCCGGCCGTCACCGGCGACATCCCACGAGAACCCGACGCGGGGCTGATAGTTGTCGGTGTCGCGCGAGCGGCCGTTGGGGACGAGCGGGTGCCGGATGCCGGGGTCGTTCCCATTGGTGTCGAGGTCCCAGCGCAGGCCGTAGTCGAGGGTGAAGTTGGGTGCCGCGCGCCAGTTGTCCTGGGCGAACACCCCGACGATGTCGGTGTTGAGCTTGACGTCGGCCGAGCCGACCCCGTAGAGATAGGAGATCGGGATCGCGCGGGTGTCGGTGAGGTAGACGAACGTCCCGTTGGTGAACGTCGGGATGTTCGACTCCTCGCTCACGCGCTGGAACGAGACTCCGGTCTTGAACTCGTGCTTGGCGCCGTAGAGGTGGGCGGTGTCGCGGATCTCCCACTGGGTGCCGTCGCCGAGGATGTCGCCCGTCGTGTTGGTGCCGGTCTTCAGCGTGTTGCCCGAGGAGAACCACTCCTCGACCGCGCTCGAGTTCGTGGGCTCGTCGTACTTCCGGGCCCCGATCTGGACGTGAAGCTCGTTGAAGTAGTTCGGGCTGGGGACGAGGGTGTGCTCGAGGGTGAGGTTCCAGTTGTCGCGGTTGAGCTGGTTGCCCCACGACTGGTCGGCGACGCCGCCGACGTGGAAGTTCTGCTCGCGGTAGCGCTCGAGGGTGAACTTGGCGGACACCCGCTGGCTGTCCGAGAACGAGTGGTCGACGCTGCCGAACACCATCGTCTGGTTCCACGGATGGGCCACGTCCGCGGCAAGCGGGGCGTAGGCGCCGCTCGGGCGGAACAGGAGCGGGATGTCGTCGGTCTTCACGTACTCGGCCGACATGAAGAAGTGGGTCTTGTCCTTCGTGATCGGACCGCCGAGGGAGAAGCCGTACTGGTTGCGGTCGTACGGGAGGTCGCCCTTGTCGAGGGCGCCCCTGGCACGCAGGTTGTCGGCCCGGTAGTAGCCGAAGACCGTGCCCGAGAGGTCGTTGGTTCCGGAGCGCGTCACGATCGACAGCGCGCCGCCGGCGGAGCCGCCGATCTCGGTGTCGAAGCGGTTGTTGATGACCCGGAACTCCCGGATCGCGTCCTGGGAGAAGCGCGCCCGCGCCAGGCCGAGGGCGGGGTCGGTGAAGTCGATCCCGTCCACCATGATCGTGGCCTGCGAGGCGTTGCCGCCGCCGCCGATGACCGGGCCGCCGGTGATGAAGCGATACCCGCCGCGCTCCCGCTCGACGCCCGGCGCGATGAACGCGAGCTTCTGGAAGTCGCGGTCCGCCACCGGGAGCGACTGGATCTGCTCGGGGACGATGTTGGTCGAGGAGTCGGTCTTGATCACGTCCACGAGCGGCGCCTCGGCGCTCACCGTGATCGCCTCGGTCTTGGTCTTGGCCTGCTGCATCACCGCGTTGACCCGCAGGGTCTGCCCGACCCGGAGCTCGAGGTTGTCCTCGGCGATCGGCACGAAGCCGTCGAGCTCGATGCGGACGCCGTACGTGCCCGGCGGCAGCGCCGCGAACCGCACCAGGCCCGCCGGGTCGCTCGGCAACGTGCGCACGAGCCCGGTGGCGGCGTTCGTCAGCTTGGCCGACACGCCCGGCAACGGTAGTTTGCCGGAATCGACGACCTGCAGCTCGATCTCCGCGTTGTTGACCTGCGCCAGGACCGGCCCGGCCACGAGCAGGCCCAGCAGGCCGGCGGCCGCTGCGACGAGGGCGACCGGCCACGCACGTTGGTTGGGAAGCCTTCGCATCACCATGGTCTTCTCCTTCTGGGCGCGTTGCGCCCCCTGGGTGAGTCGGGGGTTCCGGACACGAGCGCACGGCACTGACCGCCCGTGCGCCCCCGAGCCGGCGCGGCGGCCCGGCAGGGCGGGCGGCCGCCGGGCCCGATTCCTAAGCCCTGCGCTCTCCGTCTCGTGCCTGAGCTCACCGTTCCCCCAACAAAACGAACGCTCGATATGTTTTCAAGCGCCACTCTAGGCCGGACCCCGGCACGTGTCAAGAGGGGGACGTGGAGAGGAGAATCGTCTCAACCACGACGCTCTGGGAGCGAAACGGCGGCCGCCCGCAAACGCTCCGGGCCGGCGCAGACGTATGCAGGGATGAAGAGTCGTGCGGCGGGCGTGCGCGGGGGCGCCGTACCGGGGGAGAGGAGACGAGATGGCGATGTTCGGAAGGGTCACAACGCTGGGCTGGATGGGCGCGGGGATCGCGGCCGCCGCCCTGGGTCAGGCGCCGCCTCCGGTCTCGGAGCCGGTCCCGCCGCCGACGAGGCTCGAAGCGATCCGCGCCGAGGAGGGCGCCGTGATCATCCGCGGCTTCACGCGGGTCGGCGCCGTCAGCGGGGCGTCGGGCGCCGAGGTCGGCGTCGAGGCGCAGGAGTACACCAACGCGACGACCGGCGGGAAGGAGCGGGGGATCGCCGTCGTCGTGAGACCGGCCGGGCGCGACCAGGCCGCACGCGTCGCGCTCGTGGACTACGAGGAGATCGAACCGCTGGTGCGCGGCGTCGAGACGATCTGGAGGTCGGACCGCACCGTCACCAGGCTCAGGGACTACCAGGCCAGCTACCGCACCCATGGCGGTCTCGAGATCGCGACGTTCGGCCGGGGCCAGCCCGGCGTCGCGGCGCTCTCGGCGGGCTGGACGGATCGCGCCACCTCGGTGATCCAGGTCGGCGAGCTGCAGAAGCTCGGCGAGCTGCTCGCCGCCGCGAAGGCCGTCCTCGACGCCCCCGCCGAGTAGGACGCACACCGCGCCGGGTCACGTCAGGACCGAGGCGTAGAGCTCGCGGGCGGCCGCCGCGAGGGAGCCGGGCGTCCACCGCGAGCGGGCTCGTCCCGCCGCGGCCCGGGACGCGGCGCCGCGACGGACGGGGTCGTGCGTCCAGGCGCGCATGAGGACGGCCAGCGCCGCCGCGTCGCCCGCCGGCCACACCTCGCCGGTTACACCCGGCTCGATGAGGTCGCGGACGCCGGGGAGGTCGGCCCCGAGCGACGGCACGCCGCACCCCGCAGCCTCGGCGATGGCGCGGTGCGCGTGGTCCGAGCCGGCCTCGGGGAACACGAACATGTCCATGGCGGCGTAGAGGTGCTCGAGGCCGTCCTCGACGTAGCCGGGGAAGACGACGCGGTCCGCGACCCGCAGCTTGCCCGCGAGACGGCCGAGCGCGTCAAGGTAGGGTCCCTTGCCGATGACGAGCCCCCGGATACCGGGGACGGCCGCGATCGCGTGGATGAAGAGGTCGTGGCCGCGACCGCGGGCGAGCTTCCCGATGGTTCCGGCGACGACCGCGTCCGCAGGGATTCCGAGGCGGCCGCGTACGCCCGCGCGGTCGCCTCCGGGGGCGAACCGGGCCTCGAGCGCCACCGGCAGCACGCGGGCCGGCCTGCCGCGCAGGGCGGGGAGCCGGGCGCACCTGGGGAGCATGGCCGTGTTCGAGAGGCCCACGGCAGCCGTGCCGCGGAACAGCCACCTGTGAAAAGGGTCCGCCCGCAGGTGGCCGAATGTGGTGGACGCCGCGGACGAGCGGACGGTCGAGACCCTTGAGCGCTTGGCGAGCGAGCAGGTGGTCGTGCGGGAGGTGCGCGTGAACGAGCTCGCAGCCTCGAGCCAGCTCCCTCACACGGTGCACGGCGGCCAGGACGTCGGCGAGCGTTCGCTCCTTGGGCAGCACGGGCAGGCACCACCCGGCACCGCGCAGCCGCTGCTCGAGGTTGCGGCCTGGGCGGTACGCGAACGCGCATTCGATGCCGGCCGATCGCAGCGCCTCGGCGAGCTGGAGCGCGGTCGCGGCGGCGCCGGTCCACCGGTCGGCGGCCACGAGCTGCAGGACGCGCATGAGCGCCATACTAGCCGACAGCCAGGGGTCGACAGTCGACAGCTGCCCCAGCGCCGAGCCCGCCCCACCTTGTCGTCTTCAGCAGGTGCGGCCTCGCGAGGGAGCTAGCCTCGGCTGTCGATCTGTCCGCTGCTCCCGACGTCGTCGGATAGCGGAGTTTCCGACTGTGAACTGTCAACTGTGGACTGTGAACTGCGCGGGCGGGAGGGCCGAAGTGGTAGCATGCCCCCGGAGGCTGTCATGCCGGTCGATCCGCAACTGCTGGAGATTCTCGTGTGCCCGGCGTGCAAGGCGGACGTCGAGCTGGTCGCGCTGCCCGCGGCAACGTGCGCGATGCTGGTCGAGCGGTACCGCGAGAAGTTCCGCGACGAGACGCCCGAGGTCAGCGAGGGTCTCGCGTGCACCGCGTGCCGGCGGGTGTACCCGATCGTCAGCGACATCCCGGTCATGCTGGTCGACGAAGCGCTCCCCGCCGCGGGGTGACACGCGTTGGAGCAGCACGCCCCCGCCCATCCCGGGCGCGCACGGGCGCTCGCCGCGGGCGCGATCGTCGCCGCGGCCGCGACTTCGACACGGCTGGGACTGGCCAACCCGTTGCTGGTCATCGCAGGCGTTGCCGCCTGGAAGGCGTGGCGAGGGGGCGAGCTTTCGGGGCGCCCGTTCGCGTGGTCGCTCCTGCCGCCGCTCGCCCTGTTTGCGGCGGCCTCGCTCGTCTCTACCGCGTTCTCTCTCGATCCGCTGCAGAGCGCCGACAAGCTGCCGCGACTGGCCGTGCTGCTGCTGGTGCCGCTCTCCGCCGCGCTCATCGACCATCCGTGGTGGCGACGGCTGGTGGCGGCGCTCGCCGTGGTGACGACGGTCCTGGCGGTTTGGGGGATCGTCCAGTACGTCGAGGGCGCCAACGACCTCGAGCACCGCATCACCGGCCCGATGTCGCACTACATGTTGTACGCGGGCTGGGTGCTTCTCGGAGTGACGGTGGTCCTCGCGGAGCTGCTGCTCAACCCGACGAGGCGAGTCTGGCTGCTCCTTCCGCCGGCGGTGCTCGGCGGGGTCGCGCTCTTCCTGTCGTACACCCGCAACGCCTGGGTCGGCCTCGCGGCGGCGCTGCTGGTGCTCGCCGCCGTTTGGCGCCGGAGGCTGCTGCTGCTCTACCCGGTGATCGCCGTCGCCCTCTGGCTCGCCTTCCCGCGTTCGGTGCTCGACCGCGTGGTCTCGACGTTCGACCTCCGGCAGGGGTCCAACTACGATCGCGTCTGCATGACGATCTCGGGGATCCAGATGATCCGGGACTTCCCGATCACGGGGGTCGGCCTCGACATGGTGGACCGTCTCTACCCCCTCTATCGCCGTGACGATGCGCCGCGTTGGCGCGTGCCGCACCTCCACAACAACGTGGTGCAGATCGCGGCGGAGCGCGGTCTGCCGGCGCTACTCGCGTACCTCTGGCTGCTGGGGGCGTTTCTGACGGTCACCTGGCGCGGGATACCGGCGCTTTCCGGCCGGCGGCGGGCGGCGGCCGCGGCCTCGCTGGCCGCGATCGTGGCGACGTCGGTCGCGGGGCTGTTCGAATACAACTTCTGGTCCGCCAACATCCAGTACCTGGTGCTCGTGCTGATGGGCGCCGGCGTCGGGCAGGTCGAGGCGGCGTCGACGTGAGCGCGCGAACCTACGGCGTCGGCGAGCTGATCCGCGAGATCAACGCCTCGCTCGCCGGCGGCTTCGGCGAAGTCTGGGTGCGCGGGGAGCTCTCGGGGGTCAAGGTTGCTTCCTCGGGCCACCGCTACTTCCAGGTGAAGGACGGCGAGGGACAGCTCTCCTGCGCGATGTGGGCGGCCCGAGCCGACCGCCTGCGGTTCAAGCTGGAGGACGGCCGGGCCGTGCTCCTGCGGGGTCGCCTCGAGGTGTACGCCCAGCGCGGGTCGCTCTCGCTGGTCGTCGAGGAGGTGCGCCCGGAGGGGATCGGCGAGCTTCAGCTCGCGTTCGAGCAGCTCAAGGCAAAGCTCGAGGGGGAAGGCCTGTTCGCCCCGGAGCGCAGGCGCCCCCTACCCGCGCTCCCGCAGCGTCTCGGACTCGTGACATCTGCGAGCGGCGCCGCCGTTCGCGACGTGCTCAAGGTGCTCTCGCGCTGGGAGCACCTGTCCGTGCTGTTGGCCCCGGTGCGGGTCCAGGGGAAGGGCGCCGAGGGGGAGATCGCGCGAGCCGTCCGTTACCTGGGGCGCTCCGGCCTCGTGGACGTCGTGCTCGTCGTGCGCGGAGGCGGCTCGCTCGAGGATCTGTGGGCGTTCAACGAGGAGATGGTGGCGCGGGCGATCGCCGCGTCGCCGGTGCCCGTGATCACGGGGGTGGGGCACGAGGTGGACACCACGATCGCGGACTTCGTTGCCGACATCCGCGCCGCGACGCCGACGCAGGCCGCGGAGATCGTGGTCGCGGCGCTCGAGGCGCAGCAGCGGCGGGTCGACCTCGCCGGCCAGAGCGCGTCGCTCGGATTCGCCCGGAAGCTCGAGCGGGCTCGCCTCCGGCTCGCCGGCCTCGAAGGCGCCCGCGGGCTCGCGCGGCTGCCGTCGCGGCTGCGCGAGCTCGAGCAGAAGCTGCGCCGTCTCGAGGCGCTGCCGCAACGGGTGCGGGCGCTCGTCGCGGGCCGGCGCCACCGCACGGAGGCCGCCACCGCGCACCTGTACCGCTGGCCGGTCCGCTTCGGCGCACCCCGGCGGCGGGAGCTCGTGGCCGCGCGCATGGCGGTGGCGGGCGAGCGCCTTCGCTCGCTCCTGGCCAGGCGGACGCTCGAGCTCTCCGCACGGGAGCGTGCGCTCTCGGCGCTCTCGCCCCGCAAGGTGCTCGACCGCGGCTACTCGATCACGACCCGCGCCGGCGACGCGCGGGCGCTCCGTGACGCCGCCGACGTCAACGCCGGCGAGCGGCTGGTGACGACGCTCGCGAGCGGTCGGCTGCGCTCGCTCGTGCTGGGACGGCAGGGCCAGCAGGGTTCGCTGTTCGAGGAGGAGGACGAATGACCAAGGAATCGTTCGAGCACGCGCTGGCCGAGCTCGAGGAGGTCGTAGGCAAGCTCGAGGACGAGGGCGTCGGCCTCGAGGAGGCGCTCAAGCTCTTCGAGCGCGGCGTCAGGCTCGCCAAGCGCTGCCGCGCGCAGCTGGAGTCCGTGGAGCACCGTGTCGAGCAGCTGCTGGCGGAGGGCGCCGAAGGCGAGCCGCCCAAGACGGCGCCGTTCGCCTCCGACGAAGGGTGAGCGTGGACCTCGCGGTGTTCCTCGCCGAGGAGCGCGCCTGCATCGACGGCGCGCTCGATCGTCTGCTGCCGCCGGCCGAGGCCTGGCCCGCGCGGCTGCACGAGGCGATGCGCTACGCGGTGTTCGGCGGCGGCAAGCGGGTGCGTCCGATCGTGGCGCGTGCGGCGTGCCGGGCGGCGGGCGGCGACCCGGCCGCGGCCCTCGAGGCCGCCTGCGCGCTCGAGATGATCCACACCTACTCGCTCATCCACGACGACCTGCCCGCGCTCGACAACGACTCGCTGCGGCGCGGCCGTCCTACGGTTCACGTGGCGTTCGACGAGCCGCTCGCGATCCTGGCCGGGGACGCGCTGCTCACGGAGGCGTTCGTGGTGCTGGGCCGCTACCCGATCGGATCCGGGTTCGAGGCGCGCCGGTCCGAGGCGTGCCGGCTCGTCGCCGAGGCGATCTCCTCGCGAGGCATGGTCGGGGGGCAGGTCGAGGATCTCGAGGCCACGGGCGCCGCGCCAGACGCCGCCCGTCTCGAGCGGATCCATGCGGCGAAGACCGGCGCGCTGCTGGGGGCTGCGGCCGAGCTGGGGGCCCTCCTGGCGGGGCTCGACGGCGGCCGGCTCGAGGCGTTCGCACGGTTCGGCCGACGCCTCGGCCTGCTGTTTCAAATCGCGGATGATATCCTGGACGTGACCGGCTCGGCGGCCACCCTCGGGAAGAGCCCGGGGAAGGACGCCGAGGCCGGGAAGCTCACCTACCCCGGGGTGGTCGGTCTGGAGGCCGCGAGGACCGAGCTCGATAGGCTGGGACGCTCGCTGACCCGGGAGGCGGAAACGCTCGAAGCGGGGACGGGGCCGCTCGGCGCGCTGGTCGGCTACGTCGCCCGCCGCGACCGTTGAAGGAGACGATGACCCTGCTGGAGAAGATCTCGAGCCCGGCGGACCTCCGCCGGCTCCCCGAGGAGGCGCTCCCCGACGTCGCCGAGGAGCTTCGCCGGTTCCTGCTCGCCTCGGTGTCGCAAACCGGCGGCCACCTCGCCTCGGGGCTCGGCGCGCTCGAGCTGACGCTCGCGCTCCACTACGTCTTCGACACCCCGCGCGACCAGCTCGTGTGGGACGTCGGGCACCAGTGCTATCCGCACAAGGTGATTACGGGCCGGCGCGAGCGCTTCCACACCTTGCGGACTTACGGAGGGATGTCGGGCTTCCTGAAGCGCGAGGAGAGCGAGTTCGACACGTTCAACGCCGGGCACGCATCGACCTCGATCTCGGCCGCGCTGGGGATGGCAGTGGCCCGCGACCTCAACGGCGAGGACTACCGCGTGGTCGCGGTGATCGGCGACGGCGGCCTCACAGGCGGTCTCGCGATGGAGGGGCTCAACCAGGCGGGCTACCTCGGCCGGCGCCTCATGATCATCCTCAACGACAACGAGATGTCGATCTCGCCCAACGTAGGTGCTCTTCAGGGTTACCTGAACCGGATCCTCCACGGCCAGCCGTACCGGCGCCTCAAGGACGACGTCGAGCGCTTCCTGCTCGCGATCCCGCGTGTCGGCGAGGGGATGCTCAAGCTCGCCAAACAGGCCGAGCAGATGGCGAAGCAGCTCATCGTCCCCGGCGTGCTCTTCGAGGAGCTCGGGTTCAAGTACGTCGGGCCGATCAACGGCCACTCGATGCCGCAGTTGCTGGCGACGCTGCGCGAGTTCCGCGACCACCCCCACCCCGTGCTCGTCCACGTGGTGACGCGCAAGGGCAAGGGGTACGAGCCGGCCGAGGCCGATCCGGTCTTCTGGCACGGAGCAACCCCATTCTCGGTCGAGACCGGGGAGGTGGCGAAGAAGAAGCCGGGCCCGCCCTCGTACACGAAGGTCTTCGCCGATACGCTCACCGAGCTGGGACGGCGCGAGCCCCGGATCGTCGCGATCACCGCGGCGATGCCGGAGGGCACGGGCCTCGACGTCTTCGCCAAGGCGATGCCCGACAGGTTCTTCGACGTGGGGATCTGCGAGCAGCACGCCGTCACGTTCGCCGCCGGTCTGGCGACGCACGGGCTGCGGCCGGTGGTCGCGATCTACTCGACATTCCTCCAGCGCGCGTACGACCAGATCTTCCACGACGTCTGCCTCATGCACCTGCCCGTCGTGTTTGCGCTCGACCGCGGCGGGCTGGTGGGCGCCGACGGTCCGACCCACCACGGCGTGTTCGACCTCTCCTTCATGCGCGTCTTCCCCGAGATGGTCGTCATGGCGCCCAAGGACGAGGACGAACTGCGCCACATGCTGGCCACCGCGCTGGCGCACAACCGGGCCTCCGCGCTGCGCTACCCGCGCGGGAACGGTTACGGGGTCGAGATGAAGGGCGCGCCGCGGCCGCTCCCGATAGGCAAGGCCGAGGTGCTCCGCCACGGCCGCGACGGCCTCGTCTGGGCGATCGGGACGATGGCGACCGAGGCCCTGCGCGCCGCCGACCGTCTCGCGGCCGAGGACGGCCCGGACCTGACGGTCGTCAACGCGCGTTTCGTGAAGCCGCTGGACACCGAACTGCTCGCCGCCCAGCTGGTGCCGGGGACGCGGGTCATGACCGTGGAGGAGAACGCGCTCGCGGGCGGATTCGGTTCCGCCGTGGTGGAGGCGGTTGCCGCGCTCAGAGTGCCGGGCGTGAGCGTCGAGATGCTCGGCGTGCCCGACGAGTACCAGCCCCACGGCGCCCAGGAGATCCTGCGCGCCCGCCTGGACCTCGACGTCGAGGGGATCGTGCGGCGCGCGAAGGCGTTCTTCCCGAAGGTCGCTTCCAGACCCAAGCCGCTGACCCGCCCAGTTTCCGCGTGACCCGGGCCGGCGGTCAGGTCACAGGCCGCCGGTCGGCGGCGACCTCTCCACCAACGCCGGAAGCGCGCGGTCGGCCGACGGCGGCTGGATGTTCTCGGTACCGGGCCCTGTGGCAGGCGTCCGTTTCACCGGTCGGGCCGGCCGTCCGTGGCGGGCGGCTTTCGCGCTTCCTGCAGGGCGTGCGGGTTCGCGGCGAGCAGGTCGTGGTGCGCAACGGTGTAGGTCACGAATTGGGCAACGTCGTTGGTCGACCGCTGAACCGACTCGATTCCGCCCGGGTAGGCTCGCCTAGCAGCGGCCAGCCGGGGGTCGTGCGGATCGCGGAAGACGAACGCCACGCCTTTGCGGGCTGGGATGGAGTCCAGCGGCAGATCCAGCGGATGATCTCGAACGTCCACGCCGTCAAGGGCCGGGTCGAGGAAGCGGACGGTGTCGTACTCGAGCGACGTCTCTGCGTCGGTGACGAGATAGACGCGATAGCGGGCGTTGACCGCTCCGATGTAGCGCGCCAGCACCGTGAAAAACCTGGGCGCCATCGCGCGATCGTGGACCACGAAGACGCCCACCGCGTTGGCATGGCCGCTCAGCAGGAGCAGACATGCCCCGGCCGCGGCCGCGACCTTCCGGCCGTTGGCGCCGAACTGCGCGACCAGGGAGCGCCAGCCGACGTCGAGCGCGAGTGCCGGGAGGAGCGCGAGTACGCCCAGGGTCGGGACGAGGTGCGGCGAGAACAGGGCGTCCACCGTCAGCACCGAGCCCAAGAGGAGCGTGAGCCAGAGCCACGCCGCGAGGAGAAGGTGGCGAGGGTCCCGCCAGGACCAGGTCACGAGGGCGGCTCCGAGGACAAAGAGGGCGCTGCTCCAGAAGTCGAGGAGAGGTGCGCGCTGATCGTACTGATCGCTCGTTTCTCCAGTGAGATTGAAGGCGGCGATCGTGTTCTCGGCCTGTCTGACAAGAACCTCGCGGGTGGTTCGAACCTGGTAGGCCCCGAGTTGGTGTTTGAGGTTGTCCGCCCTGAGGACGAACACCCCCGAGGTGCGGTCGAAGATGCGCCCCAGACCGTGTGAGTAGACGACGCCCTGGGGCGCGAGGAACAGCACGGCGCCGGCACAGGTCAGCAGAAACCCGCGCCAGTGCGTCCGGAGGAAGTCTGGTTCGATCAGCGCTCGACGAAGGAGGTAGAGCGCTGCCACCACTACGGTGAGGCGCGCGGCGATATAGACCGACAGGGTCAGACCGCCGGCGAACCCGGCGAGCAGGAAGAGCAGTGCGCTGCCGGACCGGATGGCCTCGAGGAGAAGCCACAGGAACAGGAGGCTCGCGAACAGCGCACCGATGTAGTTGTTCCCGATCCGGCTGTAGTGAATGGCCATCTGACCGGTGGCGAGAAAGGCCGCGCCGAGAAGCGCAACTCGTCGTGCGAAGAGGCGCCGGGCGACGCCGTAGAGCAGTCCGATCGCCAGGCTGCCCTGGATCACCGAGGCCAACCGCAGCCCGTGGAGGTCGTCGCCGAGGTACCGCAACGCAAGCGCGTGCGCGGCGAATGCCGTCTCGGGCTGGCTCGACCACCCCAACTCGAAGAGGTTGCCCCAGCGGTTCGCCAAGAGATCGCGCGCGGCGATGCCGACGGCGGCCTCATCGCCGTGCACCTCGTGGGGCACGTGGTCCAGCTCGACGTAGCGAAGGGCGAATCCCACCGCGACGCAGAGGAGGACAGCAGCGATCTCAGCCCACGCCGAGCGAGACCGCGGCAAGGGTACGGGAAATCCGGAGGCCAGGCCCGTCGCGAGGCTCGTCAGGAGGAGCGCACCCAACCAGAGCGCGATGCCGGCCTGCGGCCGGTGGGCGGCAACCGCCCACACCGAGAGCGTGAGGGCGGCCAGGCCGACCGGCCAGAGAGCGAGCCCGACGGTGCGGCGAAGACGTCCAGGAACGAGCGAGGGCTCACCGGCGTCGGGGGTGCGACCGGGAGCGCATTCAGCGCGGCCGGCACCGGGCGCGGCAACCAGGATGGAGATGATGGCGGCGAGGTAGAGGGCCACGCCGAGCCCGACGCTGCCGCCATCTTCCCACGGCGGCGTCAGCGCCGCCTGTCCTGCGAACGCCAGGGCAAGCGCGAGACCCGCGGCGAGAGCGGTCCGTCTCCGTCGGTCGGCGCTCCTCGGGCCGTCGCTGGGCCGGGAGGCTGAGTTCCGAACGTCGCTCGGGGGCGCGGGCCGGCTCACGAAGCCCTCGAACACGGCCCTCCAAGACGCGCCCGGGTGAGGGACCGCAGCAGCGCCGGCGGGACGGTCGCATCGGTACAGCGTTGGAGCATCCAGTACAGAATACCCCGAGACGGGCCTCGTCGCCGTGCCGGCCTCTCCGGGTCGGCGCGCTATACAACGCTACTGCCGCGGGTGCGACCGATGGTGAGAAGACGCCCTCGACTATACTGAATTCAATATGGCTGCGCAGGGAAGTCCGGGCCGTAGTCCGGGGCCGACGCCTGTACGGGGAAGCGACAGCACGACATCCCCGCGATCCGCACCGGCCCCGGTGTGGCGGTCCCGGGCGCTCGCGCTGGCCCTCGCCGTTGCGATCCTCGTCGTGCACGTGTGGCTCGTCACCTATGGCACCGGAGAGTTCGCCGGTGATGAGACGTGGGGCACCGCCTTCGACTCGCTTGCCAAGAGCCTCTCGGCCGGCCGGGCCGACGTCGAGCCCGACTCGATCGCGTGGGAGGGGTTCGAGGAGCACGGCAAGGTGTTCCTCTCGTTCGGTCCCTTCCCCGCGCTTCTGCGCATCCTGCCGAACGCATTGTTCCCTTCGATGTACGGGCACTGGTCCCGCGCATCGTGTCTCCTGGCAACATGGCTCGCGCTGCTGGCGGTCTGGCTGACGTTTCGCGCGTGCCTCCGGATCGGCCGTAGCCCCAGCAGTGGAACCGCCCGCGTCTACCTTCTCGCCGGTATCGTCGGATTCGGGCTCGGGTCGCCGCTGCTGTACCTGGTTTCCTGCAGCCGGATCTACCACGAAGCGATCGTATGGGGGTTGTGCGGGTCGCTCTGGGGGATCTACTTCATCCTCCGGATTCTGTCGCAGTCCATCTCCAGGTCGAGAGGGTTCCTCGGCCTTTCGGTGGCGTTCGGCGTGGCGCTGCTGGCGAGATTTACCTTCGGTGTTCCGATCGGGCTCGCTATCGCCGTGCTGCTTCTGAGGGACGTCCTCGCCGGTCGGCGCGGGGGCGGCGAAGGGAAGCGCACGCAAGGAGGCGCGCTGACCGGACTGGCGTCGGCGAGCCCGGCGTTCGCGGCCGGCTGCTTCTTCCTCTGGTACGACCACGCCCGCTTCGGGTCGATCTGGAGGACGATCGACTTCAAGGCCACGTACGTCCATCCGGAGACGATCGGCGGGGTCCTGAACCTCGCGCGGGCGCCCTCGGCGTTCCTCAACTACTTCGGGCTCACGGCCGAGTCTCTGTACCCGGTCCGGCCCTACTTCCAGCTCGCTCCGGTCCGCTACCTCAATGACTCGATCTTCTTCGGGTGGAAGGAGCAGACGCTTTCGCTGACCCTCGGCTCTCCCTGGCTGGTGCTGGGCGCCCTGCTTGGTGTCGGGGCGCTGGTGCGCAGCTGGCGCTCTTGGGAGACCCTGATAGCGCTGGCGTTCCTCCCCGAGGTCGCCCTGATCGCCACCTTCTACTTCGTCACCGAGCGCTACGCAGCCGATCTTCTCCCGATGCTCGTGTTCCTCTTCTCGCTCTTCCTGGTCGATGCCGGGCGCCGCGGTCGAGGCGGCGCGCGGCTCGCCTGGGTATCGCTGGGGCTCGCGTGCTTCTCCGCGGCCGTCACCGTGGCCGGCACGGTGGCCTGGAACCGCATGGACAACGGAGACGCTCCGGCCGAGTACAAGGCGCGGCTCGGTCGCCTCCTCCGTCTCGAGGCCCACGCCCCGGGCTGTTCGGGGGAGTGCAGGCCGCTCACCGACGCCGCGCCGCTCGCCCAGACCTTCTCGTTCGCGCCGGCGCGATTCGACCGCACCTGGGACGGCAACCCGATCGGGCTCGGTCACCTCGTCTACGCGAGGGGGATCGGGATGCACGCCAACAGCCGGATCTCGTACCGAGTTCCCGACGGTGCGGTGGCCCTGAGCGTGGTCGTCGGCCTCCCCGACTCGTCCGGATCGTGCCGCGTCGGCTCGGTCACGTTCGAGGTGAGGGACGAGGCCGACCGTCTGCTCGCGCGCACCGGAATCGTCCGTTCCGGCTCCGCGCCGGTACCGTTGCGCGTCGAGTTGCGCGGCGCCAGAGAGGTGTCGCTCGTCGTCTCGGACGCCGGAGACGGAATCGACTGTGACCATGGCACGTGGGGAGATCCGGTGTTCCAGATGGGGCCCGGGGCGCCCCGGGGCAGAGGAACCGAGTGAGCAGCGTGGCCGCCCACCTCCCCTGAGCGGCTCCTGGTACCGCCTGGGCAGCGCCACGGTGCGGCGTCCTCTGGTCGCCGGTCGAGAATGAAGGGAGTGGGGCACTGACTGTCCGCTCGAGGGCCACCTCGTAATGCTGTGGTAGTGTTGATCTGGAGTAGCAAGAGTGCCATTGCATGCTCTCATGTGGCGCATTGCCGAGAGCGTCCGGCCAGAAGGCGTCGGCTCGGCCCTCGTCGTCACGGCAGCGATCGTTTCGCTGGTTTTTCTCCTTCTCGGGCGGCCCCAAGATTGGTGGAAGGCTGTTCCCGCAATCCTCTTCGTCCTGGTGACGGGAAGTTGGCTCCTCGCAGCCTCGCTCGCGGAGGTCCCTGCGATACGCTGGTGGGCGGTCGGGGTTGTGGCGCTCGGCGGACTCGGCGCCCACCTGGCGGTTGGCAGGCGCGTGCACGACGACCAGGCGCCTCTGGCGAACCGGCGCCCTTGGCCTGCATGGTTATACCTGTCGGCGGCAGGTGCGATCGCGGCGTGGTTTCTGTTCCACCAGCTCGGGGACTACTCAGGCAGATTGATGGTCTGGGAGCCTGCCGTCCTCAACGGTTTTGGGGACTCACTCCGGGAAGGGGTCGGCGTCGGTACGAACGCCTGGCACATGCTGCATTGGAGCGAGGGGCTCGTGAGCAACGGCGACGAGAGCTTCCTCTACGGCACGGCGACGTATGCCCTGCTGAACTGGGTCGGGGTGTCGGTGACAAGCCTCCGGGCGGCCTCAGCCGTGCTCGCCTGGCTGTGTGTCCCGGCCGTGTTCTGGGGCGCGCGCAGGCTCGGCGGGGCGTTTGTTTCGACCGCCGGGGCGGTTCTGCTGGCGTGCAGCGTGCCCCTGGTCTACTACGGACGCTACGGGACCTCCCTTGCGGGGACTCTTCTGGGGGTCGTTGTCGCGCTCGGATGCTGCTGGTTCTTTCTCGACGAACGAGCCGACAGGTGGTGGGGCGGGTTGCTTTGCGCCGTTGCGCTGTTCGCTGCGACCTTGGGCTACTCGCCGGCCCGCGTCGTCGTGTTGGCGCTTTTCGGCGTCGTCGTCGGAAGTCTAGCGGCCAGGTGGCGTCGCGTGAGACGGGGACAGCTCGTGGGAATCGTGCTGTTCGTCGTCTTCTTGGGGAGTGCGTGGTTCCTTCAGGTGAGGAGCCACGCCACGGAACGATTCCTTTCGGCCCGCGGCGAGCAGTTCCTCACGATGATGAAACAGCCGGAGGTCCTGCAGGAGTACCTGGGAAGGCCCATTTCACCAGGCACCGTAACGACGTACGACCGGGTCGAGTTGATTGGGCGTCTCTTGGGGCGGAGAATCCCGGAGTACCTATCCCTGCTTGGCCGGCCCCTCATGGGTGCGGCGACGGTCGGGCAGGTGCTGGGCAGCGACCCGCCGGCGCTGCCGCTTTTCTACGGTCCTCTCCTCCCCTTCCTGGTGTGGGGTATCGCGATCTCGGTTCTCCGCCTGGGTTCGCTTCAGCACCTGACCATGGTCGTGTGGTTCGTGCTGGGAAGCGCACCCCTGCTGCTCACCACGCGAGTCGACGCGCATCGCGGGTTCCTGCTTCTGGTGCCTTTGACGTTTTGGGTTGCGGTTGGACTTCGCGAGGGCGCGTCGGTGATGCGATTTGCTGACGTGCCGCCGTGGTGGCAGCACACGATCGCGGTAGGCCTCGTCGTCACTGCGATCCTCGCCAACCTCACGGCGCTCTACGATCCGACCCAGGCGCCTCACCTCGCCGGTCGAGTGCTCGGCGAGGAGATCGACTCGTTGCACGGCCCTGTCGTCCTTGGCGCCACGATCGACCCGCTCGACGTGGGAGAGGCAAACCTGACCCTCCTCGAGCGCATGCGGCGCGAGCCGGCGGACCGAGGCGGCCTACTTCACGAGGGCATTCTGCGCGCTCTCCAGAACTGCCCCTCGCCGCCGGCGCACTGGATCGACGATTTGAAGCAGGCGTTCGTCGGCGGCACCCTGATCCTGGCGCCGGCAGAGAGCTTCGAGGCAACTGGCGGGGAGCTGAAGCGGCGAGGGTTCCGCCTTGCGGAGGGTGGTACCGCGGGAGCGAGGTTCCTGGTGCTGAGTCAGCCTCTGATTTCCGCCGGTTCTCCGATCGGCCCCGCATCCGGCGGTCAGGCGGCGGCCGCGACCCCGGCTCCGCCGTTCGTGAGACTGCGGTCCGGGCCCGAGGTCTTTCTGAATGCCCTGAAACCCGAGAGCGTCGAATTCGGATTCGCACCACCGCGCCCCAACCGGAACTGGTCCGGTGGCAAGCTCATGCTCGGAGGTGTGGAGTACACCGAAGGGATCGGAACACACGCGTGGTGCCGGATGACGTATCAGGTGCCGGACACGGCCATTGCATTTCAGGCGCTGGTCGGGCTGGACGACGACGCCCGTGCGTGCTCCGTCGCTCTCGTGAGCTTTGAGCTGCAGGACGAACGGGGCCAGGTGCTCTTCGATACGGGGTTGATTGGACCCGCCACGCCGCCTGAGGTGATGTACGTCCCGCTGGCCGGCCCGCGGTCGGTGACGCTGGTGGTGACGGAGGGAGGGAATGGACGCGACTGCGACCACGCCGATTGGGTCGAACCGGCGTTCTTGTTGAAGAGGCCGCCGGTGCAGCCCAGCCACACCGAGAAGTAGTTCGGCGACTCCGAACCTGAGGGCCTCGCCGTCGTTGGGCCAAGTTTCCTATCCCGGGAGGCGCCGGTACCTGTGCCCTCGCGGTCCAACGTCCGACCGCAGGTCGAGAAGCGCGGGCACGGCGGCCTGCGGGCAGTCAGTGACTGCCTTGTGGACTGTAGGCCTTCAGGGCGCCGTCGAGGCTCGTGACGAGAAGTTCGCCGTGCTGGCCTCGCGAGGTGATCCCTACCGGCTTGTCGGAAGGCTGCAAGCCCAGCGTTTGCCCCCCGTACTCCGCGATCATCTTGCCGTGGGTGGAATAGCAGCGGACCGCGTGCGCCAGCGGAACGGTCACGAAGAGTGAGCCGTCACCGCCAAGCGCGACGTAGGGCTCGGAGAACGCCTCGCGGCGCCAACCCGGCACGGGAAACTCGGCCACGAGAGCGCCGTTCGAGTCGAAGATCGTGAGGCGGCCGTTGTCGTTGTCGCAGACGTAGGCGTGACCGCCGGCGTCCACGGCGATCCCCGTCGGCTCCGCCAGCAACTGTGGGGCGTCGGGCCGGCCACCGATGACCAGATCGCTGGCCCCGGCGCGGGTAAAACGGACCACCCGGTTGTTGCCGGTGTCCGCGACCCAGACGCGTCCGGCCGAGTCCACCGCGATCCCGCGAGGGCCGTAGAGGTTCGTGCCCCACTCGCGGAGGTAGTGCCCGGCGGGGTCGAAGACCTGCACGCGGCCGTTCCAGGTGTCGGCAACGTACACCGAGCCATCGGGGCCTATGGCCACGCCGCACGGGTCCTGGAACTCCCCCGGGGCGGTCCCGCGCCGGCCCCAGGCTGCGAGCGGCTTGAGGTCGGGGCCGAACTTCTGGATGCGGCAGTTCCCGAAATCGGCGACGTAGACGTTGCCGTTGCGATCACACGCGACGCCCCTCGGTTGGCGGAGTACGCCGACTGGGTCCTGGGCGGCGGAGGCGGACGGCGCGGCCGGTTCCGGCTCGGCCGGGGCGGTCTCGATCGTAAGCGGAGGCCGCGGCCCCAGGAAGTTGCCGTTGACCGAGAAGATCGCCACCTCGGGATTCTCGTAGAGCGGCGTCACGAGCGTGTCCCACCTGCGGAAGTTGGCCAGGTTGCCGCCCGCATAGACCTTGCGCTCGAGCGGACCGACGTACACCAGCGCGACGTGGTAGCGCGCCAGCACCGCGGCCACGCGCTCCCGGCTGTCGGAGGTGAAGACGGTCTGGACGTCGGCCTTGCGGCGGTTGATGTCGTTCCAGGAGTGGCCGCGCTGGAAGACGTGGTAATCCCAGCCGAGCACGATCGGCAACCCGGTGTTCATGCTGACGCGACTGAACGGGCCGTACGACGGCCCGTACGCCTCCACGAGCACGGGAAGCCCGGGTACGCTCCGGTTGAGCCATTCGAACGCCGCCAGCTCCTGCGGGTCGGCTTGCCTGAGGTACGCCATCCCGTCGAGCGTCAGGCGAGGTCCGGCGGTGTGCCGGTAGGCCAGCGCGCCCAGCGCGCCCGAGGCGGACGTGAACGCGGCGATCGCGGCGGCGGCAAGCGTCGCGCCGCGCCAGAGCGCGGTCGAGCGGCGGTGATCCCGTTCGAAAATGAGCCGCTCGAGCACGAGGCTCGCCGCGAGCCCGAACAGGAACCACGCCTCGAGGTAGAACTTGAACACCGTGTTCATGCGGTCCCACACGAACACGAACTCGCACCCCGCAACCAGCGCGAAGGCGAACGTGGCGAGGGTGAGCGCAGGGCGGTGTCGATCCGGGGTGCGGCGATGGAGCGCGAGGAACATTCCGAACGCGACCATGAGCATGGCGAACGTGCGGACCGAGGCGGCCTGCGCGAGTCTGAGGTGCGCGAGCGCGCGAAGGTCCGCGAGCGACAGGAGGATCCCGATGACGACCGCGCCGACGGCCGCGCCCTGCGCCCGGGACAGGCGCCGCCCGGGCGGCGCGAGCAGCTCTCTCCAAACAACGAAGAAGAACGGCACCAGCAGCACGAGAAAGACCCCGAAGATCGTCAGGACGTCGCCGGGCGGCGCGTAGGGGCCGACCTCGCGGCCCCATTGTCTTGCCGGCAGCGAGAAGTGACGCCAGAACGGCCGAAACGCCAGGAGCGCGCCTCCCGCGACCACGACGGCCGGCGCCACGACCGACGTGAGCCCGGTGCGCACGGCGCGCACGACGCCGCCGCCGACGCGGTGCACCAGCCAGTCGGCCCCGAGCAACGCCAGCAGGAGCGCCATGTACGTCGGCATGCTCCAGCCGTTGGTGGCCGTGATCGCGCCGAGCATCAACGCGCACAATGCCAGGAGCACCGCCGAGGCGGTCCGCGGTCGGGGGCCGGTCGGCTCGGCCCTCCGGCCGAGCCAGAGCGTGAGCAGGGCGATGAATGAGACGGCCCACGGCATGACCAGCACGTGCGCGTGCAGGTCCGCGAAGACGAAGCTCCAGAACGGGTACTCGTTGATGGTGTCCTTGATGACGCGCGAGGTCGCCCAGAAGTAGTCGAAGTTGATGACGTGGCGAGACAGCGCCTCACGCACGCCCGAGAGGTTCCCCAGCAGCATCACCACGCCCGAAGCGACGGCGCCGGACCGCCAACCGCGGCCGAGCAGCGCGCCGGCGGCGAACAGCGCGGCCGCGGTGAGACCCGCGACCAGCGCGACGCCGAGGTTGAACATCAGGGCGGGGTCGATGGCGAGCGTCTTGCCGAGCGCGGCGACGGTAAAGTGGCCAAAGTAGGTGTACATGAGCGGTGAACCCGCAAACCAGGGTTCCGGCGGGGGCAGCGTGGTGCTGCGGAAGAGCGTATTGAGGAACGCGAAGTCCATCGGCTTCTCGCCCCAGAAGATCTCCGGGTTGAGGACACGGAAGAAGAGGAAGAGGCCGAACGCCCCCCAGAACGCGGTCTCGCTCGCGATCACCTCGGTGCGGTCGGGTCGATCTGCGGTTCGACGCCGGCCGGCGAGCCAGCTCCCCGCGACCAGGGCCAGGCCCGTGCCCCAGAGAACGGGCCGGCCGAAGGTCGTCACGCCGAGGCTGGTGGCCAGCCACGGAACGTAGACGAAGACGAGGACGCCGACGACCTTCGCGAGCGCGTAGATGCCGGGACGCGACGGCAGGAACGGCCGCATCGCGCCGTACGCCGCGAGCCCCAGCGTCTCGAGGAGGAGCGCGCACAGCATCGCGGCGAGCAGCGATGAGCGGACACGGCCAGCGCCGGCCCCGGGCGCCCCGCCGGCTCGCGCGAGCAGCATGGCGCGCCGCGAGACCGGGCGGGAGGGCACGCCGTTGGCGATCCTGGACTCGAGCGCGGGCCCGGCTAGGTGGCCGGTGTTCCTGAAGATGACGGCCTTCGGGTGGTCGTACACCGAGAACGACTCATCGGCAAGCTCCGTCGGCAGCGTGACCCCGAGCAGGCCGGGACGAGAGGCCACGTCCTTGACGAGCGTATAGCCGAGGTCGCCGGCGAACAGCTCGCGGAAGAAGTTGTCGGTGAGCGGGTACTTTCCGGGGACGCGACTGATCGCGCCGTAGAGCCGTTTGGTCTGGAGGACCAGCCAGTCCGCCGACGCGAGCTCGTGCGCGAGGCGCCCGACCTTGGCCCGGGTGTCGTTCTCGTAGAACGGGAACTGGGTCACCCGGAACCGATCGGGCGAGCGGCCGGGCAGCGCGAACGGAAACCCCTCGTCCCAATCCTGGGTGACGACCTTCGAGCCTGCGCTCGCGTGGTCGTAGAACCACGCCGATGCCGTGACGGCGGCGTGCGGTCGCGTGTAGATCGAGAGGAACGCGAGGAGGTAGAGGGCCGTGCCGGCCACCACCGTACCGCGCGCCCAGCGGCCGGCGCGGGCGCGCTCCGCCCAGCGCTGCAGCCAGAGCGCGCCCCAGAGGACGAGCAGGGGGTAGATCGGCAGCAGGTAGCGCATGAACTTGACGTCGAACGAGCACGTCACGGCGAAGAAGGGGATCGCCCACGCGAGCAGCACCCAGTCGGCTGCCGGCACCGGGTGCCGGCGCACCCGCAGCCGCAGGGCGGTGCCCACGACCGCCGCAACCCCAAGGAGCGGGCCCATCCCCCACACCACCATCTCGCGGACGTCGTAGATCACCTTGGGGGCTCCGACGTACTGGTTGGTGTAGGGGACCAACCCTGCGTGGCGGACCATCGCGCTCTGCTCGAGGATGTCGTGCAGAAACCCTCGCGCGTCGAGGATCGCGTACGGTTCGCCGACGGCGAAGCCGACCGCCGCCGCGCCGCAGGCCAGCGCCACCCCGAGCGCCGCAGGGCGGAGGCGGCGCTCGGCTCGGGCGCGCAGCGCGGCGGCGACCGCCAGCGGCAGCAGCAGCGGGACCGCGCTGAACTTGGTGGCGACGGCGAGACCGATCACGAACCCGGCGGCGGCGTAGGCGCGCACGCGGCCGCCCTCGACGATCGCGACCATCGCCGTCAGGGCAAGCAGGACGAGGAAGGTGAGCGCCACGTCGGTGGTCGCGAAGTGGGAGTTCTGAACGTGCAGCACCGTGATCGCCAGGAGGAGCGCGGCGAGCAATCCCACCCGCGCGCCGTACAGCTTCCGGCCGAGCAGGAAAAGCAGGCCGACCGTCGCGGCGCCCCACAGCGCCGACAACGCCCGGCCGGTGAGCACCGCGCCGTCGTAGCTCCCGAACCAAGGGCGGGCAACGGCGAGTCCGGTCGTGACGAGCTTGGTCACGTAGAACGGGAACGTGCCGTACGCGAAGAAGTGCGGGTTGAGCTGCAGCGGCTTGAACGAGAGCTCGGTCACGGCCTCCGCGATGCGCCGCTCGTCGGGGTGGTAGTAGTGCGACTGGTCGAAGTTGAGGCCGATCACCCGGACCGCAACCGCCAGGAGCAGCAGCGCGAGGACGAGCGACCGGGTCCGGGTGGGCGCCGCGTTCATCGGCCGCGCGTCACGCCCGGAGCACGGCTCAGGCCGCTCCGGTGGGGGTTGGGACTCCGGCGACGCCGTCGGCCTGCTCCGCGAGGTAGCGGGCGAACAGCGCCCCCCAGGGGGAGGTGCGCAGGAACTCGCGAACCCGCCGCTTGCCGAACATCGGGTACCAGACGAAGTCGTGATAGAGGTAGGACCCGGCGACGAAGACGTAGACGAGCGGGGTGTGGAAGAAGAGCCGTTGCAGGCGCTTCAGCGGCCCGAACCAGAGCACGTCGCCGACGCGGCTGGCCAGGTTGTCGCCGACCGAGAAGTGCCAGTTCTCCTGGCCGAGGTCGGCATCGCCCACGAGCTCGATCTCACGCGGGTCCGCGATCCCGAGCTTGCGCTCGTGCGCGAGGGCCAGGTAGCGGATCCCGAGCGGGTCGAACCCCATCATCTTGGCGGCCACCGCGTCGATCGCGACCTGATCGGCCGAGGCGAGGATGACGTCCTTGCGGACCGGCACCATGGTCCTCGGGCCGGGTCCGTTGCCGACGGTGGTCCCGTCCATCACGGCGAACAGGCCGCCGTGGATCTCCTTCTGGATCGCGAGGAGGTCGACGAGCGTCTCGTGGATCCAGGTGTGCGTGTAGTGCCGCCGCGTCGCCAGCAGGCCGCCGAACGCGTTCTTCATCGCGCCGGTCGTGGTGGTGTAGATGTGGCACTTGACCGTCGGCAGGTGAACGATGTTGGTGCCGATGAACATCTCCGGGATGTGGATCCCGTGCGGGAAGACCTTGTGCAGCGCCAGCATCGGACTCTTGGGTTCGTAGCGCACCCACTTGAGGTCCCAGGGGTAACAGTTGTAGCGCACCGGCACGCTGTAGCGCCCGACGACGCCGAGGTACCCGTTGAGGCGTTCCCCCTTGCGGGGGTTCGTGACGACGGTGTTGTTCTGGACGGCGACGAGGTCCGAGAGCCCCGCGCCGCGCAGCGCCAGGATCGTGCCCTCGAGCTGCCACGGCGTGGTGTTGGCGCCCGGGAACGGGTAGTGCCAGGAGATGTTGTCCTTGAGGATCGTGGTCGCACCGGGTGCGAGGGCCTCCTTCATCCCTGCCAGCTCGCACACCCTGGCGACGTCGCCGAGGACGGTTTCGGGGACGGTGCGCAGCACCGCGACCCGGGCGCTCATCTCGGTCCCCCGGCCGTGTAGACGATCGCGCCCGCCGCGGCTATCCAGAGGACGACGGTCGCGAGCAGCGCGCGGTCGCGGAACAGCGTGGCCATCGGGTCCTGGGCGCCTTCGCGGTGGAGCAGGAGGAGGTAGCGCATCACCCCGAACAGCACGAGCGGGACGGTGAGCAGCAGCGCGTTGGAGCCGCCGAGCTTGTGCGTCGTGTCGGGCGCCACGGTGTAGAGCGTATAGGCGACGAGCGTGACGCCGGAGAGCATCGTCACGACGTCGTGGAGGTAGGCGAGTGGGTACCGGGGCGACCTGCCGGCGGCCGCCGCTTCGGGAAGGCGCTTGCCGAACGCCAGGAGCAGCGCGAGGAGGAACCCGCAGATGACGAGCCAGTGGGAGATCGTCACGGGGATCGCCAGCGCGCCGGCCACGAGCCGCAGGAGAAACAAGGTGGCGAGCGCCATCGCGTCCACGACCGGGATCGCCTTGAGGAGCAGCGAGTAGAGGACGGTGACCGCGGCGTAGCCGAGGAGCGCGAACGCGGCCGGGGTGGCGGTCGAGTAGCTCACAGTGAACGCGAGCACCAACAGCACGGCGCCGGCGGCGACCGCGGCCCGCGGCGAGATCTCGCCGCTGGCGACGGGACGGCGGCACTTGACCGGGTCCACGCGGTCGGCTTCGCGGTCGAGCACGTCGTTGACCAGGTAGCCCGCGGAGGAGGCGAGGCAGAACGCGGCCGCCACCGAGGCCGCCTTGAGCATCGACGGCGCGTCGAGCGCGCGGCCGGCGAAAACCGCCGGCGCGAGGACGAAGCCGTTCTTGAGCCAGTGACGAGGCCGCATCGCCCGGATCAGAGCGGAGGGACGGTTGACGACCATTTCCGAGGCAATGCTAGCATCGCTCGTGAGCAAGGCACGAGTTCGGCTCGACGAGGCGCTCGTCGAGCGCGGGCTCGCGCCGTCCCGGACGCGAGCCCAGAGCCTGATCCTCGCGGGCCTCGTGCGGATCGACGGGAAGCCCGCCGACAAGGCGGGCCGCGCCGTGCCCCCCGGCGCGAATCTCGAGGTCGTCGCCCCCGACCACCCGTGGGTCTCCCGCGGCGGCGTCAAGCTGGCGGCGGCGCTCGATGCGTTCGGCATCGACCCGAGCGCAAGCGGTGCCTCGACGTGGGGGCGTCGACGGGCGGGTTCACGCACGTGCTGCTCGTGCGCGGCGCCGCGTCGGTCGTCGCGCTCGACGTGGGCCGCGGGCAGCTCGACTGGAGCCTCCGCCAGGATCCCCGCGTCGTCGTGATGGAGGGCGTCAACGCGAGACATCTCGCCCCGTCCGACGTGCCGGGCCCGTTCGACCTCGTCACCGCGGACGTCTCGTTCATCTCGCTGCGCCTCGTGCTCCCAGCGCTCACCGCCGTGCTGGCCCCTTCAGGCGACCTCGTGGCGCTCGTCAAGCCCCAGTTCGAAGCGGGGCGAGGCCAGGTCGGCAGGGGCGGCGTGGTGCGCGATCCGGAGGTGCGGGAAGCCGCGATCCTGGGCGTCCTCGATGCGGTGGCCGGCATGGGCCTCGTCTGCCGCGCCCGGATCCCGTCGCCGATACTCGGGCCGGCCGGGAACCTCGAAGAGCTGGTCCACCTGCGGCACGCCGCGGCGCCGGCCTGACGCCATCGGCCTGCCGGTGTCAACTCTACGTCTTGGCGCGCCCGCCCCCGCCCGCCTCGAAGCCGACGGTGAAGGTCCCGTCCGCCTCGCGCCGGCTGAGGCAGCGAAAGGCCACGAGGGTCGTCGTTCGCTCGACCCCGGGCAGCGCGGCGATCTCGCCCGTCACCAGCTCCTCGAGGCGCTCGTTGCGGGAGGTCCGGAGGATCGCGACCATGTCGTACGCACCGGTGACCGAATAGAGCTCGTGGACGCCCTCGCGGTCGGCCAGCGCGTCGGCGACCGTGTGGAGCTGCCCCGGCTTGACGTTGATCAGGATGACCGCCTCGAGCATGGCACCCTCCCCTAGCCGCGTGTCGCGCATCCACTCCGGCTGCGGCTCGCGCCGGCATCCGGCTGGCTGTGTTGGCCCTCGCGAAACGTCCTCGACGTAGGCTTCAGCTACGTCTCCGGGCGTTTCGCTCGGCCGCCTTGCCAGCCGGCGCCATCGCGACCCTCGCCCTCGTCGGTATGCGCAACGCGCTCCCGGCGAGGGTAGCAGCCGCGGCGCGCGGGACAAAGCTTGGCAACGTCGCGGCATCGTGGCACGATGCGGGCTCATGAAGCTGCCGACCGTGGCGCCGAAGGGCATGCCGGGCGTGGTGTTCGACTACGCCCAGATCGTGCTCGGGTCGCTGCTGGTCGCCGCCGGCACCAACCTGTTCCTGGTCCCCAACAACGTCGTCTCCGGCGGCGTGACGGGGATCTCGATCATCGCCCACCACTTCCTCGACACCCCGGTCGGGCTGGTCGTGCTGCTGCTCAACCTGCCGCTGCTCTGGCTCGGGTACAGGTACGCCGGCGGGATGCGCTTCTTCGTCCGCACGGCGGTGTCGGTGCTCGTGCTCTCGATCGGGATCGACGCCACGGCGCCGTTCCTCGTGGCGCCGACCCACGACCGGCTGCTCGTGATCTGCTACGGCGGCCTGCTGGACGGCGTCGGCATGGGGCTCGTCTTCCGCGGGCGCGGCACGACCGGCGGCACGGACATCCTGGCCCGGCTCGCCCACCGCTATCTAGGGGTCGGCATCGGCCAGGGACTCCTGGCGATGAACGTGGCGATCTTCGGGGGCGCCGCATTCGTCTTCGGCGCCGAGGCCGTGATGGTTGCGCTCGCGCTGGCGTTCGTGTCGGCGCGTGTCCTCGACCTGGTGCAGACGGGCTTCTCGGCGGCCCGCGCCGCACTGATCATCAGCGGACGGCCGGACGCCGTCCGCGAAGCCGTGCTCGGCCAGCTCGGGCGCGGGGTAACCGTGCTCCATGGGCAGGGGGGTTATACGCGCGAGGAACGCCCGGTGCTCTACGTGGTCGTCGCGCCGCACGAGGTGGGCCGGCTCAAGCGGTTGGTCGCCCACGTGGACCGCGCGGCGTTCGTCGCGATCACCCCGGCCCAGGAAGTGCTCGGCGAGGGGTTCGCGCCGCACGCCGGCGAGGAGGCGTTCTGATGGCCGCGTCCTGGCGCTGGGGGCTCGCCGTGATCGTGACGCTCGCGTCGTTGTCGTGGCAGCGGGTCAGCGGACCGACCTACCCGGCGCGCGGCTCGGTCCGCCTGGGCGCCGAGCGCATCGCGATGAGGCTCGAGCGCTCGCACGACACCGCGTCGGATCAGCCGGTGTCGGTGACGGCCCGCGATCCCGGCGTGACCGGCGAGGTCGTCTGGCGTCGATTCCCAACGTCGGACCGGTGGCAGGTGACGAGGCTCGAACGGCAGGGAGACACCCTCGTGGGCTCGCTTCCGAAGCAGCAGGCGGCCGGCAAGCTGGAGTACCAGGTGCGGCTGCGGAAGGGCGGCGACGAGGCGGTCTTCCCGACGCGCCCGGCCGTGACCCGCTTCCGAGGCGACGTGCCGGCCTGGATCCTCGCTCCCCACATCCTCGCGATGTTCCTCGGCATGCTGTTCGCGACCCGCGCCGGAGTGGAGGCGTTGATCCCGTCCGGCGATGCCCGCCGACTTGTCTGGGCGACCCTGGCGTGCCTGATCGTCGGGGGGTTCATGCTGGGTCCCCTGGTGCAGAAGTTCGCCTTCGGCGAGTGGTGGGCCGGGATCCCGTACGGCTGGGACCTGACCGACAACAAGACGCTGCTCGCGGTTCTGAGCTGGGTCGGCGCCGCGATCGCGTTGCGGGGCGGCCGGCGCGGGCGCGCCGCCGTGCTTGCGGCGGCGTGCGTGACGCTGGCGGTGTTCGCGATCCCGCACAGCACCTGGGGCTCGCAGATCGACTGGAGCAAGGCCCTGGAGCCCGCGGTAGCCAAGCCTTGACGCCGGTGTGCCGGGTCACACTTTTTCGGGAGGCACGCTCGTGTTCGAGGCGGCCTGCACGGCGGCGGCGACCTCGGGGATGATGCCGCGCTCCCGGTAGATCGGCCGGACCAGCGCGCGGATCGCGGGGAGCTTGCGGGCGAAGACCGCGGCGCCCAGCAGGCAGATCACCCCCCCGAGCCATCACGGTGTGCTGCGCGCCGATGGTGTGGGCGAGCGCGCCGCCCGCCAGGCTGCCGAAAGGCGCCATCCCGACGAACCCCATGACGTAGAAGCTCATCACCCGGCCGCGGTGCTCGTCGTCCGCGATGGTCTGGAGCAGCGTGTTGCTGACCGCCATGTGCGTGATCATCGTGAACCCGACGACCGCCAGGAGCGCCAGGGAAGCGGGGAGCGATCGCGAGTAGGAGAATCCGATCAACGCCGCCCCGAACCCGGCGGCGGCGATCGGGATCCACCGCCCGAGCCCGACCACGCTGCGCCGCGAGGCGAGGAGGAACGCGCCGACGAGGGCGCCCACGCCGGTCGCGCCGGAGAGAAACCCGAGCGTGCGGGCGTCGCCGTGGAGCACCTGCGAGGCGAAGATCGGCATCAGCGTCGCGTACGGCATCGCCGCGAAGCTGACGACGGAGAGCAGGAGGATGATCCATCGGAGCGGTGGAAAGCCGAACGTGTACTCGAGGCCGTCGCGGAGCTCGTGGAGAACGTGGCGACGAGGGCCTCTGACGGGCGGCGGCGGTAACCGCATGGCGAGCAGCGCGACGATCACCGCGAGGTAGCTGGCGGCGTTGATGAGGAAGCAGGCGCCTTCGCCCACGGCGGCGATGAGCACGCCGGCCACCGCCGGGCCGACGAGCCGCGCACCGTTGAACATCGAGGAGTTCAGCGCGATCGCGTTGGGGAGGTCGGCGCGGTCCTCGATCATCTCGACCACGAACGCCTGCCGCATCGGCATGTCGAGCGCGTTGAGCATGCCCAGGAACGCGCTGAGGACGAGGATGTGCCAGACGGCGACGACGTGGGCGAGGACGAGCAACCCGAGCGCGAGCGCCTGCAGGCCGAACAACGACTGCGTCGCCACGAGCGTGCGGCGCTTCGGGAGGCGGTCGACCACGACGCCCGCGAGCGGCGCGAGCAGGAAGGTGGCGATCTGCGCCGAGAACCCGACCACGCCCAACAGCAACGCGGAATGCGTGAGGGAGTACACGAGCCACGACAGCGCGAGGCTCTGGATCCACGTGCCGATCAGCGATAGCCCCTGGCCGGCGAAGTAAAGCCGGTAGTTGCGGAACCGCAGCGCCCGCAGGATCCGATTCGCCGGCGCTCGCCCGCTCCCGGCCTTCTGCGGTCCAGGAGATGTTTGATCGTCGTTCTTCATCGCTGGCCCGCTCGCGCCGGCATGGGCCGGCCGGGCTACCTCGCCCGCAGCAACAGGACCGGCACGTTGATGTCGTGCTGGACGCGGCTGGCCGTGGTGCCGAGGACGATGTCCGCGAGCAAACGGTGGCCGTGCGTGCTCATCGCCACGAGGTCGCACCCCTCTTCGCGAACCCAACGGACGATCTCCGCGACGGGTTCCCCGTAGGCGAGCTCGGCCTCGGTCTCGATCCCTTCGGAGACAAACTCCGTGCGGACGCCTGCGAGGTAGGCCCGGTCGTGGTCGACCTCGGGGCTCACGGCGTCCGCCCCGTACCAACGCGCCGCCCATCCGTCGGCGACGTGGAGCAGGACGACACGGCTCTGCATCAGCCTGGCGAGCGGCTTGACGTGATCGAGGATCGCGCGGTCGGTCGGGGTCGCATCCAACGTGATGAGGATCTTCTTGTACATGCCACCCTCCGAGGGACGGGGGCCCGGGCCCGCCCTCACGGCCCCACGACGACCCGCCACGCCGTCTTCAGCAGGTCCGGCAAACCGTACAGGTCCATTGCCGTGATCAGGATTGCGCTTCCCCAGCCCGCAACCATGAGGAACCGGCCTATCTTCCACGCCCCCATTCTGCGCCGCGAGCCCGCGAACTGGAGGAGCGGGAACATCGCGAAGGGAAGCTGCAGCGCCAGCACGACCTGGCTCAGGGTCAACAGGTCGGTGACGCTCGCATCGCCGTGCAGGCCGATGACGAGGACCGCCGGAACGATCGCCATCGTCCTCGTGATGAGGCGGCGCAGCCAGGGCCGGAGACGCCAGTTCATGAACCCTTCCATGACGACCTGGCCCGCCAGCGTCCCCGTGATCGTGCTGCTCTGGCCGCTGGCGAGCAGCGCGACCGCGAAAAGCGTGCTCGCGACCCCGGCCCCGAGGAGGGGCGCCAGCGTGAGGAACGCGATGCGGATCCAGTCGCTGTCCGGTGTGAACCGCACGATCTGGCCGCCGGGGACGAGCACGCTGTCCTTGCCGAAGAAGACCATCGCCGCCAGCACCAGGATCGCCGCGTTGATCACGAACGCGATCGAGAGCGCGACCACGGTGTCGATCGTGTTGAACCTCACGGCCTTGCGCAGCGACGCCTCGTCGCGCTGGAAGTTCCTGGACTGGACGAGCGCCGAATGCAGGTAGAGGTTGTGGGGCATGACCGTGGCGCCGATGATGCCGACCGCGACGTACAGCATCCCGGCCTGCCGCAGGCTGGGCACGAGCAGCGCGCGGCCCATCTCGAGGAACTCGGGGTGGGTCTGGGGGAGGACGAAGATCTCGATGCAGTAACACGCGGCTATCGTCGAGACGAGCAGGAGGACGACGGCTTCGATCGTCCGCATGCCGAACCCCTGGAGGGCGAGGAGCAGGAGGACGTCCAGACCCGTGATGAGCACGGCCCACAGGAGAGGGATATGGAACAGGAGATTGAGCGCGACGGCGCTCCCCAGCACCTCGGCGAGGTCGCACGCGCCGACGGCGACCTCGGCGAGGAGCCAGTTCGGCAGGCGCGTCCACCGCGGGTACCAGTCGTGGCAGCACTGGACGAGGTCCTTCCCGGTGGCGATCCCCAGGCGCGCCGAGATGACCTGGAGGAATATCGCCATCAGGCTCGCGAGGGCGACCACCCACAGGAGGCCGTACTTGAACTGCGCGCCGCCCTGGAGGTCGGTGCCCCAGTTGCCGGGGTCCATGTAGCCGACGCTCACGAGCAGGGCGGGGCCGATGAACGCCCGCCACTGCCGGAAGAAACCCTCGCTCGAGTGCGGAACGGCGACGGACCCGTGAATCCCCTCGAGCGAGACGCGGTCCGCCTCCGCCGGCGGATGCTCGCTGCCGATCCGGGCGTTCTTCGTCATCCCGAACGCCATTCGCTCACGTTGCCGTTCCCCTCGAGCTCGAGCAGGTCAGCCCCTCCGTCCCACGGATTCCGGCGACCGGGCCTCCAGGATTGGTCACCGCCACTGGCCTGTCAAGGCGGCAGCCTGCGCGCCCGGCCGGCATCATGAACTCCGAAAACGCCCGATCCCCCACGTGAGGCCGCAGAACAGGGCGTACCGATGCGCGCCGCGGCCCAGGCCGATGTCCACGCCGCCGTCGAGAACCAGGCGGGAAGCGGGTTGATAGGCCACGTACCACAGGTTGGACACGACCCGTTCGTCGAGCGCCGTGCCGCCGATCCCGTAGACCTCGCCGCCGAACGACCAGACCGTGGTGAGCTTGTGGCTCACCGAGATCGCGGCAGCGGGCTGATGCGTCGAGCCGCCACCGTCGGCGGCGGGTCGGCCGAGCCAGGCGTGGAGGAGGTTGACGTCCACGTGGTTGCGCCCGAAATCGCGGCTCAGGAACAGCCCGACCGTCGTGTCGGAGGCGCCCGTCCCGAGGCCCCTTCTCGCCGATGCGGTCGGGAACTTGTGGGTCACCTGCACCGCCGAGTCGCCACCGAGCACGCTGCCGTGAGCAAAGCACCACTGGGCGCCGAGCGCCAGGTCCGCGACCCCGACCGCAGAGGGGCCTCGCGTGTAGGCGAGGTCGAGGAAACCGTCGGTCGAGACCCGAAGCTCGAGGTCCCGTTCGAGGCCCAGCTTGAGCAACGTCGGCGTGCTGAAGGCGGTGTCCGCCCCGCGCAGGACCGAACGCTGCAGGCCCCACTCGACCTCCGCGACGCCGGGTTGCGTGGTGAGCGCCGGCGTGGCGAACGTGGGGCGGTTGGGATTGACCTCGATGGGGGGTTCCTGCGCCCCCGCCAACCGGACGAGGGCGGCCATCATCGCGATAGGCCACCCTCCGCAGGCCGGGCGGCGCGCCGGGCCGACCCGTCTCGACCGCAGCGTCGAGTACGATATCGAGTCTGAGTCCACATCGCAAGTGTGACCTCATGCCGATGCGGTGTCAAGCGGACGCCCGGTGCGGGCGCCCAGGGTACGATTGCGTGCGTATCAGGACTCGGTCACCCCGAAGGACCGGCCGCCGACCTTGCCGGTCACCTCCGTGTTGGCGCCGGAACCCCTCTCGAGCAACTCAGAATCGCGGTCCGAATCCTCGAGTGCCGGCGTTCTTCGGCCCGCGAGCCGAGGCTAGAGTGTTCTCCAAGGCCGGGTCAGGCGTTTAGGATTGAGGCGAGAGGTCGCCGTGGCGATCGAGGCAAGGAGAAGAGTGCGGGTCGTCGGGAGCGATTCGGCGTCCGTCCGCGTCCGGTGGCAGCTTCCGGGTGCGGCGAGAAGTCAACGGCGAATCCGCCCCGTCCGATCGTTCGTGCTCGCAGTGACGGTCGTGCTGCTGCTCGTAGGCAGGGTTGCTCGGGCCGACCAGGCGACGACGGGCGCGATCTCGGGGAGGGTGACGGACACGTCCGGTACGCCGGAGCCCGGGGCCAGGGTGACGGTCACCTCGGTCGAGGGGGCCAAGGCCTACGTTGCGGAGGCCGATGGGAGATTCATTGCGCTCTTCCTGACGCCCGGGACGTACACCGTCCGGGTGGAGGCGCCTGGGTTCGCGACGGTCGAGCGGCACGGCATCGAGGTCCGGCTCGGACGGCGCGTGGAGCTGGCATTCGCGCTCCCGACCGGCGCCTTCAACGAGACACTCGAGGTCAAGGCGGCCCCGCCGGTTGTCGACTTCTCCTCCGTCAACGCGAGTACGGATGTCAACTCGAGCTTCCTGGCCCGACTCCCGGTCGCGCGCCGGCTGAGCGATGTCGTCTACGTGGCGCCGGGCGTCTCCAGCGGCGGCGGGACCGGTGTCGCGAACCCCTCGATCTCGGGGGCGAGCGGGCTCGAGAACCAATACGTGATGGACGGGGTCGTCATCAACGAGGCGAGGTACGGCAGCCTGGGTCTCTTCTCCAGTGACTTCGGCTCGCTCGGAACGGGTGTCACGTACGAACTCATCGATGAGATCCAGGTGAAGACGGCCGGCTCCGACGCGGAGTACGGGCAGTCCACCGGTGGTCTCGTCAACGTCATCACCAAGAGCGGCTCGAACGCCTGGCACGGGAGCGCGTTCGCCTACCTGCGCCCCGTGGGGCTCGAGGGCGACCGGACCCAGCTCACCCTGTCCAACGGCGCGGTGAACACGACCGCGACCGACAACCGGGAGATGGGCTTCACGCTCGGCGGCCCGCTGGTGAAGGACCGTGCGTTTCTATTCGTCGCCCTCGACCCGCAGGACGAACGGACGACGTATCTCGCTCCGGCAGGGTTCCCGCTCCGAGGCCTCGGAGGGGTGGACCTCGAGCGGCGCAGCACCCCGTACGCGGCCAAGGCAACGGTCGAGTGGGGTCCCGGGCATCGCGTCGATGTCTCGTCCTATGGTGACCCGACCACGAGCCCCTACGGCCCACAGAGCTCGCTCGCGATGCTGAACAACACCACCGGCGCTTTCGACTCGCTCTCGTTCGGCGGCGACCAGCAGATCGTCCATTACCAGGGCCTGCTCGCGACCTCCTGGTTGATGGAGGCCTCCATCGGCCGATCGCACCAGACCTTCGCGGACACGCCTTCGCTCGACCGGTGGGCGATTACGGACCAGACCGTCACACCCAACGAGCTCTCCGGCGGCAAAGGGTCCTACGAGGCGCATCGCGAGGGAACGAGCCTGCAATACGAGGCCAAGTCCACTCACCTCCTCAGGAGCCACGAGATTCGCTTCGGCGGCAACTACGCGAGCACCGACATGACGGAGAACCAGGCGTACACGGGCCCGCCGATCACGCTGCCGAACGGCAAGCAAACGGTGTCCGGGGCGGCGGTGACGATCCTACCCGACCCCAAGTACGGGAAGATCTACCGCGTCACCAAGGGGCTGCTCTTCTCGGAGCAGCGCTCAAACGTCGAGAGCCTGGGTCTGTTCGCGCAGGACAAGGTGCAGATCGGATCGCGCCTCACGATCTCCGCCGGCCTCCGTTACGAGCGAGAACGCATGGCCGGCTCCGCCGAGTCGTTTGCCTTCGGCGACAACTGGGCGCCGCGTCTTGGATTCGCCTACGACCCCACGGGGAAGGGGCGGCTGAAGGTCTTCGGGAGCTTCGGCATCTTCTATGCTCATGTCCCGAGCGACCTCGCGCTCAGCGCGTTCTCTCCATTCGGCCGCGTCAGCCGGGCCGACTACTTCGACGAGGCCTTGAGCGAGCCCGTTCCTGAGGGCGTCAAGGCGGCGGGCACGACGACCCACTTCCTCACCAAGGGGGCCGTCGCAGCCCTCATCGATCCGACCGCGAAGCTGGGCTTCATCCGGGAAGGCGCCGTGGGGTTCGAGTTCCAGGCGGCATCCGAGCTGAGCCTCGGCATGCGCTACGTCCACCGCGAGACGCCTCGCGTCCTCGAGGACGTCACGAACGCCGCCATGGTCCTTTACCTTGAGCACCTTCCGGGGCTGTCCAACGCGCAGTACGTGATCACGAACCCGCGCAACAACTACCCGGCGACCTTGAACGGCGTAGGGGCGTTCGAAGACGCGATCCACGACTACGACGCGATCGAGTTGACGGCGGACAAGCGGTTCTCGAACGGGTGGGCGCTGCTCGCCTCGTACCGCTGGTCGCGGCTGTGGGGGACGTACGAGGGCTTCTACTACAACGGCCTCAGCCAGGCGAAGCCCGGCGAGACGAAGTTCGACGACTACCCGACCAACGACCCGAGCTACACGGAGGTCGGCGTGCCTGGGTACGGCTTCACCGGCGACATCAGGTATCTCGGCCGGCTCGGCGCCGGGCCGCTCCCCAACGACCGGCCGCACCAGGTCAAGGTGTACGCCGCGTACGCCTTCCCGTTCGGCCTCGACATCGGTGCCGGATTCTCGGCGGTCTCCGGCCAGCCGCTCACTCCGATGACGACCGATTCGGTTTCCGGTTCCATCGGTTACGTCCCTCTCGCGCCGCGCGGGAGCGGGATGATGACCGCGGACGGGTTCAAGACCATGACTCCGTTCGTCTGGTCGCTCGACCTGCACGCCGACTACGCGTTCCGCATCGCGCCGGGGAGGCTCGTCCTGCTGGCGGACGTGACGAACGTCTTCAACAAACAGGCCGTGACGTCCTACGACCAGCAGACTCAGTTGAGCTTTGGGCTGACCAACCCGGATTTCGGCAGGCGCACGAGCATCCAGGGCCCTCGTCAGGTGCGCCTCGGCGTTCGACTCGAGATGTAGTGAGCCGGGCCTCGAGGCTCTCGGTCCGACCGCGACGGACCACTTTCGGCCGAACGGTGGACCGGCGTCCTATCATTGGAACGGGAGGTGTGCCATCCGGCTGCCGCGAGCCCTCGACCCGGTGGAGGTCCGCACCCTGGGGTGCCTGCTCGAGAAGCAGCAGACCACGCCGGAGTACTACCCGCTGACGGAGAATTCCCTGCTTGCCGCCTGCAACCAGAAGAGCAACCGGGACCCGGTCATGGAGCTCGCCGCCGCCGACGTGCGTGGCGCCCTGGGGCGCCTGCGCGACGAGGTGCTGGCGTGGCCGGTCGAGGGCGCCCGGGTCGAACGCTGGGAGCACAACCTCGACCGGAGCTGGTCGTTGGACGCGCCCGGCAAGGCGTTGCTGACCGTGTTGCTGCTGCGAGGTCCGCAGACGGTCGGTGAGCTGCGGGGGCGGTGCGACCGGATGCACGCATTCGAGTCGCTGGGCGAGGTGGAAGCCGTGCTGCGGCGACTGGCCTCGGGGGAGGAGCCGCTCGTGGCGGAGCTGCCCCGAGAGCCCGGCCGGAAGGAATCGCGGTGGATGCACCTCGTGGCGGGCCCGCCGGCGCAGGGTGTCGCACGCCCCCGGGACGATGTCGTCGCCGCCGCGACCGGCCTCGCGGACCGGGTCGCCGCGCTGGAGACCCGGATCGAGGCGCTCGCGGCGGAGATCGCCCGCCTGACCGCCAGCCTCGAGCCCAAGCCCTGAGCGCCGGGTCCACGCGCGCTCGCAGGTGACTCTACCTACGGCTCGGCTCTGCATTTCGCGGAACGGCGGTGTCGCCATCGAAGTCCGTTGCCCGGAGCCCGTCGTCTCAGGCTCGCGGCGGCATCGATCTGTTCGAGTTTGACGGTACGGGGCGCTGCTGCTATGCTGCACGGTCCCCGAAAGGGGAAGGGTGTGCTCAGGATCGATCTCACTCACGCCGATACGGAACCCGTCGAATTCGACGAGCGGCCGGTCGTGCCACCCGCCGCAGGCGGGGAGGACGTGGTGTCGGCGGCGCCGGTCGAGATCGCGGGCCGCGTCGAGCGCCTCGGACGCGGGTACCGCCTCGACGGCCGCGTCAAGGGCGGCGGCACGCTGCGCTGCGTTCGGTGTCTGACCGAGTTCGAGTTCAGCTTTGCGGAACGGCTCGACCTGCACCTGGTGCCGGCAGCGGTCGTTCCCAAGGATGAGGAAACGCGCTTGGTCCGGGGCGACCTCGAGGTCCGGTTCTACGACGAACCCAGCGTCGACCTCACCGAGCTCGCGGCGGAGCAGTTCGCGCTCGCCGTGCCGATGAAACCACTGTGCGCCGAATCGTGCCGCGGGATCTGCCCGCGTTGCGGCGCCAACCTGAACCAGGGGGCGTGCTCGTGTCCCCCGGTGAGTAACGACCGCTCGGCGCCGCTGTCGGACTGGCGGCCGAGCGAGTAGAGGCGGGAGGAGTTTCCGATGCCCAACCCGAAGAGTCGCCATTCCAAGGCGCGCCGCGACCGGCGGCGCGCGCATGACCACCTGGCGGAGCCGGCCCAGTCGGTGTGCCCCAACTGCTTCCAGCCGAAGCAGCCGCACCGCGTCTGCCCGCACTGCGGGATGTACGAGGGCCGCCAGGTCCTCCATGTCGAGGAGATAGGCTGACCCTGGCGACGGCATGACCAAAGCGGCCTCGGGCGCGGTAGCGCTTGACGCGATGGGGGGGACCACGCCCCCGCGGTCACGGTGCAGGGCGCGGTCGAAGCGGTGCGGCAGTTCGGGATCGAGGTCCTCCTGGTCGGCCGTGAAGCCACGCTGCGCCGCCAGCTCTCGCACCTGGGTGGGGCGCCGCGCGGGCTGCAGGTCGTGGACGCGCCCGAGACGGTGGACATGGACGACGCCCCGACGGCGCCGGTCCGCGGCAAGCGCAACTCCTCCATGGCCGAGGCGGCCCGCCTCGTCCGCGACGGCCGGGCGTGCGCGTTCGTGACGGCCGGCAACTCCGGGGCCGCGATGGTGGCCGCCAAGCTGATCATCGGTACGATCGATGGCGTCGAGCGCCCGGCGCTGGCGGCGCCCGTGCCCGGACTCGAGCGCGAGGCGCTGGTCATCGACGCGGGCGCCAACGTGGACTGCAAGCCTCACCATCTGGTGCAGTTCGCGGTGATGGGCCACTTCTATTCGCAGGCGGTTCTCGCCGTGTCGAACCCCCGCGTGGGCCTGCTCTCGATCGGCGAGGAGGAGGGCAAGGGCGACCGTGTGACGATCGAGGCCCACCGCCTGCTCTCCGACGTCGGCTTCAACTTCGTGGGCAACGTCGAGGGGCGCGACGTCTACAACGGCACCGTCGACGTCGTGGTCTGCGACGGGTTCGTGGGCAACGTGGTGCTCAAGGTGTCCGAGGGGCTCGGCGAGATGATCTACGCGCTCCTCCGCAGCGAGGCCAGGCGCTCGGCCACGTCGGCGATCGGGCTGCTGCTCGCCAAGAAGGCGCTCGCCGCGCTGAAGCGGAAGGCGGACTACGCGGAGTACGGCGGGGCGCCGTTGCTCGGCGTTCGCGGCGCCTGCCTCGTTGGCCACGGGCGGTCGAGCGCCAAGGCGATCAGGAACGCGATCCGCTTCGCTCACAGCTACGCGACCCGGGGCGTCGTCGCTCACATCGAGCGGAAGATCGGCGAGCTGCGCGCCCGAGAGGGGTCCGAGGAGGTGCAAGGTGCATGACGGACACGCGCTGACCGCGCGGATCGCGGGCCTGGGCACGTGCCTGCCGGAGAAGGTGCTCACCAACCTCGACTTCGAGAGGATGGTGGACACCTCCGACGAGTGGATCATGTCGCGGACCGGCATCCGCGAGCGTCACGTGGTCTCCGACGGCGAGAGCGTCGCGACGATCGCCGTCGAGGCGGGGAAACGGGCGATGGCGGAAGCCGGAGTCGACCCGGCCGCGATCGAGCTGCTCGTGCTCGCGACCGCGACCGTGGAGCAGCCGATCCCGGCCACCGCGGCCATCATCCAGCCTGCGCTCGGCATCAAAAACGCCACCTGTTTCGACATCGCAGCGGCGTGCTCGGGGTTCCTGTACGCCATGCACATCGCGCGGCAGTTCATCATCACCGGCGAGGTGAAGACGGCGATGATCATCGGCGCCGAGACGCTGTCCCGCTACACCGACTACACCGATCGCACGACCTGCATCCTGTTCGGCGACGGCGCCGGCGCCGCCGTGCTTCAGGCCGCTCCGGCCGGGGAGGGGATCCTGCGCTCGGCGCTGCACACCGACGGCACGTACGCCGACTTCATCCAGATGCCGGGCGGCGGCAGCAAGTACCCGCCCAACGTCAAGGAGCACATCGACGCGCGCCTGCCGTTCATCAAGATGCGCGGCAACGAGACGTTCAAGGTCGCGGTCCGCTCGCTCACCGAGGTGTGCCAGGAGGTGCTCGCCGGCGCGGGCGTCGACATCGGCCAGGTGAACCTGTTCGTCCCGCACCAGGCCAACCTGCGCATCATCGCGGCGGTCGGGGACCGCCTCGGCCTCCCGCCCGAGAAGGTCTACCTGAACCTCGAGCACGTCGGCAATACGTCGTCGGCCTCGATCCCGCTCGCCATGCGGGAGGCGATCGACGACGGCACGCTCAAGCGCGGCGACCTCGTGCTTCTGGCGGCGTTCGGCGGCGGCCTGACCTGGGCCGCAACGCTGCTGCGCTGGTGAACCCAGCCGCGTCATCCGACGGGTGCCGGCCGACGCGCCCGACTTCGCATCACGGAGGAGCGATGGACCACTTCCTCACCGAAACACAGAAGGAGATCGTCGCGCTCACCCGGCAGATCGCCGAACGCGAGATCCTGCCGGTGCGCGCGAAGCTCGACGACGAGGAGATCTTCCCGCGGGAGATCATCAGGACGATGGGCGACGCAGGCCTGATGGGGGTCTTCGTCCCCGAGGAGCACGGCGGGCTCGGCGGCGGCATCATGGACCTCTGCCTCGTCACCGAGGAGCTCTCCAAGGCGTGCCTGGGCGTCTCGACGACGTACGGCGCGATCGCGTTGGGCACGCTCCCAATCCTAATCGCCGGGGACGACGCGATGAAGGCGCGCGTCCTGCCGAAGGTCGCGAGCGGGGAGTGGATCGCGGCGTTCTGTCTGACCGAGGCCGACGCCGGCTCCGACGCGTTCTCGATGCGGACGAGGGCGGTCCGGGACGGCGACGGGTACGTGATCGACGGCACCAAGCAGTGGATCACGAACGGCGGGGAGGCCGATTTCTACGCCGTGATCGCGATGACCGATCCGGCGCGCGGCGCGCGCGGGGCCTCGGCGTTCCTGGTGGAGAAGGACACGCCGGGCCTGTCGTTCGGGAAGCGGGAGGACAAGCTCGGCATCCGGGCTTCCGCGACGCGGGAGGTCGTCTTCGACGGCGTCCGCGTCCCCGCCGAGAACCGCATCGGCCGCGAGGGCGTCGGGTTCCTGGTGACGATGCGCACGCTCGAGCGGGCCCGCGTCGCCGTCGGCGCCCAGGGCGTCGGCCTGGCCGCGGCGGCGGTCGACGCGGCGGTCGCGTACGCCAGCGAGCGCAAGCAGTTCGGCAAGCCCATCGCGGCGTTCCAGGCGATCGGCCACATGCTGGCCGACATGGCCATCCGCGTCGAGTCGGCGCGCGCGCTGCTGTACGCGGTGGCGCGTACCATCGACGGCGGGAGCGACGACTTCGCGATGGAGTCCTCGATGACCAAGGTGGTGGGCTCCGACGTCGCGATGTCCGTGGCGGTCGACGCGGTCCAGGTCTTCGGGGGCTACGGCTACATGCGCGACTACCCGGTGGAGAAGATGCTGCGCGACGCCAAGATCCTCCAGATTTACGAGGGGACGAACCAGATCCAGCGCAACGAGATCGCGCAGGCGCTCATCAAGCGCGCGGCCCGGCGCGACTGACAGCGCGGAGGCGAGACGATGGGCAAGGTCGCATTCGTCTTTCCGGGCCAGGGCAGCCAGTTCGCCGGGATGGGGCAGGAGCTCGCCGCCGGCTTTCCCGAGGCGCGAGCGGTGTTCGAGCGCGCCGATGAGGCGCTCGGCGAGCCGATATCCCACCTGTGCTTCTCGGGGCCGGACGAGCAGCTCCAGCTGACCGCCAACACCCAGCCGGCGATCCTAACGGTGTCCCTGGCCGCACTCGCCGTGCTCCGGGCGCGCGGCGCCTCCTTCGACGGCACGGCGGGGCATTCCCTCGGCGAGTACAGCGCGATCGGCGCCGCCGGCGGCCTCCCGGTCGAGGACCTGGTGCGGACGGTGCGCCGTCGCGGCCAGCTCATGCAGGAGGCGGTGCCCGTCGGCGTCGGCGCGATGGCCGCGGTGCTCGGGCCGGGGAGGGAGGTCGTCGAGGCGTGCTGCCGCGAGGCGTGCGGCGGCGGCGAGGCCGTCGTGGCGGCCAACTTCAACGCTCCCGAACAGACCGTGATCGCCGGCCACGCGGCGGCCGTCGCGAGGGCGGGCCAGCTCCTCATCGCCCACGGCGCGAAGCGCGTGGTGCCGCTTCCGGTGTCGGCGCCGTTTCACTCGCCCCTGATGGCGCCCGCGAGGGCCGGCCTGGCGCCGGTCCTCGACGCGCTGCCGTTCCAGGACCTCGCGGTACCGCTTTACACCAACGTCGACGCCGCGCCCGTGACCGAAGCCTCGACCGTTCGAGACGGGCTGGTGCGCCAGGTGGACGCGCCGGTCCGCTGGGTCGAGCTCGTCCAGCGCATGGTCGCCGACGGGTTCGACACCTTCGTCGAGGTCGGTCCCGGGGGCGTCCTCTCCGGTCTCATCCGGCGGATCGCGCGCGCGGTCGCGACCGTCCAGGTCGGCACGGCGGCGCAGGCGGAGGCGTACATCGGGAAGACGAGTTGAGAGTGAGGAGTTGAGAGTTAAGAGTTACGAGTTGAGAGATGACAGTCATGACGCGGAGCGGGGATCCCCTCCGGACCGCGATTGAGGCTTGCCGGTCTTCGATCGCTGGTTCTTGACTCTCAACTCTTCAGTCTTCACCCTTGACTCTCAACGTGTTCGGCACGGGAGGTAGCGATGGCAGGAATGCTGGAAGGGAAAGTGGCGCTGGTGACCGGCGCGGCGACCGGGATCGGCGCCGCGTGCGCGCGGGCGCTCGCGCGGGAGGGTGCAACGGTCGCGTGCGCGTCGCTGCCGACGGACCCGACCCAGGCCGTGGTGGACGACATTGCGGCCAACGGCGGACGGGCCGTCGTCAAGCCGCTCAACGTCACCGACCCGGAGTGGTGTCAGAGGGTCGTGGAGGAGGTCGTTGCCGAGTTCGGGGGGCTCCACGTTCTGCTCAACAACGCGGGGATCACGGACGACGGCCTGTTCATGCGCATGAAGCCGGAGTCCTGGCGCAGGGTGCTGGCGGTGAACCTCGACGGCGCGTACAACGTCACGCAGCCGGCGGTCAAGGTCATGGTGAAGCAGCGCGAGGGACGGATCGTCAGCATCTCGTCGGTGATCGGGCTCATGGGCAACGCCGGGCAGGCGAACTACGCCGCCTCGAAGGCAGGGATCATCGGGCTCACCAAGTCGCTCGCGCGCGAGCTGGGCAGCCGCAACATCAATGTGAACGCGATCGCGCCGGGGTACATCCAGACCCCGATGACCGAGAAGCTGAACGAGGACCAGCGCAAGGCGCTGATGGCGAACCTCGCGATCCCGCGCCTCGGCACCCCGGAGGACATCGCGGCCGTGGTGCTGTTCCTGGTGGGGCCGGCGGGGTCGTATATCACGGGCGAGGTCGTGAACGTCTCCGGCGGCCTCTACATGTAATCCTCCGGGGCGCCGCCGGCGTCGGACCTCTGGCTGCGTTGCCCTTCGGCGGCTCGCCTGCTCATGTAGCCTCCGGCTACACTCCGCGGCGGCCGCCTCGGGCGCCTTGCCATAGGCCCAACGGCGGCGGCGCGGCTACACGCCGTGATTCCGTCGCCCTGCCTTCGTCGTTGGGTTCCACGATCCACGATCCCCGGTCGTGGCGGCGGCGCGGCTACACGCCGGTGTACTCGGCCCTGCTCCGGGTGTTCCTGTCTTGTTGTTCCCTGACCCCAGACCCCTGGCCCCGGTCTCTATCCGGCTTCGAGGCGGATCTCCAGGACGTCGAACCAACTGCCGTGGCCGGCGATGGCGTCGATCTCGGCCTGGACGATCGCGAGATGGGCGGTTTCGATCTCGAGGAACCGCGCGAACAGCCCGCGGTGCTCGACCGCGAGCGTCTCGACGAGCTGGCGGTAGAACCCGCTCGTGCGCCGCTCGAGGTCGAGGGCGATCTTGAGGAGCTCCAGCTCGTCCTTCACGGCAATGGTGCGCTCGGGATCCCGTGCGACCCTGGCCCGGGCCTCGTCGATCCACTCTTTCGACGGGAGAATCGTTGGGAGGTCGGGGGTGGAGACCGTGCCGTCCTTGAGCCACTCCGCGAGGCGGCTCTCGAGGTAGGCGATGTGCCCCAGCTCCTCCTTGGCCAGCGTCGCGAAGACCTTCCTGCCCCTGGAGTCGAGAATCTCCTTCGCGCCCTTGGCGTAGTGGGCTTGCACCTTCCGCTCGTAGTCGATTGCGGTCGTGAGGGCCTCTTTCAAGTCCACCGCTGCCTCCCGGGCGACCCGTACGGGGTCGCCGCGCCGCAGAAGCATAGCCGATGCCTGTGCGCGGACGCACCATCGTCGGGGCCGGGCTGGTCCGTCGCCCCGACAAACGCACCGCGGCGCCGCGTGATTGCGGCGCCGGGTGTGAAGGAGGAGAAAAGGAGGAAGCAGGCTCACCCCATGATACGAAGCCGCCCCGGCCCATGTTTATCCCAGTGCGCGCCGGGTTGGCGCGATGAACCGTAAATCGTTGTATTCATTTTTGTTATGTTCTTCGGAGCCCGGATCCCGGACCCCGGTCCCCGTGGTATTCTCACCGGCCATGCCCGAGCTGCCCGAGGTCGAGATCGTGCGCCGGTCGCTCGAGCCCCACATGGTGGGGCGCCGGGTCGTCGAGGTCGAGGCGCGGGCGATCAGGTTGCGCGAGGGGATCACCCCGGCGCATTGGCTGAGCCGGGTTCGCGGAACCCGGGTGACGTCCCTGGAGCGGAGGGGCAAGTACCTGATCGCAAAGGCGGAACGTGCCACGGCGCTGTTTCACCTCGGGATGTCCGGGCGCATCGTGGTTCGGCGGCCCGAGGAGCCGCGCCTCGCCCACACCCACCTCGTGCTCCGGTTCGATCACGGGATCGAGGTGCGGTTCTCGGATCCGCGGCGGTTCGGCGTCGCGGTCGTGCTCGGTCCCGGCCGGGTGGACTCGCACCGTGGCCTTGCCGGGCTCGGGCCCGACCCGCTCGAGGGCGACCTCAGGGGCGCGCTCGAGGCCGCGTCCGGGTCGCGAGCCCCGATCAGGTCGGTACTGCTCGACCAGACGGTGCTCGCCGGCCTCGGGAACATCTACGCCAACGAGGCGCTCGCTCGTGCCGGGATCTCGCCGCTGCGACGAGCCCGCGCGATCTCCGGCCGGCGTCTGGATGCGCTTGCCGGCGCGATCCGGGAGGTCCTCGCGGACGCGTTGGCCGCCGGCGGGACCACCCTGGCCGACGGCGGGTTCGTGAACGCCGACGGCGACGGAGGGTACTTCGCGGTCAACCTCGCGGTCTACGGCCGCGAAGGAGGCCCCTGCCCGCGCTGCGGCGGCACGATCGTCCGCCGGGTGATCGCAGGGCGATCCGCGTTCTACTGTCCGCGCTGCCAGCGGTAGCGCGCAACTCCGACGGCACGGGCCTCGGGGAACGGGCGGCCGTCGGGCCCCGAGTGGCTAGGAGCGTGTTGCGCATAGCGACGAAAGCGAGGATCGCGATGGCGCCGGCTGGCAAGGCGGCCGAGCGAAACGCCCGCAGGCGTAGTTGGTACTACGTCGAGGACGTTTCGCGAAGGCCAACACCGCCAGCCGGATGCCAGCGCGAGCCGCAGCCGGAGTCTATGCGCGACACGCTCCTAGTGCCGGCCTTCGCGTCGCGGGCCGCGATCCCGGTCTCGACCGCCACGGCCGCCGGGGCGGTCGCTGTGCGGGCGGTGCGGCCGGTCCGAGGCGCCTTCGGCTTCCGGGGTGAAGCCTTCCGGCGGCGGCAGCAGGGCGCGGTGCGAGAGCTTGATGCGGTCGTTGCCGTCGATGCCGATGATCTTGACCTTGATCTTGTCGCCGAGCTTGATCACGTCCGTGACCTCGCGGGTGCGCTCGTACGCCAGCTCGGAGATGTGCAGCAGGCCGTCGCGGTTGGGCAGGATCTCGACGAACGCCCCGTACGGCTCGATCCGCTTGACGGTGCCCTCGAAGATCTCGCCCATCTGCGGCTGCCGCGTGAGCCCTTCGATGATCTGCACGGCGCGGTTGGCCGCGGCCTCGTCGGCGGTGGCGATCTCGACGCGGCCGTCGTCCTCGATGTTGATCCGGGCGCCGGTCTCGTCCTGGATGGCGCGGATGGTCTTGCCGCCCGGTCCGATGACGTCGCGGATGTTGTCGGGGTTGATCGTGATCGTGATGATGCGCGGCGCGTAGGCCGAGATGTCCGGCCTCGGCTGGGCGATCGTGGCTTCCATGATGTCGAGGAGGTGCAAACGCCCGCGGCGAGCCTGCTCGAGCGCCCGTTCCATGACCTCGCGCGGCAGCCCGCCGATCTTGATGTCCATCTGCAGGGCGTTGATCCCCTCGCGCGTGCCGGCGACCTTGAAGTCCATGTCGCCGTAGTGGTCTTCCTGGCCCGCGATGTCGGTGAGCACGGCGTGGCGGGTGCCGTCCGAAACCAGGCCCATCGCGACGCCGGCGACCGGGGCCGCGATCGGCACCCCGGCGTCCATCAGCGCCAGCGTCCCGCCGCAGACGGTGGCCATCGACGACGATCCGTTCGACTCGAGGATGTCGGAGACAACGCGGAGCGTGTACGGGAACACGTCCTTCTCCGGGATGAGCGGGCGGAGAGCCCGGCGGGCGAGGTTGCCGTGGCCGATCTCGCGCCGGCCCGGGCCGCGCAGGAACTTCACCTCGCCGACCGAGAACGGCGGGAAGTTGTAGTGCAGCAGGAAGCGCTGCTGGCTCTCGCCCTCCAGCGCCTCGATCACCTGGACGTCCTCCGAGGTGCCGAGGGTGCACGTGACGAGCGCCTGCGTCTCGCCGCGCGTGAAGAGGGCGGAGCCGTGGGTCCGAGGCAGGACGCCGACCTCGCAGGTCACGTTGCGCACCTCGTCGAACGCCCGGCCGTCCAGGCGCTCGCCCTTGGCGAGGACGGCCTGGCGGAACTGCTCCTTCACCATGTCGTGGAGGATCGCCTTGACCCAGGGTTCCTTCTCGGCCCGCTCGGGCTCGGGAAGCGACGCGACCGCGGTCTCCTCGACCTTGTCGATCGCCTCGAGCTGCGCGAACTTGCCGCGCACCCGCAGCGCCTCGTCGAGCGGCCCCGAGAAGCGGCCCCTGATCCCCGCCGCGAACTCCTGCGGGTAGGGCTGGACGGGCGCCGCCCATACCGGCTTGGCCTTTCCGACCTGCGCCGCGAGGCGGCGCTGAGCGGCGATGATCGTCTTGATCTCGCGATGGGCGAGGTCGATCGCGTCGAGGATCTGGGCCTCGGACACGCCGCGGGCGCCCGCCTCGACCATCACGACCGCGTCCTCTGTGCCGGCGACCACGATCTCGAGCTGGGCCGATTCGCGCTGCTGGTGCGTCGGGTTCAGCACGAGGTTGCCCTCGACGAGACCCACGCGGACGGCGGCGACCGGCGTGGTGAACGGGCAGCCGGAGACCATGAGCGCCGCCGAGGCGCCGTTGATCGCCAGGACGTCGGGATCGTTGACGCCGTCGGCCGACAGCACGGTCCCGACGATCTGGGTCTCGTGGGTGTACCCCTTCGGGAAGAGAGGCCGGAACGGACGGTCGATCAACCGCGCGGTCAGGATCTCCTTCTCGGTGGGGCGTCCCTCACGCTTGAACCAGCCGCCCGGGATGCGACCGCCGGCGTACGTGTACTCCCGGTAGTCCACCGTCAGGGGGAGGAAGTCGACGCCTTCGCGCACGTCCTTGCGGAAACAGGCCGTGACCAGGACGAACGTCTCGCCGTAACGCACCAAGCAGGCCCCATCGGCCTGCTTGGCGACCTTGCCGACTTCGAGCTCCAGTGTTCTTCCTTCGATCTCAATTCTCTCTGTGACGACCATGATGCTCCTTTAGGGTTGCGGAGGGCGAGCCGTTAGCGGCGCAGACCCAGCCGCTCGATGAGCGCCCGGTACCGGCTGAGGTCCTTGCGCCGGAGGTACTCGAGCAGGCGTCGCCTCTGACCGACCAGCATCAGGAGGCCGCGCCGCGAGTGGTGGTCCTTGGCGTGGACCTTGAAGTGCTCGGTGAGGTACTCGATGCGCTTCGTGATGAGAGCAACCTGCACCTCGGGCGAGCCGCTGTCGTGCTCGTGACGGCGAAAGTCCGAGATGATGTGCTCTTTGCTCGCTACGTATTCGCGTTCGGTCATCGTCCGCTCCACGTCTCCACGCCCAGCCTCAAGTGGCGAGGAAGGGTGTGATTCTATCACGGGGTTGCCGGAGCCTCAAGCTCCGCTAAAACCATGCGCGGCGCCACGTTCACAGTCCGTGCCCGGGCCAGGAAGGCGACGGCCACGCCCACGCCGACCAGCTCGCCCGTGCGGTCGCGGACCGCGACGGGCGAACCCGGCGGGAAGGTCGCCTCCGCGTCGCGCACCACCACCTCCTGGCCGTGCACGAAGTGGTCCAGCGCCGTCGGGTTGAGCATCACCTCGGGGAACGGCAGGCTGGCGGCGGCGAGCGACACGAACGCCCCGGGGCCGATCTCCTGCGGCCGGTTCGCCAGCGTTTCCGCGCTCACGGCCGCCTCGACGAGCCAGGGGCCGATCCGGACCCTGCGCAGCGCCGAGAGGTGGCCGCCGCAGCCGAGCGTCCCGCCGATGTCGTGGGCGAGCGACCGCAGATAGGTCCCGGACGAGCACGTCACCTCGAACCCCAGGCGGTCCGGCGCCAGGATCGTGAGGGCCATGCTCTGCACCGTGACGTGCTTCGGCTCGCGGGGGACCTCCTCGCCGGCCCGCGCCAGCTCGTAGAACTTCCGGCCGCCGGTCTTCTTGGCCGAGTAGGGCGGCGGCAACTGGTCGAGCTCGCCCGAGAAGCGGCGTGCGAGATCCGCGACCACGTCCTCATCGATGTCGGGGACCGGGCTCGGCGGCGCCAGCGCCTCGCCTTCGGCGTCGTACGTCGTGGTGCCCCAACCGAGCCGGATCTCGCCGCGGTAGGTCTTCTCCCAGGCGAGGAGGTACTGCTGAAGCCGGGTGGCCTTCCCGATGCACAGCAGCAGCAGGCCGGTCGCCGCCGGGTCCAGGGTTCCGGTGTGGCCGATGCGGCGCTCCTTCAGCGCGCGGCGCGCCGCCTGCACCACGTCGTGGGACGTCGGGCCCGCCGGCTTGTCCACGAGGAGGAACCCGCAGGGCGACGCGCTCATCGGGGCTCCGCGACGGGGGTGACGGCCGCGAGCACGGCCGCCCGGGCCTCGGCGAGGCTTCCGCGGACCGTGCACCCGGCCGCGTTGCGGTGGCCGCCGCCGCCGAAGGTCCGGGCGACGGATTGGACGTCCACGTCGCCCCGAGAGCGCAGGGAGACGCGCACCGAGCCGTCGCGAAGGGCCTTCAGGAAGACGGCCACGCGGACCCCGTCGATCGAACGCGGGATGTTGATGAGGCTTTCGGTGTCCTCGGGGAACGCACCGGCCGACTCCAGCATCGCGCGGTCGCACGAGATCACCGCGAGCCCACCTCCCGCCAGCACTTCCAGCGTCGAGAGCACGGCCGCCGTCAGCCGGATGACGCGAGCCGGGTTGTGCTCCCAGAGCGCCTCGGCGATGACGTTCGGCTTCGCCCCGGCGGCGACCAGCCGTGCCGCGGCCGCAAACGCGCGCGGTGTCGCGTTGGAGTAGCGGAAGTCGCCGGTGTCGGTCACCAGCGCGGTGTAGAGGTTGGTGGCCATCGTCGCGGTGATCGGCACGCCCGCGGCCTCGGCGAGCCCGAGCAGCATCTCGCCCACGGCGGGCGCCTCCTCGTCGACGACGTTGACCTCGCCGTAGAGAGCGTTCTCGAGGTGGTGGTCGATGTTGACAAGCGGCAGCCGGTCCAGTCCCGCGAGCCCCGGGCGGTCGAGGCCGGGGCACTCGAGCACGACGGCGACGTCGAAGTCGCGCTCGAACCCGGCCGGCAGGGCGTCCCTGACCTGCACCCCGGCGAGGCCGGGCAGGAAGGCGAGGGAGGCCGGATGCGGGTCCCGGTTGACGATCGCGGACTCGATCCTGAGCGCTCCCAGGACCTCGGCGAGCCCGAGCTCGGAGCCGAGCGCGTCCCCGTCCGGCGCCGCGTGGGACGTGACCAGCGCGCGCTTGGCCCGTTTGAGCCGAGTGAGCGCGGCACCGATATCCCGCGTCGCCTCAGCCATCACGGTCGGCCTCGTCATCGTGGGCCCGCTCCGCCGTCTCCGGATCGTCCCCGACCCCTGACCCCTGGCCCCTGACCCCTGTCTCATGGATCCGATCGAGCACGCGGGCGATGCGGTCCGCTCGCTCGAACCCCTTGTCGCGCTTGAACTCGATGTCGGGTGGGCTGTGCAGGCGCATGCGGCGAGCGCTCTCGCGGCGCAGGAACCCGCGGGCCTGCGTCAATCCGTCCGCGGCCTGCCGCTCGCGCTCCTCGTCGCCGATCACGGAGAAGAACGCGCGGGCCAGCTTGAGATCGCCGGACAGCTCGACGGCGGATATCACCACGCCCGCGAGGCGAGGGTCCTTGACCTGGGTGAGGAGGAGCTCCGACAGCACCTCGCGCATGGCCTCCGCCAGGCGTTCGCGCCGCACGAGGGCGTCACGCACCCTCCACCTCCTGTCGCACCTGCACGAGGTCGACCCGCTCGTCGAGGACCACGCCGGGGAAGTTCGAGTGCACCAGGTCGAGGGCGCGGGCCACGGTGGCTCGGGCCGCCTCGGCGTCGGTGGCCAACGAGCTGACGGCGAGCGCGGCGCGCTGGTGCAGGTCCTGGTGGTCGGTCTCGACGACGAGCACCGTCAGCCGGTGGCGCAGCCGCTCCACCAGCGACCGGACGTCCTGCCTCTTGTCCTTGAGGCTGCGCGCCCCGGGCAGGTGCAGCTCGACCCGGGCGACGGCCACGAACAGCGGCGAACGAACCTCCATCCGGGCAGCCCCTCAGCGCGAGCTGACGGCCGACAGCTGACAGCCGACAGCTCCCCCGCCCACCCGACGACGGCGGTGAGCGTCGTTGCTGTCAGCTGTGAGCTGTGGGCTGTGAGCTGTCCTTTTCATCACGCCTCGCGCGCGACTTCCACCGTGCGGTAGGCCTCGATGACGTCGCCCAGCTTGATGTCCTGGTACTTCTCGAGCCCGATGCCGCACTCGAACCCGTTCCGCACCTCGGCGGCGTCGTCCTTGAAGCGCTTGAGGGACGAGAGGCCGCCCTCCCAGATCACGACGTTGTCGCGCAGCAGACGCGCCTTTGCCGTGCGCAGGATGAGGCCCTCGACGACCATGCAGCCTGCGATCGTCCCGACCTTGGAGACCTTGAAGACCTCGCGTACCTCGGCCCGCCCGAGCTCCTCCTCCTTGAACGTCGGCTTGAGCATGCCGACGACCGCCTTCTGCAGCTCGTCCGTGAGGGTGTAGATGACCGAGTAGAGCCTGACGTCGACCTTCTCGCGCTCGGCGAGCTCCTTCGCCGACCGCTCGGGGCGGACGTTGAAGCCGATGACGATCGCCTGGGAGGCGGACGCGAGCAGGATGTCGTTGGCGGTGATCGCGCCGGCCGAGGCGTGGATGATGTTGATCGCCACCTCCTCGGTCGATAGCTTCGCGAGGGTGTCGCGGAGGACTTCGACGGAACCCTGGACGTCGGCCTTGAGCACGATGTTGAGCGCCCGGACCTCGTCGCTCTTGATCTTGTCCATCAGGCCTTCGAGGGTGACCTTGCGGTTCCCCGCCAGCTGCTCCTCGCGCTGCTTGGCCTGGCGGTGCCCCGCCACGTCGCGGGCGCGGGCCTCGTCCTCGACCACCTGGAACGTGTCGCCGGCCTCGGGGATGTCCTCGAGACCCATGATCTCCACCGCGTCGGAGGGGTGGGCCGCCCGGACCGGCTTGCGGGCGGTGTCGAGCATCGCCCGGACGCGGCCGTAGGTGGACCCGGCGAAGAAGCAGTCTCCCGGCGCCAGCGTCCCTTGCTGCACGAGCACCGACGCGACCACGCCGCGCCCGCGCTCCTTGCGAGCTTCGAGCACGGTGCCGCGCGCCGCGCCGTCGCGCACGGCCTTGAGGTCGGCCATCTCGGCCACCAGCAGGATCACCTCGAGGAGCTCCTCGATCCCCTGGCTCTTCGTCGCCGAGACCTGGACGACCGGGGTCTCGCCGCCCCAGCCTTCGAGCAACACGCCCTCCTGGGCGAGCTCCTGTTTCACCCGCTCCGGGTTGGCGTTGGGCTTGTCGATCTTGTTGACCGCGACGATGAGCGGCACGTGCGCGGCGCGGGCGTGGTTGATCGCCTCGACCGTCTGCGGCATGACGCCGTCGTCGGCGGCAACCACCAGCACCACGAGATCGGTGACCTTGGCGCCGCGGGCGCGCATCTGGGTGAACGCCGCGTGGCCCGGCGTGTCGATGAACACGATCGGCTTGCCGTTGTGGACGATGCGGGAGGCGCCGATGTGCTGTGTGATCCCGCCGGCCTCGCCAGCGGCGACGCGCGTCGAGCGGATGGCGTCCAGCAGCGACGTCTTGCCGTGGTCGACATGCCCCATCACGGTGACGACCGGCGGGCGGGGCTCCGGCTTGGCGCCTGCGTCCGCCCCTTCCTCCTGCTGGAGGTCGATCTCCTCCTCGAAGCTGACCACCATGGCCTCGATGCCGAGGTCCTCGCAGATCTTCTCCGCGAGCTCCTGGGGGAGCGCCTGGTTGGCCGTCACGAGGATCTTCTTGAAGATCAGGTAGGCCATCAGGTCCTTGACGAGCACGTTGAGCTTCTCGGCGAGCTCGCGGACCGTGACCGCCTCCGACAGGTAGACGGGGCCCTCCGGCTTGAGGCCGTCGCGGAAGGCCACCGTCACCGTCCGTGCCTCGGTCGGAGCCTCGCCGCGCTCGCGCCTGGGGCGGTGGGTGGTCGGCCTACCCCGTCCGGGCGGGGGCATGGAGGGGCGCGGCGTCGTCGAGGCGTCGGCGGCCGCGCGCACCTTGGATTCTTCGAACTTCGCCAGCAGGTCGCGGATCTCGTCGGCGTCGGCTGCGGCCTTCGCCTTGCGGGACGACTTGCCGCGCGCCGGCGCGGCCTTCTCGGCAGGCTTCGCAGCGGCGGCCTGCTTGGCGGCCAGGAGCTGCTGGCGCACCTCGTCGTCGGAGAGCTCGCGCAGCTGCGACTCGACCGGTGTCTTGGCGCCCTTCTTCGCCGGCTTGGCCGTCTCGCGGACCGCCGTCGCCTTCGCTTTGGGCGGGGCCGGCACGGCCGCGGCAACCGGGGCCGCCTCGGGTTGGGCCTCGACCGGCTGCTCGGCCGCCGCGGCCTTCGCCGCCTTGGTCACCCGAGCGGGCTTGGGCGGGGCGGGCGGGGCCGGTTCGGGCGCGCTCGCCGCCGTCTCCTCGACCGCGACCGTCGGCGCAGGCGCCTCCTCCGGCGCGACACCGGCCGGCGCCGCCTGGGCCTCCTCGGCCTCGGACTCGGCCTCGTCCGCGGGCCTGGCGGCGGGCTTGAGCGACGCCGGCACCGTCATCGCCGCGAGGTTCGGCACCTCGTCGGGGAGCTCCTCGTCGAGCCCTACCGACCGGCGTGCCACGCGGCGGCGCTTGGGACGTTCGACCGGAGCGGCGGGCGCCTTGCGCTGTTCCTCCGCGGCGGCCGCCGTGCCCTGGCGAACGATGACCTCGCGCGGCCGCCGGACCAGCGTCTGCCCGGTGATGATGTCGCGCACGGTCGACAGGTCGAGGGTGTTCTCGGCGGTGGTCACGTCGACACCGATCGAGCGCAGCTTGAAGATCAGCTCGTCTACCGACACGCCCATCTGCTGGGCGAGATCGCCAACTCGGAACACCTGCGGCATGCTCTACTCCTCGGGGCCCGCGGGGGTTTGCGCCGCGAGCGCCGTCTTCGCTGCTGCGATCAGCTTGGCAGCGGAATGAGGCCCGATTCCTGGGATCTCCATCAGCTTCTCGGGGTCGGCCGCCGCCAGCGCACCGGCGTGGGAGTACCCGTGCTCGAGCAGGCGCTCGCGCATCTTGTCGGAGATTCCCGCCAGCTCCTCGAGGGGGAGGTGCGTGTCGTAGTCGATCGGCGCGGCCGCGGTCTCGGCCTCCGCCGGCGCTTCCTCGGTGACCCCTTCGACCTGCCGCAGCATCGCGGCGAGCGCCGCGGCGACCTCGTCCTTGACCGCTTCCTCGCTCTTGATCTCGATCCGGCAGCCGAGGAGGCGCGACGCGAGGCGCACGTTCTGGCCGCGCTTCCCGATCGCCAGCGAGAGCTGCTCGTCGGACACGATGACGTCGAGGACCGTTTCGGTCCTCTCGTGCAGGAGCGGGTGGCCGCTCTCGTCCACGGCGGGGTTCCCCTCCGTGTCGGTGATCGGGATCCTCGTCGCCTGCTCGCGCAGCGCCACCCGGTTGATCTTGGCGGGAGCGAGCGCGTTCTGGGCGAACGTCACGACGTCGGGGTTGTACGGGATGATGTCGACCTTCTCGCCCTTCAGCTCCCTCATGATCGCCTGGACTCGGGAGCCCTTCATGCCGACGCAGGCGCCGACCGGGTCCACGTCGCGATCGCGCGAGGTCACCGCCACCTTGGCGCGCTCGCCCGGCTCCCGGACGCACGCCTTCACGATCACGGTGCCGTCGTAGATCTCGGGGACCTCCATCTCGAGGAGCTTGATGAGCAGCTGGGGCGCGGTGCGGGAGAGCACGACCTGGGGCTTGTTGGCGTCCTTCGTCACGTCCACGATGACCGCCCGGATGCGGTCGCCCTGGCTGTAGCGCTCGTGGCGGACCTGGTGCTGGCGCGTGACTACGCCCTCGGTGCGCCCCAGCTCGACGACGATGTCGCCCCGCTCGAACCGCTTCACGATCCCGTTGACCAGCTCGTTCACCTTGCCGATGTAGTCGTTGTAGATGTTGTCCCGTTCCGCTTCGCGCACCCGCTGGAACAGCATCTGGCGGGCGGCCTGGGCGGCGATGCGGCCGAGCGAGGCGGTGTCCAGCTCGCCGAGCACGATCTCGGAGCCGAGCTCGGCCGCGGGGTCGATCTCGCGCGCCTCTTCGAGGAGCATCTCCGAGGTGGGGTCGGTGACCTCCTCGGGGGTGGCCACGACGGTCCGCACACGGAACGACGTCATCTCCCCGCTGTCGAGGTCGATGTGGGTGCGCACGCCGCGTTCGTGGTAGTGCTTCCTCGCCGCTTGCGAGATCGCGTCCTCGAGCGCGACGACCAGGCGCTCGGGTTCGATCTCGCGCTCGTGCGAGACCTGGCGGATCAGGGTGCCGAGTTCCATCTTCATCGCCTACGTCCTTCCCGTGCTTTCGACTCCTGCAGGCGCTCCTCGAGGTCCGGCCTGAGGCGGGTCTCGAACACCTCGTTCTCAGGCAGTGCACAGACGGCCCCGGCGCCGTCGAGAACGCGGACCACGCCTTCGGAGCGGCCTTGGAGGATCCCTTCGATCACCCGTGGCGCGGGCCACGTCGGGCGCATCCTCACCCGTACCGCTTGTCCATGGAAGCGAAGGAAATCATTATCGGTGTAGAGTTTACGATCAACGCCAGGAGAGGTGACCTCGAGCGTGAAGGCGCTCGGGAACGGGTCGTGCGCGTCGAGGAGCACGCTGGCCTGACGTGAGACCGTCTCGCAGTCGGCGAGCGAGACGCCCTGGCCTTCGCGGTCGAGCACCAGTCGGACCAAGGGCTTGCGGGCCGTGCCGCTGACTTCGACCGCCACCAGCTCCACCCCCTCGCTCGCGGCGAGCCGGTCGAGCCTGGTCAGAAGATCCTCCGACAAACGCGCCATCGTCTCCTTTTGCCTCCAAAAAAAAGTGGGACCGGAGTCCCACTTTCTTCTCGAAAGCAGCAACCGGCTTCTTATACACCCATTCCTTGGACAGTTCAAGGGTCCGGAGGATGCCGAACGGGGTGTCCGGGGCCCCGGGAGTCGAGACGAAGTCGCGGAAGCCGCGGTGGCAATTGGCCGACGGGCGGTTTCACGGGTGGTTGTGGTCGGGGGTGCGGGGTGCTACTGTAACGGCCGTGTAAGGTGCGTTGAGACGTCCAACGACCTTACCGACCAAGGGGGGGCGATGAGGAAGCCGAAGATCACCGTGATCGGCGCCGGAAACGTGGGCGCTACAACCGCGCAACGTCTCGCTGAAGGGCACCTCGGCGACATCGTGCTGGTCGACGTGATCGAGGGGGTGCCGCAGGGCAAGGCGCTCGACCTCTTCCAGGCGGCGCCGGTGGTGCACCACGACGGCATGTTGGTCGGAACCAACGACTACGAGGCCGCGGCCGGGTCCGACATCATCGTCATGACGGCCGGGCTGGCGCGCAAACCGGGGATGAGCCGCGACGACCTGCAGGACGCCAACGCCAAGGTGGTCGGCGAGTGCATCTCGCGCGCCGTCCGCAAGTCCAGGGACTCCATCATCATCATGGTCACCAACCCGCTCGACGTGATGTGCGAGGTCGCGCGCCGGGTCTCGGGGTTCCCTCGCGAGCGCGTGTTCGGCATGGCGGGCATCCTCGACACCGCGCGCATGCGGGCGTTCATCGCGATGGAGCTCGGCGTGTCCACGGAGAGCGTGTTCGCGCTGGTGCTCGGCGGCCACGGCGACAGCATGGTGCCGCTCCCGCGGTACACGACGGTGAGCGGCGTGCCTCTGCCCGAGCTGCTCCCGAAGGAGCGGATCGACGCGATCGTCCAGCGCACCGCTCAGGGCGGAGGGGAGATCGTCAAGCTCCTGAAGACGGGCTCGGCCTACTACGCGCCGGCCGCGGGCGTGTACGAGATGGTGGATTCCATCGTGAAGGACCGCAAGAAGATCCTGCCGTGCGCCGTCTACCTCCAGGGCGAGTTCGGCCTGAAGGACGTCTTCGTCGGCGTCCCGGCAAAGCTCGGCGCGAAGGGGATGGAAGGCGTGTTCGAGCTGAAGCTCACCCCCGAGGAGAAGGCGCTCCTCGCCAAGAGCGCCGGCGACGTGGCGGCGCAATCGGCCAAGCTGCCGGCGGAGCTTGGGAAGGCGAGGAACCGGAACAGGGGAGAGAGGGTAGAAGAAAAGGGTTCAAGAGTTCGAAGTTCGCAGGTTAGAAGATCGAGGAAGTGAAGGTTAAGAGTGAAGAGTTAAGAGTTAGAGACACGACGTTTGAACCTTTGAACCTTGGAACCTTCGAACGTTCGGGTAGCGGAGCAGAGGAGAATAGGTGCGAGAAGCAACGACAGCAGCGCTACTCACGGGCCGGGGAGCTTCCCCGGCCCTTTCGTTTTGACGGCGTCTCAGTTTCCGGGAGGGGTGAAATGGCGGAACCGCTTCAGCACGATGTCCTGATCCTGGGTGCCGGGCTCGCCGGCCTGCGCGCCGCGGTCGAGATCTCGCGCCTGACCGAGGGGAAGACGGACATCGGCATCGTCTCCAAGGTGCAGCTCATGCGCGCCCACTCCGTGTGCGCCGAAGGCGGGACGGCCGCGGTGCTGCGGCCGGAGGAGGGCGACTCCTTCGACCTGCACGCATGGGATACGGTCAAGGGCTCGGACTTCCTCGCGGACCAGGACGTGGTGCACCGGTTCGTCCGCACGATGCCCGAGGAGATCATGCAGCTCGACCACTGGGGGATCCCGTGGACGCGGGACGCCAAGGGCCGCATCGACCAGCGGCCCTTCGGCGGCCACTCGTTCCCGCGCGCCACGCTCGCCGCCGACAAGACCGGCTTCTTCGAGATGCAGACGCTCTACGACACGCTGCTGCGCTACAAGAGCTTCACGCGCTACGACGAGTTCTTCGTGACGGACATCCTCGTCGAGGGCGGGCTGTTCGCCGGCCTGATCGGGATTCACGCCGGGAGCGGGGAAACCGTCGTGCTGCGCGGCAAGGCGCTCCTGATCGCGACCGGCGGCGGCGGCACGCTGTACGGGTTCACGACGTACTCGCAGACCGTCACCGGCGACGGGATGGCGATGGCGTTCCGCGCCGGGCTCCCGCTCGAGGACATGGAGTTCCTGCAGTTCCACCCGACCGGTCTCGTGCCCTCGGGGATCCTGATGACCGAGGCGTGCCGGGGCGAGGGCGGGTACCTCAAGAACAACACCGGCGAGCGGTTCATGGGTAAGTACGCGCCGAAGCTCATGGAGCTCGCCCCTCGCGACATGGTGTCGCGCGCGGAGACCACGGAGATCCTCGAGGGCCGCGGCTTCCACTCGGAGGAATGGGGCGACTACCTCAACCTCGACCTCACGCACCTCGGCGCGGAGCGCATCAACACCCGCCTCCCCCTCATCCGCGAGGTGACGATCAAGTTCCTGGGGATCGACCCGATCACGACGCCGATCCCGATCCGCCCGGTGGCGCACTACTCGATGGGCGGGATCGAGACCGACATCAACGGCCTCACCCGCGTCCCCAACATCTGGGCGGCCGGGGAGGCCGCGTGCGTCTCGCTGCACGGCGGCAACCGCCTGGGCTCCAACTCGACGGCGGAGTGCCTTGTGTGGGGTGGCGTTGCCGGCGCCGAGATCGTGAAGGCCCTCCCCAAGCTCCGCCTCGCCGGGGTCCCGGCCGAGAAGCTGAAGGCCTCGGCCTCGCACATCGAGGCGCTGCTCCGCCGCGAGGGGGACGAAAACCTCTACGCGCTGCGGCGCGAGCTGCGCGCGGCCATGGACAACAACGTCGGCGTCTACCGGACCGGCGAGGGGCTCGCGAAGGCCCTGGCGACCGTGCGGGAGTTGCGCTCGAGGTCGAGACGCGCGCCGGTCGTCGACAAGGGAGCGACGTACAACTCCAACCTGTTCCACGCGGTGGAGCTGGAGAACCTCCTCGACCTCGCGGAGGTCACGGTCGCCGGCGCGCTCACCCGCCAGGAGTCCCGCGGCGCGCACGCGCGGCGCGACTTCGCGACCCGCGACGACGAGCGCTGGCTGCGGCACACCCTCGCCTGGCACACGGGCGACGCGCCGCGCTTCGACTACAAGTCGGTCACGATCAACACCTGGAAACCGGTGGAGAGAAAGTACTGACGACAGGGGTCAGGGGCCCGGGGTCCGGGGTCCGGGAGAAGATCAAATGCTGGAGAGCAAAGGCCATCCAAATCGACTCGGCATATGGGGCTGGCTCGGCGGCGGGAGGTGGGGGGCGGAACGGTACCTCTACATCCTCCATCGCCTGACCGGCCTCGGGATCCTCGCGTACTTCCTGCTGCACATCGTCGTGACCTCGTCGCGCGCGTTCGGCGAGGGGCCGTGGAGGCAGGCGATGGGACTGGTCTCCGGCCTGCCGTTCAAGCTCGGCGAGTACCTGGTGTTCGTGGCATTCGCCTTCCACGCGATCAACGGGATCCGGCTCGGGATCATCGAGCTGGGGTTCGGCGTGGGCAAGCCGATCGAGCCGGTGTACCCGTACCGGACCTCGCTCGACGTCCAGCGCCCGTTGGCCATCGGCGCGGTCATCCTCGCCGCGGTTCTCATCGTGATGGGCACCCTCAACTTCTGGGTGCTGGAGTAGGAGGCGGCCATGATGCGCGATCAGAAGCTCTGGACCTGGCACCTTGCGGCGGGGGCCGTCATCCTCGTCTTCCTCGGAATCCACATGACCGTGATGCACCTCAACGAGATCGTCGGCGCCTTCAACCCGGCGGGGGGCCACCCCATCGACTGGCAGAACGTGGTGGCGAGGGCGCGGAGCGCCGGTTTCATGGTGTCGTACGTCGTGCTGCTGGGCGCCGCGCTGTTCCACGGCCTGTACGGGCTGCGCAACATCCTCTTCGAGCTGGATCCTTCGCGCTGGCTCAAGCGCACGATCAGTTTCGTGCTGCTGCTCGGCGGGCTGGGCCTTTTCGTGATCGGGACCTGGGCCGCGATCGCGTCCAGGACGCTCGCGCTCACGAAGGGGATGTAGGGGGTTGGCATGAACGTCGAGAACCTGACCGAGGTCACGTATCGCATCCGCCGCTTCACCCCCGAGCGCGACCGCGCGCCCCACTGGGAGGAGTACCGGGTCCCGTACGCCAAGGGGATGACCGTGCTCGAGGGGCTCTGGAAGGTCAAGGAGCTCCGCGAGCCGGAGCTGGCCTGGCGCTCGTCCTGCCGGATGGGGGTCTGCGGGTCGTGCGGGATGCTCATCAACGGCAAGCCGCGTCTGGCGTGCAACACCCAGGTCGCCGACCTGGAAAGCGCCACGGTCGTGGTCGCGCCGCTGCCCAACTTCGACATCGTCCGCGATCTCGTGCCGGAGCTCGCGCCGATGTTCGACAGCCACCAGGCCCTGAAGCCGTTCCTCATCCGAGAGGATGTCGCGGAGCGCGAGCACCCGACCGGGGAGTTCTTCCAGTCGGCGCACGAGCTCGAGGCCTACCTGCAGTTCAGCTACTGCATCAAGTGCGGCTGTTGCATGGCCGCCTGCCCGACGTTCGCCACCGATGCGCTCTACTCCGGACCGATGCCGCTCGCCCAGGCCCACCGCTACAGCTCGGACAGCCGCGATGCCGGCTTCGCGGCCCGGAAGCCGGTGCTCGCTGGCGAGGCGGGCCCCTGGCGGTGCCACTACGCCGGCGAGTGCTCGCGGGTGTGTCCCAAGGGCGTGGATCCGGCCAAGGCCATTCAGCTCATGAAGCGCGAGCTGGTGCTCGACTACCTGCGGTTGCGCAAGCAGCGCTGCCCTGCGAAGGTCGCGGTCAAGCCCACCGAGGGCAAGCGCCGCGACAACATCCCGGAGGCCCCGCCGCACACGGTCTAAGAACAGGGGACCGGGATCAGGGGTCCGGGGTCCGGAAGACAGAGGCCGTCTTTCAGGCGGGGGCGTTGGGTCTCCGGCGGGCTGTGATCGGCGGCGGTTGGGGGGGCACGCCATGACCGACGCGGCGTTGGAAGAGCTGGTGAGTGCGCGAGTCGCGGAGGCGCTGGGCGACGAACGAGTCCGCACCGGGCGCCTCGTCCGCGACGCGGTCGAGGCCGAGCGAGCCCGGCTGGCGGGCATCCTCGATGCGTTCGACACCTCCGGCGGAAACGGCGACGAGCTGGAGCTCGGGACCTTGCTGCGCGCGCCGGCACGCAGGATCCGCGACGGTTCACTCAGGTAGGCGTCGTCGCGCCAATCCGGGCGGCCCGAGCAGGCAGCGAGAGCCGGACTCGGGGGCGTGTGCGCTTTTCAGCCCACGCACGTTCATCAATGTGGAACCGCCGTCGAGGCGAGAGGGAGGAACCGCCATGAACACACTTAGGGTTGTCGTCCTCACCGGTGTCGCCCTGGCCGTCGCGGGCGCCGCCCTGAACGCCGAGCCTCCGAAGCAAGCTCCGGTGGCAGCGGCGGCGCCACGGCCTCAGGGCATGATCCTCAAGAACCTCCACTTCAAGTCGGTCGTCCCCAAGACGAGCGCGCTGGCCGTCCCGGTGCTGCTGCACCTCAAGTTCGACTGCATGCTCGGGTGGGGAAGCGGTGGGGGATCGAGCAACAGACCGAGCCTCCGCTTCACCTACAACGGCACCAAGCCGGTCCAGACGCAGCAACTGGTCGTCCACTGGGAGGTCAGCTACTGCTGTAACGGCAACCTCGGGGCGCCGACCACCAACTTCCTGCTCTACCCCGGCCAGGGGTTCGAGGCCTTCCCGCCCGAGCTGCCGACGAACCTCAACAGGCCGCCCGAGGGCCAGCCTCAGTTGACCTGCCCGGCGTTCGGTTGGCTCGACCAGTAGGTCGGTCCCAGGCCACGAGGAGCAAGGCGCCTACCGGCTCCGGGTCACCCCGATCCGGGGGCAGCGTGGGGCGAGCGGGCAGGACGAGCAGCGGGGCGAGGTCGGGTGGCATATCTGCTGGCCGAACGTCACGAGCAGGTCGTTGATGTCGATCCAGTAGCGCCGCGGCAGCAAGGCTTCCAGGGCGTGCTCGGTCTGCTCGGGCGTCCGCGTGCTGACCAGGCCGAGGCGGTTCGAGATCCGGTGCACGTGGGTGTCGACGCAGATCGCCGGGATCCCGAAGCCGAGGCCGAGGACCAGGTTCGCCGTCTTGCGCCCGACGCCCGGGAAAGCCAACAGGGCGTCGAGGTCGGCCGGGACGCGGCCGTCGTGGACGGCGGCGATGCGGCGCGAGAACTCGCGAATCTGGCCCGCCTTCGTGTTGTAGAACCCGGCCGGGAAGATGAGCTTGGCGATTCGGGCCTTCGACAGCCCGGCAACGGCCGCTGCAGTCGCCGCGACCGCAAACAGGCGGGCGCTCGCGGCTGCGGTCACCGCGTCCTTGGTGCGCAGCGAGATCACGCAGGCGACGAGCAGCCTGAAGGGGTCACGCTTCCTCTCGACCTCGGCCAGCGTCGTCGGGCGCACGGCGGCGCGGACCGCCCGCAGGCGCTGGACAAGCCACGCCGGCTCGATCGGAATCCCTCGGTTTCGCGGGGTCATCGGGTGTCCTTGGGCATGGTTCGAAGGTTCGCACGTTCAGAGGTTCGAAGGTTCAAGGAGAGACAGTTAAGAGTTAAGAGTGAAGAGTTAAGAGTTGACGACGAGAGACAAAGGCAAGAGCGTTCCAAGGTTCGGAGGTTTAGAGGCTGAAAGGGTCGAAGATTCGAAGGTTCCAAGGTTCGAAGGTTCAACGGCGTGGTCCCAACCATAGCCTTCATTGAACGTTCGAACCTGCGAACATTCGAACTTTCGAACGCCGTTCGAGGGCGGAGACCGCCACCAGGACGAGCATCCCGACGGCGGCGCCGGCCAGGCCCGGTTCGAGCCCGGCCGGCAGGCTCGAGCGCAGCGCCTCGAGGACGACATCCACCGCGCTGCCCGCGAGCATGCCGGCCGTGACGCCGGCCGGGCGTCGAGCTCTGCCACGCGAGTCCGACGGTGAATGCCGGGAGGAACGCCGCCGTGAAGAAACCCCAGCCGGCGATCCCGAGGAGCGCGACGGTCCGCGCGCTGGCGGCGCCCAGGCCCGCCGCGACGACCGCGGTCACCACCGTGGTGACGCGGGCGGCGAGGAGCCCTCGTTCCGGCCGGCCGAGCGCGGCCGGGAGGTCGCGAGTGACCGCCGCGGCGGCGAGGTTGAGGAACGAAGCCGCGGTGGACATCAGGGCGGCCAGGACGGCGATCCCGGCGACGAGCTCCGCCCACGGTCCGAGCAGCGCCATCGTCCGCGGCGCCAGGTCGTCGGGGCGGGCGAGGCCGATCGCCCCGCGGGAGGCGAGCGCGGAGCCCGCGAGGCCGACCGAGAGCCAGACCGAGAGCGTGACCGCGAGCGCGAGTGTGAGCACCGCCGGCAGCGCGCGCAACTGCTCGCGCGAGCGGAGGAAGAGGAACTTCTGTACGTAGTGCGGCTGGGCGCAGGTGCCGAGACAGAAGAGGAGAAACCAGGCGAGCGCGCGGCCCGGCGGGGCGGACCCGAAGCTGCCGAGCAGGTCCGGGCGCGCCGCCCGCAGGGTCGCGACGGCCGCGGCCGGACCGCCCGCCGCGACCAGCGCGGCGCCCGCGAGGACGAGCGCCAGCAGCGCCATCGTCGTCCCCTGGAGGGCGTCGGCGACGATTCCGGCCCGCATGCCCCCGAGCGCGGTGTAGGCCGTCGTCGCGAGCAGCGCCACCCCGGCGGCCAGCACGCCCGGCACGTTGAGGAAGTCCTCGCCGAGCACGGCGGCGGCGCGGGCCTGCACGGCCAGGTTGGCGACGCACCCGACGACGATGAGCGCGGCGGCCACGCCGCGGCCGGCGCGCCCGAAGCGTGCGCCGATCAGCTCCTGCGGCGTGAGCGCGCCGTGCCGTCGGGCGAGGTCCACCACCGGTTCGCCGACCGCCCAGCACTGGAGGGCGCCGGTCAGCGGCGCGGAGAAGGTGATCCAGAGCGCGCCCATCCCGACCAACGCGAACAGACCCGGCCCGCCCACGAAGGTGAACGCCGACACCGCAGCCGCGGTCCCCGCGACGCCCACCAGCCACGCCCCGGCAAGCCGGCCGGCCGCGAAGTAGTCGGTCGCATCCCGGGTGCGGCGCGCGCCCCACCACGCGACCACCGCCGCTATCAGCAGGATGGCGACCAGCACCGTCACGGTTCGGCCTCATTGGGTTGCGACGGATCAGGATCCTGAACGTTCGAAGGTTCCAAGGTTCGAAGGTTCGAACGTTCGAACGTGTGAACGTGTGAACGTTCGAACGTCTGCAGGCCGTCAGAACCAGGACCTACATGATCGTCTCCCGGTGCCGGGAACGTCAGCCAGTAAAGCCAGGGGACGACGGGGAGCGGCAGTGCGTAGAGGACGAGCAGGACCCAGACGAGGCCGCCGACGGGGCGCGCGCTGAGCAGGCATGCCCCGCCAATGGCGACCGCGAGCCAGGCCGCGATCGCAGCGAGGACGACGTTGAGCCGTACCGATGGCCGGCGAACCAGAACCAGCGCGCAGGCGCCCACGGGGGCCGCCGCGACCATCACGGCGAGCAGCGGCCACCAGAGCCAGGCGCCGAGGCAGGCGACCGCAAACGTCACCGCGAGCGCGGGGACCGCGGCCTGCCGCGTCGGCTTTCCCGCTTGCACCGGCAGAGTCTACAATCCCGCTGCATGCCCGCGAACCTCACCCCGCAGTACCGTGCGGCGGAAGCGAAGTTCAAGGCGGCGCACTCCCCGGTCGAGCGTCGCGAAGCGCTCGAGGAGATGCTCGCGACCATCCCGAAGCACAAGGGAACCGAAAAGATGCAGGCGGACCTCAAGCGCCGGATGGCCCGCCTGCGCCAGGAGGAGGACGTCCGCACCGCGAAGCACGGGCACGCGATCAAGGTCGAGCCCGAGGGTGCGGCCCAGATCGTCCTCCTGGGGCCGCCGAATTGCGGCAAGTCGTCGCTGCTGGCGACGCTGACACACGCCGAGCCTGCGATCGCGGACTACCCGTTCACCACCACCCGGCCCCAGCCCGGGATGATGGCGTTCGAGGACGTGGCCATCCAGCTCGTGGACCTGCCGCCGGTCGCGGCCGAGCACATGGACGCCTGGCTTCCCGGCATCGTCCGCGGCGCCGACGCGGCGCTCCTGGTGGTGGATCCGACCTCCGCGGCGCTCCCGGAGGACGTCGAGGTGGTGCGCGAGCGCCTCGCCGCGGCGCGCACGCCGCTGGTCGGCGAGCTCCCGGAGGACGCGGACCCGCGGGACGTGCCGCTGCCCACACTGATGGTGGTGACCAAGGCGGACCGGGCCCGCGAGGCCGACCTCAACGTGCTCGACGAGCTGTACGGCTCCTCCTACCCCGTCCTCCGCGTCTCGGTCACGACCCACGCCGGGCTCGAGGCGCTGAAGGTCGCGATCTGGCGGCGACTCCAGCTCGTTCGCGTCTACTCCAAGCCGCCCGGCAAGCCGGCCGACAAGTCGCAGCCGTTCGTGCTCCCGGACGGGCACACCGTGGCCGACCTCGCCGAGCGCGTGCACCGGGAGATTGCCGAGAAGCTCCAGTTCGCGCGCGTGTGGGGCGGGAAGCTCGAGGGACAGCGGGTCGCCCGCGACTTCGAGCTTCGCGACCGCGACGTCGTCGAGCTCCACATCTAGCAAGACAGTGAAGAGTTAAGAGTGAAGAGTTGAGAGTTGAAAGACAGGAACGGAAGCGGCTTCATCGAGCCGCAGGGGACCAGGCAGTGCGTTCTTGTCGTTAACTCTTCACTCTCAACTCTCACTCTTCGTCCGTCATCGCCAGGACGTGAGAAGATCGTCGCCGGGAGGGCCACATGAGCGACGCCCCGACGATCGCGGCCAAGCATCCATTCGTCCTCGACGTGGAGCCCGGCACGTACTTCTGGTGCGCCTGCGGCCGGTCGGCCAACCAGCCCTTCTGCGACGGGTCGCACAAGGTGACCTCGTTCACCCCGGTCAAGCTGGAGATCACCGAGAAGCAGACGGTCGCCTTCTGCGGGTGCAAGCACACGGGCAACCGGCCCCGCTGCGACGGCACGCACAAGACGCTCGCCTGATCCGCCGTCCTCGTCGTCCCGCTCCCGGCGCGAGGCCGAATGCGTCGCCTCCTCGATATCGGGTCGGGGACCGGCGGGCTGAGCCGGGTGCGCGGCACCTCCGGAGCGTGAGAACGTCGGCCGTAACCGGCGAGCTCCGGCCGTGTTGGCCGTGGTAGGCTGCGAACTCTGAACCTGGGAACGCCGCGCGCGTGGGGAGGGGTTGGAGGGTGCGGACGATCGCCAACGACGCCAGGATATACGTGGCGGGCCACACCGGTCTGGTGGGTTCTGCGATCATCCGGCGCCTCGAAGGAAGCGGCCAACGTGGATTGCTCACCGCCTCCCGAGACGAGCTCGACCTGCGAGACCAGGGCGCGGTCGATCGCTGGTTCGCCGCCAATCGGCCCGAATACGTCTTCCTGGTGGCCGGGACCGTCGGCGGCATCCTCGCCAACTCCACGCGGCCTGCCGAGTTCATCTACGACAACCTGATGATCCACGCGACCGTCGTGCACGCGGCCTATCGTGAGCGTGTCCGGAAGCTGCTCTACCTCGGCAGCTCGTGCATCTACCCGCGCGACTGCCCGCAGCCGATGAAGGAGGAGGACCTCCTGGCCGGGCCGCTCGAGCCGACCAACGAGTCGTACGCCGTGGCCAAGATCGCCGGGATCAAGCTGTGCCAGGCGTATCGCCGCCAGTACGGCTGCGACTTCATCTCCGCGATGCCGACGAACCTGTACGGGCCGAACGACAACTTCGACACCACGAGCTCCCACGTGCTCCCGGCGCTCATCCGGAAGTTCCACGACGCCAAGACCGCGGGCCGCGAGGATGTCGAGATCTGGGGCACCGGCTCGCCGAGGCGGGAGTTCCTCCACGTGGACGACCTCGCCGACGCCTGCGTGTTCCTGATGGAGCGCTACGACGAAGCCGGGCACATCAACGTCGGCACCGGGACCGATCTCTCGATCCGGGACCTCGCCGTGATGGTAGGCGAGATCGTGCACCCCGGCGCGCGGCTGGTGTTCGACCCGTCCAAACCCGACGGTACTCCGCGGAAGCTCCTCGACGTCTCCCGCCTGCACGCGCTCGGGTGGCGGCATCGGATCGCCCTGCGGGAGGGGATCGTGTCGACGTACGGGTGGTTCCTCGCCAACCATGGTCAGTTGCGCGAACGCGACCGCACGGCGGCCGGGAGCGATGGACGATGAGCCAGTGGCCTGCGAAGATCGGCAAGCGTGCCCTCGTCACCGGGATCACCGGGCAGGACGGTTCGTACCTTGCGGAGCTGCTGCTCGGCAAAGGGTACGAGGTGTGGGGGATGGTGCGGCGCGCCTCCACGTTCAACACGGGCCGGATCGACCACATCTACCAGGACCCGCACGAGGAGGACGTCCGGCTGCACCTGGTCTACGGTGACCTCAACGACGCGTCCTCGCTCAACAAGCTCCTGAAGGTCGTCCGACCCGACGAGATCTACAACCTCGGCGCACAATCGCACGTCAAGGTCTCGTTCGACGTTCCGGAGTACACGGCCGAGGTCACCGGCGTGGGCGCCGTTCGCCTCCTTGAGGCGATGCGGGAGCTGGGGCTGAACGCGCGCTTCTACCAGGCGTCTTCGTCGGAACTTTTCGGCAAGGCGATCGAGGTCCCTCAGCGGGAGAGCACCCCGTTCTACCCCCGAAGCCCGTACGCTGCCGCCAAGGCATACGCGTTCTACATCACCCGCAACTACCGCGAGGCGTACGGCATCTTCGCGGTCAACGGCATCCTCTTCAACCACGAATCGCCGAGGCGCGGCGAGACGTTCGTGACGCGCAAGGTCACGCGCGCCGTGGCGCGGATCAAGCACGGCCTGCAGGACAAGCTCTACCTGGGCAACCTCGACGCCGAACGCGACTGGGGGTACGCCGGCGACTTCGTCGAAGCCATGTGGCTCATGCTGCAGGCCGACGAGGCGGACGACTACGTCGTGGCGACCGGGGAGACGCATTCCGTGCGGCAGTTCTGCCAGCTCGCGTTCGAGTGCGCCGGCCTGCCCATCACGTGGCGCGGGATGGGCAAGGCGGAGCAGGGGATCGGCGAGGGAGGCCGCGTGCTCGTCGAGGTGGACGGCGGCTACTTCCGCCCAACCGAGGTCGAGCATCTGTTTGGCGACCCCACCAAGGCGAGGACGAAGCTCGGCTGGACCGCCCGCGTCGGCTTCGAGTCGCTCGTGAGGATGATGGTGGAGAGCGACCTCGCACACGCCTCCCGCGAAGCCGGCCTCGCGCCGATCCGTGATGCGTGATGCTCGCCGTCGTCCGTTTCGGTCTCTCTGTAGCGGCCGCCCGCCCGGCGGCCGGCCTTCCGCCGCGACGCGACGGCCTCCGCCGGCCGGCCAGCGGCCGGCCGCAATGCCGCCCGCCGCGTACGGTTGGGTTGTGTCTAGCGGCCGCCCGGCGGGCGGCCGGCCTTCCCGGGAAGTTCTACAATGGCCCCCTGCACCAACGAATCGGTGAGAGGTGAGCTATGACCGACGATAGAGCCGACGAGATCATCCGCCACTTCGACGTTGTCGCCGAAGCGTTGGGGACGCAGATCGCCCAGGTCGGGGAGGGTGTGGTCCTCTCCAACGACCGCCTGGGCCGGGTCGACGCCCGGTTGGACCTGATCGAAACGCGCGCGGAGTCATTCGGGAACGAAGTGCGCGCTCGGTTCGACCGCGCGGACGCCCGAGCCGAGTCGCTGGAGAACGAAGTGCGCGCCGGGTTCGCTGAAATGAAGTCCATGATCAAGCTGTCCTACGTGGAGCTCGAAGGGCGGATGTCCACCCTCGAGCGGGAGTTGGTGGATCTTCGTTCCCGTGTCCAGAAGCTCGAAGCGCGCGGGTAGTCCTGGCGCTCTGGCGCGCCGTCGGCCGCCCGCCGCATGCGGTTGGGCTGTGTGTAGCGGCCGCCCGCCGGGCGGCCGTTCTCCGGGCGAATCAGCAGGCCGGTCAACCCCACGCGGAGACACGCGATGAAGCTCATTGAGCAGCCGATAGGCTTGACGGAGTTGAAGGAAATGGCCGAGCACGGCTTCGGCATGCTCGTCAAGGCGGTCGTGGACGTCAAGGCCGGGATCATGGCGTTGGACGCCGAGCTGCACGCGGACGAGGAGGCGCTCCTCCTCGAGCACGGCTCGGATCAGCGAGATCTCTGGGGGATCAACCTCTACCCCGAGGTCGAGGGCGACGATTGGATCGAGTTCGACTCCATGATCAACCTCCGTCCGGCCTCGGGCAACCGGTCCAGAGGGGTGGACGATCCGGCCGTCCGAGACCGGATCCGGGCGACCGTGACGCGTCTGGTGCAGCCATGACGGTCGTGCACCGCGAGCTTGCCGCCGGGCGCTGGTTCGAGCTGTCGCTGGTCGAGCAGATGGCCAACGTCGGCAGTGAGATCGAGCGGACGATCGCCTGGCGCGGTCGCAACGGGAGGAACAGCACGTCGGCGTTCGAGCGTGGTCTCGAGCTGCTGGACCTGACGATCGCCGACCCTCGCCACCGACGCCGGCTCCGCGAGCTGACCCGTGTGCGCGAAGCGCTCGCCGACCATTTCGTCTTCGACAACCGCTACGGCTCGACCGACGAGGCGTGGCGCCGGTACTTTCACGCCTTCACCTATGCGGCGGCGTTGCGCCGGGGCCGCTGATGCCGAATCGCCCCGCGTCTTGGTCCCTCCTCCTCTGCTCCTCCGCTGGTCGGCCGGGGACCGACCTTCAAACGCCTTGTCTTCCGTTCGCCCTGTTCCCTTTGACCTTTTCCCTCTCCACCACTCTCTCCACTGTCAACCTTCTTCCCTTGAACCTGCGGGCCTGTGAACCTATGAACCGATGACCAAGATCTCCGTCGTCTTCGGCACCCGCCCCGAGGCGATCAAGCTCGCGCCCGTCGTCCTGGCGTTGAAGGCGGACGCCCGCTTCGAGTGCGACGTCTGCGTCACCGCGCAGCACCGCGAGATGCTCGACCAGGTCCTCGAGGTGTTCGGCATCGTCCCCGACACCGACCTCGACCTCATGGTCCCCGAGCAGACGCTCGCCGGACTCACCGCGCGCGCCGTCGAGAACCTCGACCGCTACCTCGGGCAGGCGAAACCCGGCCTCGTCCTCGTCCAGGGCGACACCACCACCACGTTCTGCTCGGCGCTGGCGGCGTTCTACCACCACGTTCCGGTAGGTCACGTCGAGGCCGGCCTGCGCACCGGCAACCTCGAATCCCCGTGGCCGGAGGAAGCCAACCGTATCCTCACCACGCGCCTCACGGCGCTGCACTTCGCGCCGACCGAGATCAACCGCCAGAACCTCCTGCGCGAGGGGATCCCGGACGGCCGGATCGTCGTCACCGGCAACACGGTCATCGACGCGCTCTTCCTCGCGCTGCAGCTGGTGAAGAAGCACCCGCCGGAGGTCGCCGGGCTGCCACACAGCGTCGTGCGCGGGTCCGGCCCGCTGGTGCTGATCACCGGCCACCGCCGCGAGAACTTCGGTTCCGGGTTCGATTCGATCTGCCAGGCGATCGCGGAGCTCGCAGCGCGGTTCCCCGATACCGCGTTCGTCTACCCGGTCCACCTAAACCCCAACGTGCGCCGGCCGGTGGACGAGATCCTGCGCAGCGCCGGCACCCGCAACGTCCACCTCATCGAGCCGCTGCCGTACCTCCCGTTCGTCGCGATGATGAGCCGCGCCACCGTGATCCTCTCCGACTCCGGCGGCGTGCAGGAGGAGGCGCCGAGCCTGGGCAAGCCGGTGCTCGTCATGCGCGACACCACCGAGCGCCCGGAGGCGGTGACCGCGGGCACCGTGAAGCTCGTCGGCACCGATCAGCGCACGATCGTCGAGGAGACCAGCCGGCTGCTGACCGACCGCACCGCCTACGACGCCATGGCGCGCGCCATGAACCCCTACGGCGACGGCAAGGCCACCGGCCGCATCCTCGCCGCCTGCGCGCAGTTCTTCGGATCGGCGTAGGGGCGCACGAACCGCGGCCGGCGTCTCGAGCGTCCCGTCGCCGGAGGTTGACCGGCGGTCCGAGCTACGGGTCCAGCAACTGCAGGACCTCGCTCGGGTTCTTGAACGGGGCGATGACGTAGACGCCGGCGGCGCGAAGGGGCGCGTCGCGGAGCATCTCGAGGGCGAGGTCGCGGCCGACCTTCGCGGCGTCGGGACCGGCGGCTTCCAGCCGGGCGAGGAGGCCCTCGGGGACCACGATCCCCGGCACCTCGTTGTGCAGCCGCAGCGCGAGCTTGAACGACGGCAGCGGCCACACGGCGACCAGCGCGGGCACGGGCAGGGTGCCGCCGCACAGGTCGAGCAAACGCTCCCACGGCTCCCAGGCGAAGAACACCTGGCTCATGGCGAACTGCGCGCCCGCGTCCGCCTTGCGCCGGAGCCGGTCGATCTCGTGGTCGAGGTCGTCCGCGGCCGGGTTGACCGCGACGCCGAGACAGAACGCCGGCGGCTCGCCGATCGGGTTGCCCGCGCAGTCGAACCCCTCGGCCATGCGGGACACGGAGCGCACGAGCTCGAAGATGTCCACGTGGTAGACGTCGTGGACGCCTGGGTAGTCGCCGAGCTGCGACGGGTCGCCGGAGATCGCGAGCAGGTTGCGCAGGCCCGCGTGCCAGGCGCCCAGGAGCTGCGCCTGCAACCCCATCAGGCTCGCGTCGCGAGGCGTGACGTGGGGGATCGTCTCGAGGCCGCTGACGCGCTGGATCTCGGCGGCGAGCCACAGCGAGTCCATGCGCAGCCGGGCGAGGGGATTGGAGTTGACGTCGACGGCGTCCACGCGCCCCGAGGCGGCGAGCCCGCGGGTGGCCTCCACGATGCGGGCGGGGTTGGTGCCGCGCGGGGGGTCGAGCTGCACGACCCGGACGAACTCGCCCGCGGCCAGCTTCGCGGCGAGCGCCGAGGCCGGTTGGAGCGGCATCTGAGGCCGCGAGGGCTGCGCGACCACGGCAACGGCGTGACGCGTGTGCCGCGGGTGCACCCCCCGGACCGCCTCCGCGATCGCGCGGACGTGCTCCGGTCCGGTCCCGCAGCAGCCGCCGACCAGCGCGGCGCCGAGCTCGGCGGCGCGCTGCGCGAACCGGCCGAGGTAGGAGGGAGTCGCCGGAGGCAGCAGGATCCGGCCGTCGCGGCGGACGAGCGAGCCGGCGTTGGGCATGACCGCGAGGGGCCCCGGCGGCTCCCCGAGCGCCTCGAGGACGTCGAGCGTGCCCTGCGGTCCGGGCGCGCAGTTGATCCCGGCGGCGAGCACGCCGTGCCCGAACAGCTCGCGGACCTCGGCGGCGATCTCGGGATGGCTCTCCGGCAGCTTCTCGAACGGGAACGTGAGCATCCCGACGACGGGGAGATCGCACACGTCCCGCACGGCCTCGATGGCGAGCACCAGCTCGTCGAGGCGGAAGAACGTCTCCAGGATCAGGAGGTCGGCGCCCCGTCCAGCGAGGATGGCGGCCTGCTCGGCGTGCGCGGCCGCGATGGCGGCGCGCCCGTCCGGCTCGTCGAGGTCGATCACGCCGGCCAGCGGCCCGATGGATCCGGCCACGAGGCAGTCCACGCCCGCGATCTCGCGCGCCTCCCGGGCGAGTTTCACGCCGGCGGAGATCACCGCCTCCACCTCGTCGCCGGCGTGCAGCCGCTCGAGCCTCGGGCGGGAGGCCGCGAAGGTGGCCGTCTCGATCAGCTCCGCGCCGGCCGCGAGGTACGCGAGGTGGATCTCGAGCACCTTGCGGGGGTGCTCGAGCGGGGCGAGGTCGAGGTGGGAGCCGGCCGGCACACGCTCGAGCAGCTCGGAGCCCATCGCGCCGTCGGCGACCACGACGTGGTCGGCCATCCGCTTCGCAACGAGGTCGCCCTTCATGAACCGGCCCCTGAAGGCGCTCGAACGTTTGCAGGTTCGAAAGTTCTAAGGTTCGAAGGTTCGAAAGTTCTAAGGTTCGAAGGTTCGAAGGTTCGAAGGTTCGCAGGTCCGAAAGTTCGAAGGTTCGGATTAGGGCGGAGAAGGTGAGAAGGGAAAGGGAAAGCGTCAAAGGGACTACCGGGCACCGGGTGGCAGATGTAGCGGCCGCCCGCCGGGCGGCCGGCCTCACGACTACGGTGGTCAAGACGACGGCCGGCCAGCGGCCGGCCGCTACATTTGTCCCCCGTCTTCCCTCTGCCCTTTCCCCTTTGACCTCTCCCCGCACGGATGCATACCTTTGGACCTTCGAACCTTGTAACTTGCGAACGTTCGAACAGCCTCACGCGAGGTACCTCGCCTCGGTATGGTGGAACACGACCGCCGAGACGCTCGCCTCCGGGTCCATCATGAAACCCTCGGTCAGGCTGACGTCGATCTCCTCGGGGCGCAGGAGGCGGAAGACGTCGACCTGCGGCTCGAGGTCCGGGCAGGCCGGGTAGCCGAATGAGAGTCGGATCCCGCGGTAGCGCGCGCGGAAGCGCTCCTCCATGGTCATCTCCGGCGGGTCGGGGAACCCCCAGAGGGCGCGCAGCCGCCGGTGGAGCCACTCGGCGCCGGCCTCGGCCGTTTCGAGGGCGAGCGCCTGCAGCGCGATGCTGTCGAGGAGCCGGCCCGCGGCTCGCAGGTCCGCGGCGCGAGGGCGCACCGCGGTCCCGGCGGTGACCACGAACACGGCGACGGCGTCGAGGGCGGCAGGCTCGGGGCTCACCCAGTCGGCGGCGCACGCGTTCGGCGGACGGGTCTGGCGCCGGTACGGAAGGAGCGCCAGCTCGCGCCCCTCCGGATCGAGGACCGCGACGGCGTCGCCGCGGCTGCAGGCCCGGAAGAAGCTGTACACGGCGGCGGGAGCGAGCCATCCGCGCGTCGCCGCCCCGTCCTGGAGCGCCTCCACGCGCCGCTTCAGCTCGCCCACGCGCTCGTCGCCGGCCTCGAGCAGCTTGCGAACCGAGCCGCGCACGCCGAGGTGCTTGCCGAAGAGCATCTGCGGGTTGAGGTGCGCGAAGACCTCGTCGAGCGGCAGCCGTGGCAGCACGTGGCGCGCGAGGTCGGGAGGCCTGGGAAGGGGAACGTTTGCAGGTTCGGGGAGAGGCAGTGAAGAGTTGAGAGTTGAGAGTGAAGAGTTAGAGACGCTGGGGACGTTAGCAGGTTCGAACGTTCGAAGGTTCGAAGGTTCGGGGAGAGGCAGTGAAGAGTTGAGAGTTGAGAGTGAAGAGTTAGAGACATCGGCGACGTTCGAAGGTTCGGAGGTTGGAAGGTTCGAAGGTTCAACAACAGGGTTGTTCGGAGGTTCGAAGGTTCGAAGGTTCGAAGGTTCAACTTCCGGAGGTACCGAACCTGTGAACGTTCGAACCTGTGAACCTTCCAACCCTTGCGCCTCTGAACCTGTGAACGTGCGAACCTGTGAACCTTCTAACGATCCTGTCTTCTCGCTGCCGGACCGCATCAGTTCATTCGCGATCGCGAGGCCCACCATCGCGTCGGCGGCGTAGCGCACGGTTTGCGAGTACGCCGGCGCGATCTTGTCGCGCGTGAACGAGGGCGAAAGCGCGGCCCCGCCGACGAGGAGCGGCACGCCGATGCCGGCCGCGCGCAGGTCCTCCGCGGTTGCGACCATCTGGTGCGCCGAGCGCACGAGCAACCCCGAAAGGCCGATGAGGTCGGTCCGATGCTCGCGCCATGCGGCGATCAGCTTGTCGGAGGGGCACTGCACGCCGAGATCGATGACCTCGTACCCGTTCGTCCCGAGGATGATGCCGACCAGGTTCTTGCCGATGTCGTGCACGTCGCCCCGCACGGTGGCGATCAGCAGCGAGCCCCGCGAGGCGCTCTCGTCGCCCTTCATGTGCGGCCGGAGGTGGTCCACGGCGGCCTGCATGACCTCGGCGGAGACGAGCACCTCGGCGACGATGAGCTGCCCCGTCGCGAACAGCCGGCCGACCTCGTCCATCCCCGCCATGAGCGGGCCGTTGATGATCGCCAGCGGCTCCATGCGGCCGAGCAGCTCGTCGAGCGCCGCCTCGAGCCCGGTGCGGGCGCCCTCGACGACCATGCGCGCGAGGCGCTCCTCGACGGGGAGGTCCTCGCGCGGCCCGGCCTCGCGCGGGCGCGCCTGGCGGTAGCGCGCCGTGAAGGCGTCCACGGCGGGCCGGCCGCCGTCGAACAGCACGTCCTCGGCGAGCTTCACCTCGTCAGGGTCGAGCGTGGGGAAGCGGACGAGCTGCTCGGAGTTCACGATCGCGGTGTCGAGCCCCGCCTGCACGCAGTGGTGCAGGAACACCGCGTTGAGCACCTCCCGGCCGGCGGCGGGCACGCCGAACGAGACGTTCGAGACGCCGAGGAGCGTGACGGCCCCGGGGATCCGCTCCTTGATGAGCTTGACGCCGCGGACGGTCTCGCCGGCGGAGCCCCTGAACTTGGGATCGCCCGTGGCGGCGGGGAAGACGAGCGCGTCGAGGAGCACCTCGCGCCGCCGCAGCCCCGCACGCTCGAGGCGCTCGAGCAGGCGCTCGGCCACCTCGAGCTTGCGCTCCGCCGTGCGGGCCATCCCGTCGGTGGGGTGCTCGTCGATGCAGCCGGCGACCACCGCGGCGCCGAACCGCCTCGCCAGCCCCGCCACCCGCTCGAGTCGGGCGCCGCCGTCCTCGAGGTTGACCGAGTTGAGGACGGGTCGCCCCGGGATCAGCTCGAGCGCGGCCGCCATGACCTCCGGGTCCGTGCTGTCGACCATGAGAGGCACGCGGACGGCCCGGCGCAGCGCCGTGACGGCGGCGCGCATCGCCGCCGACTCGTCCCCTTCGGGGTCGGCGAGGCAGACGTCGAGGAGGCCGGCGCGGCCGCGCACCTGGCGGCGGCCGACCTCGGCGGCCTCGGCCCAACGGCCCTGGCGGACCAGCTCCTTGAACTTGCGCGAGCCGAGGACGTTCGTCCGCTCGCCGATGAGGAGCGGCGGCGGCTCCTGGACCAGGTCCACGACCTCGCCGCCGGCCAGTCGCGCGGGGTCGTAGGCGGGCGGCACGCGCGGCGGGGTGCGGTCGGCCACCTCGCGCAAGCGGCGGACGTGCTCGGGACCGGTGCCGCAGCACCCCCCGAGCAGGTTGACCCAGCCCGCCGAGGCGAAGCGGCCGAGCGTCCGCGCCATGTCGTCGGGGTTCTCGTGGTAGCGCCCCTCGCCGTCCGGAATGCCGGCGTTGGGGACGACCGAGACGAAGAACGGCGACAGCGCGGCCAGGGCGCGGACGTGCTCGGTCATCGGGCCCGGGCCGGTGGAGCAGTTGATGCCGACCCAGAGCGGCTGCCACGGCTCGACCATCACCGCCACGGCCTCGAGCGACTGCCCGCCGAGCGTGGTGCCGGTCGGCTCGATCGTTGCGGAGACCGCGACCGGCAGCCCCGGCGCGGCGTCGCGGCAGGCGATGAGCGCGGCCTTGAGATTGAGGGCGTCCTGGCAGGTCTCGATGAGCAGCACGTCGGACCCACCCTCCGCGAGGCCTGCCGCCTGCTCGGCGTACGCCGTCACGAGCTCCGCGAAGCCGATCCCCCCCGTGAGCGTCAGCGCCTTGGTCGTCGGGCCCATCGAGCCGGCGACGAAACGGGGCCTCGACGGGTCCGCCGACTCGGCCTGGGCGCACGCGCGGCGCGCCAGCTCGGCGGCGCGCCGGTTGATCTCGCGGCAGCGGTCGGCCAGCCCGTACTCGGCGAGCACGACCGCCGTGGCGCCGAACGTATCGGTCTCGACGATGTCGGCACCTGCTTCGAGATAGCTCGTGTGCAGGCCGAACACGACGTCGGGGCGGGCGAGCACGAGCGCCTCGTGGCAGCCGAAGAGCGCTTCGCCGCCGTAGTCGGCCGCGGTGAGCCCGCGCGACGCCAGCGCCGTACCCGTCGCCCCGTCGAGCACGAGGATGCGACGGCGGAGCAGCTCCGCCAGCACGGCAGCCCGCGGTTGAGACTTCGTCACGCCGCAAGTGTAAACGCGGAAAGGGTAGAAGGAAAAGGGGAAACGTAAAGGGGAAGACAGGGAACACATGTAGCGGCCGCCGGCCGGGCGGCCGGTCTTCCTCCGCGACGCGATCACGCCCCCCGGCCGGCCGGCGGCCGGCCGCTACATTTGGAAGCGGGGAGGGTTCTGTAGCGGCCGCCCGCCGGGCGGCCGGTTTTCCTCCGCGACGCGATCACGCCCCCCGGCCGGCCGGCGACCGGCCGCCACGTTTGGAAGCGGGGAGGTTCTTGTAGCGGCCGCCCGCCGGGCGGCCGGTCTTCCGCCGCGACGCGATCACGCCCCCCGGCCGGCCAGCGGCCGGCCGCTACATTTGGAAGCGGGGAGGGTTCTGTAGCGGCCGCCCGCCGGGCGGCCGGTTTTCCTCCGCGACACGATCACGCCCCCCGGCCGGTCGGCGGCCGGCCGCCACGTTTGGAAGCGGGGAGGGTTCTGTAGCGGCCGCCCGCCGGGCGGCCGGTCTTCCTCCGCGATGCGATCACGCCCCACGGCCGGCCGGCGGCCGGCCGCTACATTTGGAAGCGGGGAGGGTTCTGTAGCGGCCGCCCGCCGGGCGGCCGGTTTTCCTCCGCGACGCGATCACGCCCCCCGGCCGGCCGGCGGCCGGCGGTGTCAAGAGGCCGGCCGCCCAGCGGGCGGCCGCTACATAGGCGGGATGTGTTTGGTCGTCCCTTTGACGTTTGGCCCTTTGCCCGTCCTCGCCGAACCTTCAAACCTCCGAACCTGCAACCGCCCCCAGTGTCCCTAACTCTTCACTCTCAACTCTCAACTCTTCACTGCCTCTCCCCGAACCTTCGAACGTTCGAACTTGCTAACCTCCGCGCCGTAGAACGATCCGTCTGGAGGCGAAGACATGGACCGGTTCACCCGTGCCGAGCGGATCACCCTCGCCGTCGCGGTCGCGGTTGCGGCCGTCGCGGGCGTGTTCGCGTGGACCAACTTCACGCGTGCTTTCCCCGAGGCGCACCTCTCCTTCGCGGTGAACCGCACCTCCTCGGCGCCGGTCGCCGAGGCGTTCCTCCGCCGGCACGCCCCGGCGGCGGCCGCCGCGCTCGCCGGCCGCCGGCACGCGGCGATCTTCCGGGTCGACGACGGCGCCAAGGTCTACCTCGAGCGCGAGCTGGGACTCGAGCGCCTGGAGTCGCTGACCCGCGGTCGCCAGGTGCGCCTTTGGACCTGGTCGCATCGCTGGTTCCGGCCAGTCGACAAGGAGGAGGTCCGGGTCGAGGTCACGCCCGAGGGCGAGGTCGCCGGGTTCGCGCACCTGGTCAAGGAGGAATCGTCCGGGGCGGCGCTGCCGGAAGACGCGGCGAGGGCGCTCGGCGAGCGCTTCCTCAAGGACGCCTTCGGTCTCGACCGCGGCGGGTTGACGTTCATCGAGTCGAAGCGCGAGGACAGGAAGAGCCGGCGCGACTGGACGTTCACCTACGAGCGAAGCGGATGGAAGGCGGCCGGGGCCACCTACCGGATGCAGGTGGAGGTGCACGGGGACGAGCCCGCCGCGTACCGCGAGTACCTCAAGGTCCCCGACGCGTGGACGCAGACGTACAACCGCCTGCGCTCCGCCAACGACACGACCGCGCTCGTGGCGGCGTTCGGAATCGTCCTCACGATCCTGGCCGCGCTGGTCGTGCTGTTTCGCGAGGGCCGGCGCGGCAACGTCCGCTGGCGCCTGGTGCTGACGCTCACGGCGGTCGCGTTCGCGCTGTTCTTCCTGATGTCGCTCAACGACCTCCCGCTCGCGGCGTACGGCTTCGACACGACCGGCACGTACGGCGCCTTCCTGGGCCGACAGGTGCTCGCGGGTCTCGCCGAGGCCGGCGTGCAGGCGCTGCTGATCTTCATCGTGGTCGCCGCCGGGGAGCCGCTGTTCCGGGCGCGATTCCCGGGCCATCTGCGGGTCACGGCGCTGTTCGAGCGCGGGGGCTGGCGCAGCAAGCGGTTCGCGTTCGGACTCGTCCTCGGCTACTGCCTGGCGGCGGTGTTCCTCGCGTACCAGGTCGCGTTCTACCTGATCGGGTCACGGCTCGGCGCCTGGAACCCCGTCGAGGTCCCGTTCGACAACCTCCTCAACACCTCGTTCCCGTGGCTCGCCGTCCTGTTCATCGGGTTCTACCCGGCGGTGAGCGAGGAGTTCATGTCGCGCGTGTTCTCGATCCCGTTGGTGGACAGGCTCACCCATTCGCGAGTCGCGTCCGTCGTGGTCCCGGCGCTGATCTGGGGGTTCGCCCACGCCAACTACCCGGCGCAGCCGTTCTACATCCGAGGGCTGGAGGTCTCGATCGCGGGCCTGTTCGTCGGCATCATCCTGTACCGGTTCGGCGTGCTGCCGTGCCTCGTCTGGCACTACGTCGTGGACGCCGGGTACACCTCGATGCTGCTCGTGCGCTCCGGCAACCTCTACTTCGTGATCACCGCGCTCGCCGGCGTCGGCGCGCTCCTGGTTCCGCTCGCGGTGACGCTGGCGGCGGCCTGGCGACGCGGCGGCTTCGTCGATGACCCGGCGGTGCTCAACGGGGCCGAACCGGCGCCGCCGGAGCCCCCGGTTGCCGCGGCGCCGGCCCCCGCTCCGATCGTGGCCCTGCCTCTCCGCACCGTGCTGCCGGTCGGTCTGGCGTTGGCGCTCGTCGGCGGCATGCTGGCCTGGCGGGCCCCCGGCGCCGGACGCGGCGTCGGGGTGACCCGGCGTCCCGCGGCGGCGCGCGAAGCGGCCGAGGCGTTCCTGCACGGACGCGGCCTCGACCCCTCACGCTGGCGCTTCGTCGTGACCACGACTGGCGACGTCCTTGGCAGCGCGGTCCGGCGCTACCTCCTGGAGCACGGCGGGGTCGGCGAGGTCGGCCGGTTCGCCCGGGAGGTGCCGGCATGGCAGGTGCGCGCGTTCAGGCCGGAGGAGCGCGAGGAGTGGAGGCTCTCGGTGGACGACGCGTCGGGCCGGGTCGTCCGATTCGACCACGCGCTTCGCGAGGAGACCCCGGGCGCGAACCTGCCGCCCGATGAGGCGCGGAAGGTCGCCGAGGAGGGACTCGCGGCGGCCGGCCTCGACCCCTCGAAGCTGATCTTCAAGGAGGTCACGAGCGAGAAGCGCACGGCGCGAACGGACCACACGTTCACGTGGAAAGACCCCTCCCGAAGCGTAGCCGACGCCGAGTACCTGCTCGACGTCGGGGTCCAGGGTGACGCCGTCGACGCCCTCACACGGCGGTTCAAGCTCCCCGAGGCCTGGGAGCGGGCGCGGGAGAAGACGACCGTCGCCAGGATCGCCCGCATCGCCGTCATGGTCGGGGTGCTCTCGATGCTGGTGGTCCACGGTCTCGGCGCGTTCTACCTCGGCGTGCGACGCGACCTGGTGCCGTGGCGGCGCGTGCTGTGGGCCGGCGCCGGGCTCGGCGCGATCTCGGCGGTTGGCCTCGGGCTCAACCTGCCGCTCGCCTGGGCGCAGTACCCGTCCGCCTACCCGGAGGCGCTCTTCAGGACGACCACGTACGTCGGCGTCTCGATCGCCCTCCTCGTGCTGACGGCAGCCGCCGTCGCGGCACTCGGCGCGCTCGCGTCGACGTTTCCGGCGCTCTCTCGCGACGCCCAGGGCGATCGGCGGCCTGTCGCCATCGCCTCCGCGGCCGCGGCCGTCGGGGCCGTCGGCGGCGTGATCGCATTCCGGTGGCTGGTGGCGTTCGCCCGGACGGCGCTGCCTTCGGCGTTCCCGGACGCGCCGCTCGGCATCCCCGGCTCGCTGGCCACGGCGTTCCCAGCCCTGGCCGGGCTGGGGACCGGTCTGTGGGTCGCGTTGATGGCATTGACCGTGGCCGCCATGGCGATCCACCTCTGGCAGACGCTCGGGTCGCCCTGGCGGAAGGCCGTGCTCGCGGCCGGGCTGCTGGTGGCCGCGGTGCCGGCCGGGTCCGAAGCCTCGTCGCTCGAGTTCGCGGCCGGACTCGCGCAGGCCGGCGTCGCGCTCGGCGGCGCCGCGTTGCTGGTACGGTTCGTGCTCGGCCGCAACCCGGTCGCTTACCTGCTCACCGCGGCGTGGCTCGGCGTCCTCGGCGTCGCGGCGCCGCTCGTCGCACAGCCGGGCGGGTTCTATGCCGCGCAGGGGGTGGGCCTGATCGCGGTCGCCGCGATCGTCAGCGCGTGGTGGCTAGCCGGAGGCAAGAGGACAGTGAAGAGTGAAGAGTGAAAAGTTAAGAGTGAAGAGTGAAGAGTTGAGAATTGACGACCAGGGGAGCAGAGTGCCGCCCGGCGCGCGCACTCGCGTCGACTCGGCCTTGCGCCGTGTCTTCAACTCTTAACTCTTCACTCTCAACTCTTAACTGACTTTCGCTCCTGCTTTCATCCGGTGCGACGCGAGGAGGTTGACCATCCCGCGCAGCCGGTGGCACAGCACCTGGCAGACCAGGTGGAGGAACTGCGCCGACGCCTCCGTTGGGCGGTGGAGCACCTCGTCGAGGTCGCCCTGGCCGAGCACCAGCACGGTGCACCCGTCCGGACCGGCGGTGGCGTCGGCGCTGCGCGGCTGGTCGTCGACGAGCGCCATCTCGCCGAAGACCTCGCCGCGCCGCAGCGTGGCCAGCGGGCTCTCCCCCCGGCCCGGCGCCCTCCGGGAGATCTGGACCTTGCCGTCGACGAGGATGTAGAGCGACTCGGCGCGCTCGCCCTCGAGGAACAGCGTCGCGTCGGGCTGGAAGCTCTCGGCGCGCAGCGTCGTCGCGAGCAGTCGGAGCTCGGCCGCCGAGAGCCCGGTCTCGGCGAACAGGTCGAGCTTGCGCCGCGGCTTGAGGTCCACGGCCTGGCCGCGCTCACCGTCCGGGCGCGCCGCCGGCGCCGCGGCTGCCGGCGTGATCTCGCTCATGAACTCGTTGGCCTGGCGGATCTTCGCGGCAAGCGAGTGCCAGAACGTCCGCAGCAGCGCCGCTCCTATCGCGTGGTCGGCCACCATGGCGCGGCGGACATCGGCGCCCTCGAAGCGAAGCAGCGCACCGCGGTCGGAGGCGACGGTCGTGACGTCGCGAGGCCGCGCGTCGAGGAAAGAGACCTCGCCGAAGAGCTGTCCGACTCGGGTTCGGGTGATGGGCTGGCGGCCGGCCGGCGTGTTGCGATGGCCGTCCACGGTCCCCGCGGCGACGACGTAGAAGTCGTGGCCGGTGGCGCCGGCCTCGTAAATCACCTGTCCCTCGGCGACGACCTGCTCGCGGGCGTAAGCGGCGAGCTTCGAGAGGGCGGCGTCGGGGACGTGCTGGAAGATGCGGAACACCCGCAGGTCCGAGAAAGTCGCCCTGGATTCGCGCGGGGGGGTCTGGTCGGAAGGGCTCATCGTCTGTCGTCTGCCGCGGCCCGCGCCGCACGGAGCCACCCCCTCGGGCGGGCACATCGAACGCCGCGAACTGTATCGCATCGGTGCTGGTATTGCGAGGACGGCGCGCCGGGGGCGCCGCGTGGCTTATCCTGGTCGGGGGGGGCCGCCATGGCACCGACGGAAGCTGCGTGCGTCTTCTGCGAGATCGTCGCCGGCCGGGCGCCTGCCCGGCGGGTCTACGAGAACGCACATGCGGTGGTCGTCCTGGACATCCAGCCGTTCACCGAAGGCCATTGCCTGGTCGTCTCGAAGCGCCACGTTCCCTTCTGGCACGGGCTCAAGGCGGACGAGAGCGCAGGCCTCTTCGAGGCGGCGCACGTCGTGGCCAACCGGATGGCGGAGAGGCTCAAGCCCGATTTCGTCTGCACGTACGCCCGGGGGCGCCGGATCCCGCACACGCACATCTTCCTGGTGCCGAGCTTCGGCGGCGACGTCCTCGACCGGTTCTTCAATGCGCTCGAGGGGGTCCAGGAGTCGCCGGACCGCCTCGCCGCGCTCAAGCGTCCGGACTCGCTGGAGGCGGCGGCGCGCCTCCTGCGCGACGAGGGATGAGCGGGCTCGGTCGCCTCCCGGCGAATCTTGCCAGAGACTCGTTCTCGTGATAACGTTCGGATCGGAGATGGCGTTCTCCCAATAACTGCCCCAGGGGCTGATGACGCCTACCACGTTGCCGTGGAGGTGTCACCGTGGAGCAACTGTGGGGGAACGCAGTCGTCTGGCTCGCACTCGCGCTCGTCGCCAGCTTGATTTCCTGGCGGCTGGGCATCTCGGTGGCGCTTATCGAGCTCGTGGTCGGGATCGCCGCGGGCAACTCGTTCAAGCTCGAGATCACGCCCTGGGTCAACTTCCTCGCCGCCGTTGGCGCCTTGGTGCTGACGTTCCTGGCCGGCGCGGAGCTGGAGAGCGCGACCGTCAAGCGGTTCTGGAAGCAAAGCCTAGTGCTCGGCCTGATCGGGTTTGCCGCACCGTTCGGCCTGGCGTGGGCCGTGGCCCGGCACCTGTTTGCATGGGAACCGCACGCCGCCCTGATCGCCGGCATCGCCCTTTCGACGACCTCCGTGGCGGTCGTGTACGCGGTGATGGTCGAGACCGGGCTCAACGAGACGCCGGTCGGGAAGCTGATCCTCGCCGCCTGCTTCGTCAACGACCTCGGCACCGTGATCGTCCTCGGCATCCTCTTCACGAGCTTCGGCGCGGCGTTCTGGGTGTTCGTGGCGCTCACGATCGTCGCGATGGTCGTGCTTCCCCGGCTCACGCGCGGTCTGCTGCGCAGGCTGAACTCACACTCGAGCGAACCGGAGGTGCGCTACCTCCTGCTGGCGCTTTTCGGCCTCGCCTACCTCGCGACGCGGGGAGGCAGCGAGGGCGTTCTGCCGGCGTACCTCCTCGGCATGGTGCTGGCCGACACGTTCCTGGCGAGCCGCGATCTGATCAAGCGCATGCGGGCGACGACCTTCGCGCTGCTGACGCCGTTCTACTTCCTCAAGGCGGGGAGCCTCGTTTCCCTCAAGGCCGTCCTCGGCAGCCTCGGCGTGGTCGCGGTTCTGTTCCTCGCCAAGACGGTCGCGAAGTTCGTCGGGCTGTTCCCCGCCGGCGCCGCTCTTCGTTTCTCGCGGCGGGTCAACCTCTACAACACCATGATGATGAGCACCGGCCTCACGTTCGGGACGATCTCGGCGCTCTACGGGCTCAACAACGGGATCATCACCCGGCAACAGTACTCGATCCTGGTGGTCGTGGTGATCCTGAGCGCGATCATCCCGACCCTCATCGCGCAGACGTTCTTCGAGCCCAAGGGTAGGGAGCGCGAGATGCTGTTCGTGGCAAGGAAGGAAGACGACAATGTTCCATAAGATCCTGCTGGCGTACGACGGCTCCGACGGCGCACGGCTGGCGTTGGAGCGCACGAGAGAGCTCGCCGGCGCCGGGGCGGAGGTGCACCTCCTCGCCGTGGGGCGCATCCCCGAGTACGCCGAGACGGTCAGCGAGGTCGAAGAGGCCAAAGAGCAGGCCGGGCGTCACTACCGGCAGCCGGTGGACCAGGCCGTCAAGACGCTGCGCGCGGCGGGCGTCGCGGCCGAGGCGCATCTCGAGTATGGCAAGGTCGGCGACACGGTCGTCCGGATCGCCGAGGCGATCGGCGCCGACCTCATCGTCGTCGGCACGAATCCCCACACCGCGCTCAAGCGGCGCGTCCTCGGCGCCTCCGCCGACAAGGTCGTCGACCACGCCCACTGCTCCGTCCTCGTGGTCCGCGTCGTCCCGCCGGCCAGCCCCTGAGATCGGCTCTGCGAGCGCGCGAGCGCCGGCCGGCTGCCGGCATCGGGGGTGCGCCTTCGGATCACGGAACCCGCGCACGGATGAGGGAATAGAGGCCATCCCCGTTCGTTTCCCCGCAAGTAGATGAGACTCGTCTCCGGGGAGGTGGGGGGGACATGAGGATCGCGGTTCCGAGGGAGATCCGCTCCGGGGAGCGCCGCGTCGCGCTCGTCCCCGAGTCGGTCAAGAAGCTCGCCAAGGCGGGGATCGCGGTCGCGGTCGAACGCGGGGCGGGGGAGGCCTCGTTCCTCACGGACTCGCTGTACGCGGAGGCCGGGGCCGAGCTGGAGGGCGACGTCGCCGCGCTGCTGGGCGGCGCGGACCTCGTCCTCAAGGTCCAGGCGCCGGCGTTCAACGAGGTGCTCAAGCGGGACGAAACCGACCTCATGCGCGAGGGCGCGATGCTTCTCGCCACCCTGGTCCCGGCGCGCAACGCGGACGTCGTGACGAAGCTGGCCGAGCGGAAGGTCAGCGCGTTCGCGATCGACCTCATCCCGCGCATCACGCGGGCCCAGTCGATGGACACGCTCTCCTCGATGGCCAACATCGCGGGGTACAAGGCGGTGCTGATCGCGGCGAACCACCTGCCCAGGTACTTCCCGATGCTGATGACCGCGGCCGGGACCGTGTTCCCCGCGAAGGTGTTCGTGATCGGCGCCGGCGTCGCGGGGCTGCAGGCGATCGCGACGGCGCACCGCCTGGGCGCGGCCGTCGAGGCCACCGACACCCGCCCCGTGGTGAAGGAGCAGGTGGAGAGCATCGGCGCCAAGTTCGTCGGCGTGGTCGCGGAGGAGGCGCAGGACGCTTCCGGGTACGCCAAGGAGCTCTCGGCCGACTTCTACCGCAAGCAGTCGGAGCTGATCGGCGAGCGCTGCGCTTCCGCCGACGCGGTCATCACCACCGCCCTGATCGGCGGGGTCAAGGCGCCGAAGCTGATCACGGCCGAGATGGTCAAATCGATGAAGCCCGGATCGGTCATCGTCGACCTGGCCGCCGAGGCCGGCGGCAACTGCGAGCTGACCCAGCCGGGCCGCACCGTCGTGGTGCACGGCGTGACCATCTGCGGGCACGAGAACCTGCCCGCCGAGGTGCCCTGGCACGGCAGCACGCTGTACTCCCGCAACCTGACCGCGTTCGTCCTCGCGTTCTGGAAGGACGGCGCGTTCCGGCTCGACCTCGACGACGAGATCATCCGCGGCTGCCTGGTGACCCACGCGGGCGAGGTCCGCACCGGCAAGCCCGCGGGCAAGGCCTGATCGGGAAGGAGACGTCGGCGCATGGCCTCTGACTTCGAGCTCTCCCTGTTCGTGTTCGTCCTGGCGACGTTCCTCGGCCTGGAGATCATCCGCAGGGTCTCGCCGCTGCTGCACACGCCGCTGATGTCGCTCACGAACGCGATCTCCGCGATCGCGGTGGTGGGATCGATCCTGGTGACGGGCCGGCAGGAGACCACGTTCTCGACGGTGCTCGGCACCGCCGCCGTGACGTGCTCGATGATCAACATCGTCGGCGGGTACCTGATCACGTACCGGATGCTCAAGATGTTCAAGAAACGCCCGAAGGACGGGCGATGATCGACAAGCTCATCCCGCTCGTCTACGTCGCCGCGGCGGCGTCGTTCATCCTCGCCCTCAAGTGGCTCTCGGCGGTCTCGACGGCCCGCCGCGGCGTGATCGTCGGCGTGGTCGGCATGGCCCTGGCGGTCGGCGGAACCCTGGCGAAGCCCGAGATCCTCAGCTACAAGTGGATCGCGGTGGCGTTCGTGCTGGGCAGCATCATCGGCGTCCCCATGGCCATGATGCCGATGACGGCCGTGCCGCAGCGGACCGCCCTCTCGCACGCTTTCGGGGCGCTCGCGGCCGCGCTGGTGGGCACCGCGGAGTTCTACCTGCGCACGCCGAAGCTCGACGTGTTCACAATGGTGGCGCTGGCCCTCGAGGTGCTGCTCGGCTTCCTCACCTTCACGGCTTCGTTGATGGCGTTCGGTAAGCTGCAGGAGATCCTGCCCCAGCGCCCGATCACGTACCGCGGCCAGAACTTCGTCAACCTGTCCCTGCTGGGTCTCGCCGTGGCGTCCGGGGCGGTGCTCGTGGCGACGCCGGCCCGGACCTGGCTTTTCCCGGCGTTCGGGGGCCTGGCGCTCGCTTTCGGCGTCCTGCTCATCATCCCGATCGGCGGCGCCGACATGCCGACCGTCATCTCGCTGCTCAACTCGTACGCGGGCCTCTCGGCGTGTGCGATGGGGTTCGTGCTCGACAACCACCTGCTGATCATCGCGGGCGCGCTCGACGGCTCGTCGGGCCTGATCCTCTCGATCATCATGTGCCGCTCGATGAACCGCTCGTTCACGAACGTCCTGTTCGGCGCGTTCGGACAGGTTCACGCTTCGGCGGCGGCGTCCGAGCAGCGCATCGTGCGCAGCGCGACCTCCGAGGAAGCGGCACCGATCCTCGCGAACGCGTCGCTCGTCATCGTGGTCCCCGGGTACGGGATGGCGGTCGCGCAGGCGCAGCACAAGGTGCGCGAGCTGTTCGACACGCTGACCAAGCTCGGCGTCGAGGTGAGGTTCGCCATCCACCCGGTCGCCGGACGCATGCCAGGCCACATGAACGTGCTCCTCGCCGAGGCCGACATCCCATACGACCGCATGTTCGCCATGGACGAGATCAACTCCGACTTCCCGCAGGCCGACGTGGCGCTCGTGATCGGCGCCAACGACGTCACCAACCCCGCGGCGCGCAACGACAAGGCGAGCCCGATCTACGGGATGCCGATCCTCGACGTGGACAGGGCGCGCACCGTGATGGTGATCAAGCGCGGCATGAGCCCGGGGTTCGCGGGGATCGACAATGAGCTGTACTACCTCGACCGCACGCTCATGGTGTTCGGCGACGCGAAGAGCGTGGTGGGCAGCCTGGTGAAGGAGCTCGCCTCGGGCTCCGGCCTCCACTAGTGCGCCGCCGCCCCCATGTCATCCTGAGGAGGCGTGCCGCAGGCGCGCCGACGAAGGATCCCCCCGAGCGCGCACTGCCCACGGGGTCGGTCGCGTTCCCGTGGGATCCTTCGGCCCGCCTGTGGCGGGCCTCAGGATGACAGTTGCCAGGCACGGGCCGGCGTCGAAAGGCCGGCCGCCCGACGGGCGGCCGCTACATTCCCCGGCCTGATGCGTCTGGTTGTCCCTTTGACCCTTTCCGCCCGACCCCCCGCCTATCCTCACCGAGCCTTCGAACCTTCGAACGCCCCACCCAGTCGCAAGTGCGGTTAGACTATCGCGATGCCGCGCGTGTCGTGGGACCGCTACTTCATGAACCTCGCCGTGCAGGCGGCGACGCGATCGACCTGCCCGCGCAAGAGCGTGGGCGCGATCATCGTGCGTTCCAAGGCGGTGCTCGCGACCGGCTACAACGGCTCGTTGCGCGGCCTGCGGCACTGCACCGAGATCGGCTGCCTTATGGAGAACGACCACTGCGTGCGCACGGTCCACGCGGAGGCGAACGCCATCCTGCAGGCCGCCCGTCACGGCGTGAGCATCGACGGCGCCGACGTCTACGTCACCGCCTCGCCCTGCTGGGACTGCTTCAAGCTCATCGCCAACGCCGGGATCGGCCGGGTCCTTTACGGCGAGTTCTACCGCGACGAGCGCATCGCGGAGTTCGCCCTGGAGGCCGGCATTGAGCTCGTGCACCTGGGCCTGGAGGAGGCGCAGTGAGCACGATCCGTCGCATCGGCGTGCTGACCGGCGGGGGCGACGCCCCGGGGCTGAACGCGGTGATTCGCGCCGTCGTGCGCGCCTGCAAGGTGGAGCACGGCGTCAGCGTAATGGGGATCTCGGAGGGCTTCATCGGCCTGGTCGAGATGAAGGCCCGGGAGCTCGGCCTCGCGGACGTAGCCGGCCTGTTGGTGCGGGGCGGGACGATCCTCGGCACCACCAACCGCGGCAACCCGTTCCGTTACGCGTACCGCCGCCCGGACGGCGCCGAGGAAGTCCTCGACTGCTCGACCAACGTCAGCCGGAACGTCGAGAAGCTTGGCCTCGACTGCCTGATCGTGATCGGGGGCGACGGCTCGCTCTCGATCGCCGAGCGCTTCTGGCGCGAGCTCGGCATTCCGGTCGTGGGCGTCCCCAAGACCATCGACAACGACCTCTCCGCCACGGAGGTCACGTTCGGATTCGCCACCGCCCTGGAATCCGCCACCTCGGCGCTCGACCGCCTGCACACGACGGCGGAGAGCCACCACCGCGTGATGGTGCTCGAGGTGATGGGACGCGACACGGGTTGGATCGCGCTCCACGCGGGGCTCGCGGGCGGGAGCGACGTCGTCCTCATCCCGGAGATCCCGTTCAAGTTCGAGCCGCTGATTGCGAAGTTCCGCGCCAGGGAACGCCGCGGGCGGACGTTCTCGCTGGTCGTCGCGGCCGAAGGCGCGGCGCCGCTGGGCGGCGAGCAGGTGTTCGTCGGCCAGGACGCGGTGACGGGCTGGAAACGCCTCGGAGGGGTCTCGTTCCAGATCGCCCGGGAGATCGAGACGCGCGGCGGCTACGAGGTGCGGGCAACGGTGCTCGGCCACATCCAGCGCGGCGGCACGCCGGTGCCGGTCGACCGCATCCTGGCGACGCGCTTCGGCGTGGAGGCGGCGCGCCTGGCCGTCACGGGCGAGTTCGGCAAGATGGTCGCGCTCCGCGGTGACGCCATCGTCTCGGTACCGCTGGCGGACGCGATCGGGCACCTGAAGCGGGTCGATCCGAACTGCCAGCTGGTCCGCGCGGCGCGGTCGATCGGCGTCGTGTTCGGCGACGAGGACCCCGAGGCCGTCGACCACTCCGAGGGTTGATCGCCACGGTGCCGACGCTCGCCCCGATGCTCGAGCTCGGCAGCGTGGAGCTGCCGCTGGCCGGCTCGGCGCTGTTCGGGCGGGCGATGCCGCTCGAGATCGAGCTCGGCGTCGGCAAGGGGAAGTTCATGCTGGCGTGGGCCGCCGCCCACCCGGACGCGGGCTTCGTCGGGGTCGAGCGCGCCCGCAAGTACCTCGAGATCGCGGCGGTTCGTACCGCTCGCGCCGGGCTCGCGAACGTACGGCTCGTCCACACCACGGCCGAAGACCTGCTCTTCCGGTGCCTCGCCCCGGCCAGCGTCGCCGCGGTCCACGTCTACTTCCCCGACCCCTGGCCGAAGATGCGCCACCACAAGCGCCGCTTCTTCAGACCCGAGAACGTCGCCCGGATCGCGGAGGTGCTCGCCGACGGCGGCTTGCTCCGCGTGAAGACCGACCACGAGCCCTATGCGGCACTGATCGGCGAGCTGGTCGCCTCCGAGGCCCGCCTGGCGCCGTGCCCGGCGGAACCGGCGTTCGCCGGCGTCCCGCCGACCAACTTCGAGATCAAGTACGCGCAAGACGCCCGGCCGGTGCACCGCTTCGCCTACCGCCGCACCTAGGGCTAACCAAACCGCCCAGTGGCGGCGGAGTTTAGAGTTGAGAGTTACTAATCAGGCACGATAATAGTTGACAAATGGCGGGGCAGAGCCGATATTGTCGGCATGGAAACCCGAGACGCTCGCTCGCTTCCTGGAGTGGCGCAAGAGGACCTGCGGAAGAAGGCCGTGGCTGCGGTGCTGTCGGGGATGAGCCAGGCCGAGGCGGCGCGGGTGTTCGGGGTCAGCCGGTACTCGGTGATCAAGTGGCAGAGGGCGTTTCGGGAGGGTGGTGAGGAGGCGCTGGGGGCGCGGCGGCGGGGTCGGCGCAAGGGGCAGGGCGCGGCGCTGACCGGGCGTGAGGCGGTACGGGTGGTGGAGTGGATCCGGGGGCGATGCCCTGAGCAGCTGAGGCTTCCGTTCGCGCTGTGGACGCGGGAGGCGGTGCAGGAGTTGATCGAGGAGCGGATCGGGCCGCGGTTGGCCCTGACCACGGTTGGCAAGTACCTGAGGAGTTGGGGGTTCACGCCGCAGAAGCCGGTGCGCAGGGCCTACGAGAGGAATCCGGTGGCGGTCCAGAGGTGGCTGACGGAGACCTATCCGGCGATTCGAGCGAGGGCGAAGGCCGAGAGAGCTGAGATCTACTGGGGCGACGAGATGGGGCTGCGGTCGGACCATCAGGCTGGGACGAGCTTCAGCCCGAAGGGGCAGACCCCGGTCATCCCCGGGACGGGGCAACGTTTCTCGACCAATATGATTTCGGCGGTGACCAACCGTGGGCACCTGTGCTTCATGGTCTTTGGCGAGAGATTCCGGGTGAAGGTGTTCCTGGACTTCGTGCGGCGGCTCGTCCGACAGGCCAAGCGGAAGGTGTTCGTGATCGTGGACGGGCATCCCGTGCACCGGGCGACTCTCGTCCAGGCGTGGCGCGTGCAACACCTTGACGAACTCGAACTCTTCTACCTTCCGGGCTACAGCCCCGAGTTGAATCCCGACGAGATGCTCAACAACGACGTCAAGGCCGACGCGCTCGGCCGCCGACGGCCCAGGACCAAGGCCGAGATGGTGGCTGGCGTCCGCTCCTATCTCCGCAGCACCCAAAAACGACCCGGCGTCATCCGCTCCTACTTCAACGAGGACCACGTCCGTTACGCCGCCTGACCCTGACCCTGTCAACTACAATCGTGCCGCCGTAGTAAGAGTTAAGAGTGAAGAGTTGAAAGGCGAGAGTCAAAGTCCGCTCGAAGGGGCGCTGCCGGGAACCAACGGCCGGGTTACGGGGCGGCGTTGCTTTTGAACTCTTAACTCTTCACTCTTAACTCTTCACTCGCCTCGTTCTCCGGGGGCGGTCTCCGTGAGGCAAGGCTGAGGGGGTGGTAATGACGAAGGTGCTCTACATCGACCCGTTCGGGGGCGCGGCGGGCGACATGCTGCTCGGCGCGCTGCTGGACCTGGGCGTCGCCCGCGAGCGCCTGGAGGCCGTGCTGGCCGGCTTGCACCTCGGCGGTTGGCGGCTCGAGGCGGTACGCGACCGCAGCGGAGGGTTTGCCGGCACGCGGGTCACCGTCCGCCTCGACGAGGCCGCCCACCCGGCGCGGCGGCTGCGCGACGTGGAGGCGCTGCTGGGCGGCGCCGAGCTCCCGGCGCACGTGCGGGACGTGGCCCTGGCGGCATTCCGCCGCGTGTTCGAGGCGGAGGCCGAAGTTCACGGGGTGCCGCTCCAGGAGACCCACCTCCACGAGCTGTCCGCGGCCGACGCCGTGATCGACATCGTGGGCACGGTCGCGGCCGTCGAGCTGCTCGGGGTGGAGCGCGTCGAGTGCGGGCCGGTCCCTGTCGGCTCGGGCACCGTTGCGACCGAGCACGGCCTCCTCCCGGTGCCGCCCCCCGCCGTCGCCCGCCTGCTTCGGGGCGTGCCGATCGCCGCGCACGCCGCCGACGGCGAGATGACGACCCCGACCGGCGCGACCCTCCTGACCACGCTGGTCGAGCGGTTCGGGCCGCTCCCGGGCGGCACGCTCCTCGGCGTCGGCATCGGCCTCGGCACGCGCACGTTCGCGGGTCTTCCCAACCTCCTGCGGGCGTTCCTGCTCGAGGAGGCGGCCGACCGGCCGGCCGGACGGCCGCTGACCTTGATCGAGGCGACGCTCGACGACGTCACAGGCGAGGCTCTGGGGACGCTCCTCGAGGCGCTGCGGGCGGCGGGCGCGCTCGACGCGTGGTGCCTGCCCGGCACGGGCCGTAAGGGCCGGCCGATGGCGGAAGTCCGCGCGCTTGCCGAGCCTTCGCTGGTCGGCGCGGTCTCGGCGACGCTGTTCGGCGAGGGCGTCACGCTCGGGGTTCGCCTCGTGGCGTGCACGCGGCCCGAACTCGATCGCCACACGGTGGTGGTCGAGACCCGCTACGGAGCGGTCCCGATCAAGGTCGGCGTCTTCGACGGCCGCATCGTCTCGGCGAAGCCCGAGCACGAGGCGTGCGTGGCGGCGGCCCGAGCCGCAGGGGTGAGCGTGGCCGCCGTCGGGGACGCCGCGCGGGTGGCGGGGCCCCGCCTGGGCGCCGTCTGGGGAGGGTGAGTATGGAAACCAGGTACGGCTTTGCGGCGCAGGCGATCCAGGCAATCCTCGCGCCGGCCATCATGGTGTCGGCGTCCGGCCTCCTGCTGCTCGGCCTGCTCAACCGCTACTCCGTGATCATGAGCCGCATCCGGGTGCTCAACGAGGAGCGGCGGCGCCTGCTGCGCGCCACGACTCCGCCCGAGTCCGCCACGGCCGGCGACGTGACGCGGCTGGCCAGCGTCCTCCGCCAGCTCCCGGACCTCCTCGGGCGCGTGCGCCTGCTGCGCAACGCGGTGCTCTGCCAGGTCGCCGCCGTCGGCTGCTTCGTGCTGACGTCGTTGCTGCTCGGCCTGCGCGTCACCGGCCCGGACTGGGCGGCGGTGCTGCTGCACCCGCTCCCCGTGTTCCTGCTGGGGATGGCGGTGCTCTTCGCCGGTGTCGTCTACGAGGGCTCCGACGTGTTCCGCGCCTATCGAACCATCCGCCTCGAGGTCGGCGACGCGAGCGACCGGTGACAGAAGCTGTCAGCTGTAAGCTGGTGTCAGGCCTCTCGCCGAGCGGCGCCTGACGGGCGCGCCAGCCACGTGAGGCCTTCGAAGCGGGTGCGGGGGACGCCGAAGACGCGCTGGGAGGCGGTGGTGTCGCAGGTCGCGCCTTCGAGCAGCATCGTGAGCTGGTCGCGTGAGATCGGCGCGCCGGGCAGGTGCTGGATCACGCCGACGAGTGCCTTCGCGAGGCCGAGGGGCAGGTGCACGAACGTGCGCCGAACGCCGAGCGCGCCGGCGATCCGGCGGAGGACCTCGTCGTACGTCAGCGCCTCCGGTCCGCCCAGCTCGTACGTCGCGCGGATGGTGGCGGGGTCGTCGAACGCCGCGACGAAGCAGCGCGCAACCTCGACGAGATCCACCGGCTGCAGCTGGTAGCGGCCGTCCCCGAACACCGGGAACACGGGCAGCCGTCGCACCGCCCGCGCGATCGTGTCCGTGAAGCCGTCCCCCGGTCCGAAGATCGGCGCCGGGCGGAAGATGGTCCAGTGGAGGCCGGACGCCCGCACGACCTCCTCGGCGCTCCACTTGGTGCGGTGGTATGCGGTCGTCGCGCCGGCGCGCGCGCCGAGCGCCGACATGTGGAGGAGGCGCCCGATGCCGGCCTCGCGGCACGCAGCGACCACGCGCTCGGTCGCACGCACGTGCGCCCGCTCGAACGTCGCGCCGGCGCGTCGGATCTCCCGGATGATCCCGACGAGGTGAATCGCCGCGACGCATCCGCCGCACCACCGTTCCCACCCCTTGCCGTTGAGGTCGGCGGCGACCTGGATCACGCCGGCGCGCGCCTCCGCCGCGGACAGGCTGCGCGAGAGCGCGACCACCTCCCAGCCGCCTTCGATGAGCTGGCGTCGCACCTCGCGGCCGACGAACCCCCCGGCGCCGGTGAGCAGCACGCGTCGGCGTGCATCCGGCGAGCCGCGCCGACTCCTTGTCTCGCGCGAGGTGGTCGCTGTCGCCACTTGCCTCCCCAGATCCGGCAGATGCTAGCATGACGCGTGCTGCGCGCAGTGCTCGCGGATCTCCACGTCGGGCAGGGACCGGGCGACATCGACAGGTTCGTCTCAGCGGTCGCCGCCCTGCGAGGGCGGGCAGTGGGCGAGGTCATCTTCCTCGGCGACGTTTTCCGCGCGCTCGTAGGTTTCTCGCGGTTCTGGGACGCAACCGTCCGGCGCGGATTGGAAGAGGTCGCGCGCCTTCGCGCCGAGGGTGCGCGCGTCGTGATGGTCGAAGGCAACCGCGACTTCTTCCTCGACGCGCCGGACCTGGACCCTTACCGCGACGTCGCGTGCACCGCGCACTCCTTCGTCGCCGGCGGCCGGCGGTTCCTGCTCGAGCACGGCGACCTCGTCAACCGAAGCGACCGCTCGTACAGGTTCTGGCGCACCGTCTCGAAGAGCGCTCCCGCCCGCCTCTGGGCCCGCCTGCTGCCGCGACGCCTCGCGCAGAGGCTGGTGCTCGGCACCGAGGCGCGCCTCAAGGAGACCAACTTCTCGTACCGGAGACGGCTGCCGGTCGCCGACCTGACCGCGGCCTCCAGGCGTCACTTTGCCGCCGGGGTGGACGTGGTCTTCTGGGGCCACTTCCACCGGCCGTGGCGGCTCGTCGACGGCGAGAGAGCGGCCTACGTGATCCCGGGGTGGCTCGAAACCGGTACTGTGGTGTGGATCGACGACGACGGAGCACCCCGGTTCGAGGCCGGCAACACCGGCCAAATCGTTGACACTGCATCCAGTTCGTGGTACCAAGAGATCGATAGCCTTGTGGACGCGAGGTGACAATGGGCGGAACCCTCCTGCTTGCCGATGACAGCATCACGATCCAAAAGGTCGTGGAGCTCACCTTCGCGGAAACCGAGCACAAGGTCGTGGCGGTCGGGAGCGGGCGCGACCTCTTCAAGCGCCTCCCCGAGACCAAGCCGGACGTGGTCCTCTGCGACGTCGTGATGCCGGACGTGAACGGTTACGAGGTATGCCAGACCCTCAAGAGCGACCCGAACACCCTGCACATTCCTGTCGTGTTGCTCACCGGGACGTTCGAGCCGTTCGACCGCGACCGCGCGTTGGCGGCCGGCTGCGACGCCATAGTCACCAAGCCGTTCGAGGCCCGCGAGCTGATCAACGTGGTCGAGGATCTCCTGCGGCGGGTGCAGGCGGTGGCGGCCACGCCCCCGCTGCCCGAGGTGGGCGCCGTCGACGATGGAGGGATCCCCGAGGGCGTCGCCGCGCTCGACTTCTCGACCAGCGGCTTCGACAAGATGGTGGCGCAGGTGTTGCCGCCGCCGTCGATCCCCGAGGACGGCATCGACCTCACGGCCAGCTCGCTCGGAGACTCCCGCCCGTCGGCGCCGATGCTGGCGCCGCCCGAGCTCGCCGGGCCCGAGACACCGACCGCCGTGTCGAGCCAGTCGTTCGCGTTCGGCGGCGACGAGCCCGCGGTCGTCCGCCCGGTTCCGACGGCGCCGCCCCCGGCGAGCAGCATGACCTTGACGCCGGAACCGCCGTCGTTCGAGCCGGAGCCGGACGCATTCGGCCCGGAGCCGCCGGCACTGACGACCGAGCCGCTGTTCTTCGCCCCCGACGCTCCTGCCGGGGCCGAGCCGTTCGCGCTCGATGAGGCGCCGGCGGCACCGGACGCCGCGCCGGCAGCCGGTCGTTTCCCGGACGTCGCCCCAGAACCGGCGCACGCGTTCGCGGCGGAGCCGACGCCCGAGTCGGCCCGCGAGCGGGCAATGGAGGAATGGCCGACCCAGCGTTTCCCGGCGGGACCGTCGCCGATGCCCCAGCCCGCCGCAGCGCCGGCTGCGGCCGCGCCGCGCCTCGCGGCGGTCGCTCTCGAGGCCGCCCCACTCGTGGCCGGGACGCTGCCCCCGGAGGCCGTCGAGCACATCGCGCGCCGCGTGGCCGAGATGATGCCCCGCCCGGAGGTCCTCGCGCCGCCCACCGCGGCGGACCTGCTCACCGACGAGCACGTCGAGCGCATCGCCAGGCGAGCGGCGGCGTTCGTACCGATTCCGCCCGCGCCTGCGCCGCTGACGGCCGCGGACCTCCTCACCGACGAGCACGTCGACCGCATCGCCAGGCGAGCGGCCGATCTCGTGCCGGTCCCGCCCGCGCCCGCGCCGCTGACCGCCGCGGACCTCCTCACCGACGAGCACGTCGACCGCATCGCCCGGCGAGCGGCCGACCTCGTGCCGGTCCCGCCTGCGCCCGCGCCGCTGACCGCCGCGGATCTCCTCACCGACGAGCACGTCGACCGCATCGCCAGGCGAGCGGCCGATCTCGTGCCGATCCCGCCGGCGCCCGCGCCGCTGACGGCCGCGGATCTCCTCACCGACGAGCACATTGAGCGCATCGCGACGCGCGCCGCCGCGCTCATCCCGCCCCCGCCGCCCGTGCCCGCACGGGTCGCGGCCGAGTCGCTGAGCGAGGAGCAGGTCGAAAAGATCGCGAGGCGGGTCGTCGAGCTCGCCGCACCCCAGCTCGAGCGCATCGCCTGGGAGATCATCCCCGACATGGCCGAGATGCTGGTGCGCAAGCGCATCGCCGAGCTGGAAAAATCCGCCGAAGAAGAGAGCTGACAGCGGAGAGTCAACAGCCAACAGTTGACAGCTCACGGCCGACAGCAAACAGTCAGCAGTCCCAAATTGCGGGTCGAGTACTGTCAGCTGTGAGCTGGTCGGGTGGGTGGGGGAGTGCTGTCAGCCGCTTTTCAAACAGTGACAAGGTGGCGCAGGCCGCGCGTCTCTCATAGCATGGCGGCGGTGGCCCCCCCGATGACCGAAGCGGTTCCAGAAGCGCCGGCCAGGGAAGGAGCCGGCGCGTGGGACGACGCGTCGAGCTGGGTCGAGCTGTTCCGCGCTCTGGCGGCCGGCGATGCCGACGCGCTCGGGCCGCTCTACGACATGGCGAGCCGGCGGCTGTTCGGGCTCGCCCTGTGGCGGACCGGGAGCCGCGAGCTCGCCGCCGACGTCGTGCAGGAGGTGTTCGTCCGCGTCGCCGAGCACCGTGATCGGCTCGGCGCAGGTACGCGAACCGCGCTGGTGGCTGCTGTCGGTCACCCACCGGCTGGCGGTCGATGCGGTACGGCGGGCGAGAAGGCGGCAGGCGGAGCCGCTCGCCGACCACGCGGAGCTCGCGGCGGAGCCGATGGACGACGGCCGGGCCGTGGACGCGCGTCAGCGCCTGGGCGCCTCGTGCGGCGGCTCTCCGCCAAACAGAGGGAGGTCGTCTACCTCCACGACGCTGCCGGGATGAGCCACGCCGAGATCGGACGCTGCCTCGGCATTCCGGCGTTCACGGCCGCCAGCCGCTACCGCCTCGCCGTGGCGGCGCTTCGCAACCTTCTCGGGAGCACGACATGAACGACAGTCACGAAGACGAAGAGATCCGTCGGCTGGTGACCTCGGCTGGAGGCCTCTGGACCTCCCGGCGAGCTGCGCGAGAGGGCCCTGGCGAGGGCGAGGGACGCCTGGGGCCGGCCGGCCCGGGACCCCTGGCGCCGCGCCTGGGAGAGCCGCCCTCTTCGTCTCGCATGGGCGGGGGCGGTTGTCGCGCTCGCCATCGCGAACGTCGCCGTCCGCGCCGCCGCGACACGCGAGCCGGGGTGCACAGACGCCGTCCGCCGCGTCTGGCGGCGCAACGCGCGGCAACGAACTGCAAGCCGTCGTGGCGTTGCCCCGCTTGCGGGCGGAGTACGTCGCGATCGGGGCCGTGCCTGGGAACGCCTCGGCGCCGCGCGCCCCGGAACCGGTGCAACCGCTGCACCGAATGGAGGACAAGTCATGAGCGATCCACGCGCCCGCACCGTCCGTCTCGGAGTGATAGCCGCCGCAGGCGTCGTCGTCGTCTTGAGCGGAGCGCTCGCCGCGGCGCTTCTCAGCCCTGCCCGCTCACCTGCTCCCGCCGTGCCGGCAGCGCCGGCGGCCGACATCCCGGCGCCGCACCCGTGCGACCTCGCCAAGCTGTCGATCCCGTGCTGGTCGTGCCCATACGGCGAGAAGTGGCCCCTCCGGTTCGTGACCGACCTCGACATGCTGGCGCCCCTCGGAACCGGGACCGCAAACGCGGGCACGTGGTTCGCCGCGTTCGGGAAGCCCAACGGCCCTCGCGCGGCCGAGGCCGACGCGGCCCTGGCGAGGCGCGCGGACCGGCCGCCGATCGGCATGGTGCTCCCGCCCGGCGACCCACTCCTCGCCGAGGCCGCGCCGTGGTGCGATCAGGCCGCGATGCGGTTCTACCCGGGTATCTTCCCCGTCCGGGGCGACGGGACGCGAATCCCCAACCTGCTCTTCATGCTCACCCTCGCGCGCTCGTGGCTTGCCCGCGGGACCGATGCCCCGGCGTTCGACGACGCGATGGCCGACTTCCGCCGCGTCATCCGGTTGGGCCGCCTTCTGCGGCAGGAAGACGCGGTTCTCATCAACGACCTCGTCGGCCTGGCGTGCATCCGGATCGGCGCCGAGGCCATCTACGACCGCGCCCGCAGGGAAGGGAGGAACGAGCTGGCGGTGCTCGCCGCTGTCGTCGCCGCCGAGGCCCCGCCGCAGAAGTACCTGTCCGCGGCGCGCGTCACGGCGGTGGAGATCACGCCGTACGTCCGGACGACGGCGGCCGGCGCGTACGAAATCGACATACCGAGGACGCACCTTGAAGCCGCCGTGGAGATGGCTCGGTCGTCACCGGACCGCCGCTTCCGCTGCGAAGCGACTCTCACCCTCGGCTACGTCGCGGCCCTCGGCGTCGAACCCGCCCGGACAACGGCCCGCGAGACACTCGAGAGGCTGACCTCGGAGAAGGACCCAATCGTCGCTGCCAACGCGCACTGGAGCCTGACCGCTCCGTCCGTGGCGAAATACGTCAAGGACCAGCTTGAGCGAGGCGGTAGCGAGGAGACGGGAGTCGAAGGGCGACGGGCTACCGCTAAGAGTTCAAAGTCGAAAGTCGAATGTAGAGACACCCGTCCGGCAACAACGCGCTTGGGTCGTGAGCCTCTAGCTTTCGACTTCCAACTTTCGACCTTCGACTGGGTGGCTGGCCGGGAGGAGCTCTCAGCCGCCCACCGGCATGAAGACGGTGCCGTGGCGGCCGGGGACGGTGCCGTAGCCCATCGTGCGCTCGGGGAGCGGCGTGCCGCTGGCACGGCGGGTCGCGAGAAGCTCGCCCAGCGGGACGGGCCGGATGCCGCGCTCGCCCGCCCGCTCGAGGAACCAGCGCAGGTCAGCGGCGTAGGGCCCGCCCTCGAGCTCGGCGTGCACGGTGAGCACCGGCCAGGCGGCGGAGGCGGCGGCGTCGAGCATCGACGCGAAGAACGCTCGCGCCTCGCGGTGCGTCTCGCCGAGGGCCTCGTCGAGGGTGGGGAGCGTGGTCGGCACCTGTGGCGTCGCGAGCCGCTTGCCGCCGACGACCGGGAGAAACGGCTCCACACCACGGCAGTCGCTGGCGTACTCGAGCGCGTACCACTCCTCGACCTGCAGCGAGCGCTCGTCGCCGTACCAGGCGGGCGCCGCAAAGGTGCGCGGCGGCTCCCCAAAGATGTTGACGAACGCCTGCCGTCCTTGGCCGAGCTGCGATGCGACCTCGTTCTCCGAGAGGCGCTGGAGCTTGTCCTGCCACCGCCTGTGGTCCCAGGCGTGGACGCCGGCCTCGTGCCCCTCCGCGATCACGCGGCGCGCCGTGTCGGGGAACGCAACGGCGATCATGCGCGCCGGGAGCAGCGTGCCGGAAAGCGCGGTCCTCAATCCGTAGACCCGCGCCGCGCCGGTCCGCCGCATCTTCGCGAGGAACCCCGGGCGACGGAGCACGTTGAAGACCGCCTTCCCGGAGTTGTCGGGGCCCATCGAGAGGTAGAACGTCCCCTTGACGCCGGCGTCGCGGAACACGTCGAGCAGGACGGGCACGCCGTTCTTCATCCCGTCGTGCGTGTCGACGTCCACCCGCAACCCCAGTAGGAGCTGGACGCCCGTCGCCGTCATGCCTTCCTGTGCCCTGCGCCCTGCGCCCTGCGCCCTGCCTCTCTCACTGCGCGAGCCAGTCCGCGAGGAAGGCGTCGAACGTCAGCTCCAGCGCCTTGTCGAGCGACACCTTCGGCGACCAGCCCAACACCTTCCTCGCCTTGGCGATCGAGGGCTTGCGGGTGAGGATGTCCTGGTACCCCGTTCCGTAGTAACTGGCGGAGCTGACCTCCTCGATGCGCGGCGGGGCGTAGTTCGGGATCTCGGCGCGCCGGGCCTCGTACAGGCGCGCGAGCTTCTCGGCGAGCTCCTTGACCGAGCACTCGTTGTCCGGGTTGCCGAGGTTGAAGATCTGGCCGTTGCAGACGCTGCGCTCGTCCGCAATGACCGCGACCAGCCCGTCGATGCCGTCCTCCAGCCACGTGAAGCAGCGCTTCTGCTCGCCGCCGTCCACGAGCCTGATTGGCTCGCCGCGGAACAGGTTGATCACGAACTGCGTGACGACGCGGGAGGAGCCCTCCTTGGCGGCGTCGATGTCGTCGAGCTTGGGTCCGATCCAGTTGAACGGCCGGAAGAGCGTGTAGCGCAACCCCTCCTGCTGGCCGTACGCCGCGATCACGCGGTCGAGCAGCTGCTTCGAGCACGAGTAGATCCAGCGCGGCTTGTTGATCGGCCCGAGGACGAGGGGGCTGGTGTCCTCGTCGAACTCGGGGTCGGTGGACATGCCGTAGACCTCGGACGTCGAAGGGAACACGACCCGCTTGCGGTACTTGACGCACTGCCGGATCACCCGCAGGTTCTCCTCGAAGTCGAGCTCGAACACCCGGAGCGGCTCCTTGACGTAGGTCGCCGGCGTCGCGATGGCGACGAGCGGCAGCACGACGTCGCTCGTCTTCACGCGGTACTCGATCCACTCCTTGTTGACCGTGATGTCGCCCTCGAGGAAGTGGAACCGCTCGTGCTGCAGCGAGTGCTCGAGTTTGTTCGCCGAGAGGTCCATGCCGTGGACCTCCCAGTCGGTGGTCGCGAGGATGCGCCGGGTGAGCGCGTTTCCGATGAAGCCGTTGACGCCGAGGATGAGGATGTTCATTCGAGATCTCCAGGTTTGGGGCCGGGGTGTGCGACGTGGTCCGTGGACCGTGGTCCGTGGTCCGAAGGTGCGGTCGCCGGTTCGAGGCGCGCTCCGGGCGAGAGACGGTGCGAGGCCGCGAATGCGGCTGCCGATACCTCGGCCTCACCCTCGATCTGGACGGTGACGAGACGGAGGACGCCGTCGCCGGTGCCGACGTCCAAACCCTCCGGACCGATCGCGACGATCTCGCCGGGTCCGGCGTCGGCGCCGGCAATCGGCGTCGCCCACCACACGAACAGCTTGCGCCCCGCGAAGGTCGTGAACGCGCCCGGGTAGGGGTGCGTGACGGCGCGAACGAGGTTGTAGATCTTCAGGGCCGGCCAGCTCCACTCGAAGCGCCCGTCCTCGGGTGTGCGCCCGCCGAAGTACGAGCCCTTGGTCAGGTCCATCGGGTGCAGCCACGCCCCGCCGTCCCGCACGCGCGCCAGCGCGCGGTCGAGCATCACGACGGCGGCGGCCTCCAGCTTCCGGTACAGCGTCAGGGCGCTGTCCTCGAACGCGATCTTCACGCGCTCCTGGTCGACGAGCCCTCCGGCGTCGGGCGTGGCGACCATCGCATGCAGCGACACCCCGGTCTCGGTCTCGCCGTTGACCAGCACCCAGTTGACCGGCGCGCGGCCCCGGTATCGGGGCAGCAGCGACCCGTGCAGGTTGAACGCGCCGCGTGGCGCCAGCGCCAGTACGCGGGTGGGGATCATCCACCGGAAGTAGAACGAGAAGACGAAGTCGGGCCGGTACGACGCGACCAGCTCGGTGAACGCGTCGCTCTTCAGATCGGCCTTCTCGGGCAGGCGCACCGGGATCCCCCGCGCCTCGGCGCGCTCGGCCAGCGACTCCCACCACACTTCCTCGTGCGGGTCGTCGCGGTGGGTCACGACGGCCGGGATCTCGAAGCCGTGCCGCAGCAGTGCGTCGAAGCCGACGCACCCCATGGTGTGATAGCCGAATACCAGAGCCCGGGGTCCGGGGTCCGGGGTCCGGGGTCCGGAAGAGACGCTCACCGCGCGTCCCTGCCGAAGACCTGGCGGACGACGTAGCGGGGGCGGTGGCGGACCTCGAGGTAGATGCGGCCGATGTACTCGCCGAGCAGGCCGATGGCAAAAAGGATCACGCCGACGAAGAAGAACAGCACGGCGAATAGCGTGAACACGCCGCTGACCGCCCACTCGTGGCCCTCGACGATGCGGCCGACGACGAGGACCGCGGCGACCAGCATCGAGGCAGTCGCCATGGCGACCCCGAACCCCATCGTGAAACGAAGGGGCCACAGCGAGAAGCTCGTCATGAGGTCGAACTGCAGCCGGACGAGCTTCCAGAGGCTGTACTTGCTCTCGCCGCGCAGCCGCTCGGCGTGCACGACCGGCACCTCGGTCACGCGCCCGGCGAACATGTCGGCGAGCACCGGGATGAACGTCGAGATCTCCTTCGACTGGCACAGCGTCTTGACCACGCCGCGGCGGTAGGCGCGCAGCATGCAGCCGTAGTCGGACAGGTGCACGCCGGTGGCCATCGAGGTCACGCGGTTGACGAGCCGCGAGGCGAGCCGCCGGAACATCGAGTCCTGCCGCTTGATCCTGACCGACCCGACGACGTCGTACCCCTCCTCCATCTTGGCGACCAGCTTGCCGATCTCCTCCGGGGGGTTCTGGAGGTCAGCGTCCAGGGTGACGATGATCTCGCCGCGCGCGGCCTCGAACCCCGCGAACACGGCGGCGTGCTGGCCGTAGTTCCGGTTGAAGTCGATCACGGTGAGGTGCGAGTCGGCGGCTGCGCCGTCGCGCAGGAGCTCGAGCGAGCCGTCGCGGCTGCCGTCGTTGACCAGGACCACCTCGTAGCTCTTCCCTATCGTTGCGAGCGCCGCCGCCAGGCGCGGCAGCAGCTCCGGGAGGTTCGCCTCCTCGTTGTAGACCGGAACGACGACCGAGAGCGAAGGATCGGCCATGGTGCCTCTAGTCGCGGGCTGGTGCGCCTGCACGGCTGGCGGGGGCGCTCTTTCCGCGGGCGGGGGCGCCCGCGCCACAACGGGCGAGCACGTCCTTGACCGCCGCCACCACGTAGCGCGCGTCCTCGTCGGTCATCAGGGGGAACAGCGGGATCGAGCAAAGGCGGTCCGAGACCCACTCGGCCACCGGGAGCTTCCCGGCCCACGCCGGGTACTTGGTCGCGTAGTAGGGCTGCGTATGGACCGCTCGGAAGTGAATGCCCGTCCCCACGTTGCGGGATCGCAGCTCGGCGATGAACGAGTCGCGCGCGATGCCGGCGGTCCCGAGCACCTTGAGCACGTACAGATGCCGAGTGTGGAAATGCTCGTAGGCCGGGACGCCGAGCGGCTCGACCTCGGGCACCTCGGCGAACAAGGCGTCGTAGAGTGCCGAGAGCTCGCGCCGGCGGGCGTTGAACTCGCCGATCGAGGCGAGCTGGTGGATGCCGAGCGCCGCCTGCAGGTCCATGAAGTTGTACTTGAAGCCCGGGAGCGTGATCTCGACCTGGGGCGAGCCGCCCTCCGCGTAGCGGTTCCAGGCCTGCTTCTCGAGGCCGTGGAAGCGCAGCGCGCGCAGCTTGGCGGCGAGCGCGTCGTCCCGCGTCACGAGCACGCCGCCCTCGGCCGTCGTCATGTTCTTGATCGGGTGGAACGAGAACACGCCGAGGCGGTCGAAGCAGCCCACGTGCGCGCCCCTGTAGCGGCACCCGACCCCGTGCGCCGCATCCTCGAACACCCACAGGCCGTGCCTGGCGGCGACCGCGAGGATCTCGTCGACCGCCGCCGGTGCGCCGGCGTAATGGACCGGGATGATCCCGACCGTGCGGGGCGTCACCGCCGACGCCAGTTGGCGCTCGTCGATCTGCAGCGTGTCGCGGTGGATGTCCACGAACACCGGCGTCGCGCCGGCGACCTCGATCATGTTGACCGTCGAGGCCCACGTCATCGGCGTCGTGATCACCTCGTCGCCGGGGCGGAGACCGAGCGCGATCAGACCGATGTGCTGGCCCGCGGTGGCGGACGACAGCGCGAGCGCGTGTGGGAAGCCGGTGAACGCCGCGAAGTCGTTCTCGAACCGCTCGGCCTTGGGCCCGGTCGTGATCCAGCCCGACTTGAGCGAGTCCACGACCTCGTCGATCTCCACCTGCCGGATCGTCGGCCGGGAGAAGGGGAGGAAGTCGGGCCGTTTGGCGAACGCGGTGGTCATCGCGGCACGGTCTCCGGGTCGCGACCGGGCGCGGGAAAGCCGCTGGTCATTGAGAGAAACCCAGTCGCAACACCGCCGGATCATAGCACGGGCAGAGACAGTTAGGAGTTGAGAGTGAAGAGTCAGAAGGCGGAAGAGGAGCGGAGCAGCGAAGGAGGAGGGAACCGTTCGGAGGTTCGAAGGTTCGCAGGTTCGGATGTTCGAGGATGCGAAGCGAGATTCGTGGGTTCAAAGGTAGAGGGGCGAAGGTCAGAGGAAGGACGAGGCAGTGGCAAGTGTAGCGGCCGCCCGCCGGGCGGCCGGTCTTGCAGGCACGAGATGACGCTCCACGGCCGGCCAGCGGCCGGCCGCTACACAGGTTCACCGCCGTCCCTTTGCCCTTCTCCGTTTCGCCTCTTCCACCTTCTGGTGAACCTTGGACCTTCTGAACTTGCGAACGGCGGGTCTCTGGCCGGGCCGGGCCGCGCGTGCTACAAGGAAACTGCGATGAGCGAGACCAGGCCGCCCTCCCCGCCCGCAGCGGCGCGGCTCCTGCCCGCCCTGGTGGTCGCATGCCTGCTGTTGCTGGCACTGTGGAATCTGGGCGGCGCGCCGTTGCTCGACCCCGACGAAGGGCGCTACACGGAGGTGCCGCGCGAGATGCTGGCGAGCGGGGATTTCGTGACGCCGCATCTGGACGGGGTTCTTTACTTTGAGAAACCGCCCCTGCACTACTGGCTCGTCGCCGCCGCGCTGCGCGTGCTCGGGGTCAACCCGTTCGCCGCGAGGATCTGGAGCGCGCTCGCCGCGCTCGCGGGCCTCGCACTCGCGTATGGCCTGGGCTCGGCCTTGGGAGGGCATCGGGTCGGCGCCGTGGCGGTGGCGGTGCTCGGTACCTCGCCGTTGTGGGTCGCCGTCGGCCGCCTGGCGACGCTCGACATGCTGCTGACGTTCTTCCTGACGGGCACGCTCGCGTGCTTCTGGCTCGCGCACGATGCGGATACGAAACGGCACGCTCGCCTGGCCTGGCACGGCATGTTCCTCGCCGCCGCGCTGGCCGTGCTGACGAAGGGGTTAATCGGGATCATGATCCCCGGGGCGATCGTCGTGCTCTACCTCCTCGCGACGCGCCGGTGGCGCGCCCTGGCCGGCGTGCCGTGGCTGACGGGCGTGCCGCTGTTCCTCGCGGTGGCGGCGCCGTGGCACATCCTCGTGGCGGCGCGTAACCCCGACTTCGCCTGGTTCTACTTCATCCACGAGCACGTGCTGCGCTACGCGACGCCGATCGCCGAGCGCGGGGAGCCGTTCTGGTACTTCGTCGCGATCGTGCTCGTCGGCTGCGTCCCGTGGTCGGGTCTGTTTCCAGTGAGCCTCCGCCTCGTTCGCTGGTCTGCGCTGCGTGAATCGCTCGCCGAGCGGCGCGAGGTCACCTTCCTCCTGGTCTGGGCCGGCTTCGTGATCGCGTTCTTCTCCGCCTCGCAGTCCAAGCTGATCCCGTACGTCCTGCCGGCGCTGCCGCCGCTCGCGGTGCTCGTGGGGCTGCTCGTCGAACGGGTGCGCTCCGGCGCGGTCGCCGCCACGCGCCTCGACCGGTGGGGCGTCGCCGCGGGCGGGGCGCTCACGGCGGTCTGGGGCATGGGCTTCGTCTGGGCCGGGCTCGGAAAGATCGACCGCGTCGGACTCGGCGGGGTGCGATCGCCGGGGTTGTGGGGTCCGGGCGTGCTGGTGGTCGCGCTCGCCGCGCTGGTCGCCGCAACCGCGCTCGCGCGGAGCTGGCAGCCCCGCCTGCTGGCGATGTTCGCGGCCGGGTGCTGCCTGTGCGCGGCGATCCAGACGGTGGTGCCTCTCGTTGGCCGGGAGCGCAGCAGCGAGGAGCTCGCGGCCCGCCTGCGGCCCGTGCTGCGCGAGGGCGACCTCGTTTTCACGTACCGCTGCTACCCGGAGAGCCTGCCCGTCTACTTGGACCGCACGGTCGGCGCCGCGTGCTTCGAGGGCGAGCTCGCGTTCGGCATCTCCCATCTCACGCCGGCCGAACGTGCAGCCCGCTTCCCCGACGCCGCAGGGTTCCGCGCCGTCTGGGACTCGGATCGGCGGGTCTTCGCGGTCGCCGACGCGCGATCGTGGTCGCAGCGCCTGGCCGCCGACGGGGTCACGCACGCCCGGCTGCTCTGGCAGGGCGAAGGGCTGGCGCTGCTCTCGAACGAGCGAAGCACGCCGTGAGGCGTTCGAAGGTTCAGTGAGGATAGGCGAGAGGTCAAACGGACAAGGTCAAAGGGAAGACCAGACGCATCCAACCCGGGAATGTAGCGGCCGCCCGTCGGGCGGCCGGCTTTTCGACGCCTCGTGTCTGACGACGGCCGGCCGGCGGCCGGCCGCTACATCTGTTCTCTGTATCCCGTTTGACGTTTGCCCTCTTACGTTCAACCTCGCGTGGCAAAGGTGGGAACTTTTGAACCTATGAACGTTCGGACCTTCGAACCTTCGAACCTGCGAACGTTACTCCACCGAGGGGGAGAAGTCGGCGACGAGGCTCTCCATCGCGTCCCAGATGTGGGAGATGTCGTTGGCGCCGACGATGAGGTCGCGCTTCATGCCGTGGATGTCCTTGACGTGGCCGCGGAGCACGGCTTCCTGCTTGAACCCGAGCTTGCGGAACATCTTTCGGGCCCCGACCTGGTTCTCCACGACCTGGATCATCATCTTCTCGACGCCCATCCGGGTCGCGAGCCTCACGAGCTCGTGCGCGAGGGCCGTGCCGAGGCCGCTGCGCCGCATCGCCGGCGCGACGGCGAGGCGGAGCTCGGCCACGTGGACGGTCCACCCGTGCAGCGCGCGGTAGAGCGTCGCCTCGCCGACCACCTTGCCGTCGCGCTCGGCGATCAGCGACACGACCTCGCCGGACTCGACCCTGCCGACGAATCGGCGCAGCCACTCCGGCTTGGTCACGTCGTCGCGGAGGAAGAGCCGGTCCTCCTCGGGCAGCGACCGGTAGAACTTGAGCACCGCCGGCGCGTCGGTGGCGTCGAGCGGGCGGATGACGAGCGCCGACCCGTCGCGCAGCGTGAGATGCTGGGGGAACCCTTCGAGCTTCACAGTCCCTCCCTAGTTGCCCTTGGCCACGAGGTCGCGGCCGTACTCGAAACCCTTGCGGAACGCGCGCAGGTTGAGGTCCTCGGTGCCCTTGGGCACGGAGCTCTGGACGGCCTTCTCGGCCGACCCAAACGAGACGAGGCCGGTCACGCCCGCGAAGAACCCGGTCATCACGATGTTGAGCACGAGGCGGCGGCCGAGCTCCTCGGCGAGCCTGGTGGCCGGGATGCCGTACGCCTTGACGCCTGCCGGGAGCTTGTCGTCCGGGGTGATGAGATCGCTCTCGTAGAGCAGCGTGCCGCCGGAGGCGAGCTGCGGCGCGAACTGGGTGTAGGCGTCGGGCGACATCACGATGAGCACGTCGGGGTTCTTCACGTACGGGTACCCGATCGCCTCGTCGGCGACCGTGACCTGAGCGCTGCAGGCGCTGCCGCGCGCCTCGGGGCCGAACGCCTGGATGAGCGTGGCGTGCTTGCCGTCGAAGATCGAGGCGGCCTTCCCGATGATCATCCCGCAGAGGATGACGCCCTGGCCGCCGAGGCCGCCGACGCGGATCTCACTCTTGTTCATGCTTCACCCCGTACGGCGTGTAGCGATCGCCGAAGTGCTGCGTGTAGTGCTCGTTCATCGCCTCGAGCCAGGTCGGGCGCTCGCGGTCGATGAACTTCCCGACCGTGATGTCGCCCTGGAAGGTGAGCCCGACCTCCTTGGTGTCGGCGCCGTTCTTCACCGTGCTCCGCTCCTTGTAGTACTTGAGCTGGTCGACGCCGTCGCCGAGGCGGTTGCGCCGGGAGTACAGCGTAGGGCACGGCGCCATCGCCTCGATGAACACGAACCCCTTCTTCCGTAGCCCCTCGAGCATGGCCTTGGCGAGCTGCTTGACGTGGTAAACGGTCCAACGGGCCACGTACACCGCCCCGCACGCGTCGGCGAGGAACGGCAGGTTGAACGGGTTCTCGAAGTTGCCGTACGGCATCGTGGTCTGCGTGGCGCCGAGCGGGGTCGTCGGCGCGACCTGGCCGCCGGTCATCCCGTAGGTGAAGTTGTTCACGCACACGACCATGAGGTCCATGTTGCGGCGGGCCGCGTGGACGAGGTGGTTGCCGCCGATCGCCGAGAGGTCGCCGTCGCCCGAGTAGACGACCACCTTGAGGTCGGGGTTGGCGAGCTTGAGGCCGGTCGCGAACGGGATCGCGCGCCCGTGCGTCGTGTGGAAGGAGTCGAGGTCCATGTAACCGGCGACGCGCCCCGTGCACCCGATTCCCGACACGATCGCGACCTTGTCGAGGTCCATGGCGGACTCGGTGAGCGCGCGGACGAAGCAGTTGACGGTGGTCCCGATGCCGCAGCCGGGGCACCAGATGTGCGGCAGGCGGTCCTGCCGCAGGTACGGCATCACCGGGTTCTCGATCTCGGGCTCGAGGATCTCGATCTCGCTCATTGCGCCGCCTCCAGGATCTTCGCGAGGATCGCGTCGGGCTCGTGCACCGTGCCGCCGGCGTGGGGGAGCGAGAGCACCGCGGCCTTGCCGGCGGCGGCCCGCTCCACCTCGAGGGCGATCTGCCCCATGTTGAGCTCCGGGACCACGAACGCCTTGATCACCGGCGCGAGCTCGCGGATCCTCGCCGCCGGGAACGGCCACGTGATGATCAGGCGCAGGTGCCCGACCTTGATCCCCTTGCGCCGGGCCGACTCGATCGCCGCGCCCGCGACGCGCGAGGTGATTCCGAACGAGACCACCACCACGTCCGCGCCCTCGACGCCGTCCTCGCGGACGTCCACGAGCTTGTCGGCGTTGCCGCGGATCTTGTTGACGAGACGCCGGACGAGCTTGTCCTGCGTCGTCGGGTTCATCGCGGGGTAGCCGCGCTCATCGTGGGTGAGACCGGTGATGTGGATGCGGTACCCGTCGCCGGCCTTGACCATGGCGGGGACGAGGTCGCCGTCGGTCTCGTACGGCCGGTAGTCGCCCGGCTTCTTCGTCGTCCACTTGCGCTCGACCACCTCGATCTCGGAGGCGTCCGGGATGACGACGCGCTCGGTCATGTGCCCGACCACCTCGTCCATCATGAAGAACACCGGCACGCGGTAGGTCTCGGCGAGGTTGAACGCCTTGATCATCAGGTCGAAGCACTCCTGGGGCGAGTTCGGCGACAGCGCGATCGGCTCGTAGTCGCCGTGCGAGCCCCACTTGACCTGCATCATGTCGGCCTGCGCCGGCAGCGTGGGAAGCCCGGTCGAGGGCCCGCCGCGCTGGACGTCCACGAACACGCACGGCGTCTCCGTGATCGCGGCGAGGCCGACGTGCTCCATCATCAGCGAGAGGCCCGGCCCGGAGGTCACGGTCATGACCTTCTTGCCGCCCCACGCCGCGCCCTGGATCGCGATCGAGGACGCGATCTCGTCCTCGAGCTGGATGAACATCCCCCCGACCAGGGGGATGCGGGCGGCGAAGCGTTCCACCACCTCGGTGGACGGGGTGATCGGGTACCCTGCCACGAACCGGCACCCCGCGGCGATCGCGCCCTCGCAGGCCGCGTGGTCGCCGTCGATGAAGTGGATGCCTGTCAGAACTCCTCTTGGATCGGCGTGCAAAGATCCTCCCTCGCCCGGGGCGCGCGCTGCGCGGCCTCAGGCCTGGCCGGGGGCAGGCGGGGCGACCGCCGCGGCCTGGCGCCGCTTCTCCAGGTCCTTGAAGCGGACGCCGAAGATGGCGAAATCGGGGCAGTACAACCCGCAGAGGTCGCAGCCCGTGCAGTCCTCGGACCGCGCCAGCACCGGGTAGTGGTACCCCTTCGGGTTGAACTCGCGCGAGAACTCCAGGCAGTGGGCCGGACAGAAGTCGATGCAGTACGAGCACCCCTTGCAGACGAGCGTGCTGACGAAGACCGTCCCTTTGCCCTTCTTGACGAGGTCACCCTCGGTCATGCCGTCACCCCTTCCCCCAAGCCGCGCGATCGTACGTCATGGCTGCCCGCTGTGGCAAGGAGGCATCGCCGGAATGACGACGGCAACTCATGCGCAGTCTCAACATTGTGATCGTCCCTGACGGCCGGATGCCGCGCAATCGGCTCTGTGCCCGCCACTTCCCCGCCAGGAGAGAGCGCGTCGCAACGATTGCGCGCGGGTGCGCTCCGACCTACACTCGGGCCGCTGGGGCGAGGGGGGACTCCGATGGCCGTGACGGACGTGACACTGGGCGTGGTGGGCTCCGGCGGCGACGGGGTGGTGACGGCCGGGGAGATCCTGGCCGGCGGGGCGGCGCGGGTCGGCGTCCACTGCCTGATGATTTCGGCGTTCGGCCCCCAGATCCGCGGCGGCGAGACGTCGTGCACGGTCCGGCTCCGTGCCGACGGGCCGGTGCACACGCAGGGAGACGCGGTCGACGTGCTCGCGGTGCTCTCCTGGGACGACTTCTACCGGTTCCGCTCGGAGATCGACGTGCGGCCCGGCGGCGTGGTGATCTCGGACGCCGACGACGCGGTCAAGGAGGGCGACGAGCCGCTCGCCGCGCGCGACGGGCTCGCGTTCGTCAGGGTGCCGTTCACCCGGATCGCGAAGGAGTCGGCCGGGTCACCGCTCGCGCGGAACATGGTGACGCTCGGTCTGGTCGGCGAGCTGCTCGGCCTCCCGCTGACCGCGATGCGGGAGGTGATCGAGAAGCGGTTCGCGAAGAAGCAGGCGGCGCGCGAGGCGAACGTCAAGGGGTTCGACGCCGGCATCGGGCAGGCGCGCGGCATGGCGCGCCCGCCTCAGGCCGCCGGCTTCGCCTACGACGGCGGCCCGTCGCTGCTGCTGCTCTCCGGCAACGAGGCGGTCGCGCTCGGGGCGCTCGCCGCCGGTTGCCGGTTCTTCGCCGGGTACCCGATCACGCCGTCGACGGAGGTCCTCCAGTTCCTCTCGGAGTGGCTGCCGGTGTACGGGGGCACATTCATCCAGGCGGAGGACGAGCTGGCCGCGCTCGGCATGGTGATCGGCGCCTCGCTCGCCGGCGTCAAGGCGATGACCGCGACCTCCGGGCCGGGGCTCTCGCTGATGTCGGAGATGATGGGCCTCGCCGCGATGGCGGAGGTGCCGGCGGTGATCGTGGACGTCCAGCGCGGCGGGCCGGCGACCGGGATCCCCACCAAAAGCGAGCAGTCCGACCTGTTCCACGCGGTGTTCGGGGGCCACGGCGACCTGCCGCGCGTCGTGCTGGCGGCCACCGACGTCGCCGACTGCTACACCGCGACGATCGACGCGTTCAACATCGCCGAGGAGTTCCAGACCCCGGTCGTGCTGCTCTCCGACCAGTTCGTCGGCCAGCGCAAGGAGGCGACGGCGCCGCTGCCGGTCGACGTGCCCGTGGTCGAGCGGTCGCGCCCGGGCCCCGACCAGCTCGGCGACGGCTTCAGGCGCTACGCCTCGGCCGAGTACGGCGTGTCGCCGATGTCGGTGATCGGGACCCAGGGCGGCGAGTACCAGACGGCCGGGATCGAGCACGACGACGCCGGCCACCCGACTTCGATGTACGTGCTGCACGAGGAGATGAACGCCAAGAGGTACGGGAAGCTGGGGGCCGTGACGGCGAGGTACGCGAGCGTGCGGACCCTGGGCCCGGAGCGGGCGCGCGTCGGCGTGGTGGCGTGGGGCTCGTCGTTCGGCGCCGTGCGCGACGCGCTCGCGGCCGCGGAGCGCGAGGGGATCGCGGCGCGCGCGTTCTTCCCGCGCCTGCTCGTCCCGTTTCCGGCGGAGGCGTTCGCCGAGTTCCTGGCGAGCGTGGAGCGCGTCGTCGTGGTCGAGTTGTCGTACGCCGCGCAGTTCGACCAGTTCCTCCGTACGGTCCACCCGCTACCGGCGAACCGCATCCTCCTGAAGCGTTCCGGCGGCGCGCACCTGCGGCTCTCCGAGGTCCTGGGTGCGATACGGGAGGCGAACCGATGAGCGCCGAAGCCGCGACGAGCGAGGCGACCTACAAGCCCGGAGACTACAAGAGCGGGATCGGCCCGATCTGGTGCGCCGGTTGCGGCGATTACGCCGTGCTGACCGCCTTGTACCGCGCGATGGCGGAGCTGCAGCTCAAGCCGTGGGAGACCGCGGTGGTCTCGGGGATCGGCTGTTCCTCCCGGCTCCCGGGGTACGTCTCCTCGTACGGGTTCAACGGACTGCACGGCCGCGCGCTCCCGGTCGCGCTCGGGATCAAGGCGGCGCGCCCGTCCACGCAGGTGATCGCGGTCGGTGGCGACGGCGACGGGCTTTCGATCGGCCCGGGCCACTTCTTCCACGCCGCGCGGCGCAACGCCGACCTGGCCTACATCATGATGGACAACGAGATCTACGGACTGACCAAGGGCCAGGCCGCGCCCACCACGCCGCGCGGGGAGAAGACCAAGTCCACGCTCTACGGGACCACCGAGGAACCGGTCGACCCGTGCGAGATGGCGATCTCGTTCGGCGCGACGTTCGTTGGCCGCGGCTTCTCGGGCGACCTGAAGACGCTCGTGCCGCTCCTCGTCGACGCCATCAATCACAAGGGGTTCGCGTTCGTGTGCGTGATCTCGCCGTGCGTCACCTTCCGCGGCGAGGCGCAGTACAAGACGCTCAAGCCGCTCGTCGCCGCGATCCCGGCCGACCACGACGCCGCGGACCGCGTCGCCGCGATGCGCTACACGCGCGAGCAGGGGAAGCTCTCGGTGGGCGTGCTCTACCGAGCGCCGCGGGCCACCATGCTGGACGGTCACGCGTTCGTTCGGCAGCAGGCGGCCATCAAGCATCCGCAGCCGCCCACGATGGAGGAGCTGCAGCGGCTGTTCCTGGCGTAGCGGCCCTGATTTCGGTGTCATCCTGAGCGAGGCGAAGCCGAGCGAAGGATCCCAGGGGAGCGTGACCGGCCCCCGGGGCGCTCGCGATATGTGGGGGATCCTTCGTCGGACTGCCTTCGGCGGTCCTCCTCAGGATGACAGTGGAAATCACTGTCATCCTGAGGCCCGCAACAGCCGGGCCGAAGGATCCCCCCGAAGCGCGAGAGCCATCGGGCCTCCGGTAGCCCTGCGATGGTCCCCGTCGGCCGCTGCTAGAATCGCCCGCGGGAGGTCCGCTCCGGACCTCGTGGCCGATTGGAGGTCCCCCCTGTGTTGACCCGCGAGCAGTGGGCCGAGAAGTTCGTCGACGTGATCGCGCACGCCTCCTCGCAGCTTCCTCCCGACGTGCTGAGGGCGCTCAAGCGTGGGCGCGACGCGGAGGAGGCGGGCTCGCTGGCGGCCAAGGCGCTCGACTCGATCCTCACCAACGTCGAGATGGCCGAGGGGAACTGGCAGCCGATCTGCCAGGACACCGGCACGCCGATCGTCTGGATCCACCACCCGGTCGGCATGTCGACCCGAATGCTGACCGGCGCGTTCGAGGACGCGGTGCGTCAGGCGACAGGGAAGCAGCTGCTGCGGCCCAACGCGGTCGACACCCTCACCGACAAGAACACCGGCCACGGCCAGGGCGCGGGGATCCCGACCGTGCACTGCGAGGAGTGGGACGCGCCCGAGGTCGAGGTGCGGATGCTCCTCAAGGGGGGCGGGTGCGAGAACTGCGGCGCGCAGTACTCGCTGCCGAACGGCAAGCTCAAGGCCGACCGCGACCTCGACGGGGTGCGGCGCTGCATCCTCGACGCGGTCGCGCAGGCGCAGGGCAAGGGGTGCGCGCCGGGGATCATCGGCGCCTGCTTCGGCGGCGACCGCGGCTCCGGCTACGTGGAATCGAAGCGCCAGCTCCTGCGCCGGCTCGACGACACGAATCCGGTCCCGGCGCTCGACGACATGGAGCGGCAGCTCCTCGAGCAGGCCAACCAGCTCGGCATCGGCCCGATGGGGTTCGGCGGCAGGACGACGGTGCTCGGCGTGAAGGTCGGCAACCTCGCGCGGCTGCCGGCGTCGTACTTCGTGAGCGTGTCCTACATGTGCTGGGCGAACCGGCGCGCGGGCGCGCGGATCAGCGAGAGGGGAGAGGTGACATGGCTCAACTGACTCTTCCGGCCGACGAGAAGACGATCCGCGGTCTGAAGGTCGGGGACTTCCTCGAGCTCTCGGGCCGTATCATCACCGGCCGCGACGCCGCCCACCACTGGCTGATGCAAGGCCTTCGCGAGGAGGTGGCGCCGTTCCTCAAGGACTCGGTGATCTACCACGTCGGCCCTGTCGTGAAGAAGCACGAGGACGGGCACTACACGTTCGTGGCGGCCGGACCGACGACGAGCGCCCGCGAGGAGCCCGTCCAGGCCGACGTGATCGGCAGGTACGGGCTGCGCGGGGTCATCGGCAAGGGCGGGATGGGCCCGAAGACGCTCAAGGGGCTGCAGGAGCACGGCGCGGTCTACCTCCACGCGGTCGGGGGCACGGCGCAGGTGCTGGCACAGGCGGTCGTCAAGGTCGAGCAGGTGTTCCAGCTCGCGGAATTCGGCGTCCCCGAGGCGCTGTGGGTCATCCGGGTCAAGGACTTCCCCGTCGTGGTCACGATGGACTCGCACGGCAAGTCCCTGCACGCCGACGTCGAGAAGGCCTCGAAGGCGAAGCTCGACCAGCTGCTGGGCCTGTCCGCTTAGCATCGGCGCGCCGACATCCGCATCGCCGTCATCCTGACGAACCCCGGCGCAGCCGGGCCGACGAGGGATCCCGCCGAGCCCACCCTGCCTTTCGTGGGGATGAAGCGAATCGCGAACGCGGCCCCCATCACGGGCGGGGACAAGCCCCGCCCCTACACCGAGCCCGCCAGGTCATCGCTCGTTGCTGTAGGGGCGACCCTTGCGGTCGCCCGTGCATCGAACTGCGATCGCGAGTCCGAGCGTGACCGGGCCCTGTGCCCCGCTTCTCAGTCAGCGGCCCACGCGGCGAGGACCTCGCCGATGAAGATGCGGTGGTAATCGTGCCGCGGGTACATCCCGTCGATCCGGCGGTCGAGGAACCGCGCGGGATCGAGGTCCTGCGTGGTCAGGACCCGGCACTCCAGCGCAAGCTCGGCCTCGGCCACGAGCGGAACCGGCACGGCCTCGCCGGGAACCTGTCCGAGGCCCGTCTCGCGCCACTTGTCCGTGTCCCTGCCCGAGCGCGCCCCGCAGAGGTCGAGCGCCGCGCGATACCGTTCGGGCAGGAAGTTGAGCGTGAAGTCGGGTTCGGCTTCCAGCAGCGAGAACGTGAAGCGAGTCGGGCGCACGTAGACCGTTGCCACCGGGCGGTTCCACAGCGTGCCCAGCCCGCCCCAGGAAACGGTCATCGGGTTGGGGCGGGTCCGGCCGGCCACGAGCAGGGCCCACTGCCTGTCGAACAGGGCGAACGGGGTGACGCGTAGCTCCTCGGGGTTGACCCTTCGCATCGGACGGCCTCCATCGCGACGACGCGCGCAACGTACCACGCCGGGGCTGAGCGGGGCTGCGTTGAGAGCTTTGTCCGGGCGCGACCGTCAGGTCAGCACGGCCTCGCCGGCCACCTCGAACCCGGCCGAGACCCAGGCGTCGAACCCGCCCGCCAGCGGGCGGATGTGCCGAAACCCTCGTCGTCGGAGCTGCGCGGCCACACGGGCCGACGTGGCCTCGTTGGGTCAGGTGCAGAAGAGGATGATCTCCTGGTCCTGGGGGATCCCCGCGAGCTTGGCGTCCAGCTCGTCGATGTGGAACCGGACCGCGCCCGGTATGGTTCGCGGGTCGACGGCGTGGGCAAACGACGTCCTCACGTCGAGGACGACGGGGTGGTGGCCGTCGTTCATCAGGCGCCACAGGTCCTCGACCGAGATGCGCGCGATCCGCAGGACCCGTTGGAACCGCTTGAGCCGCACCCAGCGGCCGAGCACGTAGACGAAGAGCGCGCCGACCAGGACGGCGAGCCCCCAGCTGCCGAGGCTGTCGAGCTGGGCGAGGACCCGGTCCACGGTCCCGTGGAACGCCATCCCGCCCAGGACCGGGACCGCGGCCCAGACGAGGGCGCCGGCGGTGTTATAGGCAAGGAAGGTCATCGGCTTCGTCCCGGCGATGGCGGCGAGCGGCGGCGCCACGGTGGAGTACCCCGGGATGAACTTGGCGATCAGCAGGGAGAGGAGACCGAACCGCTCGAACACCGACTCCGTCCGCCGGACGCACGAATCGGGCGAGAGCGACACCCGGCACACGAAGCGCAGCACGCGGTTCCCGAGGCGTCGCCCGGCCACGTACCAGGCGGAGTCCGCGATCATCGAGGCGACGACCGCGGCCGCCAGGACCGCCACGGCAGACACGCGGCCGTCGGCGGCCAGCGCGCCGGCCAGGAGCAACGTCGGTAGGGCCGGCAACGGCAGCCCGATCTGCTCGAGCAGGACGTTGCCGAACACGAACCACACGCCGTAGCGGCCGATGAGATCGAGAAGGTGAGCCATGTGTTCCCTCCGCAGGTACGTGCCGCCGCGCCTCAGTCGTAACCCGGCCGGCGCCGCAAATCATCCGCGCCGCGGGCCCCGGCGGCCGGTGCCTGCTTGGGCCGCCCTTCGCGCTTTGATATCGTCGCGCCATGCAGAGGCGATGCTGGCTGGGGAAACCCGATCCGCTCATGGAGGCGTACCACGACACCGAGTGGGGGGTGCCGGTCCACGACGACCGCCGCCACTTCGAGTTCCTCGTCCTGGAGGGCGCCCAGGCCGGGCTGTCGTGGCGCACCGTTCTCCTCCGGCGGGAGGGCTACCGGAAGGCGTTCGCCGGCTTCGACCCCGAGAAGGTCGCGCGCTTCACCCCGGCCAGGATCGAGAAGCTCCTGGCCGACCCGGGCATCATCCGGAACCGCCAGAAGGTGAACTCGGCCGTCGCCAACGCCCGCGCGCTGCTGAGGGTGCGGGATGAGCTCGGGTCGTTCGACGCGCTCGTCTGGGGCTTCGTGGGCGGCTCGCCGATCATCAACGCCCGGAAGGTGCTCAAGGACATCCCGGCGCTGACCGCCGAGTCGGAGGCGCTCTCCAAGGAGCTCGTCCGGCGCGGTTTCAGCTTCGTCGGGCCCACGATCGTCTACTCGCACATGCAGGCGTGCGGCCTCGTCAACGACCATCTCGTGGACTGCTACCGCCACGCCGAGCTCGGCGGCCGGCCGCGCCGGGGCGCCGGGCGGGCGCCGGCCGAGAGGACCACGTGATCGGCGCCACCGAGATCCGTCGCGGCGACATCCTCGACATCGACGACGCTCCGTGGGAGGTGACCGACGTCTCGGTGCAGACGCCGAGCGCGCGCGGCGCGAGCCTCCTCGTCAAGGCGAAGCTCCGCAACCTGCGCACCGGCCAGACGCTCGCGAAGACCTACCGCGGCGCCGAGGCCCTCGCCACCGCGGACTGCGAGAAGCGCCCGGTCCAGTTCCTCTACCGCCAGGACCAGGACCTCTTCTTCATGGACCAGTCCAGTTTCGAGCAGTTCACGGTGTCCGCCGCGACGCTGGGCGAGGCCGCCGGCTACCTGACCGACGGGCTCGACATGCGCTCGCTGCTGTACAACGGCGAGGTGCTGACGGTGGAGCTGCCGGTGACCGTCGAGCTGCGCATCGTGGAGACGACGGCCCCGATCAAGGGCGCCACCGCCCAGGCGCAGCTCAAGCCGGCGACCGTGGAGACCGGGATCGAGGTGATGGTGCCCCCGTACCTGACGGCGGGGGAGCGCATCAAGGTGGACACCCGCGACGGCCGCTTCATCGAGCGGGTGAAGTGACGGCGGCTTGCCGCCGTCATCCTGAGGAGGCCCGCCCGCGGCGGGCCGACGAAGGATCCCCCCGAACTCGCGAGAGTCAGCGCACGCCCGCCTGCGGCGGGCCCACGAAGAATCCCCCCGAGCCCGCAATGGCCGGGTAGGTCGCTGCCGACTCGGGGAGATCCTTCGGCCGCTCCGCGGCCTCAGGATGACAGCGGTTCCGATCTAGCTCCCCTCGGTCCTCCGGCGGAGCGCGGGCCACGTGCTGATGCACCCGGCGAGGGCGGAGGCGGCGACGGTGGCGGGCGACGCGAGGTAGACGCTCCCCGGGCCGGAGCGCCCCGGGAAGTTCCGGTTGATCGAGGCGATGGTCACCTCGTCGGCCGAGCGGGAGGCGCCCGGTCCCGCGTTGATGCAGGCGCCGCACGACGGCGGCACCAGCTCGGCCCCGGCCAGCCGGAAGAGATCCAGATAGCCGGCGTCCTCGCAATGCTGCCGCACGTCCTGGCTGGCGCACTGGATGAGGAAGCGCACGCCTGCAGGGACGCGCAGCCCGCGCTGGAGCCCCCAGCTAAGGACCGCGGCCATGGCGTCCATGTCGGTGCGCTTCCCCGCGGTGCACGAGCCGCCGTAGGCGGTGTGGATGCGGACACCCTCGAGCTCCCGCGCCGGCCGGCCGTTCCCGGGGTCGCCCGGCGTCGCGATCATCGGCTCGAGCTCGGCGATGTCGAGGCGGATCCGCGCCGCGACCTCCGCGCCGGGGTCGGCGGCCAGGTTCTCGATGAGCCGCTCCGCCTCCGCGCGCGGGGTGCCCCGCCGCTCGACGAGGTACTCGACGACCCTCTCGTCCGGGGTGACGATCCCGGTGAATCCGCCCGCCTCGGCCGCCATGTTGGTGAGCGTGGCCCGGTCCTCGACCCCCATCGCGCGAACCGCGGCGCCCGCGTACTCGATCACCTTGCCGATCGCTCCGCCGCCGCGCACGAGCGGGTGGGCGAGGAGGAGCAGCATCACGTCCTTGGCGGCGACGCCGGCGGACGGCGCCCCGACGATCTCCACCACGAGTGTCTCCGGCACGCGGACGCGGACGTCGCGTGTGAACCACGCGTTGAACATCTCGGTGGTACCGCACCCGAGCGCGAGCGCGCCCAGCGCCCCGGCCTGGCAGGTGTGCGAGTCGGTGCCGAGGATCACCTGGCCGGGCACGGCGTACCGCTCCAGCACGAGCGTGTGGCAGATCCCTTCGCTGCCGCCGTCGGGCGTCTCGTCGTGGAGGCGCACGCCGGTGCGGTGGGCGAACTCGCGCTGCCGGAACGCGAGCGCCTCGGCGAGGGCGAGCGTCCCGGCCGACGCCTCCTGGGCGGAGAGGGCCCGGCCGAGAAGCGTCAAGTGGTCGCGGAAGAACCTCACGCTGTCGCGGTCGGTCAGCGGCACGGAAGGACCGACCGCGTTGTCCCACATCATCGAGGCCATCGGCGTCACGTACTCGTGCGAAAAGCGGAGGTCCGCGAGGATGAACGCCGCGTCGCCGGGCGCCACGGCGGGCACCCCCGAGCGGCCGCGGTGGCGGACGTGCGATGCGATGATCTTCTCGGCGAGCGTCAGCGGTCGCGGCGCCGTCGTCACCTCGGGCGGCTGGACGCGCCCCTGCAGGCGCGCGACGTTGTACGGGAAGAGGCCGCCGAGGCGAACGATCTCGGCGCTGATCGGGTCCTTGCCCTCGGTGAACTCGGCCAGGCGCACGATCCGGCCCGCGTGCAGGCGGCCGAGCACCGAGCGGTCGGTGCTGGTGAGCATCCCGAGGTTGGTGCAGTTGGCCTCGTAGATGCCCTCGAAGCTCTCGGCAATCGCGAGGCGGATCCCGGCCGCCATCTCCGCGTACGGCGCCGCCTCGCGCGACGAACCCTTCCCCCGGCGGCGCCCAGAAACCGACGCGGCGAACCCGCCGGCCTTGACGGCGCCGGGCGCGACCGGGCGTTCCCCCCGGCAGGCCAGCCCGAGGTAGGGGAACTGGCCGAGAGCGTCGTCGAAGTGGTAGCAGATCCTCGCGGGCGCGATCTCGTCGGTCGAGACGTCGTCGCGCAGTGGCAGGCCGTGATCCGGCGGGAGGTCGCGGCCCCCGAGCTGGGCGCGCATCGCGTCGGGGTCGTCGACGAGGTACAGGACGCGGCCGGGCAGCGTCACGTCCTCGCCGCGCCGCTCGACCCTGCGTTCGCGCCACCAGTTCGCCACGGGCAACCCCAAGTGTACCGGCGGGCGCCGGAGGGTACAATGGTATTCGGACCGATTCTCATGAACTTCGCGGGCACGCTCAAGGACGTGGCCGGGTGTCTCGACGCCCAGGACTGCCGCTGGGCGGTGATCGGGGCGCTGGCGGCGGCGATCCACGGCGTGCCGCGCACGACCGTCGACATCGACGTGCTAATCGACGCCACGTTCGCCCAGCGGCTCGACGTCCTCCTGGCCGATCTCGGATACAGTGTGACGTTCCGCTGGGAGGAGAGCTCGCACTTCGCGGCGACCCGGCCGGACCGCTGCCCGCTCGACTTCCTCCACGCCCACCGGCCGCACTCGCTCGCGATGCTCGAGCGGGCGCAGCGGGTCGAGCTGGGAGAGGACGGCCTGCGCGTCCCGGTCGTCCAGGTCGAGGACCTCATCGGCCTCAAGGTGCAGGCGCTCGTCAACGACCCGGACCGCCGGCGCGGCGAGCTGGTCGACATCCGCGCGCTGCTCGAGGCAGCGGCCGCGCGCGCCGGCCGGCTCGACTGCACGAGGATCGACTGCGGCCGGGTCCGGGAGTACTTCTCGCTGTTCGGCGAGGAGCGCACGCTCGACGAGCTGATCAAGGGGCTGGAAGATGCTCTCGCCTGAGGAACGTCAAGGGATGCTCGAGGAGGCTGCCGACCCGCGGCGCCGGGACGTGCTGCGCGCCGCGCGTGCCTCATCGCGCTCGGCCGTGACCCCGGCCGCGCTGCTCGCCTTCCTCACCGGCGCCGGCGCCCTGCTCGCCGGCTTCTCGGCCGTGCCCCGTCCGGCCCCTCGCACCGGCGGACGGTACCTGTTGTAGGCCTGCGGCCCGTCCGGATGCTACGGTGACCGCGTGCGGACCGCGGACTTCGAGTACGAGCTGCCCGAGGCGCGCATCGCCCAGAGCGCCCGTGTGCGGGGCACCTCGCGCCTGCTCGTGCTCGGGCGAGACACCGGGGCCGTCTCGTTCGACAGGATCTCGTCGCTGCCCGCACTCCTCGCGCCCTCCGACCTGCTGCTCCTCAACGACGTGAAGGTGATCCCGGCGCGCCTGCGCGCGCGCCGCCCCGGGGGCGGGGAAGCGGAGCTCCTGCTCGTGCGGCCGCTCGGCGGCGCCGACTGGGAGGCGATGGCCCGGCCCGCCAAGCGGCTCCGCGCGGGCGTGGCGCTCGCGCTCGTGCGCGGCACCGCCGTCCCCCGGGAGCGCCTCGCCGAGGGCTCGTGGCGGGTGGAGTTCGATCCGCCGCTGGACGAGACGGTGCTGGAGCTCGTCGGCGAGGTGCCGCTGCCGCCGTATATCCGCCGCGAGCACGGCCCGAGCGCCGCGGACCGCGACCGCTACCAGACCGTGTACGCGAACGCGGGACGCGCCGTGGCGGCCCCCACGGCCGGGCTGCACTTCACCCCCGAGCTGCTCGACGCGGTGCTCGACCGGGGCGTGGAGACCGCCTACATCACGCTGCACGTCGGACCGGGGACGTTCAAGCCGGTGCAGGCCGAGGACCCGCGCGACCACCGGCTGGAACCGGAGGACTACGACGTCCCGTCAGCCGCCGCCGCGGCGCTCAACCGCGCGCTCGGCGCCGGGAGGCGGGTCGTGTGCGTCGGCACGACCGCGTGCCGCGCGCTCGAACACGCGCTCGCGGCGGGGGGCGGCCGCGTGCGCCCCGGCGCCGCGCGGGCGGACCTGTTCATCGTTCCCGGCCACCGTTTCCGGGGGACGGGCGCGCTGCTCACCAACTTCCACCTGCCGCGCTCGACCCTGCTCATGCTCGTCTCCGCGCTCGCCGGCCGCGAGCGCGTCCTCGCCGCATACGCCATGGCCGTACGCGAGCGGTTCGCGTTCTACTCCTTCGGTGACGCGATGCTGGTGCTCTGACCCTCACCCCCGGATTGTGGGTGGGTTGTCGGTCGCTCCTGACCCCTGACCCCTGACCTCTGACCCCTGTTCTTCGCGCTACACTCCCGCGGTCGAACCGGGGGGACGGAGGGAACGATGGCGAGAATGCTGGTGGCCCAAATGGTGTTGGCTGGACTCGTGAGCAGCACCGCGGCGGTCGCCGCGACACCCGCGAAGGCGCCCGATCAGTACCGCTGGAACCTGGGCGACCTCTATGCGACCCCGCAGGCGTTCGACGCGGCGCGGCAGCAGCTCGCTCAGCGCCTCGTCGAGCTCCGCGTCCACAGCGGCAAGCTCGGCGCCTCGCCGGCCGCCATGAAGGCGGCGCTCGATCTGTACTTCGGCCTCGCCAAGGAGTTCGGCCGCATCACCTCGTACGCCTCGATGCGCTCCGACGAGGACACCCGGGTGCCCGACGCGCTCGGTGCCCGGCAGGAGGTCATGCAGCTCGGCGCCCAATTCGCCGCGGCCGGGTCGTGGATCGCGCCGGAGGTGCTCGCTCTCCCCCCCGGCACGGTCGCTCGCTTCGTCAAGGACGAGCCCGGGCTCGCGCCGTACGGGTTCTTCCTGGCGGACATCGAGCGCCAGCGCGCGCACACGCTCTCGCCGCCGGAGGAGAGGCTCCTCGCCGAGGCCGGGCTCGTCACCCCGGCGGCCTCGACGATCTACGGGATCCTCGCCAACGCCGACATGCCGTTCCCGGAGGTCACCCTCTCCTCCGGCCAGAAGGTGCGGCTGGACCAGGCCGCGTACGCCAAGTACCGGGCGCTGCCCGATCGGGCCGACCGCATCCTCGTGTTCCACGAGTTCTGGAAGACGTTCAAGGGGTTCGAGCGCACGTTCGGCGTCGCCCTCGACGCGCAGGTCAAGCGCGACCTCTTCTACGCACAGGCCCGGCAATACCCCACGTGCCTGGCCGCCGCGGTCGATGCGAGCAACGTACCCGAGACCGTCTACAGGACCCTGATCGCCGAGGCGAACCACGCGCTGCCGACGCTCTACCGTGCCTTCAGATTGCGCGGCAAGCTGCTCGGGATACCTGACCTCGCGTACCACGACATCTACCCGCCGCTCGTCAAGCACGTCGACATGAGCTTCCCGATCGACAAGGGCGAGGCGCTCGTCCTGGAGGCGCTCGCACCGCTCGGCCCGGAATACGTGGACGCGGTCCGGAAGGGGTTCGCATCGCGCTGGATGGACGCGTACCCGCAACCGGGCAAGCGCTCCGGCGCCTACTCCAACGGGTCGGCCTACGACGTCCACCCGTACGTCCTGCTCAACTACAACGACGACTACGAGAGCGTCTCGACCGTCGCCCACGAGTGGGGCCATGCGATGCACTCGTTCCTCGCCAACAAGGCGCAGCCTTACCCCACCGCGGATTACCCGATCTTCGTCGCCGAGGTGGCCTCGACGTTCAACGAGGCGCTGCTGCTCCGCCGCATGCTCAAGCAGGCGGCGAGCGACGACGAGCGGATGTTCCTGCTCGGCAACTACCTCGAGAACCTGCGCGGCACCTTCTTCCGGCAGGCGATGTTCGCGGAGTTCGAGCTCACCATCCACGAGGCCGCAGGCAGGGGCGAGGCGCTCACCGGCGCCAAGCTCACCAAGTACTACGGCGACCTGCTCCGGCGCTACCACGGCCACGAGGCGGGCGTGGTGCGGATCCCGGACGAGTACACGGTCGAATGGGCGTACATCCCGCACTTCTACTACAACTTCTACGTCTACCAGTACGCCACCTCCCTGGCCGCGTCGACGCAGCTCGCCGCCGAGGTGCTCGACGGAAAGCCGGGGGCCCGCGACCGCTACCTCGGCCTTCTGAAGTCGGGCGGCTCCCGCTACCCGTACGAGCTGCTGAAGGAGGCGGGCGTCGATCTCGCGAGCCCGGCGCCGTACCGCGCGCTCGAGGCGCAGATGAACTGGGCGATGGACGAGATCGAGAAGATCGTCGCCAGGCGCGAGGCCAAGCACTAGCCCTGCCGAGGCGGGTCGTCCCCGCCCGGCGCCCGACCGGCGTCCGGTGCCGAGCCGCCGGCGCGGGCCCTGCGCCGGGAACCGTCTCCGATCGTCCGCGTATCATGGCCTGACGAGAGATCGGGGAGGCAGCCATGACATCGCGATCGAAAGCTCTGTTGGCGGTCGGAGGCGTGCTGTCCGTGCTGGTGATCGGACTGCTGGTGATCGTGGGCGGGGCGCGTTACGCGACCCGGCACGTGCCCGGCGACACGCTCCTCACGATCGAGGTCGCGGGGCCGATTCCGGAGGCGGCGCCCGACTCGCCGTTCGGCGACCTCTTCGGCGACCGGACGTTGACCCGCCGAGACTACCGCGATGCCCTCGTTCTGGCCGCGTCGGACTCCAGGGTGCGCGGTGTCAGGGTGAAGGTCCAGGAGTCGTCCGCCGGCTTCGCGACCATCGAGGAGCTTCGCGACCTCCTCGAGAAGGTGGGCCAGGCCGGCAAGCCGACCTCGGCGTACCTGGAGACCGCCGGCGAATTCGCGCCGGGCAACGTCCAGTACCTGCTCGCGACGGGTTGCCGCCGGATCGTCCTCAATCCGATGGGCGACGTCAACCTCACCGGCCCGGTGGCTCGGACGCCGTTCATCCGCGGCACCCTGGACAAGCTCGGGATCGCGGCCGAGTTCCCCGGTATCGGCGACTACAAGACGGCGCGGTTCTTCTACACCGAAAAGGACTTCACCCCTGCGGCGCGAGAGATGACGACCTGGCTGCTCGACTCGATCACGCGGCAGATGGTGGGATCGATCGCGGCCGGACGGGGGATGACCCGGGCGCAGGTCGAGCAGCTTCTGCTCCGGGGCCCGTTCCTGGGCCCGACGGCGCTCAAGGAGAAGCTCGTCGACGAGCTCGCCGACTGGAGCACGTTCACGGAGGCGACCAGGACGGCGGGCGGTGCGAGCCTCGAGGAAGTCCCGATCCGTCGCTACCTGAAGGCGCAGCGCCCGGACGCCAGCGGCGCGCCGATCGCGGTCGTGGTCGCCGAGGGCCAGATCCTGCGCGGCGAGAACGGCTACTCGCCGGTGCCGCTGTTCGGCGGCGACGTCATGGGGTCCGAGTCGATCGCGCGGGCGTTCCGCCAGGTGCGGGACTCGAACGCAAAGGCCGTCGTCTTCCGCATCAACTCGCCGGGCGGCAGCGCCGTGGCGTCCGAGATCATCCGGGCCGAGATGGCGAAGACGGCGGCGAAGATCCCGATCGTCGTCTCGATGGGCGACGTGGCGGCCTCGGGCGGCTACTGGATCACCTGCGGCGCCAAGCGCATCGTCGCGGACCCGGGCACCATCACGGCCTCGATCGGCGTCTTCTCCGGCCACTTCGACATGACCAAGTTCTGGGAGGACAAGATCGGCGTCACTTGGGGGCGGCTCGACACGGCGCCGAATTCGGCGATCTACTCCACAGTGGACTCGTGGACCCCGGAGCAGCGGCGGGTCGCGCAGGGGTTCCTCGACCGGATCTACGGCGCGTTCCTCGATCGCGTGTCGGCATCGCGGAAGCTGACCCGGGAGCAGGTGGACGCGATCGGGCGCGGGCGGGTGTTCACCGGCGAGCAGGCGAAGGCGAAGGGTCTCGTGGACGAGCTGGGCACCTTTGACGACGCGCTCGCCGCCGCCAAGGAGCTCGCCGGGCTCAAGCCTGACGCCGCCGTCGAGCTGACGTACTACCCGCAGGTCAGACCCCTCTGGCAGCGCCTCGTCGAGCGCGACGAGGCGCGAGCGTCGTGGGGGGCGATGGTGAAGGAGGCGGTGGAGGGGAGGGTGGTGGCGCCGGGCCCCGTCTGGCTGCCGCCGATCCAGTTCCAGTAGCTCGGGCGCGGCCGATATCGGACCATCTGCGTTGTCGGGCATCGGCGGTTCGGATCCTCACATACCCTCCGGGTATGCTCCGGTCCGACCGCCTCGCCCTCCTAGCATCTGGCCCAATCTCGGCCGCGCGGCTACGCGCCCCACTCCGACGCCGTGCCTGCGGCGGCCCGTCCGGTGTCTTGCTGACCCCTGACCCCTGAGGCCTGTGCCCGGACCCTGCGTCGTCGTGTAACCGTCGCTTGGGCGGAACCGTCCAAGAGCCGAGGGCCCGCCGGTGAATGGCCGGGTATGACCTTGGCGCGCGCCGTGCGGAAGCAGCGAGGGCGGCCCCGGCGTTACCGTCGCTGGTATCGGTCTTCCGGGCATCGGAGGGATCATGACGAGAACAGCAAAGGGAGCGTTTCTCGCCGGCGCGCTCGCGCTCGCCGGCACGATCGCGGCGGCGAAGGACATCCAGCTCGCGAGCTCGTGGCCGAAGGCGGCGGTGAAGACCGACGGCACGGCCGACGAGTGGTCGGATCTGCTGCGGCCGTTGTCGGCCCCGCCGCTCGTGGTCGGCGTGCAGAACGACGCCGACTACCTCTACGTCTGCGTCAAGACCTCGGATCCCAAGATCAAGCGCGAGCTCGCCGTGCTCGGCCTGACGGTCTGGGCCGACGGCACCGGCAAGAAGGACAGGACGTTCGGCGTGAGGTATCCGGCGGGCGGCGGCCCGCGGCGGGCGCGGCCGGAAGGCGGCGACTCCGGCGCGGAGCGCTCGGGCACGCCCTCGGCGCCCGACCTCGCCCGGCTGGGATCGGCGTTCGAGGTGATAGGCCCGACCACCGACGACCGGCTCGTGGTTCCGCGCAGCGAGGACCATCCCGTCCAGTCGGCCGTCGGTGACGATTCCGGGGTGCTGGTGATCGAGCTGCGGTTGCCGCTCAAGCCCACGGACGCGCACCCTCTCGCGGTGGGTGCCGGACCCGGAAAGATCATCGCCCTCGGTCTCGAGGCGGAGCGCCCGAAAATGGAGCACAGGGGGGGATTCCAGCCCGGCGGCGGGCGGCACGGCGGTCGCGGCGGGCGAGGCTTCGGCGGTCCGGAGGGGGAGATGTCGGGGAGCGAGCGCCCCGAGATGGGTAAGCCGTTCCTCGTCTGGCTGAAGGTCCCGCTGGCGCTGCCGCCGGCGGCGCCGCCGGCCGCGACGGGCGGCGGGTCCTCGGCGTCGTAGCGGCCCCGTCGAATGCCACGGTTGCGGCGTCGACTCGCGGGGCGGCTGCGGCTCAGCCCGCGGCGGCCGGTCCTCGACGCAGGGTGATCAGGTCGACCTCGGGCGGAACCCCGAAGCGCAGCGGGATCGCGCCGACACCGATGCCGCGGGAGACGTAGAGAAGCTGGTCGCCGCGCTGGTACGGTCCCGCGACGTACGGCGTCGAGAGGCGGGCGAGGTTGACGCCCCTGGAGGGCAGCGCGATCTGCCCGCCGTGGGTGTGGCCCGCGAGGGTCACGTCCGCGCCCGCGCCGCGGGCGGCCCGCCAACCTCCCGGCTGATGGCAGAGGAGCAGGCGGAGCAGCCCGTCGCGGCCACCGACCGCCTTGAAGTCCGGGCCCCAGCCGGGGATGGCGTCGAGGTCGTCCACGCCGGCGAGCAGGAGGCTGGCGCCGTTCCGCTGCAGCGTGACCGACTCGTTGACCAGCGGCGTGATCCCCACCGCCTCCATCGCCGCCAGGGCCAGGCGCGGGCCGACCAGGTGGTCGTGGTTGCCCAGGATCCCGTAGACCCCGAACGGGGCGTCCACGCCTGCGAATCCCTGGACGAAGAGGTCGGCGTCGACCTCCCGCCGGTCGAGCTGGTCGCCCGTGAACACCACGAGGTCGGGTGCGAGCCCCTGCACGATCGAACGGACGCGCCCAAGGCGCTCGGGCGGCATGAAGACGCCGGCGTGCACGTCGGAAACCTGGGCGATGCGCAGCCCGTCGAACGCGCGGGGGAGGAGAGGGTGGGCAAGCGTGACGCGCCGGACCATCGGCAGCTCCGTCGCTTCGAGCCACCCGGAGCGCGCGAGCAGGCCGCCGCTGGCGACCGCCATGGCGCCCTTCTTCAGCATGCTCCTGCGAGTCAGGTAGGTGATGGTCTTCATTACTGGCGCCGGCGGCGCGACGTGGAGTATACACCGCCGCGGCAGGCGAGCTCCGGCGGTGAGCCGGCCGCCTCGGGCTGGTAGACTTGGCCCATGCCAGGCAAGGACAAGACCGAGTGGGGTTCCACCCCTGCACTCACGCCCCGGGAGCCCGGCACCTCCGCGCCGCGGGTCCGCATCAACCAGGAAGTGCTTCGCCTCGGCCGGGACCCGGCCTGCGACGTCGTGATCCCCGAGCCCACGGTGTCCCGGCGGCACGCGAAGGTCAGCTGGGACGGCCGCGAGCTCGTGGTCGAAGACCTGGGCTCGTCCGGCGGCACGTTCCTCAACGACGGCCGGGTCCAGCGCGCGGTGATGCACTCAGGGGACGTGCTCCGGCTCGGCCCGCGGACCGAGTACCTGATCCAGCCGGACGAGTCCTCGAGCGCGCTCGAGATGGCGGCCGAGCACAGCGGCGAGGAGGGCGGCGTCCGACACCTGCAGGTGATGCTCGAGGTGGCGCGCGCGCTCAACGCCGCGACGGTCCTCGAGGACGTCGTGCACGTCGTGCTCCAGGCCGCCGTGCGCCTCCTTCAGGCCGACCGCGGCTGTGTGATCCTGGTGGAAAACGGCGTGCGCCGCACCGTGGCGAGCCACCCCCGCGACCTCTCCGAAACCGCCTGGGCGCTGCGCAGCTCGCTATTCGACCGGGCCCTCGCCGAGCGGCGCGCCATGCACGCGGGAATGGAGATGTCGCCCTCCACGACGATGATGGCGCGCGGCACGGCGATCGCGGTGGCCGCGCCCCTCATGGTTGCCCGCCGGCCGATGGGACGCGCCGAGGACGCCTCGTTCGTCGCCAGCGTCGAGGTGATCGGCGGCATCCTCGTGGAGCGGGCGAGGGCGGGCAAGCCGTTCGGACACGAGGACATGGCCGTGCTCGAGTCGCTCGCCGCCGACGCCGCCGTGACGATCGACAGCGCGCAGCTCTACCGGGAGGCGCGCGAGAAGGCCAAGATCGACCACGAGATGGCGCTGGCGCGCACGATCCAGACGGCGCTGCTCAAGCACCCCCCCGAGGTGGACTTCGCCGACGTGTTCGCGTTCTCGCAGCCGGCCCGTTCGGTCGGCGGCGACCTCTATCACGGCGCCCTGCGCGGGGACGGCGCCCTGGCCGTCGCTCTTGGCGATGTCTCGGGCAAAGGGGTGCCGGCCGCGCTGCTCATGGCGATGGTGCAGGGGCTCCTGGGCATGCTGCACGAGCTCGGCCAGCCGATCGAGGCGGTCCTCCCCGCGCTCAACCGGATCCTGCTGGAGCACAACCCCGGCAACCGATTTCTGACCCTGGCGACCGGGGTGCTCTCCGCGGACGGCCGCCTCGAGCTCGCCAACGCCGGTCACTGCCCCCTCGCCGTGCTGCGCGGTGACGGCAGCGTCGAGCTGGTGGCGCCGCACGGCCCGATCCTGGGCCTGTTGCCGACGGCGAGTTGGGGCACGGCCACACTGCAGCTCGCGGCCGGCGAGACCGTCGTGTTCTACAGCGACGGGGTCTCCGAGTCGTTCTCGCCGAACGACGACGAGTTCGGGGTCGAGGGGGTGAAGCGGACGTTGGGGGCGCTGGCGGGAGGAAGCGCCGAGGTGGTCGGTCAGGCGATCCTTCAGGCCGCGGCGAGCCATCGCGCCGGTCGCGAGGCGGAGGACGACGTCACGCTGCTCGTGGTCCGCTACCGCGGAAAGCAGTAGCGACCGCGCTTCCCCACGACCCGGGCCGCCCCGCACGGGACGTGGCGCTAGAATCGCCCGGCTGTGCATCCCGCGCGGCGGGGGGATCTGTGAGACGAATCGGAGCGATCGCTGTTTGCACGTTGCTGGCGGCTGGCGGCGTCGTGCTGTCCGCGGACGTGACGCCCGCGGCCGGGCCGTACGACCCGTCGCTCGACGGCTGGAAGCAGATCCAGTCTGCCGGGACCAAGGCGGCGGCCGAGGGCAAGCGTGTCCTCGTAGTCGTCGGCGGCAACTGGTGCACGTGGTGCCGGGCGCTCGACCGCCTGATGCGGGAGGACCCTGCGCTCCGTGCCGAGGTCGAGCGCCGGTTCGAGGTCGTCCACCTCAACTGGTCGAAGGTGAACAAGAACCCCGAAGCGATGACGCGTCTCGGGAACCCGGACAAGCTCGGGTTCCCTGCGCTGGTCGTGTTGTCGCCGTCGCTGGCGGTGCTCAAGGTCCAGTCCAGCGAGGTCTTCGAAACCGGGAAGGCGAAGCCGGGCCACGACCCGGCCAAGCTGCTCGCCTTTCTCAAACAGTGGGAGCCGCACCGACAGGCGGTATCGGGCACGCCGGCCGACCGGTGACCGTCGCGCACTCGCCCCGGCCCGCCCCCTGCGCGACCGCACGTGGCTGGGCGGGGCCCTCCTGAGCCTCCTTCACACCGAGTTCACATCACGCCGGTAAAACGACGCCCGGGGCCGGGCGCGAGTGGCGTGCCGGGCCCCTCGAGCCCGTACAGCGGGCGGTGAAAGGGGGAAGCCAGATGGCAGGACGCGGGTTCAGGTGGCTCACGGCGGGCGTTGCGGCAGTGGCGATGAGTTCGGCGGGACTGGCCGCGGCGCAGACGACGATCAGCGGCGCCGGCGCGACGTTCCCGTACCCGATTTACTCGAGGTGGGCGGCCGAGTACGCGAAGCAGACGGGGGTGCAGCTCAACTACCAGTCGATAGGTTCGGGCGGCGGCATCGCCCAGATCAAGGCCAAGACCGTGGACTTCGGCGCATCCGACGCGCCGCTGCTCCAGAAGGATCTCGCCGCGGCCGGCCTGATCCAGTGGCCGATGGTGATGGGCGGCGTCGTGCCGGTCATCAACGTGAAGGGCATCGCGCCCGGGGACCTCAAGCTGCCCCCGGCGCTCCTCGCCGACATCTTCCTCGCCAAGGTGACGAAGTGGAACGACCCCCAGATCGCGGCGGCCAACCCCGGCGTGAAGCTCCCCGATCTCGCGATCGCGGTCGTGCACCGCGCCGACGCGTCAGGGACCACGTGGATCTTCACCAACTACCTCGACAAGGTCTCCCCTGACTGGCACTCCAAGGTCGGCACGAGCACGGCGGTCGAGTGGCCGGTGGGCGTCGGCGGCAAGGGCAACGAGGGCGTGGCCGGCTACGTGCAGCGCCTCGACGGCTCGATCGGTTACGTCGAGTACGCCTACTGCCTGCAGAACAAGATGACGTACGCCAAGCTGCAGAACGCCGCCGGCAACTTCGTCTCGCCGACGAGCGAGGCGTTCCAGGCGGCCGCCGCCAACGGCGATTGGAAGAACGCCCCGGGCTTCTACCTCGTCCTCACCGACCAGCCGGGCAAGGAAAGCTGGCCGATCACCGGTGCAACGTTCATCCTCTTCCACAAGGACCAGCCGGACGCGGCCAAGGCGAAGGCGGTGTTGAGCTTCTTCAAGTGGTGCTATGCGAACGGCGCCAAGGCGGCGGAGGAACTCGACTACGTCCCCATGCCCGCCAACGTCGTCAAGCTGGTCGAAGCGACCTGGCACGCGGAACTCCATTCCGGCGGCCGGGCGGTGTGGCAGTAAGGGCGGAGCCGCGAACCCTCGGAGCGGCCGCCGGCGCGGCGGCCGCTCGTTCCGGGGTTGCGATGGAGAAGAAGGCCCATGGGAGGGCGCAGGCCCTCGGCGAGAGCGTCTTCCACGCCGCCGCGCTGACGTGCGCGGCGTCCGTGTTGGCGCTCATGCTCGCGATCTTCGTCGAGCTCGTGCGCCACTCGCGCTTCGCGATCGCGAAGTTCGGCTGGGGCTTCCTGAGCGCCAGCCGGTGGAATCCGGTGACGGAGATGTTCGGGGCCGCCAGCAGCATCTTCGGCACGATCGTCTCGACCGTCATCGCGCTCGCGATCGCGGTCCCCCTGAGCCTCGTGATCGCGCTGTTCCTCGTCGAGGTCGCACACCCGCGGTTGGCGCGCCCGGTCGGTTACGGCATCGAGCTGCTGGCGGCGATTCCCAGCATCATCTACGGGATGTGGGGGTTGTTCGTGTTCGCGCCGTTCATGGCGGCACACGTGCAGCCGCCGCTCCAGAGGGTGTTCGGGAAGCTGCCGCTGTTCAGCGGGCCGCCGATGGGGATCGGCATGTTGACGGCCGGCATCGTGCTGGCGCTCATGGTCCTGCCGTTCATCACCGCGGTCGTGCGGGACATCTTCGCCCTCGTGCCGCCGGTGATGAAAGAAGCGGGCTACGGGATGGGCGCGACCACGCTCGAGGTAACGCGCAAGGTGACGGTGCGCCACGGGATGCGTGGCCTGGTCGGGGGCGTCTTCCTGGGCCTCGGGCGGGCGATCGGCGAGACGATGGCGGTGACGTTCGTGATCGGCAACGACCACCGGATCGCCGCGTCGCTGTTCGCGTCGGGGAATACGATCGCCTCGACGCTGGCCAACGAGTTCACCGAGGCGTCGGAACCGGTCTACCTGAGCGCGCTGGTCGAGTTGGGGCTCATCCTCTTCGTCGTCACGTTCCTCATCCAAATTGCGGCGCAGCTCTGGCTCAAGCACATCGCCGTCCGATTGGGGACGGAGTGATGCGGCGCCGCCCCGCCTGGCCGAGGATGGCAGCCGACGCCGCCGTGAAGGCCGTCTCGGTGGCGGCCGCCATGATCGGCCTCGCAGCGCTGGCGTGGATCATGGTGGTCGTGCTCCGGCACGGCGCGTCCGCCCTCAACTGGACGTTCCTGACCTCGCTCCCGTCGCCGCCGGGTGGGACCGGCGGAGGTCTCGGCAACGCCATCGAGGGCACGCTGGCGATGACGCTGCTGGCGTGCGTGCTCGGCATCCCGGTCGGCATGCTCGCCGGGGTCTATCTGGCGGAGTTCGGGCGAGGCAGCCGCCTGGCCAGCGCCGCCCGCTTCATGGTCAACGTGATGATGGGGATCCCCTCGATCATCCTCGGCCTGTTCGTGTACACGATCATGGTGATCAGCGTGGGCCACTTCTCCGGGTGGGCGGGGGGCGTCTCGCTCTCGCTCCTCGTCCTGCCGGTCGTCGCCAGGACCACCGAGGACATGCTCTCGCTCGTTCCCAACGCGCTGCGGGAGTCCTCCCTGGCGCTCGGCGCGCCGCGGTGGCGCACCACGCTCCAGATCGTCTTCAGGGGAGCCAAGGCGGGTCTTCTCACGGGCGTGTTGCTGGCCATCGCGCGGGTCAGCGGCGAGACCGCGCCGCTGCTCTTCACCGCGCTCAACAGCCCGTACTGGCCGCGCTCGCTCTCGGGCCCGACGGCCAACCTGACCGTGACGATCTGGAACTACGCGATGTCCCCGTACCCCGACTGGCAGCGGATCGCGTGGGGCGCATCGTTCCTCATCACCATCGGCGTGCTGGCGCTCACCGTGGTGGCCCGCACCCTGGCAAGGGAGAAGAAGTGATAATGGCCTCCATGCAGGACTCGACGCCGCGCCCCCCCGTGCCGGTGCCGGCGAGCGCTCCGGACCCCGCCGGGCGCGCCGCTGCCCCCGCCAAGATCTCGGTTCGGGGCCTCAACTTCTTCTACGGCGAGCACCAGGCGCTGTTCGACAACGTGCTCGACATCCCGGGGGGCGGCGTCACCGCGATCATCGGCCCCTCCGGGTGCGGCAAGTCCACCCACATCCGGGTGTACAACCGCATCTTCCAGCTCTATCGAGATCAGCGCGCCACGGGGGAGGTGTGGCTGGACGGAGCGGACGTCCTCGCGGCGGGGGCCGACGTCATCGAGCTGCGGCGTCGCGTGGGGATGATCTTCCAGCGGCCGACCCCGTTCCCGCTCTCCGTCTACGAGAACCTCGCGTACGGCGTGCGCCTCCACTACCGTGCGAGCCGGTCGGAGCTCGACGGCCGCATCGAGGAGGCGCTCCGGGCTGCGGCGCTGTGGGACGAGGTCAAGGACAAGCTGCACCGGTCCGGGACGGCGCTCTCCGGCGGACAGCAGCAGCGCCTGTGCATCGCTCGCGCGCTCGCGGTGGAGCCCGAATTGCTCCTCATGGACGAGCCCACCTCGGCGATCGACCCTGTCGCGACCTCGCGGATCGAGGAGCTGATACTCCAGCTCAAGGGCCGGTACACGTTCGTGGTCGTCACCCACAACATGCAGCAAGCGGCCAGAATCTCCGACCACACGGCGTTCTTCTACCAGGGCCGCATCGTCGAGTTCGGTCGGACCACCGATCTGTTCACGAGCCCCAAGCAGAAGCAGACCGAGGACTACATCACGGGCCGGTTCGGCTGAGCGATCTTGGGGATCGGAATGAAGAGTTTAGAGTGAAGAGTGAAGAGTTGAGCGACGAAAGCGATGGCCGCTGCTCGCCCTTGTCGTTAACTCTTCACTCTCAACTCTTCACTCTTAACTTCCTGCGTCGTTCCTAGCGCGGAGCGTGATGCGCACGATCTCGCTGGGCCGCCAGAGCCGCATCCGCGGGCCCCAGGTGCCGGTGCCCCGGCAGACGATCGCGGTCATCCCGCCCACCTGGTAGCGCCCGCCGAGCAGCGGGTAGGTGAAGCGCACCAGATAGCCGAACGGCCAGATCTGGCCGTCGTGGGTGTGGCCGGAGAGCATGAGCCCGGCGCCAAGCGCGGCCGCCTTCTCCGCCTGCCACGGCGTGTGCGAGAGGAGAACGGTGGCGCCGGGCGGGCGCCCGGCGAGCGCGGCGTCGACGGGGTGGTCGCCGAGGCCGAACTGTCGGCGAGCCGTGAGGTCGTCCACCCCGGCGAGCGTAAGGCCCGGCGCCACCTCGACCCAGCGGTCGCGCAACGTCACGAAGCCGGCCTCGTCGAACACCTTGAGGCTCCTGTCGAGGCCGGCGTAGAACTCGTGGTTGCCGGTCACCGCCCAGACGCCGAGCGGTGCGCGCATACGCTTGAGCACGGGCACCAGCGGCTCGATCCGGCGGGCGTTGCCGTCGATGAGGTCGCCGTCGACGACGAGGATGTCGGGCTTCATCGCGCCGAGGCGGTCCACCAGACGCGTCATCCACCGCTCGCCGATGAGCGTACCGAGGTGGATGTCCGAAACCTCGACGAGGACGGTGCCGTCGAGCGCCACGGGCAGCCCGGCGAGGCGGACCTCGTAGTCGACCACCACCGGGGCGCGCAGACCCTGCACCATCCCGATCACCGCCAGCGCCCCGGCCCCGGCGAGCGCCCATCCGCGAAGGACCGGCGCGAGGCGGGGTAGCGCGTACCCTCCCACGGTGATCGCCTCGACGAGAAGCACGGCCGCGAACGCGAGGAACAGCGCGCCCATCCAGGTCGAACCCACGAACTCGAGCGGCCGCGCGACGAACGGGACCCGCCAGTAGTCGAGAAGGCGCGAGAGCGGGTAGCTGAGCCAGAGAGCTCCGGCGATGGCGACGAGGACGCCCCGCGAGAGGTGATCGCCGATCAGCGGCACCGACGCCGATCTCCAGAACACGACCACGTGCATCAGGGTCCATACGCCGAGGACGACGATCAGGAACACGGCGACCCTCCCGGCATCGGTCATTGTTCCATCCTACGTGATCGCGCGCCCGTCCGTTCACCGGGTTCGACCGGCCCCGATTCCGTGTACGATTGCGGCCGGCCCGGGCGCGGGCAAGGAGGACGACATGCTGCGCTTGCTCTCCCTCTCCCTGCTGTTCGGACTGACGGCCGGCGCGGCCGCCGGGGCGCAGTCGCATCCCTTCTCGGTGCACGACATGCTCGCGATGGACCGGATCGCCGAGCCGGGCGTCTCGCCCGACGGGCGGCTGGTGGTCTTCTCGGTCAGCGTCACCGACCTCGAGAAGAACAAGCGGCACTCGAGCCTCTGGCTTGCGGCGACCGATGGCAGCTTCGTGCGCCGCCTCACCGCGCACGAGGCCAACGACTCGCAGCCCCGCTGGAGCCCCGACGGCAGGACGATCTACTTCGTCTCCACCCGGTCGGGCTCGGCCCAGGTATGGCGGATCGCGCTCGACGGCGGCGAGGCCGAGCAGGTGACGAGGCTGCCCCTCGACGTGGACGCCCTCCGGGTCGCCCCCACCGGCGAGTTCCTCGTGTTCGGGATGGGCGTCGTCCCCGGCAAGACACCCGACGAGACGAAGGCGGTCCTCGACGCAAAGGAGAAGGCGAAGGCGAGCGGGATGGTCTTCGACCGGCTGTTCATCCGCCACTGGGACACCTGGAACGACGGCACCCGCAACCACCTGTTCGCGTACCGGCTGCCGTCGGGTCCGGCGCGCGACCTCATGGCCGGCATGGACGCGGACTGTCCCGGCAAGCCGTTCGGCGGTGCGGACGACTTCACGATCGCGCCCGACGGCACGACGGTCGTCTTCTCCGCCAAGGACGTGGGGCGTGAGGAGGCGTGGTCCACGAACTTCGACCTCTTCGCTGCCCCGTCGGACGGCAGCGCCGGCCCGCGGAGGCTGACGACCAACCCGGCGACCGACAGCGCACCGGCGTTCGCACCTGACGGGAAGACCCTTGCGTACCTCGCGATGAGCCGCGCGGGGTACGAGGCGGACCGCAACGACCTCGTCCTCCGGGCCTGGGGGACCGGCGCCGAACGCCGGATCATGCTGCGAGCCGACGCCACCGCGCGCGGAGATCGCTCCGCGGGCACGCCGGTCTGGGCCTCCGACGGCCGTATGGTGCTCTCGGCGGTCGAGCACATGGGACAGTCCGCGGTCTTCGCCGTGGACGCCTCCAGCGGGAAGACGCGGATCGTCGTCCCCGAGGGCACGTGCAGCGACCCGCAGACGGCGGCGGGCGGCCGCATCCTCTACGCGATGAACACGCTCCTGGGGCCGACCGAGCTGTACACGGTCGCCGAGGACGGTACGGGCGTCCGCCGGCTGACCCACCTCAACGACGACAAGGTCGCAGCGGCGCGCTTCGGCAAGCCGGAGCGTTTCTCGTTCACCGGCGCCAAGGGCGACACCGTGTACGGGTACATCGTCTATCCGGCCGACTTCGATCCCGGGAAGAAGTACCCGGTCGCGTTCCTCATCCACGGCGGCCCGCAAGGTACCTTCGGCAACGACTTCCACTACCGCTGGAACCCGCAGGCGTACGCGGGCGCCGGGTACGCGGCGGTGATGGTGGACTTCCACGGCTCCACGGGGTACGGGCAGGCGTTCACCGACGCGATCAACGGCGACTGGGGCGGCGCCCCGTTCGAGGACCTCATGAAGGGCCTCGACGCCGCGCTCGCGAAGTACCCGTTCCTCGACAAGGACCGCATGGGCGCGCTCGGCGCCTCCTACGGCGGCTGGATGATCAACTGGGTCGCCGGCCACACCGACCGCTTCAAGTGCCTGGTCTGCCACGACGGCAACCTCGACGAGCGGATGGCCTACTACGAGACCGAGGAGCTGTGGTTCCCCGAGTGGGAGCACGGCGGCGTGGCGTGGGCCCACCCCGAGGGGTACGCCAAGGACAACCCGATCGAGTTCGTCAAGGACTGGAAGACCCCGATGCTGGTCATCCACGGGATGAAGGACTACCGCGTCGTCTACGCCAACGGGATAGCGACGTTCACCGCGCTGCAGCGGCGGGGGATCCCGTCCAAGCTCCTGATCTTCCCCGACGAGAACCACTTCGTCCTCAAGCCGGCGAACTCGATCCAGTGGCACGACACCGTGATCGGCTGGCTGGACGAGTGGCTGAAGAAGTAGGGGTCAGGGGTCAGGGGTCAGGGGTCAGGGGTCAGGGGCCAGGGGTCAGGGGTCAGGGGTCAGGGGCCAGGGGCCAGGGGTCAGGGGTCAGGGGCCAGGGGTCAGGGGTCAGGGGTCAGGAAGGGCAAACGACGGGCGGCGTGTCCATTCCTCCTCGGTGTCGTCGCACCTGAGGCCGCGGCCTGGCGCTCCTCACGGCCTGTTGCCTGGCGTGGGCGCGCCGAAGTGTCCCGACGGGAGTAACCTAGGAGGGTGTTCCAATCGACCGGTGTCGAGCCGAAGCCGAGCGCGTCCGCGTTCGACATCGTGGCGGTGGCCTCCTCCGCGGGCGGCCTGGCTGCGCTGAGCGAGGTGCTGGGCGGGCTACCGGCGGAGTTCCCCGCGGCGGTGTGCGTGGTCCAGCACCTCGACCCCCGCCACCGCAGCCTGATGGCCGAGATCCTCGCCCGGCGCACGACGCTCCGCGTGCTCCAGGCGAGCGAAGGCGCCGTGCTCCAACCCGCGACGATCTTCATCGCGCCCCCCAACCGCCACCTCCTCGTCAACGCGGGCGGCACCATGTCGCTCTCGGAGTCGGAGCTCGTGCACTTCGTGCGCCCCTCGGCGGACCTGCTCTTCGAGTCCGTCGCGGCGAGCTTCCGTGATCGCGCCATCGCGGTCGTGCTCACCGGCAGCGGAAGCGACGGCGCCATGGGGGTCCAGGCGATCAAGAAGATGGGCGGCACCGTCATCGCTCAGGACGCGACGAGCGCGGAGTTCTTCGGCATGCCGGGCGCGGCGATCGAGACCGGCCAGGTCGACTTCGTGCTCCCGCTTGGCGAGATCGCGCACGCGCTCGTCTCGCTGGTGGTCAAGGTACAGGCAGAGGAACGGCCATGAGCGACCAGGAGCGCAACGAGGGGTTCGAGGCGCTGCTCGACTACCTCGCGGCCAACCGCGGCTTCGACTTCAAGGGTTACAAGAGGTCGAGCCTCATGCGCCGCGTCGAGCGCCGGATGCAGACGGTCGAGGTCGGGCGGTTCGAGGACTACATCGACTTCCTCGAGGTCCACCCCGACGAGTTTGCGCAGCTCTTCAACATGATTCTGATCAACGTGACCGCGTTCTTCCGCGACCCGCCGTCGTGGGAGTACCTGGCCACCGACGTGGTGCCCCAAATCCTCGCCGCGCGCCGGGACGGCGGACCGATCCGGGTGTGGAGTGCGGGGTGCGCCTCGGGCGAGGAGGCGTACACGGCCGCGATGGTGCTCGCCGAGGCGCTCGGAGCGGACCAGTTCCGGGAACGGGTCAAGATCTACGCGACCGACGCCGACGAGGACGCGCTGGCCCAGGCGCGCCTCGCGGCCTACTCGGACCGGCAGCTGCAGGCGGTGCCCGACGAACTGCGCGAGCGGTACTTCGAGGCGGCAAACGGGCGGCGAACGTTCCGCGCGGACCTCAGGCGCTCGGTGATCTTCGGGCGCCACGACCTGGTCCAGGACGCCCCGATCTCGCGCCTCGACCTGCTCGTGTGCCGGAACGTCCTGATCTACCTGAACGCGGAAACCCAGAGCCACGTTCTCGCGCGGTTCCACTTCGCGCTCGGCGAGCGGGGCTTCATGTTCCTCGGGCGCGCGGAGATGCTGCTCACCCACACCGACACCTTCACGCCCCTCGACGTCCGTCACAGGATCTTCTCCCCGGTGCCGCACTTCAAGGTTCGCGACCGCGTCTTGGCCCTGACCCAGCTGCCGGGACGCGAGGGAGGCGCCCACCACATCCCCCGGCAGGCGAGGCTCCGCGAAGCCGCGTTCGACGCCGGGCCGGTCGGCTCGCTCGTCGTGGACACGGACGGCCTGCTGCTGGCCGCGAACGAGCGCATGCGCACGCTGTTCGGGATCGGCGCCCGGGACCTCGGCCGCCCGTTGCAGGACCTCGAGGTCTCGTACCGGCCGGTCGAGCTCCGGGGGCTCATCGAGAAGGCCTACGAGGGGCGAAGTCAGGTGACCGTCCAGGATGTCAGCCGGTCGCTCCCCGGCGGTGGCGCCGAGCACTTCGAGGTGCACGTCTCGCCGCTCGCGGCCGAGGGCGGCGGGTGGGTCGGCGCCGTGGTCTGCTACAACGAGACGAGCAGGGCGTATCAGGACCGGGGCGACTTGATTCGGTCCGCCCAGGAGCTCGCAGCGTCCAACGAGGAGCTGCAGTCCACGACCGAGGAGCTCGAGACCACCAACGAGGAGCTGCAGTCGTCGAACGAGGAGCTCGAGACCACCAACGAGGAGTTGCAATCCGCCAATGAGGAGCTCGAGACCATGAACGAGGAGCTCCAGTCGTCGAACGAGGAGCTGCAGACTGTCAACGACGAGCTGCGCCAGCGTACGGACGAGTTCAACGCCTCCAACCGGTCGCTGCGGGAGATACTCGGGTCGATCGCGGTGGGGCTCGTCGTCGTGGACAGGGACTTCGCCGTCACGGTCTGGAACCGGGCGTCGGAGGAGCTCTGGGGGCTGCGGAGCGACGAGGTCCGCGGAAGGTCGCTGATGGGACTGGACATCGGGCTCCCCGTGGAGCGCCTGCGCGCGCCCATCCTGGCGGGCATCTCGGGCGAGATGGGCGAGGCGAGGCTCGTCCTGGACGCCACCAACCGGCGCGGCAGGCGGTTCAAGTGCGGCGTGACGATCACGACGTTCCCCGGGCAGGGCGACGCGACGGTGGGCGCCGCACTGGTTTTCGAGGACGTCACGGGCCGGGAGAAGGAGGGCTGACGATCCGCGGCGCGGTTGCCGGCGCACACCTCAGGATCCGGCGGGGCGCCGCGCGGCGAGCCACGGATGCCGTTGCTTCTTGCAGCTCGGGAAGTGGCGTTGCGCGAGAGTCTTGCCTTGACGTGGGCCTGGCCGGAACCCATACTGCATGAGAAGGGTTGGCATAGACAAGGATTGACCATGGCGGACCTACCTGCCTACGCGAGGATCTCGGCCGCGAAGCGCCGCCTGAGGTTGGTATCCCAACGGCCCAACGCCTCCCCCGGGCTGCCCCACGCCCTGGCGGAGACCGAAGAGCAGCTGCGCGCGGCGCTGGCCGAGCTCCAGGCCGCCTCGCTCGAGATCGAGGCCGAGGCTCTCGCCGCCGCGACGGTCGCCGCCGGCGCCGAGGCCGCGTCATCGAGGAAGACCCTCGACGAGGCTCCCGAGCCGATCCTCGTCAGCGACGGGGAGGCGACGATCCGTTGGGCGAACGCCGCCGCCGGCGAGGCGCTCGGCAAGCGCGCCGAGTTCCTGGTGGGCAAGCCCCTCGTCGTCTTCGTGGCCGACGGAGAGCGCCAGCCGTTCATCCGCCGCCTGACCCGGCTCAAGGCCGGCGCGGCGAGCCGGATCTCGTCCTGGCCGATCCTCTTCGCGGCGCGCGACCGTGCGCCGTTCCCGGGGGAGGCGTCGGTGTCGCTGGTCCGCGAGGACGACGGCCGGGTCACGAAGATGGTGTGGATGATCCGCGACGTATCGGCGCACCGCAGGACGGAAGAGCGGCTGCTCTTCCTCGGAACGCACGACCCGACCACCGGGCTGTACACGCACGCGTACTTCGAGGAGGAGACCGCTCGGCTCGCGGGCGGCCGGCGGTTCCCCGTTTCGGTGCTGGTGGCCCGGATCGTCGGGTTGCCCGACCTCGCGCTCCACAGCGGCGAGAAGGGCGCCAACGACCTGCGGCGCCGTGCCGCGTCAACGCTCCGCAAGGTCCTGCGCCGGGAGGAGGTCTTCGCCCGCATCGGGCCCGACACCTTCGCGGCACTCCTTCCGGCGACGGGTGTCCGCGCGGCCGCCGACCTGTTGCTCCGTGCCATGCGTGCCGCGTCGGTGGACGAGGAGGCCGACCCGTCTCCCGGGCCGAGCGTTTCGCTGGGGATCGCGACCGCCGCCGCCGGCGACGGCATGGCCGGCGCCGTCCGCCTGGCGGAGACGCGGGCCTCGAGGCCCCCTCGGCGGCCCACGGCTCGGCCCCGCCCGACCCAGTAGCCGCCAGTCGGGCGTCCGAGGCCGAGCCGGCCCGTTCGCCGCTGCTCGGGGTCTTGCCTGTTGAATCGCGTGCCGACGGCGCCGTCGCGCGGTCGGGCCCGGCCCTCGATCAGAACTTCGGCACCGGCATCCCCAGCGATCGGACCAGGAACGCGAGACGGTCGGTGGCCTCGGCGATCAGTTTGCTCGTCGGCTTCCCGGCGCCGTGCCCGGCCCTGGTCTCGATCCGGATCAGCACCGGGTTGGCGCACCCCTGCGCGGCCTGCAGCGTCGCGGCGTACTTGAACGAGTGAGCCGGGAACACGCGGTCGTCGTGGTCCGCCGTGAGGACCAACGTCGGCGGGTAGCACGTCCCCGGCTTGATGTTGTGGAGCGGCGAGTAGGCCCGCAGCACCGGGAACATCTTCGGGTCGTCGGCCGTGCCGTACTCGGATGCCCACGCCCAGCCGATCGTGAACTTCTGGAAGCGCAGCATGTCCATGACCCCGACCGCGGGGATCGCCGCGCCGAACAGGTCGGGCCGTTGGTTGAGGACGGCGCCGATGAGGAGGCCGCCGTTGCTGCCGCCGTAGATCGCGAGGCGCCGTTTCGAGGTGTAGCGGTTCGCGATCAGCCACTCCCCGGCCGCGATGAAGTCGTCGAACACGTTCTGCTTGTGCTCGAGCATCCCGGCCTGGTGCCAGGCCTCGCCGTACTCGCTGCCGCCGCGCAGGTTCGCGAGGGCGTACACGCCCCCCATCTCCATCCAGACCAGGTTCGGCACCGAGAACGTCGGGACCTCGGGGATGTCGAAGCCGCCGTACGCGTAGAGCAGCGTAGGGTTCTTGCCGTCGAGCTTGAGCCCCTTGCGATGCGAGAGGAACATCGGGATCTTCGTCCCGTCCTTGCTCGTGTAGAAGACCTGTTCCGTCTCGAGGTTGAACATCTGGGATTTGACCTGAGGCTTGCGGAACACGGTGCTCTTGCGCGAGGCGACGTCGAACCGGTAGATCGTGACCGGAGTCGTGAAGCCGGTGAACGAGTAGTACGTCTGCGCGTCGGTGCGCTTGCCGGCGAACCCGGCGGCGCTGCCGAGGCCCGGGAGCGTGACATCGCCCGCGGGCTTGCCGTCCTCGGCGAAGAGGCGGACGGCGGTCGCGGCGTCCTTGAGGTAGCTCGCGATGAAGGTGTCGTGCACGCGCGAGACCCGGACGAGGGTGTCCTTGCCTTCCGGGATGACCTCGCGCCAGTTGGCTCGGTCCGGTTTCGCGGTGTCGATCGCGATCAGACGGCCGCGCGGAGCGCCCTGGTCCGTGCGGAAGTAGAATATCGGCCCGTCGTTGTCCACGAAGCTGTAGTCGGCGTCGAGGTCTGGGAGGAGTTCCACAACCTTGCTCTCGGGGTCCTTGAGGTCGCGGTAGAAGACCATGTTGCGGCGATCGGTACCGACCGAGACCCGGATCACCAGGTAACGGCCGTCGTCGGTGACGTCGGGGCCGAACTGCCAGTCCTTGTGGTCGTCGCGCCGGTAGACGACGGGGTCGGCGGACTGGGGTGTGCCGAGCCGGTGGAAGCAGAGCTTCTGAAAGTAGTTGGTCGCCTTGCGCTCGGCGCCCGCCGGCGGCTCGTCGAACCGCCCGTAGTAGAAGCCTGAACCGTCGTGCGCCCACGCGGCCCGGGTAAACTTCGCCCACTCGATGCGGTCGTCCGTGTCGCGGCCGGTCGCGACGTCACGCACGCGCCACTCCTGCCAGTCGGAGCCCGCCGTGGAGACGCTGTAGGCGAGCAGGCGGCCGTCCTGGGAGACCGACGTCCCGGAGAGCGCGACGGTTCCGTCCTTGGAGAGGGCGTTGGGGTCGAGGAGCCCTCGCGGCTGGCCGTCGGGGGTGTCGGCGACGAAGAGCACGTTCTGCGCCTGCAGGCCGGTGTTGCCGGTGAAGAACGTCTTTCCGCCTTGTACGAACGGGACGGTGTAGCGCTCGTAGTTCCAAAGCTCGGTCAGGCGGCGGCCGATCGCCTCGCGGGACGGAATGCCGGCGAGGCTCGACTCGGTGAGCTGCCGTTCGGACGCCACCCACGCCTGCGTTTCCGCGGAGTCGAGGTCCTCCATCCAGCGGTAGGGATCGGCGACCGCGACGCCCTGGAGGTCGTCGGTCACATCGCTGCGGGCGGCGGCCGGGTAGGCGATGCGCGCCGGCGGGACGCGCTCGGGGTTGCTCGAGGAGCAACCTACGACCAACACGGAAACGGAAGCAACGAGGATCGCGCTCCGGACCAGGATCATGGCGTTTCCTCCCGCCGCCCGCCGAAGACGCGGGCGCGCCGCGCCATACTAGCCCCGGAGGAGCCGCCGGGATCGCCCGGCGGAGACCGTCCCGGGCTCTGCGCATGGGCGTGCCGCCCTTGACAGATCCGTGATCCGTCAGCTAGCATCTCGTCCCCTTGTGAGCAGGGGTATGCCTCGTAGGTTTCGCGAGGTTCTCGTCGGGTGAGCGGAGAGGGAAAAATGCGGACGTACGTTCCGAAACAGGGTGAGATCCACCACGACTGGTACGTGATCGACGCGGCCGATGCCGTGCTGGGGCGGCTGTCCACCCAGGTGGCCACGTTGCTGCGCGGCAAGCACAAGCCGACCTTCACGCCGGGCGTCGACACCGGTGACTTCGTGATCGTGGTCAACGCCGAGCGCGTGAAGATGACCGGCAACAAGTGGGACGACAAGCGCTACTACCGTCACTCAGGCGACCCCGGCCACCTCCACACGGAGACGGCCCGGGAGCTGCGCGACAAGTCGCCCGAGCGCCTGGTGCGCTACGCGGTGTGGGGGATGCTGCCGAAGAACAAGCTCGGGCGGGCCCTTCTGAAGAAGCTGAAGGTGTACCCGGGCCCCGAGCACCCCCACCAGGCGCAGCAGCCGCAGGCGATCAAGGCGCAAGGGTAAGGAGAAGAGCCGTGGCGAGCATCCAGTACTACGGAACGGGCCGGCGGAAGAGCGCTGTGGCCCGGGTCTATCTGCGCCCGGGAACGGGCGTCATCAAGGTCAACCGGCGCGACTTCGAGGCCTACTTTCCCAACCGCGTGCTGAAGATGATCATCCGCCAGCCGCTCGCCATCACGGAGACGGCGGACAAGTTCGACATCGTCGTCAACGTCGCCGGCGGCGGCATGGCCGGCCAGGCCGGCGCGATCCGCCACGGCCTCTCTCGCGCCCTCCTCGAATTCAACCCGGAGCTGAGGCCCAAGCTGAAGAGCGCGGGGTTCCTGACCCGGGACGCCCGCGAGGTCGAACGCAAGAAGTACGGCCAGCCCAAGGCGCGCCGCCGGTTCCAGTTCTCGAAGCGCTAGGAACGCCCGAGGGAGATCCTGAAAGGAGATTCAGTTGGCTTCCATCTCAATGAAAGAGCTGCTCGAGGCTGGCGTCCACTTCGGTCACCAGACCCGGCGCTGGAACCCGAAGATGCGTCCGTACATCTTCGGCAAGCGCAACGGGATCTACATCGTTGACCTCCAGAGGACGCTGCAGCTCTTCGAAGAAGCCTCCAACTTCGTGCGCGACCTGGTCGTGTCCGGCGGCACGGTGCTGTTCGTCGGCACCAAGCGGCAGGCGCAGGACGTCGTCAAGGACGAGGCCGCGCGCTGCGGGATGTTCCACGTGGCGAACCGGTGGCTCGGCGGCACGCTCACCAACTTCGTGACGCTACGGCGCTCGATCGAGCGCTTCAAGGACATCGAGCGGCAGCTCGCCACCACCGAGTCCCAGATCACCAAGAAGGAGCGGGTTCACCTCGAGCGCGAGCGCGTCAAGATGGACAAGAACCTCGGCGGCATCCGCGACATGGAGTCGCTGCCCGACGCGCTCTACGTGATCGACACCAACCACGAGCACAACGCCGTTCACGAGGCCAACCGGCTGGGCATCCCGGTCGTCGCGGTCGTCGACACCAACTGCGATCCCGACGTTGTCGACTACCCGATCCCCGGCAACGACGACGCCATCCGCGCCATCAAGCTGTTCACCTCGCGGGTCGCCGACTCGGTGCTCGAGGGCCTCGCGATGGTCGAGGGCCGCACGGAGCCCGAGGCGGCACTGGTGCGCGCGGCTCCGGTCGCCCCTCCGGTCGTCGTCGAGGAGGCGCCCGCCGCCGAGAAGCCGCCCGAGCCCACCGAGGAAGCGGCGTTGCCTTCGCTCGAGGAGACGTTCGAAGACTACGACGAGGGAACGGACGACTACGAGAAGCGCTGAACGACCGGGGTCCGGGCACCGGGCTCCGGGTTCCGAACCCCGGACCCCCGACCCCGACCCCGTTTCGAGACCTGGGGCCAGGAGCGAGGCGCTACCTGGCCCTTGATGTGAGTTGGAGGGACGATATGGCGATTCCTGCCGCAGCTGTAAAGGAGCTACGCGAGAAGACCGGCGCCGGGATGATGGACTGCCAGAGGGCTTTGCAGGAGGCCGGCGGCGACATGGAGGCGGCGGTCACGATCCTGCGCAAGAGGGGCCTCTCGGCGGCGGCGAAGAAGGCTTCGCGCACCGCCAAGGACGGTCTCGTGTCGATCGCCGTGATCGAGGAGGGCCGCCGGGCCGGGATGATCGAGCTCAACTGCGAGACCGACTTCGTGGCGCGCACCGAGCAGTACCAGGCGTTCGCCCAGGCGCTCGCCGACCAGGTGGCGGCCGACGGCGCGAGCGACGTCGAGAAGGTCAAGGCCACCCGTTACGTGGGCGACCCCCTGCACACGGTCACCGAAGCCATCGGCGCGCAGATCGCGACGATCGGCGAGAACATCGTGCTCTCGCGGGTTGGGTTCCTGGCGGCCGGCGACGGGATGCAGATCGGGTCGTACCTCCACATGGGCGGCAAGATCGGCGTGCTGATCGAGCTCTCGGCCGCCGCGGACGAGGCGACGGTCAAGGACGTGGCGATGCAGGTGGCGGCGGCCGAGCCGCGCTGGGTCGCGCCCGGGGACGTGCCGCCCGAGGTCGTCGAACAGGAGCGCGAGATCGCCAAGGCGCAGGCCGCGACGTCGGGGAAGCCGGCCCAGGTGATCGAGAAGATCGCCGACGGGAAGGTCGGGAAGTACTACGAGGTCGTCTGCCTGGTCGAACAGCCGTTCGTCAAGGACCCCGCCAAGAAGGTCTCGGCTGTGCTCTCCGAGCGCGGCGGCGTGACCGTCAGGCGCTTCCTGCGGTTCAAGCTGGGCGAAGGCGCAGCGGCGGCCGAGAAGTGACCCCGACGGCAGCCTACCGGCGGATCGTCCTCAAGCTCTCGGGCGAGGTCCTGATGGGGAACCAGCCGTTCGGGATCGCCCCGCAGGTGCTGCCCGCGCTCGCGGCCGAGATCGCCGAGGTCCACGACCTCGGGGTCGAGGTCGCGGTGGTGATCGGCGGAGGGAACATCATCCGCGGGATCGCCGCGACCGAGCAGGGGCTCGACCGCATCACCGGCGACTACATGGGCATGCTGGCCACCGTGATCAACGCGCTCGCGCTGCAGGACGCGCTCGAGCAGCGGGGCTGCTACACGAGGGTGCTCACCGCCGTGGAGATGCGCGAGGTGGCGGAGCCGTTCATACGGCGCCGCGCCGTCCGCCACCTCGAGAAGAAGAGGGTCGTCATCTTCGCCGCCGGGACCGGAAACCCCTTCTTCACGACGGACTCGGCGGCGGCGCTGCGGGCCAGCGAGATCCACGCCGACGCGCTGCTGAAGGGAACCAAGGTGGACGGTCTGTACACCGCCGACCCCGTCCGCGACGCCGGGGCGCGCCTGCTCAAGTCGGCGAGCTACCAGTACCTCCTCGAGAACACCCTGAAGATCATGGACGCGGCCGCGGTGTCGCTGTGCCAGAACGCCAAAATCCCGATCCGGATCTTCAACATCCGCGTCGCCGGCAACATCCGCCGCGTCGTGTTGGGCGAGGACGTCGGCTCCACCGTCGCCTGAACGACGGCCGACAGCCCCCATTCGCAACGACAGCTGACAGCTCACAGCCGACCGCTCCCCCGCCCACCCCACGACGACCTACCAGGGGGAGGGAGGCTCTTGGCCGTTGGCTGCCAGCTGTCGGCTGGCCGGGTGGGTCGGGGAGAGCTGTTAGCTGTGGTCGGAGCGGATACAATGGAGTGCGTTGACATCTCAATGCGGGCCCGGATGCCGGCGGGCCGCGAGAGGGAGGGGCGATGCACGACGCGGTCAAGCGGGCCAAGGCGCACATGGACAAGGCGGTGGAAGTGCTGCGCGACGAGCTGAAGACCGTCCGCACGGGGCGCGCGTCGATCGGGATCCTCGACGGTGTTCGCGTGGATTACTACGGCACGCCGACGCCCCTCAACCAGGTCGCGAACCTCGCCGTGCCGGAGCCGACGCTGATCGTCATCCAACCGTGGGACCCGACCCTCATCTCGGCGATCGAACACGCGATCCAGAAGGCGAACCTCGGCCTCAACCCGATGAACGACGGGAAGGCGATCAAACTGCCCGTGCCTTCGCCGACGCAGGAGCGGCGGAAGGAGCTGGTCAAGGTGGCGCACGAGTACGCCGAGCGGGCGCGGACCGCGGTGCGGAACGTGCGCAGGGACGGGAACGACGAGCTCAAGAAGCTGGAGAAGGACAAGACGCTCTCCGAGGACGACATGCACCGGGGTCTCGAAGAGATCCAGAAGCTCACGGACGACCACATCAAGCACATCGGGGACGTCGTGGCTTCCAAGGAGCAGGAGATCCTCGAGGTGTAGTGCGCACCGGACCGGCCGGCGCGGCGTACGTGCCGGTCCGGGCGGGGCGTGCAGCCAGCAGCCATGACCGACCTCGACGTCGCCCTCATCGTGGTCGCCGCCGGCTCCTCGACCCGGTTCGGCGCGGACAAGCTCGGCGTCCGGATCGCCGGCAAGTCGGTGCTGGAGAGGGCGGTGGCCGCGGTACGGGCGGCCTACCCCGACGCCCCGCTCGCGCTGGTCGTCCGGGCGGACCAGGTCGAACCGTCGGACGCGCGCTGGCGGGCGGAGCGGGTCCGTGTCGTGGCGGGGGGACGGCGCCGGCAGGACTCCGTGAGGAACGGTTTCGCAGCGCTCGACCCGGCCGGCGAGACCGTCGTCGCGATCCACGACGGGGCGCGGCCGTTCGTGCCGGTCGGGGACGTGCAGCGGGTGGTGTCCGCGGCGGGCGCCCGCGGCGCCGCGCTCCTTGTCGCCCCGGTGGTGGACACCGTCAAGCGCCTGCGGGCCGACGGCACCGTCGAGGGGACGGTGCCGCGCGAGAAGCTGGCGCGGGCGTTGACCCCGCAGGCGTTCCGGGCGAGCGTGTTGCGCGAGGCGTGGGCGGCGGCCGGCGACGCCTCCTGGACCGACGAGGCGGCACTCGTCGAGCGAACGGGCCGGGAGGTCATGGCCGTGCCGGGAGATCCCCGCAACATCAAGGTCACGAACCCCTACGACCTCGCCGTCGCGGGCCCGGCTCTGGAACCGCGCCCGAGAGTCGGCCAGGGGGTGGACGTCCACCCGTTCGCGGCCGGACGCCCGCTCTGGCTGTGCGGGGTGGAGATCCCCGGCGAGGTCGGCCTCGCGGGCCACTCCGACGCCGACGCCGCGCTTCACGCCGTCACGGACGCCATCCTGGGCGCCTGCGGCGCGGGGGACATCGGCGAGCACTTCCCTCCCAGCGACGAGCGTTGGCGAGACGCCCGGTCGGAGCTGTTCGTGGCCCACGCGCTTGGGCTGGCGGGGGAGCGGGGCTTCCGCGTGACCTCGTGCGACCTCACGCTGGTCGCCGAGGCGCCCCGGATCGCGCCCCACCGGGGCGCCATGCGAGCGCGCCTCGCGGCGTTGCTCGGCGTCGCCGATGCGGACGTCAACGTCAAAGCCACCACCTGCGAGGGCATGGGTTTCGTCGGCCGCAAGGAAGGCCTCGTCGCTCTCGCCCTGGTCACTCTGGAAGCTCCGGCGGAGCCGTGATGCGAGACCACGAGCCTTCCCGGACCCCGGACCCCGGACCCCGGACCCCGGTCGTCGGCGCGGAGTGGGTCGTCGGCTTCCACGCGGTGATGGCCGTCCTCACGGGAGAGGCCGCGAGGGTCGAGGTGGTGTGGGTCGGGGAGGGCGTCTCCGGACCGAGGGTCCGCGAGGTGCTCGCCGCGGCGCGCGCCGGAGGCAGCCGATACGCCTCCGTGCCGAGGCGAAAGCTCGACGCGGTGGCGGGAGGGGTGGCCCACAACGGGGTGGCGGCCCGCCTCGCGCCGGCGCCCCTCGCCGAGTCGGGGGCGCTCCTCGAGGCGGTGGGGCCGGCGTGCGTGGTAGGCCTGGACGGGCTCGAGGACGGCCACAACCTCGGCGCCGTGGTCCGCAGCGCCGCCGCATTCGGACTCGCCGGCGTGGTCGTGGCGGGCCCGCACCCGCCGCCGCTCGGGGGCGCCGCGGCGAAAGTGGCGGCCGGGGCGCTTCCGCTGGTCCGGGTAGCCCATGTCGGGTCGCTCGGCGACTTCGCGCTCGCCGCCAAGGACCGCGGTTTCTGGGCCTATGGCGCCGAGGCGGGCGGGACGCCGCTGGACCGTGCCGAATTGCCGGACCGGCTGCTGCTCTGCATCGGGGCGGAGGCCGGGGGCCTGCGGGCGAAGACCCGCAAGGCGCTCGACGGTACGCTCGCGATACCGCTCGCCGCCGGTGTCGAATCGCTCAACCTCTCGGTGGCCGCCGGCATCCTGGCCTGGGAATGGCGTCGCCGCTTCCCCCTCCCTTCCGACCCGGGGTCCGGGAACCGGGATCCGGGGTCCGGGATAACGAACCGCTAACTGTCCCCGGCGGCTCCTCCGCGTCAACGCGAACGCTGCTCTCCAGGCAGGACAGTGCCGTGGGAGGCAACCGCCGTTCGGTGCCCCGACCCCGGTCCCTTGCGCCCCGCTGTTGGGTCTTGCAATTTCGGCGCACCGTGGTATCATCTCCGTCCCCACCGGGGTACGAGTGTGCCGGGGGAGATCTTTGGCAGAGGGGAACGACGGGTGCTCCTTCCCGCGCAGGCTGGCGTAGCTCAACTGGTAGAGCAGCGGATTTGTAATCCGCAGGTTACGGGTTCGAGTCCCATCGCCAGCTCCAGAGAGCGGCGACAGCTCGGGCACGGAACGATGCGCGTCCACGAGAGGCTCATGCGTGCGGGTGTGGCCGAGCGGTCAATGGCAGCAGACTGTAAATCTGCCGGGCAATGCCCTACGGTGGTTCAAATCCATCCGCCCGCACCAATTTCGTCCTTCAGCGGGAGTAACTCAGGGGTAGAGTCACAGCCTTCCAAGCTGTTGGTCGCGGGTTCGAATCCCGTCTCCCGCTCCATAGCTTCGCAGGCGTTTCCGAGGGCCCAGGTAGCTCAGGCGGTAGAGCACGTCCTTGGTAAGGACGGGGTCACCAGTTCAAATCTGGTCCTGGGCTCCACCGCATTCTTCGACGTGGACGTGAGAGCGGTTTGACGCGACGGTAACGAGGGGCCAGTCACCTCGCTGGCCAGGACCGCCGAGGCGGTCAGGGACGGCAAATTCGGGGAGAGGGAGGCAGAGGAATCATGGCCAAGCAGAAGTTTGACCGGACGAAGCCGCACGTGAACGTGGGGACGATTGGGCACGTGGACCACGGGAAGACGACGTTGACGGCGGCGATCACGAAGGTGATGTCGCTGAAGGGGTTGGCGGAGTTCAAGTCGTACGACGAGGTGGCGAAGGCGTCGATTGCGCACGGGCGTCGTAACGAGATGAAGATCTTGACGATTGCGACGTCGCACGTGGAGTACCAGACGGAGAACCGCCACTACGCGCACGTGGATTGCCCCGGGCACGCGGACTACGTGAAGAACATGATCACGGGGGCGGCGCAGATGGACGGGGCGATTCTGGTGGTGTCGGCGGAGGACGGGCCGATGCCGCAGACGAGGGAGCACATCTTGCTGGCGCGGCAGGTAGGGGTGCCGTGCATCGTGGTGTACCTGAACAAGGTGGACAAGGTCGAGGACCCGGAGCTGTTGGACCTGGTGGAGCTCGAGGTGAGGGAGCTGTTGTCGCAGTACGAGTTCCCCGGGGACGAGATCCCGATGATTCGGGGGAGCGCGTTGAAGGCGGGGTCGGCGACGAGCGTGGACGCGCCGGAGGCGAAGAGCATCCTGGAGCTGATGGACGCGTTGGACCAGTACGTGCCGGAGCCGGTGCGGGTGATCGACAAGCCGTTCTTGATGCCGATCGAGGACGTGTTCACGATTTCGGGGCGGGGGACGGTGGTGACGGGGCGGGTGGACCGAGGGATCGTGAAGGTCGGGGACGAGATGGAGATCGTGGGGTACAACCCGACGATCAAGCGGATCGTGACGGGCGTGGAGATGTTCCGGAAGTTGCTGGACCAGGGGCAGGCCGGGGACAACATCGGGCTGCTGCTGAGGGGGACGGAGAAGAGCGAGGTGGAGCGCGGGCAGGTGGTGGCGAAGCCGGGCTCGATCACGCCGCACACGAAGTTCAAGGCGGAGGTATACGTCCTGACGAAGGAGGAAGGTGGCCGGCACACGCCGTTTTTCAAGGGGTATCGGCCGCAGTTTTACTTCCGGACGACGGACGTGACGGGGTCGGTGTTTCTCCCGGCGGGGGTTGAGATGGTGATGCCGGGGGACAACATCGCGGTCGAGGTCGAACTGATCACGCCGATTGCGATGGAGAAGGGGCTGCGGTTCGCGATTCGCGAAGGCGGCCGCACCGTCGGCGCCGGCACCATCGCCGAGATCGTCGAGTAGGGAAAGGCAATGCGGGACAACATCCAGCTGGCGTGCGGCGAGTGCAAGCGGCGCAACTACACGGCGAGCCGCAACAAGAAGAAGCAGACCGAGCGGCTCGAGGTCAAGAAGTACTGCAAGTTCTGCCGCAGGCATACGCTGCACAAGGAAGTGAAGTAGTTTGAGCGCAGCGCAGGCCAGTAGCTCAATTGGTAGAGTCCCGGTCTCCAAAACCGGTGGTTGGGGGTTCGAGTCCCTCCTGGCCTGCCAGGAACTCTCAGCGCCAGGGAGGCGCGGCCGATGAATTGGTGGCAACGGCTCAAGACGTTTCTTCGCGAGGTCGTCGTCGAGACCAAGAAGGTCACGTGGCCGGGTCGCGACGAGGTGGTCTCGACCACCGTCGTGGTGATCGCGGCGTCGTTCATCTTCGGCATCTTCCTGTACGTATGTGACCTGGCGTTTTTCCGGCTCGTGGACTGGGTGATCAAGTTCCTATCGTAACGGGGGACCCGAGAATGCCGAAGCAGTGGTACATCATCCACACCTACTCGGGCTTCGAGGAGCGCGTCAAGAAGACGCTCGAGCAGCGCATCGAGGCCCTCGGCATGCAGGACTTCTTCGGCGAGGTCCGCATACCGACCGAGACCGTGGTGGAGATGCGCAACGGCAAGCGGCGCGAGGTGCAGCGCAAGTTCTTCCCCGGCTACGTGCTCGTGCAGATCGACCTGGCCGGCGAGAAGGGCGACGAGTCCTGGCACCTCGTGCGCAACACCCCCAAGGTGACCGGCTTCGTCGGGTCGGGCAAGAAGCCGACGCCGCTCACCGAGGACGAGGTCAACCAGATCCTGCACCAGGTGACCGTCGCGAAGGAAAAGCCGAGGCCCAAGCACGTGTTCGAAAAGGGGGAGCAGGTCCGGATCACCGACGGCCCGTTCTCGAATTTCACGGGCGTGGTCGAGGAGGTCAACCTGGACCGCTCGACGCTCAAGGTGATGGTGACGATCTTCGGGCGCTCCACCCCGGTCGAGCTGGAGTTCAGTCAGGTTCAGAAGACCGCGTGAGGTAGGTTAATGGCAAAGAAGATCACTGGCTTCGTGAAGCTTCAGATCCCGGCAGGTCAGGCGACCCCGGCGCCCCCCGTGGGCCCGGCGCTCGGCCAACACGGCCTGAACATCATGGACTTCTGCAAGGCCTTCAACGCGAAGACGCAGAAGCTCGCGGGGACCATCATCCCGGTGGTGATCACGGTCTACTCCGACCGCACGTACGCGTTCATCACCAAGACCCCGCCCGCGTCGTTCCTGCTCCGGCAGGCGGCCGCGGTGGAGAAGGGGTCCGGTGAGCCGAACCGCAACAAGGTCGGGAAGATCACGCGGGCCCAGGTCGAGGCGATCGCAAAGACCAAACTGCCCGACCTCAACACCACCTCGCTCGAGGCTGCGATCCGGATCATCGAAGGCACTGCACGCAGCATGGGTATCGAGGTGGTGGCGTAAGGGGGTGGGGCATGGCCCATTCGAAGAAGTACGTAGAAGCAAAAGCCAAGGTCGAACAGCGGCGTTACCAGCTCCGCGAAGCGGTGGAGCTGGTGCGTGAGTTGCACTACGTCAAATTCGACGAGACCGTCGAGGTGGCGCTCCGCCTCGGGGTGGACCCGCGCCACGCGGACCAGATGGTGCGCGGGACGGTGGTGCTCCCGCACGGCACCGGCAAGAGCAAGAAGGTGCTGGTCGTCGCGGTCGGCGACCACGCCAAGGAGGCGCAGGAGGCCGGCGCCGACTTCGTGATGGGCGAGGAGGCGATCGAGAAGATCCAGGGCGGCTGGCTGGACTTCGACGCGATCGTGGCGACCCCGGACATGATGCGCGGCCTGTCGCGGCTCGGGAAGATCCTCGGCCCGCGCGGCCTCATGCCCAACCCTAAGACCGGCACGGTCACAGCCGAGGTGGCGAAGGCCGTCCGCGAGATCAAGGCCGGCAAGGTCGAGTTCAGGGTCGACAAGACCGCGATCATCCACGCGCCCGTGGGGAAGACGTCGTTCTCCGCCGACGCGCTCGAGGAGAACGCCCGTTCGCTGATCACCGCGATCCTGCGGGCGAAGCCGACGAGCGCCAAGGGCAAGTACGTCCAGTCGGCGTTCATGAGCTCCACGATGGGCCCCGGCGTGGCGCTGGACGTCGCTCCGCTGGAAGCGAAGTAAGGGGGTCGTATGTTGACGCGGGCAGAAAAACAGGAGCAGATCGAAACCCTCACGAGCCTGCTGGCGCCGGCCCACGGGCTGTTCGTGATGGACTTCACCGGTCTGACGGTCGGCGAGGTGACGGAGCTGCGGCGCAAGGTGAAGGAGGCCAACGGCAACTACCGGGTGGTCAGGAACACGCTCGCCAAGCTCGCCCTCGCTGCGACGAACCACAAGGCGCTCGAGCACCTGCTCACCGGGCCGGCCGCGGTCGCCTACACCGCGCAGGACGCGGTGCTGCTCGCGAAGGCGCTGGCGGATTTCTCCAAGTCGCACGACAAACTGAAGTTCCGCGGCGGCCTCGTCGAGGGGCAGCTGTTGGACGCACTGCAGGCCAAACAGGTCGCCTCGCTGCCCTCCAAGCAGGAGCTGGTCGCCAGGCTGCTCTACCTGCTGCAGTCGCCGATGCGCAGGCTGGTGACGGTGCTGTCGGCGCCGGTGCGCGGGCTGGCGGTCAGCCTGCACCAGATCGCCGAGAAGAAGGAAACGCCGGACGAAGGCGTGAGAGAACAGGCAAAGGAGAACTGAAGATGGCGCAAGTCCAAGAGTTCGTGGAGCAGATCAAAGGCATGACGGTGCTCGAGCTGAACGAGCTGGTCAAGGCGCTGGAGACCGAGTTCGGCGTCTCGGCCGCCGCGGCCGCGATGCCGGTCGCGATGGCCGGCGGGCCGGCGGCCGCCGCCGAGCCGGTCGAGGAGAAGACCGAGTTCGACGTGATCCTCGAGGATGCCGGTGACAAGAAGATCAACGTCATCAAGGTCGTCCGCGAGGTGACCTCGCTGGGCCTCAAGGAAGCCAAGGACCTGGTCGAGAGCGCTCCCGCTAAGGTCAAGGAGGGCGTGTCGAAGCAGGAGGCGGAGGATATCAGGAAGAAGTTTGCGGATGCCGGCGCCAAGGTGAAGGTTTCCTGAACCGTCGCGGCCGGGAGCTGATTCGACGGAAGCTGGTTCTGCAAGCTGCTGGGGCACCGGGTGGGGAGCGTCCCCACCGTCGGCGGCGGTCGCACTCGGGTCTTCGTCGGAGGACCCCTGGAGGGGGGCATATTGCCCCCCGTGCGGCGTTTCTCCGGTGTGTAGGGCGCGTTGCGCGCCGGGGCAGGATCTCGTGCCGCTAGGTGCGAGCGATTTCGCGGACGGGCAACGATGCGAACCGTCAAGAAGGAGCTAGGGCCCATGAGTCTGACCCAGATGGTCGAGACGGGCGAGCGGACGAATTTCTCCAAGATCCGCACGACGATCCCGCTGCCGAACCTGATCGCCGTTCAGCGTTCAAGCTACGAGCAGTTCCTCCAGATGGACCTGCTCCCCGAAGAGCGTCAGCCCAAGGGGTTGCAGGCGGTCTTCACGAGCGTCTTTCCGTTCTCGGATTTTCGTTCCTCCTGCGAGCTGCACTTCGTGCGCTTCGAGCTCGGAACCTGGGAGTGCAAGTGCGGCCGCCTCTCGGGTCTCGAGCGGCTGCGCATCGCCTGCGAGCACTGCGGCACGAGGATCAAAGCGGCGGAGCCGCACGAGAGCACGGTCGTCTGCCCGGCGTGCGGCCAGGGCACGGCGAACGCCGTGCCGCACTGTCCGACGTGCGGCAACCCGGTCGGCCTGCGGCTGACCTACAGCGAAACCGACTGCCGCGAGCGCGGGCTCACCTATGCCGTGCCCCTCAAGGTGACGTTCCGCCTTGTGCTCTTCGAGGAGGGCTCGGGCAAGGACCGGCAGATCCGGGACGTCAAGGAGGAGGAGCTCTACTTCGGCGAACTCCCGCTGATGACGGAGACCGGTACGTTCATCATCAACGGGACCGAGCGGGTCATCGTCTCCCAGCTGCACCGCTCCCCGGGGGTTTCGTTCACCCGCGAGACGCCGACCTCGCTCCTCGCCAAGGTGGTGCCCTACCGCGGCTCCTGGATCGAGTTCGAGTTCGACAAGAAGCAGGTGCTCTACGTCCGTATCGACCGCAAGCGGCGCTTCCCCGGCACCGTGTTCCTGCGCGCGCTGGGGCTGGAGTCGAACGCGCAGCTCCTCGAGATGTTCTACCTGCGGTTCCCGGCCAAGATCGGCTCGGACGGGGTCACGCTCACGCTCGACGACCGCGTGCTCGCGGTTGAGGAGGAGCGCACGTCCGCCCAGATCGGGCGCCGCTCGGCCACCCCGGAGCTCTTCGCCGGCCTCAAGCTCGACGCGGCGCTGCGCAAGGCGCTCAAGGACCACGGCAAGGACAAGAAGAAGGTGAGCGCGGAAGCGCTCGTCGACGCGGTCCTCGCGGAGGACGTCGTCGACCCGGCGACCGGCGAGCTGGTCGCGGAGGCGGCGACCCCGGTCTCCCCGGAGCTGCTGGCCCGCGCGAGCGAGCTCGGCAAGAAGGAGCTGCTGCTCGCGTTCCCGGGTTGGGACATCGTCGGCGAGATCCTGACCAAGACCATCGAGAAGGACTCGATGCGGGCCCGGCTCGACGCGATCATGGAGGTCTACCGCCGTCTGCGGCCCGGCGACCCGCCGACCGAGGAGTCGGCGACGACGCTGTTCGAAGGACTGTTCTTCGACGAGCGGAAGTACGACCTGTCGGAGGTCGGCCGGTTCAAGTTCAACGTCAAGCTCGGCCTGACCAAGAACCTCAAGCAGCGGGTCATGGACCAGGAGGATTTCATCGCGGTCGTCCGCTACCTCCTCAAGCTCTCGCGCGGCCTCGGCCGCCTGGACGACATCGACTCGCTGGCCAACCGGCGGGTGCGTGCGGTCGGCGAACTCCTCGAGAACCAGTTCCGCGTGGGCCTCGTCCGCATGGAGCGCGCGATCAAGGAGCGCATGACGATCCACCAGGACATCGAGAACGCGATGCCGCGCGATCTGATCAACGCCAAGCCGGTGATCGCGGCGGTCAAGGAGTTCTTCGGCTCCTCGCAGCTCTCCCAGTTCATGGACCAGACCAACCCCCTGGCCGAGGTCACGCACAAGCGCCGCCTATCCGCGCTGGGCCCGGGCGGGCTCTCGCGCGAGCGCGCCGGCTTCGAGGTCCGCGACGTGCACTCCACGCACTACGGCCGGATCTGTCCGATCGAGACGCCCGAGGGCCCGAACATCGGCCTGATCTCGTCGCTGTCGTGCTACGCGCGGATCAACGACTTCGGCTTCATCGAGTCGCCCTACAAGAAGGTCGAGAAGGGCCGCGTGCTCGAGCACGTCAAGGTGTCCGAGCGCGGCGACTCGGCCTTCGCACTCGGGCAGGTCGTCCAGCTCGAGGAGGTCGAGTCGGCCAACAAGAAGGCGGTCGCCAAGAGCAAGCGGCCGGCGCACTGGGAGCCGCACGCGTTCTACCTCTCCGCGTGGGACGAGGAGACGCTGAACATCGCGCAGGCGAACGCGGTCGTCGACGCCAAGGGCCACCTGCAGTCCGAGAAGGTGATCGCGCGCTCGGCCGGCGAGTTCGTGCTCATCGACCGCGACAGGGTCGACTACATCGACGTCTCCCCCAAGCAGGTCGTGTCGGTGGCCGCCGCCCTCATCCCGTTCCTGGAGCACGACGACGCCAACCGCGCCCTGATGGGTTCGAACATGCAACGCCAGGCGGTGCCGCTGCTGCGCTCCGAGGCGCCCCTGGTTGGCACCGGCCTCGAGCCGGTGGTCGCCCGCGACTCCGGCTCGGTGATCGTGTGCCGCCGCGCGGGGGTGGTGGACACGGTCGACGCACGGCGCATCATCATCCGCGTCGAGGCGGAGGACCCCGAAACCGGCCGGCCGCGCGACTTCGGCGCCGACATCTACCAGCTGACCAAGTTCCGGCGCTCCAACCAGAACACCTGCGTCAACCAGAAGCCGATCGTCCGCCCGGGCCAGCGCGTGGTGAAAGGCCAGGTCCTCGCCGACGGGCCCAACACCGACAAGGGCGAGCTGGCGCTCGGCCGCAACGTCCTGGTGGCGTTCATGCCGTGGCGCGGCTACAACTACGAGGACGCGATCGTCGTCTCCGAGAAGCTCGTCAAGGAGGACTATTTCACCTCGGTCCACATCGAGGAGCTCGAGATCGCGGCCCGCGACACCAAGCTGGGTCCCGAGGAGATCACGCGCGACATCCCGAACGTCTCCGAGACCGCGCTCAAGGACCTCGACGACGCCGGCATCGTCCGCATCGGCGCCCACGTCCACCCCGGCAGCATCCTGGTCGGCAAGGTCACGCCCAAAGGCGAGACGCAGCTCACGCCGGAAGAGAAGCTGCTGCGCGCGATCTTCGGCGAGAAAGCCGGCGACGTGCGCGACGCCTCGCTGAAGTGCCCGCCGGGGATCTCCGGCGTCGTCGTCGACGTGAAGATCTTCGCCCGCCGCGGCACCGAGAAGGACGTCCGCGCCCAGGCAATCGAGCAGGAGGAGATCGCCCGCATCCGCAAGAACTCCGAGGACGAGCGGCGCATCATCCTCGAGGAGCGCAACAAGAAGCTCGCCGAGCTGCTCGACGGCGCCAAGGTGACGGCGGACGTCACCTCGGCCCGCACCGGCGAGCTGCTCGCCAAGAAGAACGCCAAGCTGACGGCCGCCGCGGTGACCGAGCTGACCAGGGCCGAGCTCCTGGCGTTGTCGCTCGCCGACTCGACCGTGCGCGAGCGGGTTCGCCTCCTCGTCAACCAGGCGGAGTCGCAGATCGAGGTCCTCGAGAAGCTCAACGACGAGCGGATCAAGCTGCTGACCGCCGGCGACGAGCTCCCCCCGGGAGTCATCAAGCAGGTCAAGGTGTACGTCGCCATGAAGCGCAAGCTGCAGGTCGGCGACAAGATGGCCGGCCGCCACGGCAACAAGGGCGTGATCTCCGTGGTGCTCCCCGACGAGGACATGCCTTTCGTCGACGAGGGCACGGCGGTAGAGGTCGTGCTCAACCCCCTCGGCGTCCCGAGCCGCATGAACGTGGGGCAGATCCTCGAGACCCACCTCGGGTGGGCGGGCAAGGCCCTGGGGCTGCGCTTCGCCACGCCGGTGTTCGACGGGGCGACCGAGGAGGAGATCCGCGAGCTGCTCACCCGCGCCGGCATTCCCGAGGACGGCAAGACCGTGCTCCGGGACGGCGTGACGGGCGACCCGTTCGAGCAGAGGGTGACGGTCGGCTACATCTACATGCTCAAGCTGTCCCACCTCGTGGACGACAAGATCCACGCCCGCTCGATCGGGCCGTACTCGCTGATCACCCAGCAGCCGCTGGGAGGCAAGGCCCAGTTCGGCGGCCAGCGCCTCGGCGAGATGGAGGTCTGGGCGCTCGAGGCGTACGGCGCCGCGTACACGCTGCAGGAGCTCTTGACGGTCAAGTCCGACGACGTCGAGGGCCGGTCGCGCGTGTACGAGGCGATCGTCAAGGGCAAGGTGCCAGAGCAGCCGGGCCTGCCAGAGTCGTTCAACGTGCTCGTGCGGGAGCTCCAGAGCCTCGGGCTCGACGTTGAGCTCGTCAAGCACGAGGCAGACTGACTAAGGGGGCTGGAATGAGCAGCATGCCAAGCGAACCCCGCAGCGAATTCCGGGGGGAACCCCGACCTTTCTTCACCAAGCCGAAGGCGATCAACGACTTCGACGCGATAAGGGTGTCTCTGGCCTCGCCCGAGAAGATCCGGTCGTGGTCCCACGGCGAGGTCACCAAGCCGGAGACGATCAACTACCGCACGTTCAAGCCTGAGCGCGACGGGCTCTTCTGCGCCCGCATCTTCGGCCCCGTCACCGACTGGGAGTGCCTGTGCGGCAAGTACAAGCGCATGAAGCACCGCGGCGTCGTGTGCGACAAGTGCGGCGTCGAGGTCACCCGCTCCAAGGTCCGGCGCGAGCGCATGGGGCACATCGAGCTCGCCGCTCCGGTCTCCCACGTCTGGTTCTTCAAGGGGCTGCCGAGCCGGATCGGCCAGCTCCTCGACATCACGATGCGCGAGCTCGAACGGGTCCTCTACTTCGAAGCGTACGTGGTCATCGACCCCGGCGAGACGGCGCTCGAGGAGAAGCAGGTGCTCTCCGAGGAGCAGCACCGGGAGAGCCGCCAGGAGCACGGCGAGGGGTTCGTCGCCAAGATGGGCGCCGAGGCGATCCAGGAGCTGCTCCGCCGCATCGACCTCGACGAGATGGCGGGCGAGCTGCGCCTGCTCATGCGCACCGAGCCCTCGGTGGTCAAGCGCCAGAAGGCGGCCAAACGGCTGCGGGTCGTCGAGTCGTTCCGCAAGTCCGGCAACCGCCCCGAGTGGATGATCCTCGAGGTGATCCCGGTCATCCCGCCGGAGCTGCGCCCGCTCGTGCCGCTCGACGGCGGCCGATTCGCCACCTCGGACCTCAACGACCTCTACCGCCGGGTGATCAACCGCAACAACCGCCTCAAGAAGCTCCTCGAGCTCCGGGCTCCCGAGGTGATCGTCCGCAACGAGAAGCGCATGCTCCAGGAGGCCGTCGACGCGCTCTTCGACAACGGCCGCCGCGGCCGCGTCATCAAGGGCTCCAACGGCCGCCCGCTCAAGTCGCTCTCCGACGCGCTCAAGGGCAAGCAGGGTCGGTTCCGTCAGAACCTGCTGGGCAAGCGCGTCGACTACTCGGGCCGCTCCGTGATCGTGGTCGGGCCGGAGCTCCAGCTGCACCAGTGCGGCGTGCCCAAGGAGATGGCGCTCGAGCTGTTCAAGCCGTTCATCTACCACGAGCTCGAGAACAAGGGGCTGGTCACCACGATCAAGATGGCGCGCGAGCTCGTGGAGCAGCGCACGCCGGACGTCTGGGACGCCCTCGAGACGGTGATCCGCGAGCACCCGGTGCTCCTCAACCGGGCGCCGACCCTGCACCGCCTGGGAATCCAGGCGTTCGAGCCGGTCCTCGTCGAGGGCAAGGCCATCCGCATCCACCCGCTCGTCTGCGCGGCGTACAACGCCGACTTCGACGGCGACCAGATGGCGGTGCACGTGCCGCTGTCGCCGGTGGCGCAGCTCGAGGCGCGCGTGCTCATGCTCGCCTCCCAGAACATCCTCTCCCCCGCTTCGGGCAAGCCGCTCGCGGTGCCGTCGCAGGACATGGTGCTCGGGATCTACTACCTGACCTCCGAGCGCCCTCTCGGCGACCGCAAGCGGCGCAAGGTGTTCGCCTCCCTCGACGAGGTGTTCCTGGCGCACGCGAACGCCTGCGCCGACACCCTGCAGCCGATCGAGGTCGTCTACACGGGCAACCTGCTCGACATGACCGTCGAGGCCGATCAGCAGGACATCCTGCACGCCGAGCCGCAGTGGGTCGAGAACTTCCACCTCGAGACGACCGTAGGGCGCGTCATTCTCAACTCGGCGCTGCCGCCGGAGCTGCCGTTCGTCAACGGCCAGCTCAAGAAGGGCGGGCTGCAGAGCCTGGTTTCCTTCGGCTATCTGCGGTTCGGCCACGAGGTGACGGTCCGCCTGCTCGACGCCCTCAAGAACCTGGGCTTCACCTGGGCGACACGGGCCGGGATCTCGATCGGAGCCGGCGACATGATCGTGCCCGACGCCAAGCAGGGGCTGATCGACAACGCACTCAAGGAGGTCGAGGAGGTCGAGCGGCAGCGTTCCGGCGGCATCATCACCGCGGGCGAGCGGCTCAACAAGATCGTCGACATCTGGCACCGCGTCACCGAGAAGGTCTCCGACGAGATGTTCAGCCAGATGCGGCGGCGCGCCGAAAAGAGCGGCGAGCCCAACCCGATCTTCATCATGGCCGACTCCGGGGCCCGCGGCTCGAAGGAGCAGATCCGCCAGATCGCCGGCATGCGCGGGCTGATGTCCAAGCCGTCGGGCGAGATCATCCCGACCCCGATCACCGCCAACTTCCGCGAAGGGCTGTCGGTGCTGCAGTACTTCATCTCGACCCACGGCGCCCGCAAGGGCCTCGCGGATACCGCGCTCAAGACCGCCGACTCCGGCTACCTCACCCGCCGCCTGGTCGACGTTTCCCAGGACGTCATCATCACCGAGGAGGACTGCGGGACGGACCACGGCATCTACGTCACCGCCATTACCGAGGGCGGCGAGGTCCTCGAGAAGCTGCGCGACCGCCTGGTCGGCCGCGTGGCCGCCGAGGACGTCGTGGATCCGCTCGAAGGAAACGTCATATGCGAGGCGGGCGCCGAGGTCACCGAGGAGCTCGCGGCGGCGATCGAGGACGCCGGTTACGAGCGCATCAAGATCCGTTCGTTGCTGACGTGCGAGACCCGCCGGGGCGCGTGCCGCCGCTGCTACGGGCGCATGCTGGCCACGGGGCGCCTCGCGGAGCTCGGCGAGGCCGTGGGGATCATCGCGGCGCAGTCGATCGGCGAGCCCGGCACCCAGCTCACCATGAGGACGTTCCACTACGGCGGTACCGCGACGCGGGCCACGGAACAGTCGAGGCACACCGCGAGCCGCTCCGGCACCGTGAAGCTGTTCGGCGTGCAGGCCGTGACGAACACCGAGGGCAAGACGGTGGTGGTGTCGCGCAACGGCAAGATCGCGATCTCCGACGACCGCGGCCGCGAGCGCGAGCGCTACAACCTGGTGTACAGCTCGATCCTGCAGGTGGAGGAGGGCCAGTTCGTCGAGCCCGGCACGGTCCTGGCCGAGTGGGACCCGTTCACCTCCGCGGTGCTCACGACGGTCGCCGGCGAGGTCGAGTACGTGGACCTCGTCGAGGGCGAGAACGTGCGCGAGGAGATCGACAAGCTGACCGGCCACTCGCACAAGATCGTCATCGAGCCGATCGGCGCCGACCGCCGCATCCCCACGATCGTCGTCCGCTCGGGCGCGCGCAAGACGGCGACGGAGCGCCGCTACCAGCTGGCGATCGGGTCGCACCTGATGGTCGCCGAAGGCGACAAGGTCAACCCCGGTGACGTGCTCGCCAAGATCCCGCGCGAGACAACCAAGACCAAGGACATCACGGGCGGCCTCCCGCGCGTGGTCGAGCTGTTCGAGGCGCGCCGGCCCAAGGACGCAGCCGTAGTCAGCGAGATCTCGGGAATGGTCCACGTCGGCGAGGCCACGCGCGGCACCCGCAAGGTGACCGTCGAGGGCAAGGAGGGGACCACCCGCGAGTACACCATCCCGAAGGTCGCGCACCTGATCGTGCAGGACGGCGAGTGGATCGCCACCGGCGAGTCGCTGACGGCAGGTCCGGTCGACCCGCACGACGTCCTGGCGGTCCTCGGCGAGACCGAGCTGCAGCGTTACCTGGTCGACAAGATCCAGGAGGTCTACCGGACCCAGGGCGTGACCATCAACGACAAGCACATCGAGACGATCGTCCGGCAGATGTGCCGCTTCGTGAAGGTCACGGACCCCGGCGACACCGAGTTCCTCCTCGAGGAGCAGGTGCCCCGCTACCGGGTCGAGGAGGAGAACGAGCGCATCGAGAAGCTCGGCGGGCAGCCCGCCCGCTTCGCGCCCGTGCTCCTCGGGATCACCAAGGCGGCGCTGGCGACCGAGTCGTTCGTGTCCGCCGCTTCCTTCCAGGAGACGACCCGCGTGCTCACCGAGGCGGCGGTCTCCGGGCGCGTCGACGACCTCTACGGGCTCAAGGAGAACGTGATCGTCGGCCGGCTCATCCCCGCGGGCACAGGGGCCAAGCACTACCACTACTTCACGGTGGACCCGGTGCCCCAGGAGGAGATGCCGCAGCCCGAGGAAGCGCCGGCCGAGGGCCAGACGGAGTACGACGAATTGAACCAGCTGTTGCCGGGGCGCCCCGAGAGCAGTTGACAGTTCGGCGGCGCTTGACTAGAATTCGTGGCCTTCACCGGCTAGGAGCCGGGAGGTGAGCAGCCGGGGCCAAGCACCGGAGCGCGCTTGGCCCTTGCCGACTGGAGTAGAGAGGGAACGATGCCGACGATTGCGCAGCTTGTCCGCAACGAGCGCCTGAAGCTCGTGGTGAAGACCAAGAGCCCCGCGCTCAAGGCGTGCCCCCAGAAGCGCGGCGTCTGCACCCGCGTGTACACGACCACGCCGAAGAAGCCGAACTCCGCCCTCCGCAAGGTGGCGCGCGTGCGGCTCACCAACGGCATCGAGGTGACGACCTACATCCCGGGCGAGGGCCACAACCTGCAGGAACACTCGGTGGTGCTGATCCGAGGCGGCCGAGTCAAGGACCTCCCCGGCGTGCGCTACCACATCATCCGGGGCGTCGTCGACGCCCAGGGTGTGTCGGGCCGCAACCAGAGCCGCTCGAAGTACGGCACCAAGCGGCAGAAACAGCAGGGGAGGGCGTAGTCCATGCCGCGCCGCCACTACGTAGCCAAGCGCGAGGTGCTGCCGGATCCCGTATACAACTCGCAGTTGGTGACCCGGTTCATCAACTCGATCCTTCGTCAGGGCAAGAAGAGCACCGCCGAGCGCATCTTCTATGGGGCGCTCGAGATCATCCAGACCAAGACGCAGGACGACCCGCTGAAGGTCTTCAAGCGGGCCATGGACAACGTGAAGCCGCAGCTCGAGGTGAAGTCCCGCCGCGTCGGCGGCTCGACGTATCAGGTGCCGGTCGAGGTGCCGCCGGCTCGCCAGCTCTCGCTGTCGATCCGCTGGCTGATCGACTTCGCCAAGGCCCGCGGCGAGAAGTCCATGGTCGACAAGCTCGCGGGCGAGTTTCTCGACGCGGCCAACAACCGCGGCGGCGCCATGAAGAAGAAGGACGACACGCATCGGATGGCGGAGGCGAACAAGGCGTTCAGTCACTACCGGTGGTAGAAGGCAGTTGACAGCTTAGGGCCGGCAGCCCAGATCGAGGCTGACGGTGCAGAGCAGAGAGAGAAGCAGGAAGCACTGAAAGGTTCTTTGAAAAAATGCCACGACTCGCACCCCTGGAGAAGACTCGGAATATCGGCATCATGGCGCATATCGATGCCGGTAAGACGACGACTACCGAGCGGATCCTGTATTACACGGGGGTGAACTACAAGATGGGCGAGGTCCATGACGGCACCGCCACCATGGACTGGATGGCCCAGGAGCAGGAGCGTGGCATCACGATCACTTCCGCCGCGACGACCTGCTTCTGGCGCGACCAGCGCATCAACATCATCGACACCCCCGGGCACGTCGACTTCACCGCCGAGGTCGAGCGCAGCCTTCGTGTGCTCGACGGCGCGGTCGCCGTGTTCGACGCCGTCAACGGCGTCGAGCCGCAGTCCGAGACGGTCTGGCGCCAGGCGGACCGCTACCGGGTGCCGCGCATCGCCTTCGTCAACAAGATGGACCGCGTCGGCGCTGATTTCTTCGAGACCGTCGAACAGATGCGGCGGAAGCTGCGCGCCAACCCGGTCCCGATCCAGATTCCGTTCGGCGCCGACGACACCTTCAAGGGCGTGATCGACCTCATCGAGGGCTGCGCCTACGAGTACGTCGACGACTCGCTGGGCGCCGAGTTCACCCGTCGCGACGTGCCCGAGGAGCTCCGCGAGCAGTTCGAGAAGTGGCGCGAGCAGATGGTCGAGACCGCCGCGGAGTACGACGAGGGCTTGCTGGAGCGCTACCTCGCCGGCGAAACGCTCGAGCCTGCGGCGATCCGCGCCAGCCTGCGCGCCCAGACGGTCGCGCACCGGATCGCGCCGGTCGTCTGCGGCTCGGCGTTCAAGAACAAGGGCGTCCAGCAGCTGCTCGACGCGGTGGTCGACTTCCTCCCATCGCCGCTGGACATCCCGCCGATCGAGGGCCACACGCCGGAAGGCGAACCGGAAGCGCGTCCGGCCGACGACGACGCCCCGTTCGCGGCGCTGGCGTTCAAGATCATGACCGACCCGTTCGTGGGCCAGCTCACCTTCGTCCGCGTCTACTCCGGGCAGGTGCGGACCGGCGACCAGGTGCTCAACGCCCGCACCGGCAACCACGAGCGCATCGGGCGTCTGCTCAAGATGCACGCCAACAAGCGCGAGGAGATCAAGGAGGTCTACGCGGGCGACATCGTCGGCGTGGTCGGCCTGCGCAACGTCTCCACAGGCGACACGATCTGCTCGCCCAAGCGCCCGATCGTGCTCGAGGCGATGCAGTTCCCGGAGCCCGTCATCGACGTGGCGATCGAGCCGAAGACGAAGGCGGACCAGGACAAGCTCGGCGTCGCGCTCGCCAAGCTGGCGCAGGAAGACCCGACGTTCCGGGTGCACACCGACACCGACACCGGCCAGACGATCATCTCGGGCATGGGGGAGCTCCACCTCGAGATCATCGTCGACCGCCTCGTGCGCGAGTTCAACGTCGCCGCGGCGGTCGGGCGGCCTCAGGTCTCCTACCGCGAGACGATCAAGAAGGAAGCCCAGGGCGAGGGCCGTTTCGTCCGTCAGACCGGCGGCCACGGCCAGTACGGGCACGCCAAGATCCGCATCCGTCCCCTGACCGACGGCAAGGAGTACGAGTTCTCGAACGACATCAAGGGCGGCCTGATCCCCCGCGAGTACGTGAAGCCGGTCGACCAGGGGATCCGGGAGTCGCTCCAGCACGGCGTGCTGGCGGGCTTTCCGATGATCGGCGTCGGGGTCTCGCTCTACGACGGCTCGTATCACGAGGTGGACTCCTCCGAGATGTCGTTCAAGGTCGCCGGGTCGCTGGCGTTCAAGGACGCCGCCTCGAGGGCCGAGCCCGTGCTCCTCGAGCCCCTGATGGAGGTCGAGGCCGTGACGCCCGACGAGTACATGGGCGACGTGATCGGGGACCTCAACTCGAGGCGCGGCAAGATCACCAACCTCGAGCAGCGCGCGGGCTCGCGGGTGATCAGCGCGTTCGTGCCGCTCGCCGAGATGTTCGGCTACGCCACCCAGCTGCGTTCGATGACGCAGGGTCGCGCGACCTACACGATGCAGTTCGACCATTACGACGAGGTGCCCGGGAACATCGCGGAAGAGGTCATCTCCCGCGCGAAGGGTCTGGCGTAAAGGGGGCATGAATGGCCAAGCAGAAGTTTGACCGGACGAAGCCGCACGTGAACGTGGGGACGATTGGGCACGTGGACCACGGGAAGACGACGTTGACGGCGGCGATCACGAAGGTGATGTCGCTGAAGGGGTTGGCGGAGTTCAAGTCGTACGACGAGGTGGCGAAGGCGTCGATTGCGCACGGGCGTCGTAACGAGATGAAGATCTTGACGATTGCGACGTCGCACGTGGAGTACCAGACGGAGAACCGCCACTACGCGCACGTGGATTGCCCCGGGCACGCGGACTACGTGAAGAACATGATCACGGGGGCGGCGCAGATGGACGGGGCGATTCTGGTGGTGTCGGCGGAGGACGGGCCGATGCCGCAGACGAGGGAGCACATCTTGCTGGCGCGGCAGGTAGGGGTGCCGTGCATCGTGGTGTACCTGAACAAGGTGGACAAGGTCGAGGACCCGGAGCTGTTGGACCTGGTGGAGCTCGAGGTGAGGGAGCTGTTGTCGCAGTACGAGTTCCCCGGGGACGAGATCCCGATGATTCGGGGGAGCGCGTTGAAGGCGGGGTCGGCGACGAGCGTGGACGCGCCGGAGGCGAAGAGCATCCTGGAGCTGATGGACGCGTTGGACCAGTACGTGCCGGAGCCGGTGCGGGTGATCGACAAGCCGTTTTTGATGCCGATCGAGGACGTGTTCACGATTTCGGGGCGGGGGACGGTGGTGACGGGGCGGGTGGACCGGGGGATCGTGAAGGTCGGGGACGAGATGGAGATCGTGGGGTACAACCCGACGATCAAGCGGATCGTGACGGGCGTGGAGATGTTCCGGAAGTTGCTGGACCAGGGGCAGGCCGGGGACAACATCGGGCTGCTGCTGAGGGGGACGGAGAAGAGCGAGGTGGAGCGCGGGCAGGTGGTGGCGAAGCCGGGCTCGATCACGCCGCACACGAAGTTCAAGGCGGAGGTATACGTCCTGACGAAGGAGGAAGGTGGCCGGCACACGCCGTTTTTCAAGGGGTATCGGCCGCAGTTTTACTTCCGGACGACGGACGTGACGGGGTCGGTGTTTCTCCCGGCGGGGGTTGAGATGGTGATGCCGGGGGACAACATCGCGGTCGAGGTCGAACTGATCACGCCGATTGCGATGGAGAAGGGGCTGCGGTTCGCGATTCGCGAAGGCGGCCGCACCGTCGGCGCCGGCACCATCGCCGAGATCGTCGAGTAGGAGTGGCCATGGTCAAGGACAAGATCCGGATCCGGCTCAAGGCTTACGACTTCCGTCTCCTGGACCAGTCGACTGCGGAGATCGTCGACACGGCGAAGCGGACCGGGGCGAGCGTCTCGGGTCCGATCCCGCTGCCGACGCAGATCCAGCGCTTCACGGTGCTGCGATCGCCGCACGTGGACAAGAAGTCTCGTGAGCAGTTCGAGATCCGCACGCACAAGAGGCTCCTCGACATCCTGGATCCCACGCAGCAGACGGTGGACGCGCTCATGAAGCTCGAGCTGCCCGCCGGGGTGGACGTCGAGATCAAGGCCTACGGCGGGAAGAAGTGAGGCGGGCCATGGTCCAGGGAATTCTCGCCAAGAAGATCGGGATGACGCAGGTTTTCGACGAGACGGGCGCGATGATCCCCGTCACCGTCGTGCAGGCAGGGCCGTGCGTCGTCGTGCTGCGGCGGACCTCCGAGAACGACGGCCACGAGGCCGTGCAGATCGGGCTGGTGACCGGGAAGCCGCCGCGCCGGGTGACCAAGGCGCTCCAGGGCGCGTTCGCGAAAGCCGGCGTGCCGCCGACCCGCGCGCTGGGCGAGGTTCCGATCGCCGAGGGCTCGGAGGCGAAGCCCGGCGACACGGTCCTCTGCGACATATTCGCCGTCGGCGACGTCATCCGCGTCGTCGGGACCTCGAAGGGCAAGGGGTTCCAGGGAGCCATGAAGCGCCACCACTTCCGCGGCGGCGCGGCGAGCCACGGCTCGATGTTCCACAGGGCGCCCGGAGGGATCGGCCCGTCGGCGTATCCCTCGCGCGTGTTCCCGGGCACGAGGATGGCCGGCCGCATGGGCACCGACAAGGTCACCCTGAAGCACGTGAAAGTCGTCCGTGTCGACCTGGAACGCAACCTCGTCTTCCTCAAGGGCGCGGTTCCCGGCGGCCGCAACGCGCTCCTGCGGCTGGTGAAGGCGTAGAGGGGGCTGGCCATGAAGCTCGACGTGCGCAACTGGGACAACGAAGTGGTGGGGGAGATCGAGCTCCCGCAGGAGGTCTTCTCGTACCCGTCGCGGCCGCACCTGGTCTACGAGGTCGTGAAGGCCTACCTGGCCGGCCTGCGCAGCGGCACCCACGCGACGAAGACGCGCAGCATGGTGTCCGGCGGCGGCAAGAAGCCGTGGAAGCAGAAGGGGACCGGGCGCTCCCGGCACGGCTCGATCCGCTCGCCTCTGTGGCGGCACGGGGCGACCACGTTCGGACCGCAGCCCCGGTCCTACCGGGCCAAGGTCAACGTAAAGGCGAAGAAGAACGCGCTCCGCTCGGTGCTCTCGGAGCGCCTCGCCGGAGGCCGGCTACACGTCCTCGAGTCGCTCGACCTCGACTCGCACCGCACCAAGGAGTTCTCGGCGCGCCTCGCCAAGCTCGGCATGGCGGGCGAGAAGGTGCTGCTCGTGGACAGCGCGGAGAACCTCAACCTCCTGCTCGCGACGCGCAACCGGCCCGAGCTCAACACGGCCGACGCGCTGCACGTGCACGTCTACCAGGTGCTCGATGCCAAGCAGGTCGTGTTCTCGCGCCGGGCGCTGACCCAGCTCTCGGAGGTGCTGACCTCATGAAGGACCCACGCCAGATCGTGATCCGCCCCATCGTGACGGAGAAGACCGCCGACCTCAAGGAGTCGACGAACACCGTCTGCTTCCAGGTCGCGCGCGACGCCAACAAGATCGAGGTCCGCAAGGCGGTCGAGACCCTTTTCGGGGTCAAGGTCGTCGAGGTGCGTGTGGTCAACGTCCGCGGCAAGCAGAAGCGTTTCGGGCGCTACACGGGCCAGCGCCCCGACTGGCGCAAGGCCTACGTGCGTCTCGCCGCAGGCGAAAAGACCACCGAGTTCTTTGACCAGGTGTAGGGGGAAGGACAATGGCGCTCAAATCGTTCAAGCCGACCTCCCCGGGCGTGCGCTTCATGACACGCCTGGACGGCGCCGAGATAACGAAGAACCGGCCGGAGAAGTCGCTCACGCGCGGCACCTCGAGCACCGGCGGGCGGAACAACGAGGGACACGAGACGCTGCGCTTCCGCGGCGGAGGCCACAAGCGGCGCTACCGCACGATCGACTTCCGGCGCGACAAGCGCGGGATTCCGGCCCGGGTCTCGACCATCGAGTACGACCCCAACCGGTCGGCCCGGATCGCCCTGCTGGTCTACGCGGACGGCGAGAAGCGGTACATCCTCGCCCCCGACGGCGTCGGCGTCGGAACCACGATCGTGGCGGCGGAGAAGGCCGAGATCGTGCCGGGCAACGCGCTGCCGCTGCAGAGCATCCCCCTCGGGTCCATGGTTCATAACGTGGAGCTCAAGCCGGGCCACGGCGGCCAGCTCGTCCGCTCGGCGGGGGCCGGCGCCCAGGTGATGGCGAAGGAAGGCGGCTACGTGACGCTCCGCCTGCCCTCCGGCGAGATGCGCCTCGTGCTCGCGACCTGTTGGGCCACGGTCGGACTGGTGGGCAACGTCGAGCACTCCAACGTGTCGATCGGGAAGGCGGGCCGGACCCGCTGGAGCGGGCGGCGGCCTCACGTGCGCGGCACGGCGATGAATCCGATCGACCACCCGCACGGCGGCGGCGAGGGCAAGACCAAGGGCGGCCGCCACCCGGTGAGCCCCTGGGGTCAGCCGACCAAGGGTTACAAGACGCGCCGGTGCAAGCGGACGACACGCTTCATCGTGAAGCGGCGGAAGTAGGGGAGGTCGGGATGGCTCGCTCAATTCACAAGGGACCGTTCGTGGATACCCACCTGCTCAAGAAGGTCGAGCAGCTCAACGACACGCGCGAGCGCCGGGTGATCAAGACCTGGTCGCGCCGCTCGACCATCATCCCCGAGATGGTGGGTCATACCATCGCGGTCCACAACGGCCAGAAGTTCGTCCCGGTGTTCGTGACGGAGAACATGGTGGGCCACAAGCTCGGCGAGTTCGCGCTGACCCGCACGTTCCGCGGGCACTCCGGCACGCGCAAGGAAAAGGGCGCCGTCCACTAGGGGGAAGCCATGGAAGCCGAAGCTCGACTGCGTTACTACAGGGGATCACCCCAAAAGGTGCGTCTGGTCGCGGACGTCGTTCGCGGCCAGGGCATTCCGCGAGCGCTCGCCACGCTCAAGCTGACGCACAAGCGCTGCGCCCGCGACCTGGAGAAGCTCGTGCGGTCGGCGGTGGCCAACCTCGAACAGAAGTCGCCGGGGGTGGACAGCGGGAAGCTGGTGCTGAAGACGATCTACGTGGACCAGGCGCCGACCCTGAAGCGGTTCCGGGCGGCCTCGATGGGCCGCGTGTTCCCCCGGTTGCACAAGTTCTGCCACGTGACCGTCCAGGTCGCGGAGCGCGAGGAGTAGGAGGCGAACGTGGGTCAGAAGGTACACCCGTACGGTTTCAGGCTGGGCTACAACAAGACCTGGCGCTCGCGGTGGTTCGCCGACGCGGGCTACGCGAAGCTCCTGCACGAGGACCTCCGTCTCCGCAAGGCGCTCAAGGCGCGCCTCTCGCACGCCGGCGTCGCGGAGATCGACATCGAGCGCACCGCCAACAAGATCCGCGTCAACATCTTCTCCGCTCGCCCGGGGATCATCATCGGGCGCAAGGGCGCGGAGGTGGACAAGCTGGGCGCCGAGCTGCGCGCCGTGTACGGCCAGGACATCCACATCAACATCCAGGAGATCCAGCGGCCGGAGGTCGAGGCGCAGCTGATCGCCGAGTCGATCGCCAGCCAGCTCGTCCGGCGCATCACCTTCAGGCGCGCGATGCGGCGTTCCATGGAGAACGCCTTGCGTTTCGGCGCCCAAGGCGTCAAAATCCGCTGCTCGGGTCGTCTCAACGGAGCGGAAATCGCTCGTTCCGAGTGGTACCAGGAGGGTCGGCTCCCCCTCCACACCCTCAAGGCCGACATCGAGTACGGCTTCGCCGAAGCCTTCACGACGTACGGGGCGATCGGCGTCAAGGTGTGGATCTACAAGGGCGAGCTGCACCGCAGCAAGGCCCACCGGCGCACGTTGTGAGGGATGAGGTGTTGCCATGTTGATGCCAAAGAAAGTCAAGTTCCGCAAGCAGCAGCGCGGCCGCCGGCGAGGGCTCGCGACGCGGGGGGGCGAGCTGTCGTTCGGCGACTTCGGGCTGCAGGCGCTTGAGCCCGGTTGGGTCACCGCGCGGCAGATCGAGGCGGCCCGTATCGCGATGACCCGCCACGTCAAGCGCGGCGGCAAGATCTGGATCAGGGTCTTCCCCGACAAGCCGATCACCAAGAAGCCCGCGGAAACCCGAATGGGCAAGGGGAAGGGGGCGCCGGAGGAGTGGGTGTGCGTCGTCAAGCCGGCGCGTATCCTCTACGAGATGGAAGGGGTTACGGAGGAAGTGGCGCGCGAGGCGATGCGCCTGGCGGCCCATAAGCTTCCGATCAAGACCCGTTTCGTGGCGCGGGGGCAGGTGCGATGAAAGCGAAGGAACTGCGGGAAAAGTCGATCGAGGAGCTGCGCAACTCGGAGGCCGACCTCAAGGAGCAGCTGTTCAAGCTGCGCTTCCAGAAGGCGACCGGCCAGATTTCCAACCCGGCGAAGATCCGTCTCGTCCGCAAGGACATCGCGCGCGTCGAGACCATCCTCGCCGAGCGCCTCAGGGAAGCGGAGTAAGCCATGGAAGACACCACGCCCAAGACCAGGCGGATCACCAAGGTCGGCACGGTCGTTTCCGATGCGATGGACAAGACCGTGGTCATCACGGTTCAGAGCGTCGTGATGCACAAGCTCTACCACCGTTTCGTGAAGCGCTCGCGCAAGTTCACCGCCCACGACGAGGGGAACGCGTGCAAGGTCGGCGACCAGGTCCAGATCATGGAGTGCCGCCCGCTGTCCCGGACCAAGCGGTTCCGGGTGGTGCGCGTCATCGAGCGGGCTAAGTGAGGAGGCGACCATGATCCAGATGCGGACGATGCTGACGGTTGCCGACAATTCGGGCGCCAAGAAGCTGCAGGCGATCCGTCAGCTCGGCGGCTCCAACGCCGGACGCTACGCGCGGATCGGCGACGTGATCGTCTGCGCGGTCAAGGAGGCGGTCCCCGATTCCCAGGTCAAGAAGGGGACGGTGGTGCGTGCCGTAATCGTCCGCACCCGCCGCAGCCACCGGCGCAAGGACGGCTCGTACATCCGCTTCGACGACAACGCGGCCGTGCTGATCAACGCCCAGAAGGAACCGATCGGAACCCGTGTGTTCGGGCCGGTGGCCCGCGAGCTCCGCGAGCGGCGATTCATGAAGATCGTCTCGCTCGCGCCGGAAGTCCTGTAGGAGGAGGCGATGACGAAGAGCTTCAAGATCAAGAAGGGCGACCAGGTGCTGGTCATCGCCGGCAAGGACAGGGGCAAGAAGGGGAAGGTCCTGCGCGTCGACCGGAGGGCGTCCCGCGTCGTGGTCGAGCACGTCAACATGCTCAAGCGGCACACCAAGGCGAACCCGGGCAAGGGCGCGAGCGGCGGGATCGTCGAGCGCGAGGCGCCGCTGGCGGTCTCCAACGTGATGGTGATCTCGTCCGACTCGGGCCGGCCGACCAGGATCGGCTACCGGGTGCTCGAGGACGGCAAGAAGGTTCGTTCCGCGAAGGTCGATGGCGCGATTCTCGACCAGTGAGGAAGAGAGGGTACGATGGCGCGCTTGAAAGAGAAGTACGAGAAGGAAGTGATCCCGAAGCTCGAGAAGGAGTTCGGGATCGCGAACCCGATGGCGGTCCCGCGCATCACGCGGGTCGTCTGCAACCTCGGGCTCGGCGAGGCACCGCGTCAGTCGAAGCTCATGGAGCAGGCGGTCGATGAGCTGATGGCGATCGCCGGGCAGCGGCCGACGATTCGCAAGGCCCGCCGGTCGATCGCGCAGTTCAAGCTGCGCGCCGGGATGCAGATCGGCTGCGCGGTGACGTTGCGGCGCGACCGGATGTACGAGTTCCTGGACCGGTTGGTCAACATCGCACTGCCCCGGGTGCGCGACTTCCGCGGCCTGTCTCCGAAGGGGTTCGACGGGCGCGGGAACTTCACGATGGGCATCCGCGACCACTCGATCTTCCCCGAGATCGACTACACCAAGGTCGAAACCCCGAAGGGCATGAACGTGACCGTGGTGACCACGGCCAAGACCGACGACCAGGCCAGGTTCCTGCTGCAGGAACTCGGCTTCCCGTTCGCCAAAGGTTAGGAGGGCGCTGTGGCTCGTACCTGTCTCATTGCCAAATCGCTGCGGACGCCGAGGTTCCGCGTACGGCATCGCAACCGCTGCAAGCTCTGCGGGCGCCCGCGAGCGTACATGCGCAAGTTCGAGCTGTGCCGACTGTGCTTCCGCAAGCTGGCGCTGGAGGGGTACCTCCCCGGCGTCACCAAAGCGAGCTGGTGAGGGGGTGTGCGATGACGATGACCGATCCCATCGCTGATTACCTCACCCGCATCCGCAACGCGGTGCAGGTCGGCAAGGACCGCTGCGACGTGCCCGCCTCGAAGGTCAAGCTCGAGCTGTCCAAGATCTTCCAGGAGGAGGGGTTCATCCGCACCTTCAAGGTGCTGGAGGAGGGCGCCCAAGGCACGCTGCGCCTCTACCTCCGGTACGCCGCCGACGGCGAGCCCGCGATCCACGGTCTCGAACGGGTGTCCCGGCCCGGGCTGCGCGTGTATCGCGCCGTCGGCGAGCTCCCGCTCGTCCGCGGCGGGATCGGTGTGGCCGTGGTTTCCACCTCCAAGGGGCTCATGACCGACGCCAGGGCGCGCGAGGCGCGTCTGGGCGGCGAGGTCATGTGCCGCGTGTGGTAGGGAGGGTGACATGTCTCGTATCGGAAAGAACCCCATCCCGATCCCGTCGGCGGTCCAGGTGACCGTCGCGGACGGGCTGGTGCAGGTGAAGGGGCCGAAGGGCACGATCCAGCAGCCGGTGCCGGCCGGGATCTCCGTGGTCGTGGAGGGGGAGCGCGTGGTCGTCACCCGCTCCGGCGACCTTCCGGACGTCCGGGCCTTGCACGGCCTAACCCGGGCCCTGCTCGCCAACGCCATCGGCGGAGTGACGGCGGGCTTCAAGCGCGCGCTCGACATCGTCGGCGTCGGCTACAAGGCCGAGCTCAAGGGGCCTCGCGAGGTGGTGCTGTCGCTCGGCTTCTCGCACACGGTGACCTACAAGGCGCCGGAGGGCGTCGCCATCAGCTACGACGCCAAGGCGAACCGCCTCACCATCGAGGGGATCGACAAGCAGAGGGTCGGGCAGGTCGCGGCGGAGATCCGCAGCGTCCGCCCGCCCGACGCCTACAAGGGCAAGGGCGTGAAGTACTCCGACGAGATACTCAAGCTCAAGGCCGGAAAGACGGGGGCCTAACGCCATGGCGCAAGTCAAAGACCGGAAGCAGCGGCGTCACCGCATCCACATGCGCATCCGCAAGGTCGTCTCCGGGACGGCGGAGCGCCCGCGCCTCGTCGTGTTCCGCTCGCTCGCCAACGTGTACGCGCAGCTCATCGACGACACCAAGGGTGCGACCCTGGTGTCCGCTTCGACGATCGAGGAGGACCTCCACAAGGGGCTGGCCAACGCCGGCAACAAGGCCGCTGGGCGCGTCATCGGCAAGGCGATCGCGGAGCGGGCAAAGGACAAGGGGATCACCTCGGTGGTGTTCGACCGAGCCGGCTTCCGGTACCACGGCGTGGTCAAGGAACTGGCCGACGCCGCCCGCGAAGCGGGCTTGAAGTTCTAGGGGACAAGCGATGAGCGACCGCGACAGCCAATTCATCGATCATGTGGTCAGCATCAACCGCGTCACCAAGGTGGTGAAGGGCGGCAAGAACTTCTCCTTCTCCGCGCTGGTCGTGGTCGGGGATGGGGCCGGCAAGGTCGGCTTCGGCACCGGCAAGGCCCGCGAGGTGCCCCAGGCGATCCGGAAGGCCACCGAGGCGGCGCGCCGCGTCATGGTCACCGTCCGCCGCGCCGGCACGACGATCCCGCACGAGGTGATCGGCCACTTCGGCGCCGGCCGGGTACTCCTGCGCCCGGCGTCGCCGGGCACCGGCGTCATCGCCGGCGGCGCGGTGCGCGCGATCGCGGAGGCTGCCGGGATCGCCGACGTGCTCACGAAATCGCTCGGCACCACGAACCCGCACAACCTCGTGCGCGCGACGTTCGAGGCGCTCGAACAGCTCACGACCAAGGACGAGTCCGCGCTGCTCCGGCGCAGCGGCGACGAGGCCGAGGTCGTCGACGAGGCCGAGCCGGCGGCCGGTCCGCTCCCGGAGGTCGAGGTATGACGACCAAACCGAAGACCGCGGCCGCGAGGCTGCGCATCACGCAGGTCCACAGCATCATCGGCAACCAGGAGCGCGTGAAGCGGGTCGTCACGGACGGCCTCGGCCTCCGCCGCATCGGCCGGTCGGTGGTGCTGCCCGACAACCCGTACACGCGCGGGATGATCGCCAAGGCGGCCCACATCGTGACGTTCGAGGAATTGGCGGCCGCACCGCACGCCGCGGCGCCCGAGCCGCATGCCGAGAAACCCGAGGAGACCCGCATCGCGGTGTCCGACGAGGTCGAGAAGCTCGTCGAGGCGGCGGTCGGGCCGGTCGAGAAGCCGACGCGGAAGCGGACAGCGGCCGCGCCGGAGGCCGAGCCCAAGCCGAAACCCAAGGCGAAGGCGACGGCGACCAAGGCACCGGCAGCGAAGGCGCCCGCCCGGGCACCCCGCAAGCGCACCGCGACGAAGGACAAGGAGTAGGCCATGGAGCTGCACAACCTCTCGCCCAAGGCGGGCTCAACTAAGGACCGCAAGCGGGTCGGGCGCGGACCCGGGTCCGGCAACGGCAAGACCGCCGGGCGCGGGCACAAGGGCCAGCTCTCCCGGTCCGGCCACGCTCACAAGCGCAACTTCGAGGGCGGCCAGATGCCGCTCGTGCGCCGGATGCCCAAGCGCGGCTTCACCAACATCTTCCGCAAGGAGTTCGTGATCGTCAACGTCGGGCAGCTCGAGCGCTTCCCGGCCGACTCCCAGATCACGCCCGAGGTGCTGCTGGCCGAGGGTGTGATCTCGCAGCTCCGCGACGGGGTCAAGGTGCTCGGCGACGGCTCCCTCTCCCGCAAGCTCATGGTGCGCGCGCACAAGTTCTCCAAGAAGGCGCAGGAGCTCATCCAGGCCGCGGGCGGCACGTGCGAGGTAATCGGGCGATGATCGAAAGCCTGCGCAACATCTTCTCGATCCCCGACCTGCGCAAGCGGGTCATCTTCACGTTCCTGCTCCTCGCGGTCTACCGGGCCGGGGCGTGGATACCCACGCCGGGCGTCAACCCGGAGGCGCTGTCCGAGTTCACGAAGCAGGCCGCCGGGACCGTCCTCGGCTTCCTCAACTTGTTCTCGGGCGGCGCGCTCGGTCGCATGACGATCTTCGCGCTCGGGATCATGCCCTACATCTCGGCGTCCATCATCCTTCAGCTCCTCACCGTGGTGTGGCCGTACCTCGAGAAGCTGTCCAAGGAGGGCGACCTCGGCAGGAAGAAGATCACCCAGTGGACCAGGTACGGGACGGTCGCGATCTCGATCGTCCAGTCGCTGGGCATCTCGTTCTTCCTCGAGAAGACCTCGGCGCCGGGCGGCCTCCTGCTGGTGACCCATCCGGGCTGGGGGTTCCGCTTCATGACGGTGCTGACCCTGACGACCGGGACCGCCTTCGTGATGTGGCTCGGCGAGCAGATCACCGAGCGCGGCGTCGGCAACGGGATCTCCCTCATCATCTTCGCCGGCATCGTCGTGGGTCTCCCGCGCGCGCTCATCAACACGTTCGAGGACCTGCGCAGCGGCAGCATGTCGATCATCGTCGCGCTGCTGTTCATCGTGTTCGCGGTGATCGTCGTGGGAGCCATCGTGCTCATGGAGCGGGCCCAGCGACGCATACCCGTCCAGTACGCGAAGCGAGTCGTGGGACGGAAGATGTACGGCGGCGCCAGCACCTACCTGCCGCTGCGGCTCAACACCGGCGGCGTGATCCCGGTCATCTTCGCGGCGTCGATCCTGTCCTTCCCGCAGACGATCGGTCAGATGGTCGACCACCCGGTGGTGAAGGCGATCACCCGCGCGCTCCAGTGGGGCGAGCCGATGTACAACCTCGTGTACTTCGTTTCGATCATCTTCTTCTGCTACTTCTACACGTCCATCATCTTCAACCCGCAGGACACGGCCGAGAACATGCGCAAGTACGGCGGGTTCATCCCGGGGATCCGGCCCGGCCAGCGGACGGCGGACTTCATCGACATGACGCTGACCCGGATCACACTCGTCGGCGCGATCTACCTGGCGCTCGTCGCGATTCTCCCCGAGATCCTCATCACGGGGTTCAAGGTCCAGTCGATCCCCTTCATCGGCGGACCGCTGGACGCGTTCCTTCCCCGCTGGTTCACCGAAGGTCTCGGCGTGAAGTTCTACTTCGGCGGCACGTCCCTCCTGATCGTCGTCGGCGTCGCCATGGACACGGTTCAGCAGATCGAGGCCCAGATGGTGATGCGGCACTACGACGGTTTCGTGAAGGGCCGCCGGATGCGCGGCCGGAGGGGATGACCGCATGGTGACGCGCGCCCTCGACGTCGTCCTCCTCGGCCCCCCCGGCGCCGGCAAGGGGACGCAGGCGAAGCGGCTCGCCGCCGCCTTCGAGCTGCTGCATATCTCGACCGGCGACCTGTTGCGCGAGGAGGTCGCGAAGGGCTCCGGACTGGGTAACGAAGCGAAGGGGTACATGAACCGCGGCGAGCTGGTGCCCGACGCGCTGGTGAGCAAGATGCTCGCCAAGCGCCTCCACAGCCAGCAGGCTGCGCTCGGGTCCGTCTACGACGGTTACCCGAGGACCACCGCGCAGGCGGTCCTGCTGGACGGGTTGCTGGCCGAGCTCAACCGCCGGGTCGACGCCGTCCTCTACCTCAACGTCCCCGACGCCGACATCGTGGCGCGCATCACGGGCCGGCGGTCGTGCCCGGCGTGCGGCGCGGTGTTCCACGCCGTGACGCAGCCGACCAAGGTCGAGGACGTCTGCGACTCGTGCGGGTCCGCCGTCCTGCAGCGCGAGGACGACCGGGAGGGCGTGGTCGTGGAGCGCATTCGGGTCTATCGCGAGCACACCGCGCCGTTGCTCGACACCTACCGCGGCCGCAAGATCGTCCGCGAGGTCGACGGGTCGGTCGGACCCGACGAGGTGTTCAAGCGCCTGCGCGAGGCGATGGGGACCGTGCACGCGTGATGATCCTCAAGACCCCCGAAGAGCTCGCGGTGATGAACCGGGCGAACGCCCTGGTCCACGAGACGCTGCGTCTGGTGGCCGAGGCCGCCAAACCCGGAGTGTCGACGCAGGACCTCGATCGGCTGGCCGAGGCCCACATCCGGTCGGCCGGCGGGCGCCCCGCATTCCTCGGCTACCGCGGGTACCCGGCCACCCTGTGCACCTCGGTCAACGACGTGATCGTGCACGGCATCCCGTCGGCCAGGCACGTCCTGCGCGCCGGCGACATCCTCGGCCTGGACTGCGGCGTCGTGCTGGAAGGCTTCGTCGGCGACGCGGCGATGACCGTCGCGATCGGAGAGGTCTCGGGCGAGGCGGGGCGGCTGATGAGGGTGACGAGGGAGTGTCTCGACCTGGCCGTCGACTTCATGCGTCCCGGTCGCCGGCTGACCGACCTCGGCGAGGTGATCCAGGCCCACGCGGAGGCGGCGGGGTACGCGGTCGTGCGCGAACTGGTCGGGCACGGGATCGGGCGCGCCATGCACGAGGACCCGCAGGTTTACAACTTCGGGCCGGGGGGGCGCGGACCGGAGCTGCGGCCCGGCCTAGTGCTGGCGATCGAGCCGATGATCAACGAGGGCGCAGGCGGCGTGAGGTTCGACGACGACGGCTGGACAGCGCGCACCGAAGACGGTAAGCTCTCTGCCCATTTCGAGTACTCGGTGGCCGTGACGCAAAACGGCCCCTGGGTGCTGGGCGTGGGCGAAGGGTAGGGAGAGGGTATGGCGAAAGAGGAGGCCATCGAGGTGATGGCCACCGTAGTGGAGGCCCTACCTAACGCGGTGTTTCGGGTGGAGCTGGAAAACGGGCACGAGGTGCTGGCCCACATCTCGGGGAAGATGCGCAAGCACTTCATCCGCATCCTCCCCGGCGACAAGGTCCTGGTCGAGCTGTCGCCGTACGACCTGACCCGAGGGCGAATCGTGTACCGGTACAAGTGACCTCGAATCGCCGCCGGCGATTCGAGGTCATCCCGAGCGCAGCGAGGGATCCCAGGGAGCTCGGGGGACGTTGAGCGGAAGGGGTTGACGGGTATGAAAGTTCGGTCTTCGGTCCGTAAGATCTGCAGCAAGTGCAAGGTCGTGGTGCGCAAGGGGGTCGTCCGCGTGATCTGTGAGAACCCCAAGCACAAGCAGCGGCAGGGTTGAGGAGGAGGTAGGCTGTGGCACGCATCGTGGGCGTCGATCTTCCCCAGAACAAGCACGTGGAGATCGGTCTGACGTACATCTACGGCATCGGCCGTTCAATGTCCCTGTCGATTCTCGGCAAGGCCAAGGTCGATCCGGCGGTGCGCGTCAAGGACCTCTCCGAGGACGAGGTGCGCCGTATCTCCCGCGTCATCCAGGATGACGTGAAGGTCGAGGGTGACCTGCGCAAGGAGGTCGCGATGAACATCAAGCGGCTGATGGAGATCGGCTGCTATCGCGGCGTCCGGCACCGGCGCGGGTTGCCGGTGCGCGGGCAGCGCACGCACACCAACTCGCGCACCCGCAAGGGCCCCCGGCGCGGCACCGTGGCCAAGAAGAAAAAGGCCACCAAGACGTAAGGCAGAGGAAGGCACGTCATGGCAAAGGCGACCAAGGACGCAAAGAAGGGCACCCGCAAGCGCGAGCGCAAGAGCGTTCCGCACGGCGTGGCCCACATCCAGGCGACGTTCAACAACACGATCGTCACGATCACCGACCCCACCGGCGGCGCGATCTGCTGGAGCTCGGCCGGGCGCATCGGGTACAAGGGGTCCCGCAAGGGCACGCCGTACGCCGCGCAGCTCGCGGCACGGAACGCGGCCGAGCAGGCCCAGGAGCACGGCGTCCGCACCGTGGACGTCGAGCTCAAGGGGCCGGGCGCCGGACGCGAATCGGCGATCAGGGCCTTGGCCGCCTCGGGCCTCGAAATCAAGAGCATCAAGGACGTGACGCCCATCCCGCACAACGGCTGCCGGCCGCCCAAGCGGCGACGGGTGTAAGGGCATCAGGGAGGAAGCAGTGGCACGATACCACGAGCCGGTTTGTCGGCTGTGCCGTCGCGAGGGGATGAAGCTCTTCCTCAAGGGGGAGAGGTGCTTCAAGGAGAAGTGCGCCGTCGAGCGCCGCTCCTACGCCCCGGGCCAGCATGGGAAGCGCCGCAACAAGATGCAGCCGTACGGGCTGCAGTTGCGGGAGAAACAGAAGGTACGCCGCGTGTACGGCGTGCTCGAGGCGCAGTTCCGTCGCTACTTCGCCGAGGCCGCCCGCCAGAGGGGCGTGACCGGCGAGAACCTGCTGCGCCTCCTGGAAATGCGTCTCGACAACGTGGTCTACTCGCTGGGGTTCGCGTCGTCGCGCTCGCAGGCGCGCCAGCTCGTCCGCCACGGGCACGTGCTCGTGAACGGGCGCCGGACCGACGTCCCCTCGTTCCAGGTACGACCCGGGATGGAGGTCGCGCTCAAGGAAAAGCTGCGCGCCAACGCCTTCGTCAACGAGGCGCTCGACACGGCGCAGGGACGCGGCGTGCCGCCCTGGCTCGAGCTCGACGGCGAGAACTACAAGGGCAAGGTTCTGGCGCTACCCACGCGCGAGGACATTCGCTTGCCGATCCAGGAGCAGCTGATCGTCGAGCTGTACTCGCGGTGAGGAGGTCGCAATGAGAGGATTGGAGCTGCACCGCCCGCAGGCGGTGGTGTTGGACACCGACCGCAGCACGCCTGTCTACGGGGTGTTCACCGCGCAGCCGTTCGAGCGCGGTTGGGGGGTCACCGTCGGCAACGCGCTCAGGCGCATTTTGCTCTCGTCGATCGAGGGGAGCGCGATCACGGCGGTGAGGTTCGCCGGGGTGGACCACGAGTACGACTCGATCCCGGGCGTCATGGAAGACGTCACCGACCTGATCCTCAACCTGAAGCGGGTCCCGTTGCGGCTGACGGGGCCGGAGGCCGTGACCGCGACGCTGCAGGTCGACCAGCCTGGTCCGCTCAAGGCGGGGTCGATCAAGGGCGGTTCGGAGCTCGAGATCGTGGACCCTGAGGTCTACCTCGCCACGCTCGCGGAAGAGGGTGCGGTCGAGGCCGAGCTCGCGGTCCGCCGCGGCAGGGGCTACGTGCCGGCCGACGACCAGGACGCACACAACCTCGGTGTCGGGTTCATCCACCTCGACGCGGCGTTCTCGCCCGTGCGCAAGGCGAACTATCGGATCGAACCGGCACGGGTCGGGCAGGCCACCGACTACGAGAAGCTGGTGCTCGAGGTCTGGACCAACGGGACGTTGTCGCCGGCTGCGGCGGTCGTCCAGGCGGCCGCGCTCCTGGCCGATCACCTCCCGATCTTCCAGAACCTCGACGCCGGGGCGCCCGCAAAACCCGCCACGAAGTCGGAGGGGGTCCTCGACGAATCGGTCGAACGGCTCGAGCTCGGCGGCCGCATCGTGAACATGCTGCGCAACGCGGGGATCGAGACGGTGCGCGACCTCGTCGGCACCAACGAGGACGACCTCGTCAAGATCCAGGGGTTCGGCAAGAAGGCGCTCAACGAGGTCCGCGAGAAGCTGGAAACGCTCGGCCTCGGCCTCGGCGTGCGCTTCGACCTGCCGCGCTCGTGACGGAGGGAAGTGATGCGACACAACATGGCGCTGCGCAAGCTGGGGAGGACGTCGGAGCACCGGCGTGCGCTCTTCCGGAACCAGCTCAAGTCTCTGATCACCCACGAGCGAATCATCACGACTCTGCCCAAGGCCAAGGAGCTGCGCCCGATCGCCGAGCGCGTCGTGACGCTCGGCCGCCAGGCCGACTCCGTGCACGCGAGGCGCCTCGCCGCGCGTTGGCTGAGCGACCGTGACCTCGTCCATCGCCTGTTCTCCGAGATCGGCCCGCGGTTCGTCAACCGCCCGGGCGGGTACACGAGGATCGTGAAGCTCGGACCCCGCCGTGGCGACGGCGCCGAGCTCGCGATCCTCGAGTTCGTGGACTACAAGCTCAAGGATTCGAAGGGCAAGACGTCGGGCGAGGCCAAGAAGGACCGCAAGAAGAAGGCCCCGGCGGCGGCGACCTCGGAGTCAGCGACGCCGTCCAAGTAACCGCGCCACGACCGTCCATTCTGGGCGCCCGGCTAACCCCGGGCGCTTTTCGTTGCTCGTGGCGCCGCTGGCAGGTGCGCCCCCGATGGCGGACCCTCCGCTTCGCTCGGGCGGGCGAGGGCGCCCGCCCCATTTGCTTCCGTCCCTTTGTTCTCTTGGGGCGCAGCCGCCCTCGGCCGCGTGCCTTCCCTGGTGGGCTCTCGTTTCTCCAGGACGCCCGAGCCCGGATTCCGCGCCCTCCGGCGGCGCCAGGCGGCAGAAGTAATGACCCCGCCCCCCCGGCGACATGGTTTCTGACCCACCTCGGGGTGGGTGGTGAGCCAGGCAGGCGCCGGCGTTCGCTCGGGTCGGGCTGACAGGGGGCTTGACAGGAGTCGGAACACTCATGTATAACCATATGGTTATGGAGGTGGTATGAGGCGCTGTTTTGTGACCGCCCTCGCCGTTGGAATCCTGGCCGCGACCCACGCGGGCGCGGCGGAGCGACTGACCCTTGCCGCAGCTATGGCCCGGGCCCGCGACCACGCACGGGAAGCCGCGGCGGCCGGCGACCGCGCCCACGCCGGGGCCGAGCGGCTCGCCCAGGCGCGGGGGCTACGGCTCCCCGCCTTGACGCTCTCGGAGACCTGGATTCGCACCAATTCCCCGGCGGAGGCGTTTGCCCTCCGGCTCAACCAGGCACGCTTCTCCTTCGCGGACTTCACGACCCAGGACCCCAACAGGCCGGGTGCGCTCGCCACGGCCATCAGCCGGGCCGAGGTTTCGCTCCCCATTTACACCGGCGGCGAGCTCTCGGGGAGGATCTCGCAGGCCGGACTGGCGGCGGCGGCAGGGGAAGACGGTGCGAGATGGGCGGCCGAGCAGGCCGCGCTCGCCGCCGCGGAGGCCTACCTCGAGGTCGCGCAGGCTCGGGAGTACGTGACGCTCCTGCGGCGCGCCCGCGACACGGTGAGCGCGCACGTCGAGCTGGCGCGCGCCTACGCGGACCAGGGCATGGTCGTGCGGTCGGAGGTCCTTCGCGCCGAGGTCGAGCTCGCCAAGATCGACGACCTTCTCGAGGCAGCCAAGGGCGGCGCCGGGGTCGCGGAGGCGAACCTCGCGTTCCGGCTCGGCGTCGACCAGGCGACCGCATGGGAGCTCGACCCGCTGCCGGCGCCGGTCCCGGTCGCCGGCGGCCTCGACGCGTGGCTCGCGTCGGCCGGTTCGCGCCGGGACCTGGCCGCGGCGCGGCGATTGCTCGCGGCGGGCGAGCTGGAGGCATCGGTCAAGAGGTCGGCGTTCCTGCCCAAGGTCGGGGTTCTCGGGCGGGGCGACTGGGTCGACGACAGGCCCTTCGGTTCGCACGGCAGCTCCACGTCGATCATGGCCGTCGCGAGCCTCAACGTCTTCGCCGGCGGGGCCGACCGCGCCGCGATCGCCGCCGCGCGGTGGGACGCCAAGGCCGCAGCCGAGGACGTCGCCCGGTTCGAGGAAGGGGTGCGCCTCGAAGTCCGGCAGGCGTTCACTGAAGCCACCACGGCGCAGCGTCGCTACGAAACGGCCACGAGAGCGCTGGCGGCGGCCGCGGAGGCCGAGCGGATCGTCGACGAGCGCTTCAGGACCGGCGTCGTCAAGACGCTCGACGTGCTCGACGCCGCGACGGCTCGGCGCGAGACGGAGACCCGGGCGCTGGTCGCGCGCGCGGAGGCGGCCGCCGCGGCGTTGCGGCTGGCCGTTCGCGCCGGCCGCGCTCCGGAGAGCGTGCTGCCGTGAAGACAGGGGACCGGGGTCCGGGGTCCGGGGACCGTGAAAAGACAATGCCGAGCGCACAACACGTCACACGGCCGTTTCGGCGAGGGATCGTGGAGGGGTTGATGACGAGAAGCATCGTGCTGTTGGGAATGGCAAGCGTCGCGCTGGCGGCGTGCGGTGGTCCGTCGAAGACGGCCGACGTGGCGTCGGCACCCGTGCAGGCCCGGATCGTCACAGTGGCCGCGGCGCAGGTGCCCGACCTCGTGGAGCTGTACGGCACGGTCGAGGCGGAGCGAAGCGCCGCGGTCTCCTCGCGCGTGATGGCGAGCGTGACGGCGGTAATGGTGCGCCCGGGAGACGTCGTGAGGGCCGGGCAGGTCCTGGTGGAGATCGACCCCTCCACGGCGCGCGGCCAGGAGGCCCAGGCGCGCGGGGCGCTGGCCCAGGCGCAGGCGGCACTCGCGCTCTCCGAGCGGAACCTCTCGCGCTTCAAGGCGCTGGCGGCCAAGGACGCCGCCTCGCAGCTCGAGCTGGATCTCGCGACGATGCAGTACGAGCAGGCGAAGGGCGCCGTCATGCAGGGCGGCGGCGCCGTCGAGGCCGCCGAGTCCGTCGCGCGGGAGGCGAAGGTCGTCGCGCCGTTCGCCGGACGGGTCACGGCCAAGCTCGTCGAGGTGGGCGACCTCGCCGCCCCCGGCCGCCCCCTCGTGACGGTCGAGTCCGCCTCCGGCCGCAGGCTCGTGGTCGCCGTTCCTGAAAGCGTCCTGGTGGCCTCCGACCTCAAGACGGGCCGCAGGCTGGCGGTGCGAATCGACGCGTGGCGCGGCGCCGGCGAACAGGAAGGGACCGTGAGCGAGGTCTACCCGGCCGCCGACCCTGCGTCGCACACGTTTACGGTGAAGATCGCCGTTGGGGCCGAGGCGCCGGCGGGAGCGGCCGGCCGGGCCTGGCTCCCCGGGGCCAGTCGGGCCCTGGTCGCCGTTCCGCCCGATGCGATCCTGCGTTCAGGGGGACTCGACCTGATCGTGGTGCGCGACGCGGAGGGCCGGGCGCGCTCGCGGGCGGTGACCCTGGGCGCCGCGCAGCCCGACGGGCGGATCGAGGTGCTCTCGGGGGTCGCAGCCGGAGACGCGGTGGTCGTCGGCCTATCGCTCGTGCCGCCGGACGGCACCCCGATCGAGGTGAGGCCGTGAGCGGGCGGTCCGAAGAGGGGAACCGCGCGGCTCGCGAGGCGGCGCGGCGGGACGGGCTCCGCCTCAAGATGACACGCCGGCCGCTGGGCGGCGCAGGGCGTATCGCGCGGGCGTTCCTCGACTCCAAGCTCACGCCGCTGCTCGTCGTCTTCTCCCTGCTGCTCGGCGTGTTCGCGGTGCTGGTGACGCCGCGCGAGGAGGAGCCGCAGATCAAGGTCCCGATGGTCGACGTGTTCCTCGCCTTCCCGGGAGCGAGCGCGCAGGAGGTGGAGCGCCGCCTGACCACGCCGCTCGAGAAGGCGATCGCCGAGATCCCCAACGTCGAGTACGTCTACTCCACGACCCAGCCGTCTGGGGGGATCATCATCGTGCGCTTCCTCGTGGGCACGGACCCCGACCAGGCGGTCGTCAGGGTGCACGCGAAGCTCGCCGAGCTGGGGCCGTCGCTGCCGCCCGGTGCGCTGCCTCCGGTCGTCGCGCCGAAGGGGATCGACGACGTGCCGGTCCTCGCCTACACGCTGTGGTCCACGGACGCGACGCCGGTCCAGCTCCGTCGGGTGGCGGAGGAGCTCAAGGTCCAGCTGACCCGCCACCCGAGGGTCGCCCAGGTGACGGTCATCGGCGGCGGGCACCGGGCGGTCCGGGTCGACTTCGACCGCGAGAAGCTGTCGAGCCACCACGCGTCGCTGTTGCAGGTTTACCAGGCGCTTGCCGGGTTGAACTGGCGGCTGCCCGCGGGGAGCTTCTCGGAGGCGAACGCCGAGACCGGCGTCGAGGTGGGGTCGTACCTCAGGTCGGCGGACGAGGTCGGGGCCGCGGTGGTCGGCGTGGCCGGCGGGCGTCCGGTGTACCTGAGGGACGTAGCCTCGGTCCGCGACGGGGTCGAAGAGCCGGCCGAGTACGTCTGGATGGACGCCGGCGCGGCCGCAGCCGCGAAGGGGCTCCCCGCCGGGCTGGACGTCCCCGCGGTGACGGTTGCGATTGCGAAGAAGCCGGGCACCAACGCCGTCGAACTCGTCCGCGACCTCGAGAAGAGGGTCGCGAGTCTTGCGGGACCGGTGATCCCCTCGAATATCCATCTCACGAAGACGCGCGATTACGGCTACACGGCCAACGAGAAGTCCAAGGAACTGATCGAGCACATGGGGATCGCGACGGCCGCGGTCGTGTTGTTGATGGCGTTCGCGCTCGGCCGGCGGGAGGCGGTGGTCGTGGCCGTCGCCGTGCCGACGACGCTGGCACTGACGCTGGCGGCCTCGTACCTCGCCGGCTACACGCTCAATCGCGTCACGCTGTTCGCGCTGATCTTCGCGATCGGAATCCTCGTGGACGACGCGATCGTCGTCGTGGAGAACGTCCACCGCCACTACGAGCTCGGGTGGGCGAACCCGCGGCTCGCCACCGTGGTCGCCACCGACGAGGTCGGCAACCCGACGATCCTCGCGACGTTCACGGTCATAGCGGCGTTGCTCCCGCTTGCGTACGTGTCGGGCCTTATGGGTCCCTACATGCGGCCGATCCCGATCAACGCATCGGCCGCGATGCTGTTCTCCCTGCTGGTGGCGTTCGTCGTCTCGCCGTGGCTCACGTTCCGGCTGTTCCGCCGTTACGCGGAGCAACGCGCGAACCCCGGGGGCGGGCCGGAGGATGAGACCGCCGAGGAGGGGGCGCTCCACCGCCTCTACGCCCGCGCCTTGACCCCCCTCCTGCAGAAGGCCTGGCGTCGCTGGGCGCTCCTCGGCGGGGTCGCGGTGCTCCTGCTCGGTTCGGCGACGCTCGTGGGCCTGGGGGTGGTGACCGTCAAGATGCTTCCGTACGACAACAAGAGCGAGATCCAGGTCGTGATCGACATGCCCGAAGGCACGACGCTGGAGGCGACGAACGGGGTGGCGCGCGAGCTGGCCGGAGTCGTGCGCCGGGTCCCCGAGGTCAGCGACGTCCAGGTGTACGTCGGGACGTCGGCGCCGTTCAACTTCAACGGCCTCGTGCGTCATTATTTTCTCAGGTCGGGGCCGCTGGTGGCGGACCTCCAGGTGAACCTGCTGCCGAAGGGCGAGCGCAGCCGTGCGAGCCACGACCTCGCCAAGGAGGTGCGGCGAATGCTGGCGCCGGTCGCGGCGAGGGCGGGCGCCAACGTGAAGGTCACCGAGGTGCCGCCCGGGCCGCCGGTGCTCTCCACCATGGTGGCCGAGATCTACGGGCCGGACCTCGACCGTCGCGTGGATCTCGCGCGTCAGGTCCGCGCGGTGTTCGAGAGCACGCCGGGCGTCGTCGACACCGACTGGCTGGTGCAGAAGCCGTCGCCGATGCTGGAGGTGGAGGTCGATCGCGAGAAGGCCGTGCGCTCCGGCGTGACCCCGGAGGCGATCGTGCGGACCTTGCGGGTGGCCCTCGACGGAGCCGAGGCGGGCCTCCTTCACGACCCCAACTCGCGCGAGCCGGTGCCGATCGTGCTCCGCCTGGACCGCGCTCAGCGGTCGAGCATGGACGGGCTGCTCGCGATCAACGTGCAAGGCGCCGACGGGACGCTCGTGCCTGTGCGGGAGCTCGTCCGGGTCAGGGAGACCGGGAGGGAGCGGTTCATCTACCACAAGAACCTCGCGCCCGTGACCTACGTGGTGGCCGAGATGGCGGGCGTGGCGGAGGCGCCGGTCTACGGCATCCTCGCGATGAGCAAACGGATCGCGGCGCTCCGCGGTCCGGACGGGACCCCGATCGAGGTGGTGTCCACCCACCAACCGGAGGACTCGACCCGCTACGCGCTCAAGTGGGACGGCGAGTGGCAGATCACCTATGAGGTCTTCCGCGACATGGGCATCGCATTCGGCGCCGTCCTGGTGCTGATCTACCTCCTCGTGGTCGGGTGGTTCCGGTCGTTCGTGACGCCGCTCATCATCATGGCGCCGATCCCGCTGACGCTCATCGGCATCCTGCCCGCCCACGGGCTGTTCGGGGTGTTCTTCACCGCCACCTCGATGATAGGGTTCATCGCGCTGGCCGGGATCATCGTGCGCAACTCGATCCTGCTCGTGGACTTCGTGAACCTCGAATTGCGAGCTGGTGCCTCGCTGGAGGACGCGGTGGTCAAGGCCGGGGCCGTCCGGTTCCGCCCGATCGCTCTCACCGCGGCCGCCCTGGTCGTCGGCGGGTTCGTGATCCTGCTCGACCCGATCTTCCAGGGGCTCGCGGTGGCCCTTATCTCGGGAGTCGTGGTGTCGACGGCTCTGACGCTCGTCGTCATCCCGCTGCTCTACTTCATGTACGTGAACGTCGCCGGCGTCGAGCGGGTCGTCGACGTCGACAAGACGTCGGAGTGAAAGGAGAATCGCGATGAAGATCGACGAGTGGTTGAGGGCGGTAGCGGGGACATTCGTGCTGGTCTCCCTGGCGCTCGGGCACTGGGTGCACCCGGGCTTCTACCTGTTCACGGCGTTCGTCGGGGCGAACCTGCTGCAGTCGGCGTTCACCCGGTGGTGTCCGATGATCTCGATCCTGCGCGCGCTCGGCGTGCGGGAGTAGCGCCATGAAGCTCCTGATGCTGATCGTGGACGACGCCAAGAAGGAGGCGCTCGAGGCGTTCCTCAACCGCGCCGGCGTGGTCGGATACACGGAGATTGCCAACGCGGTCGGGCTCGGCTCGACCGGTCCGCGCCTGGGCTCGCGGGCGTTTCCCAAGACCTCGGCGGTTGTGTTCACCGTGATCGAGGCGGCCGCGCTCGACGCCCTGCTGCGGGACCTCAAGGCGTACTGCGAGGACTGCGCCGAATCCCTGAAGGGGTTCGTCTGGGGCGTGGAGGCGGCGATTTGAGCGCGCCCGCCCGGGCCGGCGTGGCCACGACTTGCCTCCATATCGCCGAGTGGTTATACTTGGAAGCAGGAGGCTCTGTGCGACCGGCATCCGACCAACTCCTCGAGAAGATCGCCGACCGCCTGAAGGCGATGGCGGACCCGATGAGACTGCGCATCCTCCACGTGCTCCAGACCGGCGAGCAGTGCGTCACCGACATCCTGGGACAGGTCGGCGGGAGCCAGGCCAACGTCTCCAAGCACCTCTCGGTGCTGCGGCGCGTCGGGCTGGTCGAGTGCCGGCGCGAAGGCGTCAACGTCTTCTACCGGATCGAGGACCCCGCGGTGTTCGCCATCTGCTCGACCGTCTGCGACTCCCTCGAGCGCCAGGTCAACGAGGACAAGCTGGAAATCGAACAGGGCCGCGCGGCGATGCTCGCCGGGGAGCGGTGACCGCATGAGCGACGGGCTGGTCTTCCTGGCCGTGATCGTCGGGTGGCTGCTCATCCAGCGGGTGGTGCTGCCGCGTCTCGGGGTGCCCACCTGAGCGGTTCCCAACCCGGCCGGCGGCCGGGCGGGGCAGCGGGGTGGCCCCGCTTCGTGCGACCCGGGCCGGCGGCCGACCGGCGACGGCCCGTCGGATGCGACCGGTCCCGGCCCGACGCCGGGCACGTGAGGCGGATGGACATGGCGGAACACGTCGACAGTCACGATCCCGCGGCGCTGTGCCCGAGCTGCGGCAAGCCGTTGCAGCCGGTGCCGACGTGAGGATCGCTACTCTGGCGGTGCCGGAGCTGCGGAGCAGTTCACACGACCGACAAGGTGTTCCCTGAGGGCATCCCGTCGAACGTGTGGGACGCCGTCTGGACGGGTTGCGGAGGGTAGCGATGCCTCTGTACGAGTACACGTGCCGCGGCTGCGGCGGTCGCTTCGAGGTGCTTCAACGGATCGGGTCCCCGTCGTCTGAGGTGTCGTGCCCCACGTGCGGCGGGCGCGAGGTGACCAAGGAGTTCTCGACGTTCGCGAGCTCGGTTGCCGGGCAGGGCGGCGGGGCGATGCCGTGCGGCGCGCCCAACGCATCCGCGTGCGGCAGCGGCGGGTTCTCCTGAGCGTCGTGACGCACGGCGCCCGGTGGGCGCCGAAGGTGCTGACGCTGGCCGCTCGAACACAGGTCCGCACAGTTGAGTGCGTAGGTCCCCCACCGCCGGCGGCGCGGCTGGGGTGGCGCCGGTCGCGTTCGCGGTCGCGGCCGGCGGGAGGGTCCCGATGAACCAGACCAATGTCGCCTTCGAGGCGTCGTCGCCGCTGTCCTTCGCGGATGCCGTGACCCGTGCGCGCGAGGCGCTTGCGGCCGAGGGGTTCGGCGTCCTGACCCAGATCGACGTGCAAGCGACGATGAAGGCGAAGCTCGGCGTCGAGCAGGAGCCGTTCCTGATCCTCGGGGCCTGCCACCCGGAGTCCGCGCACCGCGCGCTGACCGTGGCTCCCGAGGTCGGCGTCCTGCTGCCGTGCAACGTGACGGTCTCCCGCGAACGCGGCGGGACGGTCGTCCGCGCCATGGACCCGGAGCGCGTGCTCGGCGTCATCGGCCGGCCGGAGCTTGCCGAGGTCGGCGCGAGCGTCGCCGCCGCGCTCCGTCGGGTCGTCGCGGCCTGCGAGAACCCTTAGCCCGGACTATTCATGAGGCTTCTACTGCGAGCGCAGATCTGGCCGATCTGGCGGGGTTGCGGGAGCATCGTCATCGAGTTACCGAGGGCCTCACAGAACCCCCACCCAACCACCCGCCGCCGGTTATCGGGGCACAGGATCCCGCGTCTCGTCCCCCACCCACCCGCCCGCGAGGTCTCGGGGTTCGGACCCTGCGACGTATCGCAGAGGATACGACTCGGGTCCTCACCCCTACGTGCGCCCACCATACCGGCCACCTCTGCGCTCTCGCGACGAACCCCCACGAATAATCCGGGCTAGAGACAGGGGACCGGGGTCCGGGCACCGGGTCTCGACGTTGCCTGTGCCGCGACGTTGCGTTCGTCCCGGGTCCGAGCGGGGCGAGGACCGCCGAGAGCTCAGTCCCCGGAATCGGCCTCACGCGATCTCGATTTCCTTCCCGGACCCCGGACCCCGGACCCCGGACCCCGGACCCCGGACCCCGGAACCCGTCGCTCTACTCGTTGTCCGACCGCTCGGGAACGGGCGTGTTGTAGTAGAACGTGATCGTGACGCCCTCGTGGAACACGCCGCCCAGGTCGTCGGGCAGCGGCGGCAGCGGCGACGCGTTGAGGATCGCATCGCGCGCCGCGAAGTCGAGCGGTGGCCGCCCGGAATCCCTTTGGATGTCGAGGCCCGTCACCCTGCCGTCACGCTCGATGAAGAAGTGAATGCGGACGTTGCCCGAGACGCCCATCTGGGCGATCTCGGGGATGTCCCAGTGGTAGCGGATGCGGCGGAGCATCTCGGCGGCGTAGGGACCCCAGTCGTACCAGTCGGTGTCGAACGAGAGCCCGCCGACGTCGACCTGCCCGCCCTTGCGTTGAGGAGCGGCGCCCGCCGACCCGAACGCACCGAGTCCGCCCAGCCCCTTGAGCCCCGGCGACGGCTGCCGGGCCCCACCGCCCTCCTTCGGGACGACGAGCACGGCGGAGGCGCCCGTGTCACCTGCCCGGAGCGGCGCATCCTGCCCCTCGCCGCTGGTGCTGCCTCCGCGGCCGGGGTCGCGCGCCGCCACCTTCTCGCTCTCGGCCGGCGCCCCGGGCCTGGACACGGAGCGGCCGCCAGGGGGTTCGAGCCGAAGCTCGGGGGTGTTGCCGCGCGAGCCCGGCGTCAGGTCCGGGGCCCCCACACCGCCGTGCGCGCGACGATTCAGGTCCGACGCCGGCGCCCTTTGCCGCAACGGCGTCTCTGGGCGCGTCTTGGGCATCTGGACGAACTCGTAGAACGGCGTGTTGTCCTGGGGAGGCTTGGGCCTGACCTGTAGGGTTTGGGCGGCCATGAGTTCCTGGAGCAGGCTGTTGGTCCTGAGCTGAGTGAAGAGGACGACGTGGAACAGGAACGAGATCAGGAGCGCGAGCAGGAGCGGGCGGTCGCGTAGGCGCAACCGTCGCGGCGACACGCGTTCGTTGAGCAGGAAGAGGATGGAGGGGTCGTTGCCGACCGGCCACGGGGCCTCGTCGGCGTCGTTGTCGAGCAGTGCCGATAGGCGAGACGGCCCCGGGGCCTCGAGATCCGGCTCATCGGAGGGGATGCGGTCGGGTGCGCCGAACATATCAGAGTGGATCTTACAAGACACGTGCCAGCTATGCGCACGTTGCGCCGCAAACGGCGAGGGGACCGCGTCATCCGGGGGCGTCAGCTTGTCCGGTCCGACGCACGAGCGCAGCCAGGCCCTCGTTGACCGTCGAGGCCGGCGCCACGATAATCCCCCGGTGCACGCCCTACGGCGGTTTCTCGCGTCGGCGGCCGGTCGGTTCGTCGTCCGCTACGTCGTCATCCTCGGTCTGGGGTTCCTGGCCCTCGCGTTGCGTCCGGTCAACGACCACGTGGTGAACCCCTACACGACGTTCGTGGCTCACGAGGCGAGGCTTGCGCTCAGTCTGCTCGGCGAGGATGTCCGGGTCGTCGGTCAGGTCCTCACGTCGCCCCGGTTCTCGGTGACGATCTTCAACGGGTGCAACGGGCTGGAAGCCATTCTCATCTTCGTCGCAGGGGTCGCCGCCTTCCCCGCCCGGCTGTCCCGCAAGCTGTTGGGAATGGCGTTGGGGTTCGCGGCGATCCAGGCGTTCAACGTGGTGCGGGTGGTCTCGCTCTACTACGTCGGCGTCCTGCGACCGCAGTGGTTCAACGTGTCCCACGTGTTCATCTGGCAATCCCTTGTGATCGTCTACGGCGTCGTGCTTTGGCTCGTCTGGGTGCGGCGGTATGCCCACGCGGAACCCGGGGTCTGAGCTGCGGACGTTCCTGCGGCGCCTCCCGGTCGCGCTGGCCGCGGCGGTGGCGATCTGGGCGCTCGCACGGCCCGCCTACGAGCCTGCGCTGGGCGCCGCGGCGCAGTTCGTCGCTCGCATCGGCGAGTGGCCCCAGGCGGCGCTGGTTCTGATCCAGGGCCACGATGCGGTCATGGGTCGGTCCGACATGCGCGCCGGGTCGGGGTGGCTCAAGCTCCCCTTGACCCAGATCCACTTCAACCTGGTGCCGTTCCTCGCCCTCGCGCTCGCGCTGCCGAGGCCCCTTGCGGGCGGAGCCTGGCGGCGCGGCCTCGTCGCATTGGCCGTCATCGCGGTCTCGCACGTGCTCGGGCTGGTGTGGCAGGTCAAGTCGTTCGAGGCGGTGTCGCTCGGCCCGTGGAGCCTCGCGACCTACTCGAACTTCGACCGCGATGTCTACACGACGTTGCGCTACTTCTTCGAGCTCCCGGTCACGTTTGCGCTCCCGCTGGCGCTCTGGGTCGCGGTGTATCCCGACCGCGTGTTCGCCCTGGTCGGGTTCAGCGACGAGGGATCGAGCTAGCCGGGCGGCCGCAGGAGCGACGCCCGCAGCTCGGCGGGCAGCACCGTGGGTCGCCCCGTCCCCCTGTCCACGAGGAGGTGACGCGTCGAACCCTCGGCCAGAAGCGTGCCGCCGCCCTCGACTCGGTACTCGAACACGACGCGGCGACTCCCGACCTCGGCGACTCGGACCCAGACCGTGATGTCGTCGTCGTAATGCGCGGGCCGCCGAAACCGGCAGCTCAGCTCGCTGACCATGAGGAGCACCCCGCGGCTCTCCCACTCGACGTACGGCAGGCCGACGGCGTGCGAGAGGGCGGTGCGAGCGACCTCGAACCACACCGGGTAGACGCTGTGATGGACGACGCCCATCTGGTCGGTCTCGGCGTAGCGGGCCCGCAACGGCACCGGGAAGAACCCGTCCGGCATCGCGGCATTGTATCGCTGCCCCACCCGTGAGGTTCGACGGCCGGCCGAGGGCGTGTTACGCTCGATAGCAACGTCATGAGGGTGCCGGATCCGTTGGCCCTTTGCGAGGACGAGCTGGGGCTGGTCACCGACCTGTACCAGCTCACGATGTTCGCCGCCTACCGGGCGCACCGCAGAGGCGTGCGCGGGTGCTTCGAGCTCTGGTTCCGCGAGCTGCCCGCGAGCCGTCGCTTCCTCCTCGCCGCCGGGCTCGAACCGGCGCTCGCGTACCTGCTCGGCCTGCGGTTCACGCCGGAGCACGTCGCGTCGCTCCGGCGCCTCGAGGCGTTCGCGGGCGTCGATGACGGCTTCTTTGCGGAGCTCGAGAGCCTGCGGTTCACCGGCGACGTCTGGGGGGTCCGCGAAGGCACGCCGGTGTTCGCCGGCGAACCCGTGCTGCGCGTCGATGCCCCCATCGAACAGGCCCAGTTGGTGGAGACGTACCTGCTCGCGGCGATCGGCTTTTCGACCTTGGTGGCGTCGAAGGCCGCGCGGGTCCGCATCGCCGCCTCGGGCCGGACGGTGGTCGACTTCGGCTCCCGGCGCGCGCACGGGCCTCAGGCCGCGTGCTGGGCGGCGCGGTCCGCGTACCTCGCGGGTCTGGACGGGACGTCAAACGTCTGGGCGGCCTGCCGGCTGGGGATCCCTCCGAGCGGGACGATGGCGCACTCGTTCGTGCTTGCGTTCGCGAGCGAGCAGGAATCGTTCCGGGCGTATTCGCGCAGCTTCCCGGACCGTACCGTCCTGCTGGTGGACACCTTCGAGACGCTCGCGGCGGTGAGACGGGCCGCGGCCGACCCCGGCCTCCGCTTCGTCGCCGTCCGACTGGACAGCGGGGACATCGTCGCACTCGCGAAGGCGTGCCGCGCCGCGCTCGACGACCTCGGACGCTCCGAGGTGACGATCGTGGCGAGCGGGGATCTCGACGAGGCCCGGATAGCGGCGATCGTGGCCGCCGGGGCGCCGGTCGACGCCTTCGGGGTGGGCACCCGCATGGTGACCTCGGTCGATGCGCCCGCGCTCCAGGCCGTGTACAAGCTGGTGGCCGTCCAGGAGCCGGGAAAGGCCGCGCGGGGCGTCGCCAAACGGTCCGTGGGCAAACGGACCGCGCCCGGGACCAAGCAGGTGTGGCGTCGGCGCGAGCCGGACGGCACGATCGTCGAGGACGTCGTGACGGCCGTCGGCGCACCCCCGCCGCAGGGCGCCTGGGAGCCGCTGCTGGAGCCGTGGATCACGGACGGTTGCCAGTGCCGGGCGATTCCAACGCTGGAGGACGACCGGGATTACGCGCGCCGCCAGGTGGCGTGCCTGCCCGCGGCGTTGCGCGAGCTGGGGGAGGGTGCAACGCTCCCCGTGCGTCTGGCGCCGGCCACCGGGGCGCCGGGGAGGGGCGATGCTGGAACTGGTCCTGCTCGACGGTAGCTCGCGGCGGTTCGCGCTGGACGAAGGGGCCGAGCTGATGGTGGGCACAGCGGCCCACTGCGCCGTGCGCGTCGCGGCACTCGACGTGTCGCGAGCCCACGCGCTGGTCTCGTGTCGGCAGGGCAAGACCCTCATCATCGATCTCGGGAGCACCAACGGCACGTTCGCCAACGGGAAGCGGGTCAAGGAGGCGGAGCTCATCGCGGGCGATCTCCTGCGCTTCTCCTCGGTACTCGCACAGGTGATGTCCCCGGGCGGTGAGCCGAGCGCCGACAGCCGGGCGGCGGCGGTCGAGGTCAAGCGGGAAGCCACGCCTCCCGCCGAGCCGGAGGTGAAGCCGCGGACCAGCGACGAGGTTCCGGCCGTCCTCAGCGGGAACCTCGACCCGCTGCTCTCGCGCTGGGCGAGCAGCAAGAAGTCGGCGCAGGCGGCGCTCGTGGAGTGGCTGGTCGCCAGCCGCGGCCTTCGCGGCGCGGCCGTCCTCGAGGACGTGCGGGGCGAGGTCGTGGTCGTGGTCGCGCAGGGCGAGATCGGACCGGTCGTCGACGACCCGGCGTGCGCCGAGTTGGTGCGCGGCGGCGGTGATGCCCCGCCACAAGGGGGGATCGACGTGACGCTCGGCAACCGAAGGGTGCTGGCGATGAGATCCGCCGGGCAGCCGTGCCTCGTGCTCGTGCCGGGCCCGGCGATGCCTGACTCCGGCGAGCTGGTGCTCGCAGCGCGCCTGCTGGCCGTGGCACGCCGCCTGGACGGAGGCGCACCCCGGGCGAAGCGCTGACGTCGTCCGGCGGGTGTGCGGCACGGACGCCCGCGGCGGTGGCGGCGGGCGAAATCGGACAGTCTGTTTCGGGGTGATCTTGCCGAGGCGGGAGACGGCCGCTCGCGCGGCTACTGTTCCTCTTCCTCCTCGTCCTCATCGGCGTAGGCGTCGTAGTCGGCGGGGTACTTTTCGTCGTCCTCTTCGTCTTCCTCGTCTTCTTCGTCTTCCCCGTCTTCCTCGGCTTCCTCGTCCTCCTCGGATTCCATCCCGGCGTTTTGCTCGAAATCCTCCGGGAGGGAGAACGCGTCGGCGTCGTTGTTGCCGCACACCTCGCATGTGGCTCGGCGGATCTCTCCGTCCCGCCAGATGAAGTCCTCGACCTCCGATTCGCACTCCAGGCAGATCAGGTAGTCGGGTCGAGCCATTCACCCCTCCATGGTCGGGTTGGTCACGTCGTCCGTTGGCCCCCTGCCGAATCTAATCATCCCGCGCGCGGCTTGCAAGGGCGTCACGCCTCCAGGCGGCGCACCGCCAATCCCACGGCTCCCGGCCCGACGTGAGCCGCCAGGACCGCAGTGAGGTTGACGATCGGGATCTCCGCCATCCCGAAGCGGGAACACAGGCGTTCCGCGAGGTATTCTGCCGCACCGATCGCGCTCGCGTGGGTCACCTGAAGCCGGACCTGCCGCCCCGCCGCGAAGCGCTTCGCCCGCGTCACCATGCCGCGGAGCGACGCGGCGAACCCGAAGTGGACGCCTACCTTTCCGGCCTTGCCCTCGGCGTCGATGGAGAGCACCGGCTTCACGCCGAGCAGTGCCGCGATGCGCGCCTGGCCGGCGGGAACCCGTCCTCCCCGGACCGCCAGTTCCAGCGACGGGACCGCGGCGAACAGCCGGACCTCGCGGCTCACGCACTCGCCGACCGCCGCGGCGTGGTCGAGGTCGGCGCCGCCGGCGATCGCCTCACCTACCGCCTCCGCCACCAGTCCGAGCGATACCGAGACCTGGCGGGTATCGATGACGCGGATGCGGCCGGGGTCGACCTGGCGGGCGGCCGCCAGCGCGGCCTGAAAGGTGCCCGAGAGCCCGGACGAGACGTGAAGCGAGACCACGCCTTCGTGGCCGGCGAGCAGGCGCTCGAAGGTGGAGCGGAAGTCCCCGACGGCCGGCTGCGAGGTCTTCGGCGGCTCGGGCGCCGTCGCGAGGCGCTGGTAGAACTCCGGCGGCGTGATGTCCACGCCGTCGAGGAAGCTCTCGTCGCCGAAACGGATCGAGAGCGGCACCCGCACGAGGCCGATCGCGTGCGCCTTCGCCTCCGAGAGGTCGCATGCGGAGTCGGTCACGAGCGCGAGCCTCGCCCCCCGCGCTCCGAGCTGTTGCATCACCATGTCGTCGATCTTGGTGCGCTGGAGGGTGCCGAATCCCGCAAGCGCCGCGAAGAACCGCTGCGGCTCGTTGGTGTGGAGGTGCACGCGCAGGCGCGACCCGCCGCCCGCCACCACGAGGGAGCCGCCGAGTGCGCCGACCGCGCCGGCGATGAGCTTGCGGTCGAGGCGCTCCCCGGCGAGGAGCCCTTCGGAGCAGTAGCGGTAGGTGAGGTCGAGGTCGGCGTGCGCGGCCGCGAACGGCGTCGGCAGCGCGAGCGACAGGCCGGCCCGCCTCCAGTTCGCCGCGGCGCGGTCGCCGAATAGCGCCGAGATCCCCTCGAGGAAATAGACGAAACCCTGCGCCCCGGCGTCGACGACGCCGTGCTTGGCCAGGACCGCCAACTGCCGCGGCGTGTTCGCGAGGGCCTCACGGGCCCGCTCGAGACCCTTGGCGAGCAGTTCCCCGAAGTCGTGGATTCTGGCCGTCTGCTCCTCGAGCGCCACGGCCCACGCCCGCAGGACCGAGAGGATCGTGCCCTCGACCGGCTGCGCCAGCGCCTGCGTGGCCGCCTCGAACCCGCCGCGGACGGCCGCCGCGAACTCGCGTGTGCCGACCGTCACCCTGGAGCCGATCGACTCCGCCATCCCGTGGAGGAACTGCGCGAAGATTGCGCCCGAGTTGCCGCGCGCCCCGTCGAGCGCCGCGTCGGCCGCCGTGCGTGCGGTCTGGCCGACCGTGAGCTCGTTGGGCGTGGTCAACGCCGCGGCCGCGGCCCGCAGGGTCGAGGCGAGGTTCGCGCCGGTGTCCGCGTCGGGGACGGGGAAGACGTTGATGCGGTTGAGCGACTCCTGCTCGCGAGCCACGGCCAGGGCCCCGGCGCGCAGCGCGCGGGCGAGGCGAGGTCCCGTCAGGGACCGTACCATCAGCGGCTCCCTCGGACCGTAGGGACGCGGGAGCGAATCGCAGAGGTCGCCGCGCTAGTCCTCTTCCTCGTCATCGCTCGCGGACATCTCCTCGAACTCGTCCTCGGACACGAACGTCGAGGGGTCGTCGTTGCCGCACACCGGACAGGTGGCCTCTAGCGTGTGCCCGTTCCCCCACTCGAACACGTAGGTGGGGCTCTCGCACTCCATGCATATCAGATACTCGGGAGGCGCCATACCGCAATCCTATACCAGGCCCGGCCGCCGGACGCGTGATTGCGCGCGGAGCCCGGCGGCACAGGCTGCTACCATCAGCGCGTGGGCGTCCTCGGCAGGCTCTACGACCTCACGTGGCGGCGCGTGCGGCACCTCGGGGGGGTGGCCTTGCTCGGCCGGGCGATCCTCGCCCGGTTGTTCGCTCCGCCCTGGGACCTGCGAGAGTGGGTGCGGCAGCTCGACGCGATGGGCGTCCGGTCCACCAACCTCGCGGCCGTCATTGCGCTCTTCACCGGGATGGTTCTGGCGCTGCAGACCGCGTACACGCTCGCTGCGTTCGGGGCAAAGCTCTACATCGGGGAGGTCGTGGGCCTGTCGCTGGTGCGCGAGCTCGGGCCGGTCTTGACGGCGCTGATGGTCGGGGGAAGGGTGGGAGCGGGGATCACCGCCGAGCTCGGCAGCATGACCGTGAGCGAGCAGGTGGAGGCGATGCGCTCCCTCGGCGCCGACCCGGTCCGCAAGCTCGTGGTTCCTCGGATGTGGGCCGTGCTGATCGGGCTGCCGCTCCTGGTCGTGCTGGCCGACGTCACGGGAATTCTCGGCGGGCTCCTCATCTCGACGTGGGAGCTCGGCCTGACGCCCGGTTTCTACTCCAGCCACACGCTGCGCCTGATGAACTACGGCGACTTCCTCTCGGGGCTCGGAAAGTCCGTGTTCTTCGCCTTCGCGATCGGCCTGATCGCGTCGTACAACGGCCTCTCCGCCCGCGGCGGTGCGGACGGCGTCGGCCGGGCCACGACCGACACCGTCGTCGGAGTCGCGATCACGGTGCTGGTTCTGGACTTCTTCCTCACCAAGCTGTTCCTGGCGCTATGAGCGAGACCCCGCCCTCCGTCGTGTCGGTGCGCGGCATCTGGAAGGCGTTCGGCGCCCACCCGGTGCTCGAGGGCGTGAGCCTCGACGTTCGTCTCGGCGAGACGGTCGTCGTGCTCGGCGGATCGGGCGCCGGAAAATCGGTGCTCCTCAAACACATCAACGGCCTGCTCAGGCCCGACAGCGGCGAGGTCGAGGTGCTCGGGTGTCCGGTGTCGACGCTCGCGGAGGAGGCGCTCGTCGGGCTTCGCCGCCGGGTGAGCTACATCTTCCAGCTCGGGGCGCTGTTCGACTCGCTCTCGGTCGGCGAGAACGTCGCGTTCCCGCTGCACGAGCACACCGGGCTCGACGACGAGGAGATCGAGGCCCGGGTCGCCGCCATCCTCGGCAGAGTCGGGCTGGCAGGGACCGAGCCGCTTTCGCCCGCCGAGCTGTCGGGGGGGATGCGCAAACGGGTGGCGCTCGCCCGCGGGCTCGCGCTCGAGCCCGAAGTCATCCTGTACGACGAGCCCACGGCCGGCCTCGACCCGCTGACCGGGCTCGCGATCACCGCGCTCATCGAGGAGGTCACCAAGACGACCAGCGCGACCTCGCTCGTGGTCACGCACGACCTCGCGGTCGCGAGCAGGCTCGCGGACAGGGTGGCGTTCCTCGCCGACGGAAAGTTCGCGTTTACGGGTACGCTGGCGGAGGCCGCCACGAGGGGAGACGGCGTGGGGGCGTTCGTACGGGCGGGAGGGATCAATGCGGCTTGAAACCGATCGACGACGCCGGTTGCGGGTCGGCCTGTTCACGGCCGGCCTGATGATCGTGCTCGGGCTCGTCATTCTCGCCCTCGGCAAGAAGCAAGGGCTCTTCCAGCGGCACGTCGTCTACGAGGCTCGCTTCGCCCACGTCGGCGGGCTGGTTCCGGGCGCCTCGGTGTGGCTCAACGGCGTCGTGGTGGGCTCGGTCGAGTCGATCGAACTGCCCACCGACCCCACGCAACCGCAGATCACGGTCGCGTTCCGCATCAACGCGAGACTGGCCGAGCGGGTGCGGGCCGACTCCAGGGTGCGGATCCGGACGCTCGGCCTGCTCGGCGATCGCTACCTCGAGGTCTCTTCGGGCGCGGCGTCGCAGCCGGCGCTGTCTCCGGGGAGCACCGTTCCCAGCGAGGAGCCGACCGACGTCGCCGCGGTGCTCTCCCGCGGCGGCGATGCGATGACCAACGTGCTCGCGATCTCGACCTCGTTGCGGCGGATCCTGGAGCGGGTCGAGCGCGGCGAGGGGATCGCCGGCGAGCTGACGGTGAGCCCGGAGAGCGGCCGCCAGGTCGTGGCCCGGCTCAACTCGGTGCTCGAGCAGACCGACGGGCTGCTCAAGGACCTGCGGTCGGGGAAGGGCGCCCTGGGCCGCCTGATCGCCGACCCCCAGGTGGGGGCGCAGCTGGTGGACGACCTCGCCGCGACCGCCCACGCGGGACGCCAGGTCGGAGAGGCGCTCGCACGCGACCTCGCGCGCGACGACTCGGTCGTGGCCGAGCTGCTCCGCGACCCGAAGGGGCGGGAACGGATGCAGCGGGCGATCGACAGCGTGGGGCAGGCGGCCGCGGCGGCCGCGGCCGCCGGGAAGGAGCTCACGGAGGGCAAGGGCACGCTGCCGCGTCTGCTCAACGACGAGGCGTACGCGAAGGCGTTCCTCGCGGACCTGGCGGAGCTGACCTACTCGTTGCGCCAGGTGGCGGACAAGCTCGATCACGGACAGGGCAGCGCATCGATCCTGATCAACGACCCGTCCCTGGTGAGGGACCTCGAGCACGTGGTCCGCGGAGTGCAGGACTCGAAGCTCGCGACCTGGTTCCTGCGTAGGAGCAGGGCCGCCGGCGAGCGAGTCGACGCCCGGGCAACGCCGGGGCTCGGACCCCAGGGTGTGCCGACGCCCCCGACCAAGGAGTGATCGATGGCGACCACCCTCGTCACCGGAGGCGCCGGGTTCATCGGCTCGCACGTCACCGCCGAGTTGCTCGCCCGCGGCGCCGACGTGGTCTGCCTGGACGACTTCAACGACTACTACGACCCGGCGTTCAAGCGCTCCAACGTCGAGCCTTTCCGCTCGAACCCGCGCTGGCGTCTGGTCGAGGGGGACATCCGCGATTCGGACCTGGTGGAGGCCACGTTCAAGCGCTTCGGCGTCGCGTCGACCGTCCACCTCGCGGCGAGGGCCGGCGTGCGCCCTTCGATCCGGCAGCCCCGCCTGTACGAGGAGGTCAACGGGACCGGAACGCTGAACCTCCTCGATGCGGCGCGGAACGCGGGTGCCGAGACCTTCGTCTTCGGCTCGAGCTCGTCGGTGTACGGGATCAACTCCAAGGTGCCGTTCTCCGAGGACGACCCGATCACCTGCCCGGTTTCGCCGTACGCCGCGACCAAGCGGTCCAACGAGCTGATGGCATACGCATACCACCACCTCTACGGCTTGCGCGTCACGTGCCTGCGCTTCTTCACGGTGTACGGCCCGCGCCAGCGGCCCGAGATGGCGATCTACCGCTTCACCGAGAGGCTGGCCCATGGCGCGTCGGTCCCGCGTTACGGCGACGGTTCCTCGGCCCGCGACTACACCTACGTGGACGACATCGTGGCGGGCACGATCGCCGCCCTCGACGCCGCGCTCCCGTTCGAGATCGTCAACCTCGGCGGCTCGCGGACCACCTCGCTCGACCGGCTCATCGAGCTGGTCGCCGGTGCGCTCGGCGTCGCGCCCAGCGTGGAGCCCCATCCGGTCCAGCCCGGCGACGTTCCGATCACGTTCGCGGACGTGGCCAAGGCCCGCCGGCTCTGGGCGTGGGCGCCGAAGGTGCCGATCGAGGAGGGGATCGCCAGGTTCGTGGCCTGGTACCGCCAGGCCCGCCTTCGGTAGCTGACTTCCCACGCGGTCGCGGCTCGTGCATGATGCCGCCGTGTCCACGGTCGGCACCATCGCACGCGGGCGCTGGCCCGGCAGGGCCTCGTGGCCCGTCGCGGCCGTGCTGGTGGCGGGCCTTGTCGTCGGGGGAGGTCCGCTGCTCCTCGGCCCGCCGGGGGGGACGACGCGTATTACCACGCGATGTACGCGCTCGAGCACGCGCGCTGCTGGCTCGGCGGCGTGCCGTTCCCGGCGTGGTACCCGGACCTCAACGGCGGCCTGGGGGGCCCGGAGCCCCGTGCCCGTCCGCAGCTCCCTCTGGCCCTTCACGCGGCCTTCGCGCTCGTCCTCGGCGACGCCGTCGCCGCGACCTCGCTCGCGACCGCCGTGATCCCGGCCGTGGCCGGGCTGCTCATGCTCAGCGTGGCGCGCCGGCGGTGCGGCTCGCCCGGCGCCTGCCTCGTGGCCGCCCTCGTCTGGTGCGCCGCGCCGTATCTCCTGGTCAGTCTCCACGAGCGCGCCGCGTTGCAGGAGGCATGGGCCGTCGCGCTGTTGCCGTGGTTGTTCGACGCGCTGCTTCCGCCCGCGCCCGCCTCGAGACGGCAGGTCCTTCGCGGAGGCCTCGCCCTCGCCGTCGTGCTGGGGACACAGCTCTTGGTCGCGTTCATGGCCGGCCTCGTCGTCGTCGTGGCGCACGCGATCGCGAGGGACCGCCGGCCGGCAGGGCTGGCAACGGCGGGCGGCCTCGGGCTCGGGCTGGCCGCGGCATCGTGGGTCCCGAACGTTCTCGGACTGCGCCGGCTGCAGGGCGAGGCGTTCGAGTCGGGCTGGTTCGACTGGCGGCACCGCTTCCTGCTCTCCGCATCGGATCCTGCCGCCGCGCTCAATTTCCACCTGACCCTCGTGGCCGCGGCCCTGGTGGTCTCCGCGACGCTCCTCGTGATCGCTCGCGGCCGAACGGGGGCAGTGGCGTCCGGCGCCCTCGCGTGCGTGGCGCTGGCGACGCCGCTCGCGGCGCCGCTCTGGGCGGCCGTTCCGGGGTTCGCGCTCCTCCAGTTCCCCTGGCGCTGGCTCGGGCCCGCCTCGGCGCTCGTCGTCCTCGCGCTCGCCTCGGCCGGGAGCTGGCGCCGGGCGGCCGCGGCCGGTCTCCTGTTCGTCGTTCCCGCGGTGGGCGCGATCGCGTGGGCGCCGCGCCTCACGCCGGGACCGCCGCTCCGCCCGGCGGATCCGCCGGGCCTGGCCGCGCGCGCCGCCGCTCGCTACGGGGTGCCGCCGATCCTCCCGTCCTTCCCGGCCATGCTTCCCCGCGGCGTGGACCTTGCGGTCGCGCTGCGCGCGGCGACCGCCGCCCGGGCCGACCTCCCGGCGCCGGTCCGCAGCGGTCCGCGCACCTGGGAATGGCGGGTGACGAGATCCGACGCGGGCCTCACGGTCCTTCCACTGCTCGCCGACGAGGGCTGGCAGGTCCGGATCGACGGAGGCCCGGCGCCGTGGCGGGCCACGGACGGCCTCGTAGGGGTCCGCTCGCCCGCCGGCGACCACACCGTCCTCGCGTTCCAGACGGCGCTCCCGGAGGCGGTGTTGGGGGCCGGAATCACCCTGGTGACGGCGCTGGTCTGGCTGTTCGTGGCGCGGCGCGGCCGCGGTCGCGTCGCAGGCGCCGAGTCCGCCGAGGCGACGTCCGTGACTCAGCGCGGGGCAGCCGATCCCGCGTAGGGCCAGTCGTCCGGCCCGATGGCACGGGTGCCGTCGACGAATGCCGTGAGGGCGAGGATCTGCGCTCTGCTCGCAGGGTCGGGGGCCGTGCGGGCGAGCTCCCCGAGCCGACCGCCGGGGCGGAAGTGCGTCTCCAGGAGGACCGCGCGGACGACGCGCTGGGCGGGTGTGTCGGCCGCGGGCACGAAGACGACGGCGGCCGCGACCGCCGCCCCTGCGACGGCGCCCACCACGGCGCGGCGTCCGCCGCCTGCGAGGGCGAGAGCGCCGGCGCCCAATGCGGCCGCGATCAACGGCGCGAGTGCGAACGGGCCGGACGTCAAGGCCGACCCCAGCGTGGGCGTGACGAAACCGGCCGCGAGCAGCGGCCGCGTCAGATCGGCGTGTGGGAATTCGAACATCGGAGGCGCGAAGCTGAAGGTGAACATCGGCAGCACGCAGAGCACCGTTGATGCCGCGACCGCTGCGGCGCCCAGACCGCCCGCCGCGAGCCGGTTCTCGTCGGCGGCCTCGACCAGGAACGGCACGATGAGGAGGAGATATCGGGGGCCGGTGCACCAGCCCCCGTCGTTGGCGGGGTATCCCGCCATCATCAGGACGACGAGGAGTGTCAGCGCGAGCCCGAAGGCGGCGCCCGCATCCGGCCGCCGCCGGGCCGCGAGCCCCACCGCTCCGAAGGCGAGAACGGGGGCGATGAAGAACAGGCCGCGGCCGGGCGAGGCGAGGATCGTCCACAGGCCGCCGGCCGTGGGCCAGCTGAACCCGAGCACGCCCCGGGCACGGATGGCGATCGTGTCCGGGAACGCTTCGTGCGCCGACGAGAGTGAGAGGACTGAACCGAAGATCGCATGGTTGTACGCCGCGAGGCCGATCGCGAACGGCAGCCCGCCGAGGACGAACGGGGCGAGGCGCTGCCAGCGACCGCGTCGCGCCAGCAGGAAAAGGGCGAAGAGCACGGTCGGAACGGCGGCCTGGTAGTCGGTCAGCGTGGCGAGGCCGCAGAGGGCGCCCGCCGCGAGGTCGCGCCGGTTCGACCGGACCGCGGGCGCTCGCGGGAAGATCAGGGTGTAGGCGCCGAAGATGCACGCGGCGACGAGCGCGTGGGAGAACAGGACGGCGCCGTAGACGAACATCGGGGTGGCGAAGAGGAGCACCGACGCCGCGAGCGCGCCGTCGCGGCAACGCCTCGCCAGCATGTACCCGAGCGCGAGCGCCGGCAGCGTCGCCCCGAGCAGGCGCATGAGGTAGAGCGACCAGCGCATGTTCGCCGTGGTCGGGGCGCCCAGGAAGGCTCGGCCGGCCAGGTAGGCGGGGATCGTCACGAAGGCGAGGCCGGGCGCCTTGTTGGCGTACGTCCGCCCGTCGATCGTGGCGGCGTCCACCAGCGGCCCGATCAGGGGTACCGACCACGAGGTCTCGAACGTTCCGTGCTCGACGAGACCCGCGACCGTCGCCCAGCGCGCGAACTCGTTCGCCGAGGCGTAGTGCGGGAACACCGGAACGAGGTAGAGCATGCACAGCGCGTAGAGCAGCAGGACGGCTCGCGCACGCGCTCGCAGGGGAGGCACGCCGCGATTCTACGCGCGCCGGCCGGCACGGCGTGCGTGCGCGGTGCCGCGCCGCAGGGCCGGATCAGCCGGGGTCGGGTCGGGCCACCGGAAGGAGGAGCGTGGTCCCGTCGAGCTCCAGCCCGGGGCGCAGGTCGAGCATGACGCCGAGGCGGGCGAGGTCGCGGGCCGTCGGAAGGGCGTCTGCAAGGACGATCGCGACGGGACGCCGCGCGTTCAGCCGAGCCCTCAGCGCGTCGAGCTCGCCGGGAGCAGGCCGGTCGGCCGTCGGGTCGTACCAGCCCGGGTGGCGGCCCGCCTCGGCCGGAAAGCTCACCAGGTCGAACTTCCCGGCCGCCGCCCCGAGGTGATACGCGATCCCCAGCCGCCAGTAGCCCCCGATCACCACGACGCCGCCGTTGGGCAGGGCCGCGACCAGCCCCTGCGCGAAGCGCGCCTCACTGCGAGGGGGCGCCTGCGCCCATGCGGTTTCGGCGCGCGCCACGGTCGCGGTGGCGCCGCAGGCGAGCGCGAGCGCCGCGACGCGCGCGACGCGAAGGCGCCCGGCGGCGGCGCCGACCAACAGCGCCAGCGGGACGAGCGCGAGCGCCTCGCCGCGTCCGGGGTAGAGGGCAGGGACGCCGAGCGCCGCCATCGTGCCAAGCCCGAGCGGAAGCAGCGCGGCGCCCAGCGCGAAGCGCCACGCGCCCGGCGAGCGGCAGCCGGCGAGCAGGAGCCCGGCCAGGACGACCGCAGCTGCGCCCTCGAGCCATGCCGGCGACGACGGCAGATCGAGCGCGGAGGCGTACGCGCCGAGCGGCGAGAACAGGCGCACCGGGGCGACGAGCCGCTCGGCGGCCGGCATCGCGCGCCACGCGCTCGCCATCCAGGCGATGGCGGCGGGGGGCTGCTGAGCGGCGATCGGCAGCCACGGGAGGTTGGTGGCGAGGCCGGCCGCCACCGCCGCGAGCGCCCGCAGCCGATTCGGGGGGCGGAGGGTGAGCGCGACCACGGCGAGCACACCGGTGAGGAGCAGGCCCAGTCCGTGCGTCCAGCACGCGAGGGCGACCGCCAGGGTCAAGCCGATCCAGCCGCGGCCCCCGCGAGCCAGGGCCTCGATCCGTTCCCAGGCCCAGGCCGCGGCGAGCAGGAGGAGCGCGTACGCCCGCCCCTCGCACGACCAGGCGACGGCCAGCGGGTGGAGCGCCAGGAACGCCCCCGTCCACCACCCCGCGGCGGCGCCGAACGCGCCACGGGCGGCTCGCGCCGCGAGGAGGACGGCGGCGGCGCCGGCCAGCACGGAGCAGGCCCGCGCCGCGGCGATCGGCTCGGCGCCGCCGAGCGCGAGCAGCTTGACGAGCACGTAGGGGAGCGGCGGCCCTGAATCGAGGCGCAGCGCCGCGAGCAGGTCGGCGAAGGGCAGCTTCGCGGCCCAGGCGGTGAAGTACTCGTCGTGCCATGGGCGGCGCACCAGCGCGCCGACGACGCGGGGGAGCAACGCGGCTGCGGCCAGGGCCAGCCAGGGCCAGCGCGCGGCGGGAGGGCGAGGCACGGACCCAGTTTCCGCGCGCGGCACCGGCGACGTCAAGGCGCGGGTATCATGTCGGGTCGGCTCGAAGTCCCCCTGGAGGTGCGCATGCGCCGTGCCCTGTCGGTTCTCGTCCTCATCGCAGCGCCGCTCGCAGGGGGGCAGAAGCCCCTGACGATCGATCGCATGATGGCGGACCCGCCGTTGGAGGGGACGCTCCCGCGCGAGGTGCACTGGCTTCCCGACGGCGGCCGGTTTTCTTTCCTGGAGACGCGCGGTGAGGGAAAGGGCGCCACCAGCACGCTCTGGGTCGAGGATGCCGCGACCGGCGCACGGACGAAGGTCGTGGCCGAGCCGGAGCTGCAGACGTTCGGCGAGGGGAAGGCGGCCGTGCGTCCGAGGCTCGCGGGGTACCAGTGGTCGCCCGCGGCCGACGCCGCGCTGCTCGGGGGCGGCGGCGACCTCTTCGTACTCACGCTGCCCGGCAAGCAGGTCCGCCGCCTGACCGCGACGGCCGGCGAGGAGGAGGTCGCCGAGTTCTCGCCGGACGGCCGTCGAGTCTCCTTCGTGCGCGAAGGCGACCTCTACGTGATCGACCTCGGATCCGGGCGCGAGACGCGCCTCACCTCCACCGGGTCGGCGGACCGCATCAACGGCAAGCTCGACTGGGTCTACGAGGAGGAACTCGCCGGACGCAAGCCGATCGGTTACGTGTGGTCGCCCGACTCGCGCTGGATCGCCTACCTCACGCTCGACGAGACCGGAGTTCCGCAGTACCCGATCGTGGACCGCCTGCCACCGCACCCGGCGACCGCGCAGCAGCGTTACCCGCAGCCGGGCGATACCAACCCTACCGTGGGTCTCTCCGTGATCGAGGTCGAAGCGAAGGCGGGTGCGCGGGCGCATCGTGACCACGCATGGAGCGGTGGGAATGCAGCGTACGTGCCGCGGTTCGGCTGGACCCCCGATAGCCGCGCGTTCTGGTACGAGCTGCTGGACCGCGCCCAACAACGTCTCGAGATGGTCCGCGAGGACGTCGCCACGGGCGACGCCGCCACGGCATTCGTCGAGAACGACGCCGCGTGGATCAACCTCCACGACGAGCAGCACTTCTTCGCCGACGGCAGGCTCCTCTGGAGCACCGAGTCGGGCGGGTACGAACACCTCGTGGTGTACGCCGCGGACGGCACGAGCCGGCCGGTCACGAACGGCGCCTGGGAGGTCACCGGCGTCCCCGCCGTTGACGAAGCCCACGGCTGGATCTACTTCACGTCCACCGAGGCGGGGCCCCTCGAGCGCCAGCTCTACCGCGTGCGCCCAGACGGCAGCGGGTTCGCGCGCCTGACGACGCAGCCGGGGACGCACACCGCGGACGTTGGGCCGGGCGCCCGGTTCATCCTGGACACGTACTCGACCGCGTCGAGGCCGCCCGAGATGCGCGTCCTCGACGGCGAGGGCCGGCTGCTCCGGAGCGTCGTGCCGGTCGTGCCGTCCTCTCTCGACGAATTCGCTCTCGGCCCGACCGAGTTCGTGACCCTCAGGGGGCCGAACGGGACGATGCTGTACGGCTCGCTGCTCAAGCCCGCCGGTTTCGACCCGGCGAGGAAGTACCCGGTCGTGGTCTACGTCTACGGCGGCCCGCACGCCCAGGTCGTCCGCGACGCCTGGGGCCGGCAGACCGCGCTCTTCCACCAGGCCCTCGCTGCGCGCGGGTTCCTGGTCTTCTCGGTCGACAACCGCGGCTCGGCCGCCCGCGGCCGCGACTTCGAACGCGCGCTGCTCGGGAGGCTCGGCAAGGTCGAGCTCGAGGACCAGCTCGCGGGCGTCGCGTACCTGAAGACGCTTCCTTATGTGGACGGTTCGCGGATCGGGATCTGGGGGTGGTCGTACGGCGGGTTCATGACGTGCTACGCGCTCACCAACGCGCCGGACGTGTTCCGGGCCGGCGCCGCGGTCGCCCCGGTGACCGACTGGCGCCTCTACGACTCGATCTACACCGAGCGCTACCTCAAGCTCCCGGCCGACAACGAGGCGGGCTATCGCGACTCCTCGCCCGTGAACCAGGCGGACAGGCTGGCCGGGGCGCTCCTGTTGATCCACGGCACCGGCGACGACAACGTCCACTGGGGGAACACGCTCGCGTTCGTCGACCGGCTCTACAGGGCCGGGCGGCCGTACGACCTCCAGCTCTACCCGAACAAGAACCACGGGATTCTCGGCAAGGACGCGCGCACGCACCTGTATGCGCGGATCGCCGCGCACTTCGAGCGCTGGCTCACGCCCTGATCTCGCGTCCGTGACGGGCGGCGGCGAGCGGACGTCGCGCGCGCTTGCCGGGTCGGCGCGCGGCGGCTAGACTTTGCGACTGCGCCGTCGCGCGCGTGTCAGGAGGCGTCATGCACATCGCGGTGGTTGGCAGCGGATACGTCGGGCTCGTGACGGGCGCCTGCCTGGCCGATTTCGGCATGGACGTGACGTGCGTCGACAACGACGTCCGCAAGATCGCCATGCTCAAGAAGGGCCAGATCCCGATCTACGAGCCCGGCCTGGATGCGCTGGTCGCCAAGAACGAGAAGTCCGGCCGGCTGCACTTCACGACCGAGCTGCGGGAAGCGGTCGAGAAGTCGCTCGCGATCTTCATCGCGGTCGGGACGCCTCCGAAGGAGGACGGCTCCGCGGATCTGACGTACGTCGTGGAGGTTGCCGAGGCGATCGCCGACCACATGAACGGCTACAAGGTCGTGGTCACGAAGTCCACGGTGCCCATCGGCACCGGCCAGCTCATCGAGAAGGTCATCAAGGAGCGCAACGGGCGGCAGCCGTTTTCCGTGGTCTCCAACCCGGAGTTCCTCCGCGAGGGCTCGGCGATCGGCGACTTCATGCGTCCCGACCGGGTGGTCATCGGGGCGCGCGACGCGCAGGCAATCGCGATCATGAAGGATATCTACGCGCCGCTGTACCTGATCGAGACGCCGTTCGTGATCACCAACGTGGAGTCATCGGAGCTGATCAAGTACGCGTCCAACGCGTTCCTCGCCACCAAGATCACGTTCATCAACGAGGTCGCGGAGCTGTGCGAGCTCCTCGGGGCGGACGTGCACCACGTCGCCAAGGGGATGGGGCTCGACCGCCGGATCGGGCCCAAGTTCCTGCACCCCGGCCCGGGGTACGGGGGGTCCTGCTTCCCCAAGGACACCAAGGCCCTCTCCGACATCGCCCACCAGGCCGGGCGACCGTTCGAGATCGTGGACACCGTGGTGGCGGTCAACGAGCGCGTCAAGAGCCGGATGGCGGCGAAGATCCGCGCGATGTGCGGCGGCTCGGTCGCCGGACTGACGATCGGCGTGCTCGGCGTCTCGTTCAAACCCGAGACCGACGACATGCGGGAGGCGGCGGCGATCCCCGTGCTGGGCGCGCTCGAGGCCGAAGGGGCCGCGATCCGCGTGTTCGACCCCGCCGCCGTGGAGACCGCGCGGGAGGTGCTTCCGGGGAGCGTGACCTACTGCGCCGACGAGTACGAGGCGGCGGCCGGCGCGGACTGCCTCGTCGTCCTCACCGAGTGGAACCAGTTCCGCTCCCTCGACCTCGAGCGGCTCAAGCAGACGCTGCGCGAGCCGCGCGTGGTGGACCTCCGCAACATCTACGATCCCGAGAAGATGCGGGCCATGGGGTTCGCCTACGACTGCGTCGGCCGCACCGCGAAGGACCTTCCGCACGCCTGAGAGACCGGGGTCCGGGGTCCGGCACACCGACGTCACGCAGGGCAACTGACGCGCGAGGCCGGGAGCAGCACCGGCCTCGGTTCTTCTGGCTGTGTCGTTCCCGGTGCCCGGTTACTTCGTGGCGGCTTTGTAGAGCTCGGCGACCTTGCCCCAGTTGACCACGTTCCACCAGGCGCCGATGTAATCCGCGCGGCGGTTCTGGTACTTGAGGTAGTACGCATGCTCCCAGACGTCGAGGCCGAGGACGGGCGTGTCGCCCTGGGAGACCGGACTGTCCTGGTTGGGGAGGTTGTAGACGGCCAGCGAGCCGTCGCGCTTGACGGCGAGCCACGCCCAACCGCTGCCGAACTGGCCCGACGCCGCAGCGGCGAACTTCTCCTTGAACGAGTCGAACGTCCCGAACGCCTTGTCGATCGCCTTGGCGAGGTCGCCGCCTGCGGCGCCGCCGGCCTTGGGGGCCATGACCTCCCAGAACAAGGTGTGGTTCACGTAGCCGCCGCCGTGGTTCCGCACGGCCGCGCGGATCTTCTCCGGGACCTTGGCGAGGTCGGCGAGCAGCTTCTCCGGCGAGATGTTCTCGAGCTCGGTTCCGGTGATCGCCTTGAGCAGGTTGTCGAGATAGGCCTGGTGATGCTTGTCGTGATGGATCCGCATCGTCTGCTCGTCGATCCAGGGCTCCAGGGCGTCGTACGCGTACGGCAGGGGGGGCAACGTCGGCTTGGACATCGTCGGGTCCTCCTTTATCGGGCTGCGAGTTGGAAGGGTCGCAGTCTCCAATTCCACCTTCGTGCGGCACAACGCCCCGGCGAGCCGAGGCCATTCCCGGCGCCGGGCGGGCCCGAGCGCCGCGCCTGGTCAAAACCGGCAGGAGCGGCTATATTTGTGCTGCACTTGGCGTGAGTGGGGAGTGGAATGACGGAAAGGCGCGCCGCGCCCAGAGTTGAGCCGCAACGACCGATCTCGGCCCGAATCAAGGCGTTCCTCCCGGCGAGGATCGTCGACCTCTCGGCGCGCGGCGTGCAGCTGGAGCTGACGACGAGCCTGCGCCCGCAGGTGCCCTGCGACCTTCGCATCCAGCTCGACCAGGGCGAGGTCGTCGTGCGCGGCATCGTCCGGCGCTGCCGCGCGTGGGGGTTCGGACTCGACGACCGCGACCAGCGGGTCCTCCTCTACAGGGCCGGACTGGAGTTCGAGGAGATCCCCCCGAGCGCGCTCATGAGCGCGGTCGCCGGCATGCTCGAGGCGGCCACCCCGGAGGCGCCTCCGGAGGAGCCGGCCGCGGTCGCCACGGAGCGCCGCGCGGCGCCGGCCGAGCCGAAGCCGACGCGGGCGCCCGAGGGATCGGGCCGGGTGAAGATCCGCATCTCGGCCGACCACGTGCGCAAGGTGCTCAACGGCCCCAAGAGCGGGAAGCACGAGAAGTAGCTACGCGATCCCCGTCCGCAGAGCCTCGGTCGCGCCCCGGACCTCGTCCAGCAGACGCCCGGCGTCGATCGTCGTGAGGACGCGGTCGCGCACCACCACCCGGCCGTCGACCACCACGTGGCGGACGTCCGCGGCGCGCGCCGCGTAGGCGAGGTGGGAGAACGGGTCGAAGACCGGCACCGCGCGGGGCCGGTCGACGCCCACGCAGATCACGTCGGCCCGCTTCCCGGGCTCCAGCGTCCCGATGCGGTCGTCAAGTCCCAGGACCTTCGCGCCTCCGGAGGTGAGCATCTCGACCACTGTGCGCGCGGGCATCGTCGTCGGGTCGCCGGACAGCCCCTTGTAGAGCAGGCACGCGAGCTGTCCGTCCCGCAAGAGGTCGAGGGTGTTGTTGGAGGCCGCGCCGTCCGTGCCGAACGCGACCTTGATCCCGCGCGCGAGCATTTGCGGCACGGGCGCGACGCCGCTCGCGAGCTTGAGGTTCGAGACCGGGTTGGAGGCGACCCCGACCTCGAACTCGGCGAGCAGGTCGAGATCGGGCTCCGACACGTGCACGCAGTGCGCCGCCACGGTGCGGTCGGACAGGATCCCGAGGTCGGCCAGATAGGCGACCGGCGTCACGCCCTTCTCGGCGGCGATCTTCTCGACCTCCCACCGCGTCTCGGCGATGTGGATGATCAGCGGGGCGCCGAACTCTTCTGCAAGCTCGGCCTCCTTGACGAGATTCGCGGCCGACACCGAATACGGCGAATGGGGCGCCACCGCCGGCACGACGAGCGGGTGGTCGCGGTAGCGGCCGAGCAGCTCCCGCTGGCGCTCGAGGGCGACCTCCGGCGTCGGGCACGACGGCGTCGGGAAGTCGATGAGCGATTCAGGGACGACGGCGCGCAGCCCGGCCGAAGTGACCGCGTCGACGACCCGTTCCGCATGGAAGTACATGTCGCAAACGCACGTCACGCCCGCGGCGAGCGACTCGGCCGCAGCGAGCCGGCTGCCGAGCGCCACCATCTCGGCGTTCATGAGCCGCCGCTCGGTCGGCCAGATGTGCTTCTCCAGCCACTCGCGCAGCGGTAGGTCGTCGGCGACCCCGCGCATCAGCGTCATCGCGAGGTGGGTGTGCGTGTTGACGAACCCCGGCAGGATCAACCCTCCGCCGGCATCCAGGACCTCGGCGCCGGGAGCCTGCGCCACGACCTCCTCGGCCGGTCCGACGGCGAAGATCGCACCCGCTCGAACCGCGACGGCGCCGTCCCGGATCGGGTCGCTCCCGGGCGTCATCGGCAGCACCGTTCCTCCGGTGATGATCAGATCGGCTTCCACATTCCCTCCGGCCCCGGGGCGCCTCGGAGCGGGTACCCGTCGTCGTTCCCGAGCCCCGAGCCCTGATCTCTCCGCCCTGTCCTTTTACCACGAACCCGACGCACCGCCGCCCCCGAACGAGCCGCCCCCGGAAGAGAAGCCGCCGCCGGAGAAGCGCCCGCCCGAGAGGGCGCCGCCCAGCAACGCGCCGAGCAGAAACCCCCCGCCGCCCCCCCGCCGCCTCCCTCCACCGAGAACCGCCCGGAGCAGGAGGAATGCCACGACGAGGAGGATGAACCCGACGGAGGGCGGGCTCGACCGGCGGCCTTGCGCCGGCCTGGGGGGCAGCGGGTCGCCACGGAAGACGCGCCCGAGGTCGTCGGCGAGCGCGACGACTCCGCCGCCGTAGTCGCCGGCCCGGAACGCCGGCCGCACCGCGTCGTCGAGCAGGCGGGCCGCGACTGCGTCGGGGACCTTGGCCTCGAGCCCGTAGCCGACCTCGAGTCGCATCTGCCGATCGCGCACGAACGTGAAGAAGATGATCCCGTCGTCGAGCCCCTTGCGCCCGACCTTCCAGCGCTCCGCGCAACGGATCGTGAAGTCTTCGAGCGCTTCGCCCTCCAGCGACGGAAAGAACACCGCGATCACCTGGTGGCCCGTCTGCCGCTCGAGCGCGCCGAGCCGGTCCTCGACGGCGGCCGCCTGGTTGGCGGGGATCGCGCCGGCGAGGTCCGTCAGGTACGCCGTGGGCGTGGGCGGCACCTCGAGCGCGCAGACGGCGGTGGCCGCCAACGCCGTCACGACCGCTGCGATCGCTGCAGCGAGTCTTGCCGGACCCCGGACCCCGGACCCCGGACCCCGGTTTCTCAGAACTTCACCTGCGGCGCCTTCTCGGAACCGGGCGCCGCCTGGAAGTACGGGCGCTCGGCGAACCCGAGGATCGGCGCCAGGAACACGGTCGGGAACCGGCGGCGCGCCGTGTTGTACTCCTGGGCGGCGTCGTTGAAGCGCTTCCGCTCGACCGCGATGCGGTTCTCGGTACCTTCGAGCTGGGCCTGGAGGTCGCGGAAGTTCTGCGTCGCCTTCAGCTCCGGGTACTTCTCGACCACCACCAGGAGGCGCGAGAGCGCCGAGCCGAGGCCGTCCTGAGCCGCCTGGAACTTCTGCATCTGCTGCGCGTCCGGCACCTGGTTGCCGAGGTTGACCTGGCCGACCTTGGCGCGCGCCTCGGTCACGGCCGTGAACGTGTCCTTCTCGAACGCCGCCGCGCCCTTGACGGTCTCCACGAGGTTGGGCACGAGGTCGGCACGCCGCTGGTAGACGTTTTCGACTTGCCCCCACTTGTTCTTGACGTTCTCGTCGAGCTTGACCAGGCTGTTGTAGCTCCCGGCCATCGCCAGGCCGAGGACGAGAACCACCCCGACGAGCACCAACCCGCACCCCAACACGACGCCCTTCATGCCCCCTCCTCCGCGCGAGCCCAGGCCGATACGAGCCCGTCCTGTCCGCGATCCCGAGCCGCCATCTTAGCCCAGAGGCGCCGCGCCGGCCGGGGTCTCGCCGCCGTCGTCCGCGGGCGGCACCCGCCAGACTCGCTCGCCTTCGCCGGGCTGATGCCGCCAGCGGCGGTGCATCCACACCCACTGTTCCGGGTACGCCCGCACCTGCCGCTCGATCCTCGAGGTGAACAGCGCGGTGAGGCGCGCGATCTCCTCCTCCTCGTCGCCGCCGGGCCGCGGCTCGATCGGCGGGTCGAACGCGAGGCGCATCGTCCCGTCCGGGAGCCGGGCCGCGAACCCGGTGACGACCGGGCAGCCGGTGCGTAGCGCGAGAAGCGCGGCGCCCGACGGTGTCCAGGCAGGGTGGCCGAGGAACTCCACGTAGACCCCGGGCGCGTCGATGTCCTGGTCGATGAGGAGGCCGACGACGCGCCCCCGACGGAGCGCCTGCACGAGCTTCGTCCCCGCCCCCTTGCCCCGGAGCGCCGTCGCGCCCCCGAACCGCCCGCGCAGGCGTCGCGCGACCTCGTCGAGGCGGGGGTCGTAGACCTCGCGCGCCGCGACCGTCATCGGCACGCCGCGGGCGCCGAGACCCAGGTTGAGCCACTCCCAGTTGCCGCAGTGACCGGTCACGAGCAACGCGCCCCGATCCCGGGCGAGCGCGCCCGTGAGGTTCTCGGCCGCGACGAACTCGGTGCGAGCCAGGATCGCCGGCGCTGGTGCCGACCACAGCCACGCGACCTCGCCGAGAAGCGTGCCCAGATGGCGGGAGGAGCTGTGCAACAGGTGCTCGCGCCACGCCAGGCCGCGCTCGGAGAACGCCAGCTCGAGGTGGGTCCGCGCCCGGGCGCGGTCCTTCCCGGCGAACCGGAAGGCGATCGTGCCGACCGCGCGTCCGAGCGCCCTCAGGACGGGCAGGGGCAGGGCACGCGACCCTGCGAGGAGGCATCGAAGCCCGGCGTAGCCGACGTCGTCGCGCAAGGCTCGAACCAACGGGCGCATCGGCGAAGTGTAGCCCGAAGTCCCGGCCTGCCGGGGGAGGAACGGCCGGCGCCGGACCGGTGGTCGTGCGGCGACCAACACGAGTATCATTCGCGGCCTGGAGGCGGGCGTGGCCGTGAGCAGGGGCGAGCTGTTCATCGTGGCGTCGCCGTCCGGAGGCGGGAAGACGACGCTCATCCGGAGGGTCATGGCGGAGCTGGCGGCGCAGGGGCGCGAGGCCCACTTCTCGGTCTCGCACACCACCCGGTCGCCGCGCGGCGCCGAGCGGGACGGCCTCGACTACCACTTCGTGGACCGGCCGGCGTTCCAGCGCATGGCCGCCGGCGGCGGGTTCCTGGAGTTCGCGGAGGTCCACGGGAATCTGTACGGGACCTCCCGCACCGAGGTGGAGGGCCGGTTGGAGCGCGGCTGTGACGTCTTCCTCGACATCGACGTGCAGGGCGCGCGCCAGGTGCGGGGCTCGGTGCCCGACGTCGTCAAGGTCTTCGTGTTCCCGCCCTCGTACGCCGAGCTCCGGCGCCGGCTGGTGGCGCGCCGCCAGGACTCGGAGCAGGCGATCGCCCTCCGCATGCGGAACGCCGTTTCCGAGATGCGCGAGTACGGGGAGTTCGACTACGTTATAATCAACGACCGTCTCGAGGACGCGACCCGCGCCCTCGCGAGCATCGTCGCGGCGGCGCGGATGCGACCCATCCGGATGCGGGCGCCGGTCCAGGCGATCCTCGAGGAGTTCGAGCGCGCGGTGAAAGAGGAGGAGTGATGTCGGAGTTGCCCCAGGGCGTCGAGAGCACCTTTCGCTACATCCTGATCGCGGCGAAGCGCGCCGAGCAGCTGATCGCCGGCGCACGGCCGCGAGTCGCCACGCGCCACGTCAAGCCGACGACGATCGCGCTCGCCGAGCTCGCCACCGACAAGGTGCCGTGGCGCCAGGTCACCGCCGAGGAGTACGAGGTGTACCTGCAGCAGGTCGTGGCGGCGCGGGAGGCCGAAGAGCACATCCCGGTGCTGTTCCCGACGCCGCCGCCGGTCTTGCCGCCGGCGATCATCGAGCCCGAGGTGGAGGCCGAGGAAGAGGAAGAGGTGCTCGAGGAGGAGATCGAGGGTCCCAAGTTCGACGAGAACCTCGAAGTCGTCGAAGAGGCGGTCGCCGACGAGCTGCTTACCGAGGACCTCCCGACGGAGGAGTAGGTGCGGGGCCGGGTCGTCCTCGGCGTCGCGGGCGGCATCGCCGCGTTTCGCGCCGTGGAAGTGCTCCGGGGGCTGGTCAAGGGCGGCTGCCGCGTCCACACCATCATGACCCGCAACGCGGCGCGCTTCGTCACGCCGCGGACGTTCGCGGTCCTCTCCAACGACGGTGCGGAAGTCTCGCTCTGGAGCGACCCCACGAACCCGGGGGTGGACCACGTGGCGCTCGCGCGCAGGTCCGACCTCCTGCTCATCGTGCCGGCGACCGCCAACGTGATCGCGAAGTTCGCGGCCGGCATCGCCGACGACGCCCTGACGACCTATGCGCTCGCGCACCGCACCCGCATCGTCGTGGCGCCGGCGATGAACACCGCGATGTGGCAAAAGGAAGCGACGCAGCAGGCGGTCGCGGTGCTGAAGGCGCGCGGCGCGGTGATCGTCGAGCCGGTCTGGGGGTTCCTGGCCGAGGGCGAATACGGCGACGGGAAGCTCGCGGCGGTGGACGAAATCGTCGGCGCGGCGCTGGCCGCCCTGCCGGGGCGGGGTCCGCTGGCGGGCGTGCGCGTCCTCGTGACCGCAGGGCCGACGCGCGAGCCGATCGACGCGGTGCGCGTGATCACCAACCGCTCGTCGGGGCGGATGGGTGTCGCCGTCGCGCGGGCCGCCCGCGACCTCGGCGCCGACGTGCGCCTGCTCGCCGGCCCCGGGGTCGAGTCGCCGGCCGGACTCCTCGTCGATCGCTTCGAGACGGCTGCCGACCTCGGCCGCCTCCTCGGCACGCTGGCGCCGGAAGCCGACGCGGTCTGGCACGCGGCCGCGGTGGCCGACTTCCGCGCCGCCGAGGTCGCCTCGGGCAAGCTCGACCGCCGGCAAGGGACCCTGGAGCTGAAGCTGCAGCCGGTGCCGGATCTCGCCGCGGCGATCCCGCGGCGGCGCGGCCGGCCGTACCTCGTGATCTTCGCCGCGGAGCGCGCCATGGATCTCGAGGTCCGCGCGGCGAAGAAGATGACCGACAAGGCGGCCGACGCGGTGGTCGCGAACCCGATCGACGAGCCCGGGCTCGGCATGGAGGCGGCACGCAGCCGCGCCGTCGTGCTCTCCCGCCTCGGGCTGCGCCGGACGTTGCCCCCCCAGGGCAAGGATGCGCTCGCCCGCGAGTTGGTGCTGGCGCTGGCCGGCGAGCTCGTCTCGACGCTGGGCGCATGACCCGGCGCGACCTCCTGGCGTACCTGCAGGACCTCGGCTGGCGAGACGTCGACGCGGCGGCGCTCGCGCCGAGAGCCGCACCGGGGGCGTCCGACTCCGCTGCCACCGCCTCGAGCGGCGAGCCCCTGGCGGCCGGCGACCTCGCCGTCATGGCGCGCTCGCTCGCCGGCTGCCGCCGTTGCCGCCTCTGCGAACGCCGGACGCAGGTCGTCTTCGGAGTGGGGAACCCCAACGCCCGGGTCGTGTTCGTCGGCGAGGGACCGGGCGCCGACGAGGACCGGCTCGGGGAGCCGTTCGTCGGCAGGGCCGGCCAGCTGCTCAACGAGATGCTGCCCTCGATCGGACTCGAGCGGGCGGACGTCTACATCGCCAACGTGGTCAAGTGCCGGCCTCCCGGCAACCGCGACCCCGAGCCCGACGAGGCCGCGACGTGCATGCCGTTCCTCAAGCGCCAGATCGAGCTCATCGACCCGGCGGTCATCGTGTGCCTCGGCCGCATCGCGGCGCGCTACCTGCTCGGCACCCACGCGCCGATCTCGAGCTACCGCGGGCGGTGGACGAAGTGGATGGGCCGCGACGTCCTGCCCACCTACCACCCCGCGTACCTGTTGCGCAACCCCGTGGCCAAGCGCGACTCGTGGGCGGATTTCAAGAAGCTCAAGGAGAAGCTCGCAGCCGACAGCCGATAGTCGAAAGCTCAAAGTCGAAAGTAGAAGGCCGGAAGCCGTGGTCGGCCTTACACTTTCGACCTTCGACTGCTGACGGTCGACTGTCAGCTGTGAGCCGTCCTGGGTGGGCGGGGGAGCTGTCAGCTGTCGGCTGTAAGCTGCCTTTCTCGGGGAGGGGGTCGGAATGCGGATCATCGACCTGCGCAGCGACACCGTGACGCGGCCGTCGGCGGAGATGCGGCGCGCGATGGCCGAGGCCGAGGTCGGCGACGACGTCTTCGGCGACGACCCGACGGTCAACGCCCTGCAGGCCTACGCGGCGCAGCTCTTCGCCAAGGAGGCCGGACTGTTCTTCCCGTCGGGCACGATGTCGAACCAGGCCGCGCTCGCGGCGCACACACGGCGGGGCGACGAGATCTTCCTCCACGAGCGAGCGCACATCCTGCTCTACGAACAGGGCGGCGCCGCGGTGCACTCGCAGCTGCAGACGCGCTGCTTCGCCTCGGAGGACGGGATGCTCGACCCCGAGAGAATGGAACCGTTCGTCCACACCGACGAGGACCCTCATCATGCGCCGACGCGCCTGGTCGCCCTCGAGAACACGCATAACCACTGCGGCGGCCGCGTCCTGGATCAAGGACGGGTGGGCGCCGTGCGCGAGTTCTGCGACCGCCACGACCTCCTGCTGCACCTCGACGGGGCGAGGGTCTTCAACGCCGTGGTGGCGGGCGGCCTGTCGCCGGCCGAGATCACGGCGCCGTTCCACTCGGTCAGCGTGTGCCTCTCGAAGGGACTCGGGGCGCCGGTGGGCTCCGTGCTCCTGGGACGCGCGGGGTTCATCTCGCGGGCGAGGAGGGCGCGCAAGCTGCTCGGGGGCGGGATGCGCCAGGCGGGGATCCTCGCGGCCGCCGGCCTCTACGCGCTGCGACACAACATCGGGCGCCTGGCCGACGACCATCGCCGTGCCCGCGCGCTGGCCGTTCGTCTCGCGGAGACGCCGGGCCTCGCCGTGAAACCCGACGGGGTCGAGACGAACATGGTCTACGCCGACACGCGGGCGTCGGGGCTGAGCGCCGCGGAGGTTGCGGCGAACCTCGCCGAGCGAGGCGTCCTCTGCCTCGACGAGGGGCCGCACACGGTCCGATTCGTCACCCACCTCGACGTCGATGACCCGGCGATCGAGGCGGCAGCCGCCGCGATCCTCGAGGCGATGAGGCACGCCTGCTGAGAGGTTGGGCACGGCGACGGCGCGGCGCCGGAGTACCGCGCGCGGCCAACGCGGCCGCCACCCCATCCCGTCATCCTGAGGCCGCGCCGCCGCCGGAGGATCTCATGGGAGCGAGAGCGACGGCCCAGGGCCGTCGCGGGCTCGGGGGGATCCTTCGCGAGGCTGCGCCTCGCTCAGGATGACATCATCGCGGAGCGAGCTACCACCACGGCCAGGGCCGGGTGTTGAGCACGTCGTCTGCGGTGGCCCAGCCCTTGCGGGCGATGCCGACGCCCCAGCGTACGTCCGCCAGGCCGGCCGGCTCGTGGGCGTCGGGACCGATCGAGATCGGGATGCCGAGCGCCACCGCTCGCCGCACCCAGCGCCAGTCGAGGTCGAGACGGTACGGGTGCGCGTTGATCTCCACGGCGGCGCCGCTCGCGGCCGCGGCCTGCAGCACGGCCTCGAGGTCGACCTGGTACGGCTCGCGGGCCAGGAGCAGGCGGCCGGTGGGGTGGCCGAGGATCGTGCCCCGGCCGCGTGCGACGGCGCGGACGAGGCGTGCGGTCTGCGCGTCGGCGCTCTGGCGAAACGAGGAGTGGACCGAGGCCACGACGAAGTCGAGGGCGGCCCCCTCCGGGAGGTCGAGTGCGCCGTCGGCGAGGATGTCGGCCTCGGTCCCGCGCAAGAGCAGCGGTTTCCCGCCGCGGGCGTTGCGTTCGGCGATCGCCTCGCCCTGGGCGCGCAGTCGCCCCGAGTCGAGCCCGTGGGCATAGGCGGCGACCTGGGAGTGGTCGGCGATCCCGAGCAGCGACCAGCCGAGCGCGGCCGCCGCCGCGGCCATCTCGTCGAGGGACGCGGTACCGTCCGAGTCCGTGGTGTGGACGTGGACGGCGCCGAGAACGTCGGATGCTTCGACGAGCCGGGGGAGGGCGCCTGCGGCCGCGGCCTCGACCTCCCCGTCGCCCTCGCGGAGCTCCGGCGGGATCCAGGGCAGGCCGAGGCGGGCGTAGAAGGCGCGCTCCTCGGCGCACTCCACCGGACGGCCTGTCGAGTCGGTGATGGCGCCGTCGGCGAAGGTGAGGCCGCTCGACGCGGCGCGGGCCGCGAGCTGGGCGAGGTGGCCCTGGCCGCCCGTGTGCCAGACCAGCGCGGTGCCCAGGTCCCCGCGAGCCGCCGTCACGATCCGGACGGGCACGCCCGAACCGTGCCTGCCACCCACGCCCCCGGCGACGATCCGGGGGTCCGCGAGGGCGCCGGCCAGGGACTCGGAGATGGCGGCGGCCGGCGCGCCGGCGCAGACCACGACCGCCTCGCCGATCACCTCGCAGAAACGCCGCACCTCCCCGGCGACCGCCGCCGCGGCCGTCGGCAGCGCCTTCCGCAGCGCCGCCGCGGTCTCCTCGGCGGCCTGCCACCCGTCGGAGATGTGGTGGCGGTCGACCGTACGGCGTTGGAAGTCGATCGCCTCGAGGATCTTCTTCTGGGTGGCCGGGCCAAACCCCGTGAGGGTGAGCAGGCGGTTCTCGAGACAGGCGTACTCGAGCTCCCCGACCGAGGTGATCCCGAGGTCCTGCCAGAGCGTGCGCACGCGCTTCGGTCCGATACCGGGCAGCGCAACCAGCTCGGGGAGCCCCGCGGGCAGTTCGCGCCTCAGCTCCCGGAGCTGCGCCGGCTCGCCGCTCCCGAGCGTCTCGGCGACGAGCGCCGCGATCCCCTTGCCGATCCCCGGCAGGCTCGTGAGCTCGCCGCGCGCCGCGAGCGCGTCGAGGTCCTCAGGCGCCCTCAGGATCGCCCGCGCGGCGTTGGCGTAGGCGCGGACCTTGAACTGGTTCTCACCGGAGAGCTCGGCGAGGAGCGCCAGCTCCTCGAGCGCCGCGGCCACCCGCCGCCGGCTATCCACAGTCTGCTCCTGACCTTCGCATGCTATAGTCTAGTCGGTCCCATGGCGCCCCGCTGGCCGTTCTCGCGCTCACTGCTCTACCCTCTGACAGCGTTGCTGGTGGCACTTGCGGTGCTGCCGGTCGGCCTCGCCGGCTGGGGGTTCGTGCGATCGAACCGTGAACAGGTAGCGACGCTCGAGATGCAGTACCTGACCCGGCAGGCGGTCGGCCTGGCGCGCGAGGTGCAACTCTACTTCCTGGACAGCGTCGGCCGCATCGAGACGGTCGGCCGGGCGCTGCAGCCGGGCGAGATGCAGCCGCTGCACACGGACGCCGGCGCGAGGACGCTCGACGAGCTCGCCAACGACAACCGTCATATCATGGTGCTGCGCCTGCTGGACGCGTCGGGGCGGGGGTCGTTCGTGCAGAGCCCGAACCTCTCGCCGGCCGCCGAGCGCGCGCTCGAACCGCTCCTCGGCGAGGCCTTCGCGGTCAACCTGAAGGGACGGCCCTTGCGGCGCGACCTGCTGCGCCTCCCCGGCGAAGACCCGATGGTGCTGGTTTCGATCCCGCTGCTCCGCTCGGGCGGCGGCGTCGCGGGCGCCATGCAGGGGGTGGTCTCGCTCGGCGGCCTGGTGTCGCGCCTCGCCGAGGAGACGGGCCGCGGCGTCACCGTCGACATCGTCGACCGGGCCGGCCAGGTGGTCTTCTCGAGCGAGCAGGACCACGTCGGCAGGTCGGCCCAGGCGAACCCGCTGGTCGCGCAGTTCATCGCGGCGCCGGTCCGGCTGACCAAGACGTACGCGGACCCGCTGCGCAGCGGCCAGGAACAGGTGCTGGGGTCGCTCTGCCCGGTGGAGGATCCGCCGTGGGCGATCGTGACCGCTCGCGACGTGGGTGTCGCGTTCGCCGCGGTTCGCAGCATGGGCGAGAAGACGGCGCTCCTGGCCGTTGTAACCGCCGTGATCGCGATGCTCGCCGGGATCGGCCTGGCCCGGCGGATCACGCTGCCGCTGCGACACCTGGCGGACGTCAGCACCGCCGTCGCCCAGGGCGACTTCACGCGGCAGGTCCCGGTGACCTCGCGCAACGAGCTCGGGCAGCTCGCGGAGAACTTCAACGTGATGGCGGTCGAGATCGAACGGACGGTGAGTTCGCTGCAGGTGGCGGTGGCCGAGAACAAGGAGCTGCTCGTCGATTCGATCCGCGCCCTGGCGGCGGCGATCGACGCGAAGAACCCGTACACCTCCGGGCATTCGGAGCGGGTCAGCCAGTACGCGGTGGCGATCGCCCGCCACTGCGGGATCTCGGGCGGCGAGCTCCAGAAGGTCGAGATCGCCGCGCTCCTCCACGACATCGGGAAGATCGGCATCGACGACGCCATCCTGACGAAGCCCGACGCCCTCACCGGCCCCGAGTTCGCCCAGATGCGTGTGCACACCGTCAAGGGCGCCGCGATCGTGAGCCCGATCAAGCGCCTGCAGGAGATGCTCCCGGGGATCCGCTCGCACCACGAGAACTGGGCGGGGGGCGGCTATCCGGACGGCTTGGTCGGCGAGCAGATCCCGCTGCTGGCGCGGATCATCGCCACCGCCGACGTCTTCGACGCGATGACCACCCAGCGGCCGTACCAGGCCGCCCTGCGGCTCGACCTGGTGTTCGCCCGCCTGCGCGACATGGCGGGCGTGAGGCTCGACCCGGTCGTGGTCCGGGCGTTCTTCATGGCCGTCAAGGGAGGGGACCTGGTACCCTTGGGCCAGGTGGAGGTGGCGTAGCGATGCGAGGTGGCTCCCGTTCCATGCGGCTGCTGGCGGTGCTCGTTCTGCTCGTGGGTTGCGCGTCCAGCAAGCCGCCGAGCGGGGCCGCCACCTTCGGGGTCGACCCCAAGGACCCGCTCGCCGGGACCCTGCTGATGCAGCAGGGCCAAGCCCTCGTCGGCGAGGGGAAGTTCTCCGAGGGGATGGCGAGGTATCGGGTTGCCCTGCAGATCCAGCCGAAGAACCCGACGATCCACAACCTCCTCGGCGTCGCGCAGCTGCGGAGCGGCGACGCGGCGAAGGCCGTGGCGTCGTTCAACCAGGCGCTCGCGCTGGCGCCGCAATACTCGGACGCGCGCAACAACCGCGGTGCGGCCTATGTGCAGCTCGGGCAGTTCGCGAACGCGGAAGCGGACTTCCTCGCGGTGCTCGCCGACCAGACGCACGCCAACCGGACGAGCGTCTATTTCAACCTGGGTTCGCTCTACCTGGCTCGCGGCGACCTTTCGGCCGCGGAGGAGAACCTCCGCCGCGCCGCGGTGGCGTCGGGCCCCGTGGAGGCGTACGGCATGCTGGGCCAGGTCGAGGAGAAGCTGAGCAAGCCCGTGCAGGCGGAGGCGGCGTACCGCGAGGCGATCGCGAAAGCGCCCGAGCGCGCCGACCTCATGCTCGCGCTCGGCAAGCTGCTGGTCGGGTCGGGGCGCAACGACGAAGCCCGCGACCTCTTCCGCAGGGTGATGGCGGTGGCGCCCGGCTCGACCGAGGCGCGCCAGGCGCACGCGCTCCTGGAGTGAGCGCGTGGCCTTCCAGTACCTGCTCAACAACCTCCTGGTCGACGTCCCCGGGGCGCAGGGTGCGGTGTTCCTTGACTCCGAGGGCGAGTCCGTCGAGTTCGTCTCCCGCCGCGCCACCCCGTACGAGCTCAAGCTCGAAGGGGCGTACCACGGGATCTTCCTGCGCAAGGCGGCCCGGCTCGCCGGCCTGATCGAAGGCGGGGAACTCGAGCGCCTGTCGATCAACGGGACGCAGATGCAGGTCATGAGCCGCGCCCTCAAGGACGGGTACTACCTGGTCCTCGTGATGGAGCCCGGCGCCTCCGTCGCGCTCGCCGGCGAAGCCCTGGCGAAGGCCAGCGTGGACTTCAACCGCGAGATCCCCTGATCGGGCGGGGCGCGGTCGCAAGGGGGAAGCTTGGATCTGCTCGACCGATTGCGCCGCGGCCTCGGGGCGACCCGTTCGCTCCTGGGCGCGCGACTGAGCGCGGCGGCGTGGACCATAACCCCGGAGGCGCTGGAGGAGGCCCTCCTCGCGTGCGATGTCGGAATCGACGTGGCGGAGACGATCAAGCGGGACTTCGACGCGGCGAGGCGCCGCGGTGACGTAGCGCAGGGCGGCGAGCTCTCGTGGCTGCAGGAACGGGTTCGCGCGCTGTTGGCGACCGGCAACGGCGCCGGCCCCCGCGGCGCGCCCCACGTCGCGCTGGTGGTCGGAGCCAACGGCACCGGCAAGACGACGACGGCGGCCAAGCTCGCGCGCCGCGCTCAGGACGAGGGGCGGACGGCGGTGTTGGTGGCGGCCGACACCTTCAGGGCGGCGGCGATCGATCAGCTCCAGAGCTGGGGCAGGCGCCTGTCCGTGCCGGTGGTGGCGCAGCGCCCGGGCGCCGACCCGGGGGCGGTCGTGTTCGACGCCCTGACCGCGGCCGGGGCGCGGGGCACGAACGACGTGATCGTGGACACCGCCGGCCGCCTGCACACCAAGCACAACCTGATGGCCGAGCTCCAGAAGGTCCGCAAGGTCTGCGGCCGTGCCGTCGCCGGCGCGCCGCACGAGGTCCTCCTCGTGCTCGACGCCACCACCGGCACGAACGGCCTCGCGCAGGCGCGGGAGTTCCGCTCGCAAGCGGGCGTGACGGGCGTCGTGCTGACCAAGCTCGACGGCACGGCCAAGGGGGGCGTCGTGCTGGCCGTCGCCAGCGAGCTCGGCGTGCCGGTCCGCTGGGTCGGGGTCGGCGAGGCGCCGGAAGACCTTCTGCCCTTCTCGGCCGACGTCTTCGCCGCCGCGCTGCTGGAGGCGCTCGCATGAGCGCGCGTTGGGCGCCGTTGATGCGGCAGGCGTTGGAGCTGGCCCGGAGCGGCCGTTACGGCGCGAGCCCCAACCCGATGGTCGGGGCGGTCCTCCTGTCGGCCGGCGGCGAGACGGCCGCGACCGGGGCGCACCTGGTCTGCGGCGGACCCCACGCCGAGGCGGCGGCGCTGGCCGAAGGGGCGCAGGCGGCGGTCGGCGGCACGATGGTCGTCACGCTCGAACCGTGCGGCCCCGCGCCGAACAAGAGGACGCCGCCGTGCGTCGACGCGATCCTCGCGGCGGGGATCGCGCGGGTCGTGATCGGGTCGCGGGACCCCAACCCGGTCATGAACGGACGCGGCGTGGAGGCGCTCCGGACCGCCGGCGTCGAGGTCATCGAGGGCGTCGAGGAGGAGGCGTGCCGGGCGCTCAACCGGCGCTTCTTCCACTGGGTCTCCACCGGCCGGCCGCTGGTGACCCTGAAGATGGCGATGACCATGGACGGGAAGCTCGCGGCGCGGGGCGGCCGCTCGCGCTGGATCACCTCGGAGTCGTCCCGCCGGGAGGGGTACGCGTTGCGCGAGGAAAACGACGCGCTCCTGGTCGGCGTCAACACGGTCCTCGCGGACGACCCGCGCCTCCTTCGCCACCTCGGTCTCAACCCCAACCCGCACCTGACCCGCGTCGTGCTCGACAGCTCGCTGCGCACGCCGCCGGCCGCGACGCTGATGGAGACGGAGCCCGCGGACGTGGTGATCTTCTGCTGCGAAGGCGCCGAGGCGGAACGCCGGCGCGCGCTCGAGGTGCGCGGGGCCACGGTCGTCGAGGTAGGGGACGACGGGCGCGGGCGGTGCGATCTCCGTCAGGTCCTGCGCTGGCTGGGCGCGCGCCAGGTCAGCTCGGTCCTGGTGGAGGGCGGCGGCGAGGTGCACTGGTCGTTCCTGCACGAGGGTCTCGCGCAGGCGTTGCTCGCCTTCGTGGCGCCTCTCGTGCTCGGAGGCCGGGAGGCCACGCCGTCGGTCGGCGGCGTCGGCTTCGGGTCGCCGCAGGAGGCCGTCAAGCTGCGCTTCCTCGACGTGCGGCGACTCGACGGCGATCTGGTCGTGGAGGCCGAGGTGGTGGAGGGTGTTTAGCGGACTCGTCGCCGCCGTCGGCACGTTGCGGAGCGTCCAGCGGCGGGGCGAGGGCGCGCGCCTCGACTTGCGCTGCGACCTCGGCGCCGAGCCTCTCGCGGCCGGGGAGAGCGTGGCGGTGCAGGGGGTGTGCCTCACCGTCGTCGAGGGCTCGGCCGAGGGGTTCTCCGCCGACCTGTCGCCGGAGACGCTCGCCAGGACCACGCTCGGAGCCATGAGGGCCGGAGGCAGGGTCAACCTCGAGCGTTCGCTCCGGCTGGGCGACCGGCTCGGCGGCCACCTCGTGCTCGGTCACGTGGATGCGGCCGTCGCGGTCGTGGCGGTGCGGCCCAGCCAGGGGTTCCGGACGGTCCGCATCGCCCTGCCGTCGGCGCTCGCGTCCGAGGTTGCCGAGAAGGGCTCCGTCGCGCTGGATGGCGTCTCGCTCACCGTATCGGCGGTCGGGCAGGGGTGGTTCGAGGTCGCGCTCATCCCGACGACGCTCGGCGGCACGACGCTCGCGGACCTGCGCCCCGGCGCCCGCGTCAACCTGGAGACCGACGTGCTCGCCAAGTACGTCCGTCGGGCGCTGGGCGGAGAGCGCTCCGGGATCGACGCGCTCCTGGCGGGAGACGATGCGACGGATTGAGCCCGTCTTCCCCGACCTCCTGCCCGTCACCCACCGCCTCGGACCGCCGCCGCTGGCGGCCGAGCCGGGGGTCGGCGTCCTGGACCCTGTCGACATGCGGCTCGTCTGGGAGACCGAGGGGCGTCGCCACCAGCAGGGCGACCGCTCCCTGCCGCGTAAGCCGGTGCGGGTGCTGCTCCACGGTGAGCCGGCGCGCCGTGAGGCCGCGTTCGTCGAGCGGTTGATCGCCGGAGGTTGCGGCGTCCTGGTTCTCGCGGACGCCGGCCTCGCGGCCGACCAACTGCCGGTCGCGGCCCTGGACGGGCAGGTCGTGGTGCTGGCGCCGTGGGTGCCCTCGTTCTGGGGAGGCGGCGCGATCGCGCCGCTCGCCCCGTACCGCGAGCGCCGGGCGTCGGCGGGTGTGCTGATCGGACTGGGGCCTGCGCCGGCGCCGTTCGAGCAGGTCAATCAGGGGGTCGAGGAAGCGGCGCGCGCGGGCGCCGAGTTCGTGCTGGCGAGCCCTCTCGCGTTGCCGCCCGAGGACCGTCACCGGGTCTACGACGGGAGGGCCGGAGAGGCGGGCGACGGGGCGCTCGAGGACCTGCTCTTCCACACCGACCTCGCCCAGCTTGCCGCGGAACTCGAGCGCGAGTCATCGCGGGCGTGCCGGCGGCTCGGCTTGCACGAGGGGCTGCCCGGCCCCGCGACGTCGGCGACTCCGCGGGCGACGTTCGCGGCGAGCGCGCAGCTCCTGCTCTGGGCGCGGAGGCTCGACCTGCTCGACGGGGTGAGCTCCACCGGCTGGCAGCTGCGTCGAGCGGCGCGGGCGTTGATGGCGTCCGGGAGGGACCCGGAGGCGCTGGTGGCGGAGGACAATCTCCGCGTGATCCCGGGGTTCACCCCTTGGGTCGAGGCGTTCGCGCGCTCCGCGTGGAGCGGCTCGGGCGGACCGTTCGACGAGGTGCAGGCGCGGTGGCTCTCGCCGTGAGGCCGGGGCGCAGGGCGCAGGGCACAGGGCGCAGGAAAGGCCGGGCTGCGGCTGGCCTCTACGTCCACCTGCCGTTCTGCGCCAGCCGCTGCGCCTATTGCACGTTCGCCACCTCGACCGAGCTCGGGCTTCTGCCGCGCACGATGGCGGCGCTGCGCGCCGAAGTCGAGGCGCTGGGACGGCGCGGAGGGAGGCCGCTCTCGACCCTCTACCTCGGGGGCGGCACGCCCTCCCTGGTGCCCGGCGACGAGCTCGAGGCCCTGTTCGCGGCCGTCGATCGCGGCTTCCCGCGCACGCCCGCCGCCGAGGTGACCGTGGAGGCCAACCCCGACGACGTCGACGCGGGCAAGGCCGAATTGTGGCGCCGGCTCGGGGTCACCCGGGTGTCGGTCGGCGTCCAGGCGTTCTCCGATCGCGTGTTGGCGATGCTCAACCGACGCCACGACGCGGCCCAGGCCCGTGCCGCCGTGGAGCTGCTCCAGCGGGCCGGCTTCGCGGTCTCGCTCGACATTATGCTGGGGCTCCCCAGCCTGGCGCGTGCCGACCTCGATGCGACGCTCGACGACGTGGTGCGCCTGCGTCCGGGACACGTCTCCGTGTACCTGCTCGAGCTGGACAAGCCGCACGCGCTCGCGCGCCTCGCGCAGCGGCGCCCCGACCTCTTCCCGTGCGACGACGCAGCCGCGGAGCAGTACCTCGCGGTCGGGAGGCGGCTCGTGGAGGCGGGGTACCGCCACTACGAGATCTCCAACTACGCGCTGCCGGGGCAGGAGGCGCGCCACAACGTCCGGTACTGGCGGCGCAGGGCCGTGCTCGCGGCCGGCCTTGCCGCACACGGGCACTGCGGCCGCCGGCGCTGGGCCAACGTCGAGGCGCTGCCCGACTACCTCGAGGCGGTGGAGGCCGGGCGCACGCCGCGGGCCTGGAGCCGGCCGCTGGACGAGGGCGAGGTGGTCCGGGAGAGGGTGATGCTGGGGCTGCGGCTCGCAGCCGGCGTCCGCGAGGCGGACGTCTCGGCGTGCGCGCGGGCGGCGCCGGCGTTCGGCGAGAGGCTGGACGACTTCCTGAGCCTCGGCCTCGCCCGCCGAGGGGGAGGGCGGGTCCGCCTGACCCCGCGCGGCTGGCTCCTCTCCAACGACCTGTTCGCCGAGTTGTGGTGAGGTGCGGGCCGAGCGCGCTACACTCGGACGCTGGAGGTGGCGATGCGGCGGCTGGCCCTCCTTGCCTTCCTGACGCTGGCTCTGACGAGGCCGACGCACGCCGGCGACCTCGGCTTGGGTCCGGGCTTCACACAGGGCGACCTCGACGCCATCGCGGAGGCGCTCGGCGACGTCGTGAGCTTCCCCAACCTGGCGACCGCCGTGCCGGGCGGCGTGACCGGGTTTCAGATCCTGGCCGCCGCCGGCGGTCCCGAGGTGAACACGGGCGACCATTGGTGGGGGTACGTCGCCCACGCCAATACCGTCGGAGGCATCCTGATCGGCCCGCGTGTGATCGTGCGCAAGGGGCTCCCCGCCCACCTCGACGTTGGGGCGCAGGTCGGGAAAGTGTTCGGGGATCGTTTCTGGGGCGGCGATGTGCGGTGGGGGTTCGTCCAGAGCGGCACGCTGTCGCCGGCGGTGGCGTTGCGGGTCGCTTACTCGCGCCTCGACAGCTCGTTGTTCGACCGGTTCGAAGTGGCCGAAGGGCAACTCGTGATCTCCAAGGGGTTCCTCGTGGTCTCCCCGTACGGCGCGGTCGGCTACCGTCGCGTCTACGGAACGGCCACCTTCGGAGATCCCGTGCCGTCCCGGCATTCCGCCGATAGCAGCGGGTTCACCGCGACGGTGGGTGCGAAGCTCGGTCTCCTCCCGTTCCTCCACCTCATCGGCGAGGTGAGACGAACCACCGTGACGTGCGTCTTCGTGGGCGCGGGGGTCGGGCTGTGAAGGGTGCGTTGGGTCTGGCCTTGCTCGGGCTGGCGATCCTGCCGGCCGGGGTCGCGTGCGACCAACCGCGGCCGGAGAGGCCGGCCGAGCGGATCACGCGCCTGCGCCTGCTCCACCGGGTCTCGGCCAACTGGTACGAGATGAAGAAGGACCGGGACGGCAAGGCCGTTCTCGTGATGGACCTGTCGGTGACCAATCTCGGCAACGAGAGCCTCAAGGAGGTCACGATGCTGCTCCACGTGACGGCCGCCGACGGCAAGGACCGGCTGGTCCGGCCGCTCACGCTCGACGTGTCCCGGATCAAACCCGGAACGCTCCAGGTCATCCCGCCGAAACCGGGTCGGGCTGCGGTCTCGGAGGTCAAGCCCGGGCCCCCGGGCCACCTCGTCGTCGGCGTTCCGGGGACGGAGGTGCGTCCCGGCGAGGAGGTCACGCTCCAGATGGAGGGGCAGCCCACCAAGACCGAGATGGCGACCTACCCGGAGTATCGAGGGGTCAGTTGACCGGCGATGGGGAGGGGATCTGAAAGCGCTCCAGCACGATCCTCTCGAGCCTGGGACGGACCACCAGATCGAAGGTGTCGTCCTTGCCGGGGAACATGCGCAGCGCGGCCGTGCGCGCCGCCTCGATCAACCTCAACGCCTCGCACAGTGTGAGGTTGTCGTCCTCCGAGAGCGTCTGCGCCGTGATGTCCACGAGCAACCGCAGCCGCCGGACCCGCCTCTGCTCCTCGTTGAGAGCGTCCACGTCCTTCATCCGAGGGTACAAACCGGTTGTGATGCCGTGACATTTCCGGGTCAAGACTCACGGCAGGTGCCGATCCGGCAGGCAATCGACCTCGGCACGAGGCCCCGGTGAGCAACGGTGCGCTGCTCGGGGTCGCCGTGACGGCCGCCGAGCTCGGCGGCGAGGTGGTCAGGCGCTACTTCCGCGCGCTCGCCCCTTCTCAGGTCAACGAGAAGTCGCAAAACGACTTCGTCTCGGAGGCGGACCGCGCGAGCGAGGAGGCCATCGGCTCGTTCCTCCGCTCGGCGACCCCCGGGTTCGGGTTGCTCGCCGAGGAAGGCGGGGCAAGCGGGGCCTCGGGGACCCGATGGGTCGTCGATCCGCTCGACGGGACGGCGAACTTCGTTCACGGGTTCCCCCAGTTCGCGGTTTCCGTCGCGCTCGTGCGTGACGGCGAGATCCTCGTCGGCGCCGTGTACGACCCGATGCGGGACGAGATGTACTCGGCGGCGGCGGGCGCCGGCGCGTGGTGCAACGGCAAGCCGCTGAGGGTGAGCGACCGGCCGGGTCTCGCCGGCGGGTTCGTCACCACCGGCTTCCCGTTCCGAGTGCACCGCATGCTCGACCTCTACCTGCGCGTGTTCCACGACGTGTTCCTCGCGGTTGCGGCGATCCGGCGCCCCGGTGCGGCCGCCCTCGACCTCGCGCACACGGCCGCCGGGATCTTCGACGGTTTCTTCGAGTTCTGCCTGTCACCCTGGGACATCGCGGCGGGCGCGCTGCTCGTCCGGGAGGCGGGCGGCGTCGTGTCGGACCTCGACGGGGCGGGCGGGATCTTCACCCATGGCAACGTCGTCGCGGCCGGTCCCGGGGTGCACCGCGAGCTGCTCGCGGTCATCCGCGCGCACTGCCGGGAGGCGGACGTGCGCCCCTGAAGAGAGTCGAGAGTCGAAACACGGGGGGCGGCTGGCGCGCGGGCGCCGGCCGCTGTTCCGCCGACCGCCGCACCCGAAGGAGTGCACAGGAACTTGCCAGGCATGAGGCGGAACGTCTATTCTCAGCACGAAGGACCGCATTGAGGAAGGCTGCAGGAGGAAGGAATGCCGATCCTGCTTGACAGCGACTCGAGCCCGCATCTCCTGCCTGTGGGCCAGCGCGTGCACCGGCGGGGCAAGGACCTCGAGCGGTTCCTCAACCTCTGGCGCCTCGCCCTGATCGGCAGCGTGACGGTCACGATGATCGTCGGCCGGATTCTGCGCAGCTCCTCGTTGCCCGAGGACGCCGTGGCCGAGGTCGTGCTCGGCACGCTGCTGTTCGGCGGACTCGTTCTCCAGTTCTACCTCGCCTGGGCTCCCTGGGACCCGCGGATCTCGTTCTGGGCGGTGACGTTCGATCTGGTAGCCGTGACCGCGTTCCTGCTCGGCTGCGTAGCGGTCGACCGCGCGATCGCCGCGACCAACTCCCAGGTCTTCTTCTCCCTGTACTTCTTCGTGGTGGTGTCGGCGGGCCTTCGCGGCGAGCCGCTGGTGACCCGGACGGTCGCGTGGTCGGTGCCCGCCGCGTACGCCTTTGTGGTTTTCATGGCGGTGGCGTGGCGCCACGTCGAGGCCGAGGTCCAACCCGACCGGCTCTACGGCAGCTTCAGATGGGACCTCCAGATCGCCCGGGTCGCGATCCTCGCGGTGGTCACCATCATCATCAACTACGACGTGGGTCTCGTCGCCACCGACCGCGCCGAAGCGCGCACGGACCCGCTGACCGGGGCGTACAACCGGCGATTCCTCGAGGAGTTCCTCTCGCGGGAGATGGCCCGCAGCCGGCGGTCCGGCCAGCCGCTCTCGGTGCTCATGCTGGACCTCGACGGCTTCAAGGCGTTCAACGACCGGCACGGGCACCTCGAGGGCGATCGGGTTCTCGGCGCGGTGGCCGCCGCCCTCCGAAACGCCGTGCGGACGACGGACGTGGTGGCCCGCTACGGCGGGGACGAGTTCGCGGTCGTACTCCCCAACACGCCCGGCGAGGCCGCCCGTCGAGTGGCCCGCGAGCTGACCCGGGCCGTCCCGCCGCCGGTGGAGCTCTCGGTCGGGATCGGTTGTCTGGGGGAGGGGACCCAGAGTCCCCGTCAGCTGTTCGCGATCGCGGACGCGGCGCTCATGCACGCCAAGCAGGCGGGCGGCGGCGTGATCCTGGACTAGTGCACCTCGGCAGGCGGACGGAAGGGGACCGAATCCCAGCCATGCGAATCGCGCTCCGTCGTGTCCTCAGGCACGGCCTCGGGTGGGGGCTGCTGCTCCTCGGGGTCGCCGGCCTGGTGCTCCCCGTCCTCCAGGGCTGGCTGCTCATCGCGCTCGGAGCGTTGCTCCTCTCGCCCGACATCCCGGTCTTCGCCCGGGGATTGGCGTGGGTGGAGAGGCGAGTTCCCCGTCTCGGCGGCGCGATCCGTCGTGCGCGGGCGTACCTTGCGAGGGTCGAATCGCCGCGGGAGCGGGCCTGAGCCGAACCCCGGCGATCGGGCTAGACCTCCGCCGGCGTCTGGCCCGGGATCGCGAGCAGCGCCGCGACCTTGTCGCGCCTCGGCCACAGCGCGACCATGCCGACCGCGGCCACCGCCGTGAAGACGGTGAACCAGTCGCGCCGGGCGGCGAGGAAGTACAGCACGAGTCCGAGCACGGCCACGGCTTCCAGTCGCGCGAACGCGACGACGTGAGCCGTGGAGTGGGCGGCCAACAGCCGCTCCGGCTGCCGCCCGACGAGGTACACGCGGCGCGGGCCGGCGAGCATGACCCGGTAGACCGGCATGATCGTGACCAGGTTCACGGCGGCCACGAAGGCGAACCCCCAGAGCAGCGGTTCCGCCTGTGGAAGGACCGGCACGGAAACCGCAGGCAGGTAGGCGACGATGCCCGCGTAACCGGCGAGGCCGACCAAGAAGCCGCCGCAGACCATCTGGAGACGGCGGGTGTGGCGTTCGACGGCCTGATCCAACGGCACCTCCCGGCTGGGTTCGTTTCGAGGGTACGCGGGAGGGAGGGCGGGGTCAACCGGACGGCGGGCCGGCACAGCGAAACCCTGCGGCGCAGGGTTTCGGCTTGGCGGAATCTCCGCCCGGGCGTTTGCAGTGGGTCACGCGGCTGCTACGTCCGTTCAACGCCCGCGGCCGGTTTGGCAATACCAATATGGGAGCGGCGCCGGGGGGTGTCAAGGGGTCGCGCTCGCGATGGCGTCGACCACCGCGACCGCCGTCGCGAGCGCCGCCGCGCCGGCGAGGCCGTCGACGAACGCGGAGGTTTCGCGGCGGCAGGCGCGCTGAAACGCAACGTGCTCCGCGGCCAGGGGCTCCGCCTTCTCGACCCGGATCTCCAACGGGGCGATCGACGCCTGGCCGCCGGAGCGGACGAGACGGAAGGCGGAGACGCTCTGCTCGGCGTAGTCGATGGAGTGGTAGGCGTCCCGCTCGAAGAGGCGCAGCTTGCGCACGCGCTCCGAGGAGACCCGGCTCGCGGTGAGGTTCGCGACGCACCCGTTGGCGAACTCGAGCCGGACGTTCGCCAGGTCGACGCGCGAGGACAGCACCGGCACGCCCACCGCCCTCACCTCGGTCACCGGGGAGCCGCCGTTGAGCGCCTGCGCAAGCTGGAGGTCGTGCACCATCAGGTCGAGCACGACGTCGATGTCCATCGAGCGGCTCGTGAACGGCGAAAGGCGCTGCGCCTCGAGGTATCGGGGCTGAGGCGCGCCGGCCAGCACCGCCTGCACGGCGGGGTTGAAGAACTCCACGTGGCCCACGCCGAGGACCGCATTGTTGCGTAAGGCGAGCGCCACCATCTCGTCCGCCTCCGCCACTGACGCCGCGATCGGCTTCTCGACGAGCACGTGGAGCCCCGCCGCGAGGAACCTGCCCGCCAGCTCGCGGTGAGTCACCGTGGGCGAGGCGATCACGACGGCCTCGGCGCGCGCCAGCGCCTCGTCGAGGCTCGCGAGCGGCGCGGCTCCGAACTCGGAGCAAACGGCCTCGAGGCGCGGCCTGTCCGTATCGAACGCGCCGACGCACCGCCAGCCCGGGAGGGTGCACGCGAGACGCACGTGGTGGCGGCCGAGGTGGCCGACCCCGACGACGGCCACCGCGATGGGGGATGGATCGCTCATGGCGCCCGAGATTACGCGGACCCCCGCTCCTTTTCCACTCCGCCGTGAAGCTCGGTCAGCGCGTCGAAGCGGCACGGCTCCGGCGGGCCCAGAGGAGAAACCCGATCGCGAGGAGCGCGATCCCGACCGCGAGCGCCGCGCGGGCGCGGGGGAACGGCCGGCCTCCCCGGACGGGCACGACGTCGCCGTCCCCGCTGAAGCGCGCGCTGCCCCGAGAGCGCGTTCGACCTCGACTCGAGCACCTTCTTTGGGCCGCGTTAACGCAGGAACCCTGTGAGGCCGAGCCGCGAGGGTCCCTCGCCGTTGGCATCACCGGCCACGGCAAGCCCGGCCGCCGCCAATACGAGATCCCGCTCTCGCACCGGTGCGGCCCGCCGACGCCTCCACCTCCGGCGTGGCCGCCGCGGTTCACGTCGACGTCATGGGCAGCCGTCTCCGTCCCGGTGAGGGGAAGTTCCCGATCCCTCCGTGTGCGGCGCCGCGTCACGACGCCGTGAAAATGTGATCGCGATCACACCTCGCCCGGCCCCCGGACGCCGCATACTGTGAGTGGAAGATATGGCGGCTCAGTGGAATGAGTCCAGGTCCGGCCGCCGCGCCCAGACCGCGAAAGGGAGGTGCGAGATGGCGACGCCCATGACTGTGATTTTCGGGACACGACGCGGAGAGGTGCGCCCGCGCCGGGCCTATCTCCGCATCCTCAGCGTCGCCGCCGCGACCGTCGCGGTCGCAATTGCCGCCGGTCCCGCGGTGGGTTCCGCCGTCGCTCAAACGCCGCCGGCCGGGACCGCCGGCCTCACGACGACGGTCACCGGCACCGTGACGCTCGTGTGGGGCGACGGCAGCCGCGAGAACCCAGCGAGCGTCGGCCCCGTCGCGCTCGTCACCGACGCCGCTGGCAACACGCTCGAGCTGGTGCTCGACGACGCGACGCTCGCGCGCGTCGGCGGGATCCTCTCGCTCCGGGGGCGGCGCGTGACCGTGTCCGGCTCGTGGGCGGCGGCGGCGCCGGGACGAAGCGGCCCCTCGGTCGTGGTCACCGACCTGCGCTTTGCCGATTCAGGCGCGCCGGCCGCGCCGGACGCGGTCACCGGCGCGCAGCCGTGGATCTCGATCATGTGCAAGTTCAGCGACGTCTCCACCGAGCCGAAGGCCCTCTCCTACTTCCTCAACATGTACGCGAGCACCTACCCGGGGATCGACCACTTCTGGCGGCAGGTGTCGTACGACAACGTCAACGTCACGGGCAGCACCGCGTCCGGCTGGTACGTGCTGCCGCAGACGCAGGCCTACTACCAGGCGCTCGGCTATCCCAACCCGGGACTGGGGCAGCTATTCAACGACTGCACCGCGGCGGCCAACGCCTCGGTGAACTTCGCGCCGTTCGTCGGGATCAACATGATGTTCAACGGCGAGTTCGACCCCGGCTACGCGTGGGGCGGCGGCTACTACGCGACGCTCGACGGCGTGAGCAAGACGTGGCGGGTCACCTGGGAACCACCGTGGGGGTACGCGAACGCGTCGGTGATCTCGCACGAGATGGGGCACGGGTTCGGACTGCCGCACTCGTCCTTCAACCGCAGCGTCGTCTACGACAACTGCTGGGACGTGATGAGTGACACCTACGCCCCCTGCGTACTCGTGGACCCGACGTACGGCGACCTCGGCCAGCACACGATCTCGTACCACAAGGACCTGCTCGGCTGGTACCGCGCCCCCGAGAAGCTCACGCTCGCCGGCGGCCAGTCCACCTCGATCCGCCTCGAGCGCTCGGCGACGCCCGGGTGGCCGATCGGCAAAATGGTGCAGGTCCCGATCGCCGGCTCCGCCACGCACTTCTACACCGTCGAGGCGCGCCAGAAGGCCGCGTACGACGGGGGGCTCCCCGGCAACGCGGTGATCATCCACGAGGTGGACACGACGCAGTCGATCCCCGCGGTCGTCAAGGGGACCAACGGCCAAGCCGGCGCGATCTGGGGCGTCGGGTCGCTGTTCCGCGACGACACCAACGGGATCGGCCTCACCGTGACCAACGCCACCACGGGCGGCTTCACGGTCGCGGTGTCCAACGGGTCCTCGCTCGCCGCCTCGTTCCCGGCCGTCGACGCCTACGCCGCCACGGGAACCAGCTCCAACCTCAACGGCATCCTCGAGCCGGGAGAGACCGTGCAGGTTGCCACAGGTTGGACGAACGTCAGCGGCGGCAGCGTCGCGGCCGGCGGCACGGCCGCGTCCTTCACGGGCCCGGCCGGGGCGACATACACCGTACCCGACGGCAGCGCCTCCTACGGCACCCTCGCGAGCGGGGCGACCTCGAACTGCCACGACGTCGGCGACTGCTACCTGGTCGGCGTCTCCAACCCGGCCACCCGCCCGGCGTTGCACTGGGACGCGACCCTGACCGAGAACCTGAGCTCCGGCGGCTCCAAGCAGTGGACCGTGCACATCGGGCACAGCTTCACGGACGTCCCGCCGTCCGCGTTCGCCTACAGCTTCATCGAGACGCTGTTCCACACCGGGATCACGGCCGGCTGCGGCAACAACATGTATTGCCCGGGCACCAGCATCACGCGGTGGCAGATGGCGGTCTTCCTGGCGAAGGCGCTGGCGGGCGCCAACGTGCCGGCCAGCGGCACGGTCGAAGGCTTGGGCTCGTACAACTGCGTGTCGGGCGGGACCTCGCTGTTCGCGGACGTTCCTCCCACCGATTCCGGGTGCAAGCACATCCACTACATCGCGGCCAAGAAGGTCACCGCCGGCTGCGGCGGCGGCGACTTCTGCCCCGGCGACACGGTGACCCGCTGGCAGGCCGCGGTCTTCCTCGCCAAGTCGATGGCCGGAACGTACGTGCCGACCTCGGGGACCGTGCCGGGGAAGGGTACGTACAACTGCGCGCCGAGCGGGGGAACCTCCGTGTTCCTCGACGTCCCGGCGAACGACCCGGGCTGCGCGTTCATCCACTACATCGCCGCCACGGGCGTCACCGCGGGCTGCAGCACGGGCAACTACTACTGTCCCACGACCAACCTGAACCGCGACCAGATGGCCGTGTTCGTCACCAAGGCGTTCGGCTACTCGCTCTACGGTCCCTAGCGCCCCTTGCCGGGCAAGTCCGGGGTCGCTCGCTTCGAGGCGTCACAACTTGCTTGTGGCGCGGCCGCCCCCGGCCGCGCACTGTGTCGTCACCCCCGCGAACGCGGGGGTCCAGGATTCGCGGCGGCGACATGTAGATTCCAAGTCTGCGCCTCCGCGCTGCGACAGAACGTCATCTCTCCCCATTGCACGGAGGGCTACCTCCTAGGCCGCGCGGGAGCGCCGCGTCTCGGCGTCGCCGCCCCCGTCGATTCCGGATCGGCGCCGACGGGCTATACTCAAAGTCCGAACAGCACTGGAGGACGCGTTGTCGGAAGCCCCCTCGATGCCCTGTGACAGTCCGGCCGGCGGCGCGGCCTGCAGCGTTTCTCCGGCCGGTTTAGGCGGCAGGATTCGCAGCGTTTGCCGAACGCGCTCTGCCTCGGCCCTGACGCCCAAGTGCAGCAAGCACAACCCAATCTGTGGCGGGACGAGTGTGACGGCCGCCGACAAACGCTGCGCCCCGCGCAGCGTTTCCCGATTTCGTTTAGGCAGCCGAGTATGCGTTAGACGGCACGCGGTTCTCTGGCTGGCCATGGCGGCGGTAGCATTCGTCGGGCCTTCGTCCAGTTGCCGGGAGTTTCGATCAAATGGGACTGCCCAAGATGAATGCCGAGTTTGGTGCGCTCTCTTCGACCATCCCACGGCGGTAGCGAACTACACGCTTTCCGACATTACTGCAGGCCCTGGCGGTTCCATCAACAAGCTTGAGGCCGACTTGGTGCAGTTGCCAGCGGGCTTCCGTTCAGTGGGCTCTGTTACGCCAGATGAAAGCACCCTCCGAGACTTTCGAACCAAGAACTCTCACCCCGTGCGTATCCAACTCAGCTGTTGCGGCCGCACTGACCCCGGCGCGCTCCCGCCGTTCATCTGGGGTCGTTGGTACCACAACTGCACGTTCTCTCGCGTTGCTTTCAACCCAACGGTTGACCAAGCTCTGGCCTACGTTCACCGGGCCTCCGGCAACGGAACAGGGCGAGGCACTTGGGACGAGGAGTCATGGGTGCTGCTCCTGAAGCAAGCCGGTCACTGGGTCGTCACGGGCACAGTACGAGCGCGGGTCGCCATGTCATGAACCGAGGCCGGAATGTGCCGTCTAACAGCGCGCTGGACCTGACGGTCCGGCCCGTCACGCCCGTTGCAGGGGCGCAACGGGCGCGCCAGTCCGGCCCGCAGGTCAGCGCGAGCGTTAGACTGCGGTCCTCGGAGTCAGGACCATGAGCGAGGCTGGAGCCGAGCGCGATGGCTTTGCTCGCAAGGTCTTTATGGCTACCCTGGTCGCCGCTGTCCTCGGCATCCAGGTCGTTGGGGTGTTTCTGATGGACTTGCTGCCCGTCGCGGCGAACTTCGAGTTGCTCACCGTATTCCTCTTCGCCGCCGTCCCTATCCTGCTCACGATCGTGCTGCCCAGGATCGTGGGCTCGAATTGCCGTATGGCGAGGTTGCTGCAGGCCCTTTGCCTGACACTGCCCTTCGCCGGAGTTCCCGCAGGTCCCTGTAGCGCGGTGTTTCCACTCTGGCTCCTGCTCTCCGGCCAGCCTCCGCGGCCGTGGTCGCTGGCTCTTCTTGCCGGGGGGCTCTTCTTCCTTGTTTGCTATGGTTTCCTCGCCTGCGTTCATGCGGTCTGGAGCAAGCCATGGCGGTGCTGCCACTATGTGGCCGCAGTCTAACGACGCGCTGCAGTCGACTGGCACTCGCCTGCAGGCCGGCGCTGCGCGCCGGGCAGGCTCGCGCCAGCGACTGAGCGCGGGCGTTAGGCGACGAAAGAGATCTGGTTAAAGCCTATGGAATTCGGCTTCGTCGCTTCTGATCGATTTGCGCCACCGTACATTGGTGCCCTCTGGCCACTGGCGTGCCTCGGTCTTCTCATGGCTGTCGTCGCTCTTGTTTCGCGTGCGCGTCGCCCCACGGTGCCCTCGAACGTGGACGTTCGCCCCTCGTCTGTGCGGCTGGTGATGCTGGTGGCTCACTGGTCTGTCCTCGCTATCGTTCTTGCTTGTGGCGCCTTGACGCTCGGGTATCATCTCACCGTCACGGAGCCGGCGGTTCGCACATATCTGCTGGCTCACCCAAGAGCCGAGGTGCTCAGGGCGGCCATGACGCGGGCTTACCGCGGCGATGCTCTTGCATGGTTTACCGGCTTCTCGTCGGTTAGTGTTGCCCTGCTGTTGCGCCGAGGCAAGAGTGCGAGCATCTAAGTCGTCGCCTAACAGCGCACTGGACCTGTCGGGGACATTGCCCCGATAAAGTAGACACTCCGACCTAACAGGGGTTGGAGGGCAGAATGGCGAAGACCCTCGGTCCGAAGAAGGTCCAGCGGTACAGCGTGGAGTTCAAGCTCAAAGCCGTGAAGCTGAGCCAGCTCGAGGGCGTCCAGGTGCAGGACGTGGCGGACGCGCTCGACATCCACCCGTTCATGCTCTCGAAGTGGCGGAAGCAAGCGCGGGAGGGGCTGCTAAAGGCCCGGGTCGGGGTGGCTCCGGCTGCGCGAGCGCAGCGGGAGGTGCGGCAGCTGGCGGAGCTCAAGCGGCAGTACGCGCTCTTGAAGGAGGAGCACGAGCTGCTAAAAAAAGCCATTCGGTTCTGTTCCGCTCGAAGAGCGAGCTCTTCGCGTTCATCGCGGCGGAGCAGGGCCGGTTCGAGGTGAAGGGGCTGTGCGCGCGGTACGGGGTGACGCGGGCGGGGTACTACGCGTGGCGTCGCCGTGGCATCTCGAGCCACGAGCGGGTGGACGAGCGGCTCTCGGCGCGGATCGCCGCCGTGTGGAGGGCGAGCGAGGGCACCTACGGCAGCCCGCGGATCCAGGCCGCGCTGCAGGCGGCGGGATACCGTGTGGGGCGGAAGCGGGTGGCCCGGCTGATGCGGGAGGGTGGGCTCAAGGCGCGCGTGGCACGGATCTACCGGCGCACGCGAGGGACAAGGGCCTTCTACGCGGAGATCCCCAACCGGGTGTTGGGTGTGACCACCGATGGGCCGAATCAGATCTGGGTGGGCGACGTGACGTTCCTGAGGACCGGGCTGGGGTGGCGGTACCTCGCCGTGGTGATGGACCGTCACTCGCGGCGGATTCTCGGATGGAGCCTGAGGGCGCAGCGGGACCTCGAGCTCACCCTGGCGGCGCTCAACCACGCCGTGCGGCGCCGGCGGTCGGTGGACGGGTTGACGTATCACTCGGATCGCGGCTCCGAGTACGGCGCGTACGCCTTCCGCGCCCGGCTGGCGGCGCTCGGGATCACGCAGAGCATGAAGCGGCCCCGGGAGCTCGGTGACAACGCCTTCATCGAATCGTTCTTCCACTCGATGAAGGGAGAATCGATCCACGCCAGGACATTTGGGAACGAAGGTGCGCTCCGCCACGCGGTCCGGCGCTTCATCTGCCGATACAACCGGAGCCGACTGCACTCGAGTCTCGGCTACCGGACACCCATTGACTCTGAACGTGCCGCGGCCTGAGGATGGCGCAGTGGAGTGTCAACCAAATCGGGTCAACATCCCGGTCCGGCCCGTCACGCCCGTTGCAGGGGCGCAACGGGCGTGCCAGTCCGGCCCGCAGGTTAGCGCGGGCGTTAGGCCGACATCCGAACATGCGAGAGGAGAATCATGAGCAAAGCATTCGTCAACGTTGGCCTTAGCCTCGATGGCTACATGGCACCGGAAGGAATGACCATGGAGAATCCCGGGTACAAGAACTGGGGCGCTAAGTGGGGCGCGCTGATGGCCTGGCTCATCAATCAACAGTACATGCGCGAGAACCTCAAGCTCGGACCAGGGGGAGAGACCGGCCCGGTCAATGACCTGGTTCGCAGCACCGCAGAGCGCATCGGTGCCAACATCATGGGCAAGCGAATGTTCGACCAGGGCGAGCGCGCCTGGCCAGAGGAGGCTCCGTTTCACACACCGGTATACGTTCTTACCAATGAGAAACGCGAACCCTGGGTGCGCCCCGGTGGGACGACCTTTTGCTTCATCAATGACGGTCCGGAGCGTGCCCTAGAGCTGGCTCGGGAATCAGCGGGCAGTCGTGATATTCGTATCGCGGGTGGAGCGGATGTGATCCAGCAGTACCTGAACCTGGGTGTCGTTGATGAGCTGGAAATCGCCTTGGCACCCGTGTTGTTCGGCGGCGGGCGGCGTCTCTTCGAGAACCTACGCGAGCCTGGGCCGCAGTTTCGCATTGATAAGGTTCTTGATGGTCCAGCCGCCACACATTTGCGCTATGTGCGTCAGTGATGAGCGGTCGGGCGCCTAGGTGACACTCTGTTCTAGGCGCCTGGGTAACACTCTTTGACCCTCCCGTAGCGGCCATCGTGCCGTGGGGAGGGTGGAGATCGGTGGGTGGGGGCGTCACACCGCGGGGGTCGAACGAGATGCGTGAAGGCAGCTCCGTGATCGCCATCGACGAGCTGGACCTGATCGCCCCGTGTGGGATCAATTGCGGGGTTTGCCGCGCTCACATGCGGGTTTGCCGCCCGTGCCCAGGTTGCCGGGGCGACGATAGCGGGAAGTGCAGCACGCGGGTCCGCTGCCGGATCAAGACCTGCGGGGACCTGAGATCCGGCCGCCGTGGGTTCTGCTCCTCGTGTCGAGGTTTCCCATGTGAACTCCTGCTGCATCTGGATGCTCGCTACAGGAGCCGGTATGGGTTGAGCGTGATCGAGAACCTGGAGGCCATCCGGGCCGCCGGCGTTGCAAGGTTCGTGGCCTCCGAGAGAGCCAGGTGGCGGTGTCCCGAGTGCGGCGCCACGATGTGCATGCACAATCCCAACTGCCCGGGCTGCGGCCGCGCATGGCGGAAGCGTCGGAGTTAGTCTATTCGGGGCCGCCGCGCCGCCCGACGCTTCGCCCGACGGGACGCGATCGGAATATGTTGCGCCGGCAAGCGCCTTGCCGGAGAGAGGGGACCCATGAACACGGTCAAGCGCGCGATCGCCGCGATTGAGTTCTTGCTCATCTTGCCGGCCGGGCTGTTCATGACCGCGCTCTTCATGCGCGAGGTGCAGCCGCAGCAGGTCGAGCCGGCGCACACCGCGGCCCGGATCGTCGCGTGGTTCGCGGCCAGTCCGCGGCTCGGCCTCTGGGTGCTGCTCATGGCCCTCCCGTTCGTCGTGCTGGTCACCGGCTGCGCGACGCTGGTTCGCGGCTGGAGCTCCGACGCCGGATTGCGCCAGGCCGCGCGGGAGATGCTCGCTATCGTCCGGGCCCATCTCGCGACGCTCGTCGTCGCCGCGGCAACGCTGGCCGCCGGAGGCGTCCTGGCGATCGTCGCCCTGCACTCGCTCACAGACTGACGCCTTCGTGCAGGTCCAGCCGCGAGGCCCGTGAGCCTGCGGCGGCCAGAGTGGGATCCCCGGCTCGAGGGGCTCGAGCTCGCGTCGCGACCCGGACCGGGAACGTGCCATTCGCGGCAAGGACCGATCCTCCAAAGTCGAAGCAGATCCTGGGGCCCGACGGCGCAACGCAGGCAGCGGCTGCCTCACCTAGGTCCGGACTGCAGCCGAAATGTCTCATCCCGCCGTTCTGATCTATGATCGAGCCACCAAGTCCGGTACAGGAAGTTCGACCTCATGGGAAGGAGGTGCACTGTGAGGAAAGGTCGCGCGAGGATGAGAGACGCCTTCGTCCGCACGGGGTGGCCCCTGATTGCGGTGGTCCTGTCCTCGTGCCTGAGCGCGTCAGGGCCGACGTTCAAGGAGGCATCGGCGAGGATGCAGCCTGTGGCCGCGGGTCAGGGGAGGATCTGCTGGTACCGCAACCCGAGGCTCCTCGCCGCCGCCGTGGAGCACGAGATCAAGCTCGATGATCGGGCGGTCGGTTGGTCGGTGCCGGGTGGGTTCTTCTGCATCGACCGGCCCACGGGCGAGTACGAGCTGAGCATCTACCACTGGGTCAAGCGGCCGGTGAAATTCACCCTCGATGCGGGCCGGACGCGCTATGTCCGCTTCCCGTGCGTGTGGGACGTTCCGCTGGTCGTGGCGCACTGCTACCCCGAGGTCGTGGACGAGGCGGTAGCGGCGCCCGAGATCGCCAAGACCAAGCAGACCAACCGATGCCTGGTCTGCCCCAAGGAAAACTGACCGAGGTCAGTTCCAGCGGTGCCGCCGGGCACCCTGGGAGGGCGCGATAGACTGCGCCGGGGAGGGCGGTCGTGATCGATTCGCACGCGCACCTGGCGATGATCGAGCCGGACGAGCGCCGGGGCGTGCTCGCGCGCGCCGAGGACGCGGGCGTGACGGCGATCCTGGTGCCGGCGACCGGGCGCGACGACCTCGATGCCGTCGCCGAGCTCGCGGGTGGGGGCGAGGGCCGGATCGTGGGCGCGATCGGCTTTCACCCGCACGAGGCGAGCCGGTGCGATGCGGCCTGGAAGCGCCGGGTCGAGAAGCTCGTCGCCTCCCCCGGCATCGTCGCGGTGGGCGAGATCGGCCTCGACTACCACTACGATCTGTCGCCGCGCGACGAGCAACGAAAGGTGCTGGCGTGGCAGCTTGCGCTCGCCGGCGAGGTCGGGCTGCCGGTGGTCCTGCACCACCGCGAGGCCTGGGACGACTTCCTCGCCTGCCTCGACGCGGCGCCCGGGCTGCGCGGCGTGGCGCACTCGTTCACGGAGGGTGCGGCCGGGGCCGAGGAGATGAGCCGGCGGGGGCTGTTCGTGGGCATCTCCGGGATGGTGACGTTCCCCAGGGCCGACAACGTCCGGGAAGCGGCCAAGGCCGTGCCAGCCGGCCGTCTCCTCGTCGAGACCGACAGCCCCTACCTCGCCCCCGTGCCGCACCGCGGCAAGCCGAACGAGCCGGCGTACGTGCGGCTCGTGCTCGCCGAGGCGGCGAAGCTCCGCGGGATCGAGGTCTCGGAGCTCGAGCAGGAGACGGACGCCGCGTTCAGGGAACTGTTCCTCGCCAAGGCGTGACGGCGCGCGCGTCGCGGGCCGGCCATCCGGGCCGACACCCTGCTGCGCGGTTGCCGGCGTTCGAGATCGGGCGGTGTCAGCTCGGTTCTACGAACGTGGCGAGCAGGTCGGCGAGCAGCCCAACGCGCCGCTCGAGCGACCGCAGGTCGAGGTACTCCTCCCGGGTGTGCATGCCGTCGCCGACCGGTCCGAGCCCGTCCACGATCGGCACGCGCCCCGGGTCCGTGACGTAGTTGGGGAAGGAGACGCCGCCGCGGTCGTCCTCGACCTCGAGGCGCCAGCCGCGGCCGGCGGCGAGCGCGGTCGCCCGCTCGACGAGCGGCGCCCCGGGCCCGTTGGGGTCCACGGGCGGCACGCTGATGCCGCGCGAGAAGATCACGGTGACGCCGTGCGACTCGGCCGTGCGCTCGGCCAGGCGCTGCAGGCGGCCAAGTATCCGCAGGCCGTCGGCGGGAGTGAGGAAGCGGACTTCCCCCTCCGCGAACGCCCGGTCGGAGACCACGTTGCGGCGCCGCGAGGTACCGAGCAGCGTGTGGTGGACCGCGAGGCCGTTGACGAAGTCGGCGTCGCCCGCAACCAGGCGTGCGACGTTGACGGTCACGCCCGGGCCGGTTTCCGACATCCGGTGCGCCTCGGCGGCCCAGTCGGCGGCGGCCGCCAGCGCGGACTTCCCGTGCCAGTACGCGAGCCCGGAGTGCGCCGCCCGGCCGGTCACCTCGAGCTTCCACTCGGCGAGCCCGCGGCGGCCGGCGACCAGGGTCTCGCACCCGTCGCGCGGCTCGCCGGGCTCGATGACCAGGATGGCCCGCGCGCCGTCGCCCCAACGCCGGACCGCGCGCTCGGAGATCGTGCCCGCCACCTCCTCGTCGGGGACGCCGACGAACATCAGGTCGTCCGGGAAACGCTTGCCCCGCCGGGCGAGCAGGTCGAGCGCGCCGATCAGCATCGCGAGGCCGCCCTTCATGTCGAGCGCCCCGGTGGCCCAGAGCCGGCCGTCCTCGATCCGCGGCGGCACGGCGTCGAGCACCGTGTCGAGGTGCCCGACGAGCAGCAGCGGGTGCTCGCCGACATGCGCTGCGCGGGCGACGAGCAGGGGCTGCGGCGCGCCGTCCCCGTCCGGCTCGCTCATGATCTCGGTGACCAGTCCACGCGATGAAAGCTCGGCGCCGAACCGGTCGGCGACGGAGCGGATGCCCTCGATTTGACCGCTTGCCGACGAGATCGCGCAGAGCTCGACGAGCAACCGGGTTGTAGTGTCAAGAACGTCCCGAGGCGATGCCTCGGCGGTTTGCGGCACGCTCACCTCCGCGCAGGAAGAGTCTAGCCGACCGGACCTGCACAAAGCGAGGCGCCGTCCGGCTTGTCGGTTGCGGCGGCGACTCAGGACCACACGCCGGGGATGACGCGCCGGCAGGCCGGGCAGCGCCCGGCGGCGATCTTCGACTCGAGGACCTGGAAGCCGGCCCTGTGGACGAGCCGGGCGCCGCACCCCGGGCAGGCCGTGCTCTCGCCGGGGTGTCCGGGAACGTTGCCGAGGTAGGGGAACGCGAGGCCCTCGGCCTTGGCGAGCTGCCAGGCGCGCTCGAGGGTCGGGAGCGGCGTCGGCGGCAGGTTGGTGAGACGGTAGGTCGGGTGGAAGCGCGTGAAGTGCAGCGGCACGTCCGTGCCGAGGTTCCCCTTGACCCAGCGCACGAGGGCCCCGACCTCCTCGTCCGAGTCGTTGAGACCGGGGATGAGGAGGACCACGATCTCGAGCCACGTGCCGCTCGAGCGGATGACTTCGAGCGTCTTGAGCACCGGCTTCAGCTCGCCGCGCACGACCTCGCGGTAGAACTTCTCGGAGAACGCCTTGAGGTCCACCTTCATCGCGGTGAGGAGCGGCAGCACGTCCCTGAGGGGCTTCTCCTGGATGAACCCGTTCGAGACCACGCAGGACCGCACTCCGGCCGTGCGGCCCGCCGCGGCCGTGTCGCGCACGTACTCCCAGAACACCACCGGCTCCGAGTAGGTCGCGGACAGGAGCGGCACGCCGTTCTGCCTGGCGAGCGTGGCGAGCGCTTCCGGAGGGAGGAAGCGGGATGCGACCTGCTCCGGGCGGAACTGCGAGATCTCCCAGTTCTGGCAGAACTTGCACTCGACGTTGCACCCGGCGGTGGCGAAGGAGAGCGCCTGGGCCCCGGGCAGCACGTGGAAGAACGGCTTCTTCTCGATGGGGTCGAGGTGGACGGCGCAGGCCGCGCCGTGGACGAGCGTGACGTAGGTGCCGGCGCGGTTCTCGCGGACCCCGCAGCCGCCGCGCTCCGCGTCGGCGACCTGGCATCCGCGCGGGCAGAGCTGGCACTCGACCCGCGATTCGGGCAGCTTCTTGTACCAGGATGCCTCTCGGGCCGGGAGGTCGTCCGACGGCACCGGCTCGCCGGCCACGGGGACGGCGGCATCGGCGTGATCGGCGAGCAGCGCCGCGGCGGCGCCCGCGCACGCGGCGGCCGCCAGCTCGCGCCGGGAGAGCGGCCGGCTCACGCGCGCACCTCCGTGATCTGGGCGGGGTCGCCGACGCCGAGGCCGTACGCTGCCGCGGTGGCCAGGAAGCGAGGCGGACGCTTCGCCGCCTCGAGGCTCGGCAACCCCCGGCGGACGCGCTCGGCGTCGATGGTCCGCCACGCCCAGGCGTCGGCGGCCACGGGATCGGTCGAGGCCACGACCCGGCCGAGCGGCCAGGCGGCGTCGGGCCGGTACGCGGGCCCCCCGTGGCACTGCGCCGTGACGCCGTCGAGCACGACGAGGCGCAGCTTCCCGCGGACGTACGGGTGGTTGGCCACGTCGGCCACGTACGGGTCGCAGTTGCGGTCGTGGTACTTGTTGGGGTTGTGGATGAGGCCGTAGAGGTTCTTCAGGCCGGCCGAGACCCCGGCGAGGTCGTGGTCCTTCACGACGCCGAACGAGACGAGCGCCGAGCAGGTGGTGGAGACGAGGCGGGCGAAGCAGGAACCGATCTCGCCCGAGGTCGACGGCTCCTTGTCGTAGTCGTTGTCGATCCCGTAGCAGAGGTACGGGCCGCCCTCGTGCCGGATCGTGAACCCGGCCCGGGCGAGCTCGCGGCTCGCGCGGTCGAACACGACGATCCGGCGCGCCGGCACGCCGCACTCGCCGAGCAGGGCCGCCAGCGCGGCGACCAGCTCGACCCGCGGCGACAGCGCCGGTCCGCCGAGGCAGTTGACCTTGATCCCGACCGTGTCGGTCGGACGGATCATGGCCGCGAGCGCGGCCGGGCCAGTCGCGAGGCCGGTCGCGGCCGCGAGCGCCGCGTCGAGCGCGCGTCGAGCCGCGGCCGGGTCGAGCGCTCGGCCGGCCGGGGGCGGCGCCAGCGCGGCGACGCCGACCCGCCCGGGCCAGCGGCGCATCCCCGGCTCGCCGCGCAGGACGGCAGGTGCCGCGACGAGACCGGCGCCCACCAGGCGGGCCAGCTCGCGCCGGGACAGCGCTCGGTTCATCCTCGTTCCTCCTGGTCCGCACCCGGGGCGGGGCCGGTCGGGATCAGTCCCCCTCGCCGAACACCTGGGCGGTGAACACCTCGAAGCTCGCGCCGCTCCTCCAGGCGTCGGGCGCAAGCCCGGCCTTGAGCGAGAGCTGCGTGAGGAACGTCGACAGGTCCCACCTCGTATCGGTCGCGACCTGCGGCAGGAAGACGGCGTGCCGGCCGCCCTTGGACAACAGGACGCCGTGCTTGCCGAGGACGATGTCCTCCGAGCCGCCGACCCGCCGCATCGGCGAGAGCACGGAGACCTCGAGGCTCACCTCGGGAAGCTCCGACGCGGCGAGCTCGGCGAAACGGGGGTCGTGGGCGGCCGCGACGGCGGCGTCCACGATCGCGTCCACCAGCGGCTCCCGGGCTTCCATGCTGCCGATGCAGCCCCGGAGCCTGCCCTCGACGCGCGCCTTGGCGCCGTTGTTGTTGACCGTCACGAACACGCCGGACGGCGCTGCCAGGTTCCCGGCCACGTTGTGCGCCGCGAACCACTCGGCGAGCTGTCCCTCGTGCGTGAGGTGGGTGTCGAGCGTGGCGCGCGCCAGCGCGAGGACCGCCTTCTGCTCGGCCGGGTTCAGCTCGCCCGTCCGCGGTGCGCTCGGCTCGTCGCGCCAGCCGCCCCAGCTCCCGACGAAGTCCACGCCGGCGTAGGCGACCACCTGCGACCAGTCGCCGCTGACCTCGCCAGAGGTCGTGACGTCGGTGACGGTGCCGCCGCCCTGGAACGTGTGCGCCAGCAGCTCGAGGAGCACGAGGATCGGCCGCGCGCCGCACACCGTGTCGCCGCTCGTCTCGACCTGCTGCAGGAAGCCGCGAGGGTCGACCGCCGCGGCGCGGCCCGCGGTCGCGCGGGCGAGTGCCGCCAGCTTCGGCCCGAGGGTGCGGTCGGCCACGAATGGACCGTACCCGTAGGCACGCTGGCCGTGATGCGTGAAGTCCGACGACGCCACGACGAGCGTCCCCGGTCCGACCAGCTTCGCCAGCCGCCGGGCCATCGCGACGGCGAGCGCCCGGTCCGTCGCGTGTCCGACGATGATCGGAACGACCGGGACCTGGCCGACGACCTCTTGCAGGAACGGCAGCTCCACCTCGAGGCAGTGCTCGCGGACGTGCGCGGAGGTGGGGCCCGCGAACTCCGGTGACTTGGCGAGCTCGGCCACGGCCTCCCGGTCCACCGGCATCTCGCCGAGCGGGGTGGCGAACGCGGTGATCCCGGGTGCCGGCAGCGCGCCGCCGCCGAACCCCGCGTAGTGCGACGGGCCGAGCAGGATGATGCGCGTCAGCTTCGCGCCGGCGAGCGCCGCGAACGCCTTCCCCGCGGTGCCTCCCGAGAAGACGTAGCCGGCGTGCGGGACGATGACGGCGACCGGTGCGGGACGCCCGGTCCCGTCGGTGTGCAGCCGCCCGCGCACGTCACGTTCGAGCTGCTGCGGGTCGGCCGGATAGAACGCGCCCGCCACGGCCGGCGGACGCACCTCCGCGTGCCCCGAGTTCGCCAGCATGAGGACCCCCACGATCGAACCAAGCTTGCGCAAACTGGAAGGAATGAGCCTCGGAAACGCCTGACGCAACGCCGTCGTCATGTCCGCGGGGCTCCGGCCAGCAGTCGGTTCAACGGATCGCGGCTCTCGCCCACCGAGCTGACGCGCACCGCCGCCTGTTCGCCCACCGGGCACTTGTTCTCGCAGATCCCGCAGCCGACGCAACGTGCCGCATCCACATGCGGGCGCTGCAGCCGGCGGGCGGCGCCGTCGCGCCCCGCCTCGTCCACCGCCTCGAGCCAGATCGCCTTCGGGTCCGTGGGGCACATCTCCTCGCAGACGATGCACGGCGTCGCCATCGCCCAGGGCAGGCAGCGGCCGCGGTCCACGAACGCGGTCCCGATGCTCACGGGCGGCTTGCCGTCGTAGCCCGTCTTGCGCGCCGGCGACAGGCGCGCGATGGCCGCCGTGGGACAGACCTCGCCGCATCGAGTGCAAGCGTACTCGCACCAGCCGCGGCGCGGGACCACGACCGGGGTCCAGAACCCCTCGAACCCGGCCTGGCCGATCGCCGGCTTGATAGCGCCGGTGGGGCAGGCCTGCTGGCAGAGCGAGCACTTGACGCAGCGCTGCAGGAACTCGGCCTCGCCGAGCGCGCCGGGCGGCCGCAGGAGGCTCGGATCGGCGGCATCGCGGCCGCCCCCCGTCGCCCGCAGGAGCGGCGCCACCGCGAGCGTGCCGAGCACGGTCCCGAACAGGTATCTACGGGAGAGGTCCGGTCGATCCGGTGCGGCGGCGACCGGCGGCAGCGCCCGGTAGGCCATCGCGTGCTCGGGACACGCCGGGAGGCAGTTGAGGCAGACCATGCACTCGCCCACGCGGTGGCGGCCCAGCGGCTCGTCCGCGCCCTGGCACGCGAACGCGCACAGTTTGCACGAGTTGCAGGCGTCCCCCTCGCGGTGGATCCGGAACACCGCGAAGCGCGAGAACACGCCCAACAACGCCCCGAGCGGGCAGAACCCGCGGCAGAACACGCGAGGCACCCATCGGCTGGCCACCAGGATGGCGAGCAACAGTAGCGCCGCCAGCCACCCGCCCGGCACCGGTCGGCCGCCGGGGAGCAGGGGCCAGAGTCCCGACGCCAGGCCGCGCGCGGCGAGCGACAGCGGGTCGAACAGGCCCGTCTGGAGGGTACCGGCGAGGGCGCCCACGAGGACCGCCGCGAGAAGGTAGTACTTGAGCGCGTACCACCGCCGGTAGCGATTGACCGCGAGGCTCTCGCGGCGCGAGCGCCCGGAGAACAGGAAGCTGGCGAGCTGCTGCAGCGTGCCGAGGGGGCAGATCCAGCCGCAGAAGACGCGCCCGAGGAGCAGCGTCAGGGCGATCAGGACCCCGGCCCAGACGAGCGCGCCCGGGAGCGTGCCGGCGCCGAGCGTCACGCCGGTCGCGGCGAGCGGATCGCCGTGGAGGAACGCGGAGTAGGGGAAGTCGCGCGGGTCCCCGGCGGCCAGGCGCGCCAGCAGCCAGACGAACAGCACGAGGAAGAACGCCTGGTAGACGACGCGGATGCGGGTGGTCCAGCTCATGCCGTGCCGAGTTCCTTGACGAGGGCGAGATCGGCGCTGCCGAGACCGCGTCGCTCCGCCTCCACGATGAACCCGAGCGAGGCCGGCCGGTGGCCGAGCAGCGCGCCGCCCCAGGCGTCCGCGAGCACGACGTCGGTGCTCGAGAGCACGGCCCCGACCTCGCGAACGTCGGACAGCGATCCCCCCACCGGGCCGTTGGCGACGAGCACGCGGGTGGCGTCCATCACCGTCAGCGTGGGGCGGAAGCTCGCGCCCAGTTCCGCGACCGCCCTGTCGATGTCCTGGTGGAGCCGGTTGCGGCCTTTGCCGAGGACGCCGAACCAGTTCTTCATCCCGAGCGTCGCCGTGGAGAGCGAGTGGTGCTTGACCACGGGGACGTTGATCACCCGGTCGGCCCGGACGAGCTCCTCGACGACCTCGAGGCCCGCCGCGAGCCCGGGGAGCGACGCCGCCACCAGGCGCAGCCGCCGGGCGTCGAGCACCTCGGCGCCGGCCGCGGCCGCGGCCTCCAGGATCCCGGAGCGCGCGAAGCAGCGGCGCGGGTCGTTGCAGGAGATGTCGGCCACCACGACCCGCCGCGCACCGGCCGCGCGGCACAGGCGCACCAGCTCCGCGACCACGCGGGGGTCGGTGTTCGCGGCCTGCTCCGGGAGGCGGTCCCACCCGACGTTGGGCTTGATCAGGACCGTCTCGCCCGAGTGGACGAAGCGCTCCAGCCCGCCGAGCGCCGCGAGCGAGCGGCGGACGTTGGCGGCGGGGTCGGCGCCGCGCGCGGCCGCCGCGGTCGTCCCGGGACTCGGGGGGACGCGCCAGTCCGGCACGGCGGCGGCGGCGGCCGAGACGGTGCGCCGGTCGTGGAAGACGACGAGTCCCGTGCCGACGGCCGCGGCGGCGACCGCGGTCGAGGAGAGCCGGACCAGCGCCTCGCGGCGCGTGATCGTCGGCCGCGAGGCGCTCACGGACGTCCCTTCTGCCAGGCCGCGGCGACGCCGGCCAGCGCCGGACCCGCCGCCGGGCCCGTCGACAGCGCCGTGAGCTTGAGGTAGTCGCGGCCTGCGGTCGCCACCAGTGTCGCTTCGTCGGAGAACGCGTCCTGCGCGCCGGCGACCGGCGTGGACGCGGCCGGACGCTCGGCGGCCAACTGGTCGTGCGCTCCGGCGGACGACGCGAAGCGGTAGACCTCGGCGGTGACGTCGAGCGTCCCCGCGCCCTGGGAGGGGAACGTGTAGGTCGCGACGACGCAGCGCTCGAAGCCGCGCGACAGGTAACCCTCGGCCGCGCCGTCGATGTACTCGTAGAGCGTCTCGCGGTTGTACGACGACACCTCGGAGCGGGCGGAGGCCCCGGCCGCGCGCGGCTCCGGCAGAACCGGCCCGTTGGCGCCACGCAGGGCCGCGAGCACGGCGCCCGGCTCTTCGTGCACGGTCCGGCCGCGCAGACCCACCCAGGCCGCGACCCCGGCGAGCGGCAAGACGAGTAGCGCGTGCCAGACGCGCGGTCGTACCATGACCATCCACCCCCCCGCATACGCTAGGCCGTTTAGGCCCGCCGGGTCAAGCGCGATCGCAATACCCGATTGTGTCCTGAGACCAGTGACAAACTGCGATGCGCGACCGCCGAACCGCGCCTCCTTGCCGCAGGCGCGCGGCGTCCTGCAGCGTCGTGCCGTCGGTGCTGGGTCGTTGTGCGTTTCGGAGCCCGGACCCCGGAGCCCGGACCCCGGTCCTTCCGCACGTCCGGCCGGCCGGCGTGTAACCGCGGCCGCGCAGGAACGTCCCACTGAACTAGGGGAATGCACAGCGGCGGTCCTCCCTTTGACAGGACCGAGGAGCGCTCGCTAGAGTTCGCGCCTTGACCACTTGAGTCTTCGCTTCATTCGCGGATCGATCGACGTGGAGGCGGTAGGGGAGGGGATGCGGTGGCCCGGCCCGCGAGGCCGGGCTGACCCGTGGCACGGGTTGGGAGGTCTCCACGATGTCAGTCCGCACGCGCGGGCCGGTTCTGATCCTGGTCGCGGTCACGGCCCTCCTGGCAGTCGAGCACGCTCGCGGCGCCGCGGGCGGTTTCCACCTGACCCGGCAGCGCCCTTCGGCGGGGAAGACCAGGGCGGCAGGCGGGCCGGGGTCCCCGGGCCGGGCTGCCGACGCCGCGCTCGTCAAGAGGGGCTTCACCGTCAATGCCGACGGCCGCGTCGGCGCGATGGTCGAGCTCGTCGAGCCGTCGGCCGTCGAGACGTACCTCCACAGTCGGATCGCGACCGCGGCGGGAACGGGTGCCCAGGCCTCGCCGGCGATCGCGGCGCAAGCCGCCGCGGCGCGGGCGCAGATCGCGCACCTCGATCAGGTGCAGCGAGACATGGCGGGCGTCCTCGCGGGCCCCGGGATCGCGGCCGACCTGATCTACCGCGTGCAGCGCGTCTACAACGGCATCGCGGTGCGGGTGGACGGTGCGGCGCTCGACCGGATCCGCGCCCTCCCGGGGGTCAAGGCGGTGCACCCGCTGGTGCCGAAGCGCCTGGACAACTTCACCTCGGTGCCCTTCATCGGCGCGCCCCAGGTGTGGGGAGGCGTGGGCGGCGGGGCGACGGGCGCCGGCGTCAAGGTCGGCGTCATCGACACCGGCATCGACTACCTCCACCACGATTTCGGCGGCTCGGGCAACTACCGGAGCGACAACACCTACGTCAGCGCGGACTGGCCCAAGACCGCCAAGGTCGTGGGCGGCTATGACTTCGCAGGCGACAACTACGACGCCTCCGGCGCCGCCGGGTCGACGACGCCCACCCCCGACCCCGACCCCATGGATTGCGACGGCCACGGGAGCCACGTTGCGGGCACGTTGGCGGGGTACGGCGAGAACGCCGACGGGAGCGCCTTCCAGGGTCCGTGGAACGCGAGTACGCCAATCTCGACGTTCGGGATCGGACCCGGCGTGGCGCCGGAGGCCGAGCTGTACGCGCTGAGGATCTTCGGCTGCAGCGGGAGCACCAACCTGGTGACGCAGGCGATCGACTGGGCGGTCGATCCGAACGCCGACGGCAATTTCGCCGACCACCTCGACGTCATCAGCCTGTCGCTGGGCGCCGAATACGGGGTGCCGGACGATCCCGACACGCAGGCGGCCGACCGCGCGGCCCAACTCGGCGTGATCGTGGTCACGGCGGCGGGCAACTCGGGCGACGCGTACTTCGTCGTCAACTCTCCGGCCGCCGCGGGCCGCGCGATCGCGGTCGCCGCGACCGGTGATCCCGGCGCCGTCTATGCGGACCTCCGCGTCAACGCTCCGGCGTCGATCGCGGCCGACTACTCCGGCCAACCGGCGTTATTCGGGCCGGGGCTGCCGGCGACGCCGATCACCGGGAGCCTGGTCTACGCGTCCCCGAACGACGGCTGCTCGCCGCTGTCGAACAAGAGCGCGGTGAGCGGCAACGTCGCCCTCCTGGACCGCAACTTCGGGGCTACCAACGCGTGCAACTTCACGGTCAAGGTGAAGAACGCGCAGGACGCCGGCGCGATCGCCGCGGTCGTCGCCGACAACGTGGCGGAGCCGTTCCTCGTCTTCATGGCCGGAACCGATCCCACGATCACGATCCCGTCGTTCTCCATCTCGCTCGTCGACGGACTGACGCTCGAGGGCCAGCTCCCCACGCCGGGGATCAACGCCACGCTGGTGCGGCTCGACACGGCCGACGCGATGGCGAGCTTCTCCTCCCGCGGGCCGCGCTCGGGCGACGCCGTCTTGAAGCCGGACATTGCGGCGCCCGGGCTCGAGATCTTTTCCGTGCAGGCGGGGACGGGGAACGCCGGCGTGTTTCTCGACGGCACCTCGATGGCGACCCCTCACGTCTCCGGGGTGATGGCCCTGTTGCGGCAGCTGCACCCTGGATGGAGCGTCGAAGAGCTGAAGGCGCTCGCCATGAACACCGCCGTGGACGACGTCACCGTGTACGCGAACGCCGTCCCGCCGTACGTCGGGACCGGGAGGACCGGAGCGGGCCGCGTCGACGTTGCCGCCGCCGCGGCCACGCAGGCCGTCGCGTTCGACGCCGACGACGCGGGCGTCGTCAGCGTGTCGTTCGGCGCGGTCGAGGCGTCGGGCTACTACACCGCCACCAAGAACGTCACCGTCGAGAACAAATCGGGCGCCGCGCAGACGTACGCGCTCGGCTTCACGCCGTTCGCGACGGTGCCGGGCGTCTCCTTCTCCTTCCCCAACGGGACGGGCCTCACGGTGCCGGCGAACGGGTCGGTGACGTTCCCCGTGCGGCTCACCGCCGACCCGAGCGCGATGCGGCACACGATGGACCCGAGCATCAGCACGGCATCCGAGAGCCTGCCCCGGGCCTGGCTCTCCGAGGAGGACGGGTACGTCACGCTGACGCCGGCCTCGGGCTCGCCGCTGCGGGTCCCGATCTACGCCGCGGTCCGTCCGGCCTCGACGATGGCGGCGCTGCAATCGACGGTCGGGCTGTCCGGCAGCTCGGGTGTCGCGACGGTCGACCTCGTCGGGAAGGGGATCGCGACGGGGACGGCGTACCCCACGGACGTCCTTTCGCTGGTCAGCGCGTTCGAGCTGGTCGAGGACAACCCGGACCCGGCGACCAGCGACGCCCGCTACCTCGGCGTGGCGACCGACTACCCGTTCCAGGTGGCCAACGGCAAGACGCTCGCGGACTCGACGATCTAGTTCGGGATCGCGTTCCAGCAGGCGTGGTCGAGCCCCGTGCCGGTGATCGGCGACGTCTACATCGACGTCAACGGGGACGGCAAGCCCGACTACGACCTGTACATCACGGACTACAGCGTGTTCACGGGCAATCCGGCGTACGACGACGTCTACGTCGCCGCGCTGTGCAAGATCTCGACCTCAATGTGCAGCCTCACGCCGCTCAACGGGGTCACGCCGGACGTGCTGGACACAGCGCCGATGGACACGAACGTGGTCATCCTGCCGGTCGCGGCGTCCGACCTCGGGCTGGCCGGCGGCAAGAGCAAGTTCGACTTCTACTTCAACCGCACGGTGGGCGCGCAGGCCGTCCACAGCTTCGACCCGGTGCACCCGGGACTGTCGTTCGGCGGCGCGTTCGCGGTCGCCGGCTCGGGACTGCCGGTCTTTCCGGACCTGCCGAGCCAGAGCGTGCAGGTGAGCTACAGCCAATCCGACTACACCGCGGACAAGGCGGCAGGGATCCTGCTCCTCCACCACCACAACGGCGCCGGGAGCCACGCCCAGAGCATCGCGACCGAATTCGGTCCCTGCAGCGTGAGCGCGACGGCCACCGTTCCGACCGCGGCGAGCGCCGGCGAGGCGGTTCGATTCCAGGCAAGCCCCAGCGCCACCTCCTGCACCGGCGACGCGAGCTACGCCTGGGACTTCGGCGACGGCTCGGGCTCGGCCGTGCAGAACCCCAGCCACGTCTACGCGGCGGCCGGCGCGTACGGATGGCGCCTCGTGGTTTCGTACGGGAACTTCTCCGTGACCCGGACCGGCAGCATCACGGTCACCGGCGCCGCGGGCGAGGTCCGACGGCGCCTCCACCGCGCACCGCCGGGCTAGCGTCCTCTCACGCCTTGGGGCGCGGCCGCCCTCGGCCGCGCGGGATCCACTGCACGGCCGGGCCGGTGTGGGGCGGGCGAGGGCGCCCGCCCCCCGAGGCAGGGGTGAGCTGCGGGGCGGGCGAGGGCGCCCGCCCCCCCGGTGCATGGCGCGCGAGTGTGCGCTTCGACACAGCGGAGCCGGCGGGTCCGGAAGTACCGTTCAGCGAGGGGCCCTGCGGAACACGGCCAGGCGCCGCTGCGTTGTGGGTGCTGGCCGCAAGCCGCCCCGGAGGTGCTCGCGATGACGACGGTAAGTCGGTGGGTCGTATCGGCCGTGGTCGTGACGTGGGCGTCGGTCGCCTCGGCGGCGGGCGTCGACCGCGCGCGGCTCGCGGCGCAGGGGTACGCCGTCCACGCGGACGGGCGCGTGGCCGTGATGGTCGAGCTCGCCGACCCGCCGGCCGTCCAGGTCTACAGGGCGCGGCTCACGGCGAGCGCCCTCGGGGTCGACGCCGGCAGCGCCACCACCGCGGCCGTCCAGGCCCACATCGCCCGCCTCCAGCAGGCGCAGCAGGTCGTCGTCGACGCGCTCGCCGCACCGCGGTTCGCCGCGTCGGTGCTCTACCGCGCCCAACGCGTCTACAACGGCGTGGCCGCCGTGGTCGACGCGGCGCAGCTCGACGCCCTGCGCGCGCTCCCCGGAGTCAAGGCGGTCCACCCGCTCGTCCCGAAGCGCGTCACGAACACCACGAGCGTGCCGTTCATCGGCGCGCCGGAGGTCTGGTCCGGCACCGGGATCGCCGCGACGGGGACAGGGATCAAGGTCGGGCTGATCGACACCGGGATCGACTACTTCCACGCGGACTTCGGCGGCTCGGGGGCCTACCGCACCGACAACACCTACGTCGACCCCAACTGGCCCCGCACGGCCAAGGTGGTCGGCGGCTGGGACTTCGTCGGCGACAACTACGACGCCTCGAGCACCAGCGCGAGCGGGTACACGCCGCAGCCCGACCCCGACCCCATGGACTGCAAGACCAACGGGCACGGAACCCATGTCGCGGGAACGCTCGCGGGGTACGGGGTCACCTCGGCCGGCGCGACGTACGCGGGGCCGTGGGACGCCTCGACGCCGTTCAGCGCGCTGAAGATCGGCCCCGGGGTCGCGCCCGGCGCCCAGCTCTACGCCCTGCGGATCTTCGGCTGCCAGGGCAGCACCGACATGGTGGTCCCGGCGATCGAGTGGGCGCTCGATCCCAACAACGACGGCAACTTCGCCGACCACCTCGACGTGATCAGCATGTCGCTGGGCTCGACCTACGGCTGGCCGAGCGACCCCGACGTCGTGGCGAGCAACAACGCGGCGTCCGCCGGCGTCATCGTGGTCGCAGCCGGGGGCAACGACGGCGACGGGTTCTTCATCTCGAGCGACCCCGGCGCGGCCGACCGCGCGATCTCGGTCGCCGCCGCCGGCGACCCGGGCGCCTCGGCGTACTTCTTCCACGTGATCTCGCCGTCGGCGTTCGGTCCCGACATCGCGGCCGCGCCGGCCGGGTTCGGCCCGCCGCTCCCCGCCGGCGGCATCGCAGGGGACGTGGTCTACGGTATCCCGAACAATGGCTGCCTACCGCTGACTAACGCCGGCGCGGTCAGCGGCCACATCGCGCTGCTCGACCGCAACAACGGCGCCAGCGACGTGTGCAACTTCACCGTCAAGGTCAAGAACGCACAGGACGCGGGCGCGGTCGCGACGCTCGTCGCCGACAACCTCGCCGAGTCGTTCTTGGTCACGATGTCCGGCACCGACCCGACGATCACGACCCCGTCGGTGTTCATCTCGCAGGCCGACGGCCTGTCGCTCAAGGCCCAGCTGCCGTCGCCCGGCGTCAACGGCAACATGGTCCGCGTCAGCGCGGCCGACCAGATCGCGAGCTTCTCGTCGCGGGGCCCGCGCCTCCCGGACCTCGCGCTCAAGCCGGACATCACCGCGCCCGGACTGCAGATCTTCTCCGCGGCGGTGGGGACCGGCAGCGACGGGCTGTACGGGGACGGCACCTCGATGGCGACGCCCCACGTGTCCGGCTCGATGGCGCTGCTGAGGGAGCTCCACCCGTCGTGGACCGTCGAGGAGCTGAAGGCGCTCCTGATGAACACCGCCGGGCACGAGATCTACCTCAAGCCCGGACACGGGCTGCCGGTCGTCGGGCTCGGGCGCACCGGCGCGGGCCGCGAGGACGTGGCCGCCGCGGCGACGGCGCCGGCGGTGGCGTTCAACCCGGACCGGCCGGGCACCGTGAGCATCTCGTACGGCGCGGTCGAGGTCGTCGGCTCTGACGGCGCTGATCGCGAGGGTGAAGGTGGTCAACAAGTCGCCCGATCCGCTCACCTACGCGCTCGGCTACCAGGAGGTGGACGCGGTGCCCGGCGTGAGCGTGTCGTTCCCCGGGGGAGGCTCCGTCTCGGTGGCGCCGGGCGGCTCGACGACGTTCGAGGTGCAGCTCGCCGCCGTCGCGGCGCAGATGAAGCACACGCACGACCCCGCGCTCCCTGTGACCAGCGAGGGCCAGCCGCGCGCCTGGCTCTCCGAGGAGGCCGGCTACGTCACCCTCACGGGCAGCTCGGGCCCGACGCTGCGCGTGCCGCTGTACGCCGCCCTCCGCCCGGCCTCCGCGATGGCCACCGTCGAGCGGAGCCTCGCCGTGCCGTCCGGCGAGGGGAGCGTGACGCTTCACCTCGCCGGCCAGGGCGTCGCGACCGGCACGTCGTTCCCGACGGACGAGGTGTCGCTGGTCAGCGCCTTCGAGCTGCAGGAGACCAACTTCGACCCCTTCGCCGCGGTGCGTTTCCTCGGCGTCGCGAGCGACCTGCAGGCGCAGGTCGCGCAGGGGAAGGGGCTCGCCGACGCCACGCTCTACTTCGGCATCGCCGCCGCCACGCCGTGGACGAGCCCGATCGAGGAGCCGTTCGACATGCGGATCTCGATCAACGGCGACACCGCGGACGACTTCGAGCTGTTCATGCAGGACCTCAACACGGGCGACGACGTCTACGTGGTCACCCTCTGCAACCTGAAGACGATCCTGTGCAACAGCGTGGGGCCGATCAACGGGGTGAGCGCGGGGATTCGCGACACCGTGCCGTTCAACACCGACGTGGTGGTGCTGCCGGTGCCGGTCGCCCAGCTCGGGCTCACCGCGGCCAACACGACCGTGACCTACTACTTCAACGGCGGCGCCCCCAATGTGGTCCACTCGTTCGACCTGGCGCACCCGGGCGTGTCGTTCCCGGGCACGGCGTACGTGGGGACGTCGTCCCTGCCGCCGCTGTACGAGGACGTCCCAGGGGCGACGATCCGGATGACCGTGAACCCGACCGCGTACGAGAGCGACCATGCACTCGGCGTGCTGCTGCTCCACCACCACAACGCCGCCGGCAACCACGCCGAGGTGCTGGCGCCGAAGTCACGTCAGCCGCGCCGCCTGCTGAAGCGCCACTGAACGAGGTGAGCGCGACGGCGCGGCGCGTCCTCCGCCGCGGGACGCCCGCCGTGTCCTCGGGCCGCGGTTGACGCGCTCCGCGCCGGCCCGATACGATGCCCCGAGCTTCTGGTGGCAGCACAACGGGATCGCGCAGCCGGGGGTGCCGTGGCCGAGAACGCCGCTTCCTCGCAGGTAACGCCGACCGGGTTCGTCCGCGGGCTGGGGGTGTGGGACGCCACGATGGTGGTGGCGGGCTCGATGATCGGCTCCGGCGTGTTCATCGTCTCCGCCGACATCGCCCGGCAGGTCGGTTCGGCGGGCTGGCTGGTCGTCGTCTGGCTCGTCACCGGACTCCTCACCGTCGCGGCCGCCCTCTCGTACGGCGAGCTCGCGGCGATGATGCCGGAGGCGGGCGGGCAGTACGTGTTCCTGCGCGAGGCCTACTCCCCGTTCTGGGGGTTCCTGTACGGCTGGACGCTGTTCCTGGTGATCCAGACCGGCACGATCGCGGCCGTGGCGGTCGCGTTCTCGCGCTACCTCGGCGTGCTCGTGCCCGCGGTCTCGCCGACGTCCTGGATCGTCCCCCCGATCGACGTCTCGGCGAGCTACGCGCTGAGCCTCTCGACGCAGCAGCTCGTCGGCATCCTCCTGCTCGTCGTGCTGACGTACACGAACACGCGGGGCCTCGCGCTCACGCGGTGGATCCAGAACGTCTTCACCTCGACGAAGACGCTCGCGGTGCTCGCGCTGATCGTCGTCGGGATCGCCGTCGGGAGCAACGCGACCGCGATCCGCGCGAACTTCGCGGCGGCGTTCGCACCGCACGGCGCGGCGACGATCGTGCCGGACTTCTCGTTCGTCCCGGCGGTGAGCGCCTCCTCGGGGCTGTTCGGCCTCCTCGTCGCGTTCTGCGTCGCGCAGGTCGGCTCGCTGTTCTCGGCGGACGCCTGGAACAACATCACGTTCGCGGCGGGCGAGGTCAAGGACCCGCGCCGCACGCTCGCCGTCGCGATGGCGGCGGGCACCGGCCTCGTCGTGACGCTCTACCTCCTCGCCAACGTCGGGTACGTGCTGACGCTCCCGCTGGAGGCGATCCAGCACGCCCCGGACGACCGGGTCGCGACCTCCGCGCTGCAGACCATCTTCGGCGGCGCCGGCGCCGCGATCATGGCGATCGCGATCGTGATCTCGACGTTCGGCTGCAACAACGGGCTCATCCTCGCCGGCGCCCGCGTCTACTGGGCAATGGCCCGCGACGGACTGTTCTTCCGCGCCACCGGCGGCCTCAACCGGCACCACGTCCCCGCGGTCGGCCTCGTGCTCCAGTGTGCCTGGGCGTCGTTCCTCATCCTCCCGCGGACGCGCCTGCGCGACGCGGCGGGCGCGATCCTGCGCGATCCCACGGGCGCGCCGCAGTACGGGAACGTCTACTCGAACCTCCTCGACTACGTCGTGTTCTCCGTGCTGCTCTTCTACATCCTCACGATCGCCGCGCTGTTCGTGCTCCGCCGCACGCGGCCGAATGCCGACCGCCCCTACAAGGCGTTCGGCTACCCGGTCGTGCCCGCCCTGTACATCGTCGCCGCCGCGGTGATCTCGGTGGTGCTGATCCTCTACAAGACGCAGACCACGTGGCCGGGGCTCGCCATCGTGCTGACCGGCATTCCGGTGTATTTCGCCTGGCGCGCCGCCGGCCGCCGCCGATAGCCCGGTGCGCCGCCAGTCTCCGGCCGGCTGCGGTGTCAGGCATCGGCGCCTCGGATGCTCATGTAGCCTCCGGCTACACTCCGCTCCGGGCGCCTCGCCTTCCTAGCATCCGGCCGAATCCGGCGGCGCGGCTACGCGCCCCACGCCTCGGCCCTGCTTCCGGTGGCGAGGTCCTGCTTTTCCTGGGCCCTGAGCCCTGTTCTTCCGGCTGCGCGCCGCGTCGCTGCGCGCTGCCTCCGGACACGCAGCCATTGCGAGCCCGGCCGCCAACGGCGCGGGGACCCGTGCGACTGGAGCGCCGTCCATCCGACCACCTGTCATTGCGAGCCCGGCCGCAGGCTGGGCGTCGCAATCCCGTTCCCACTTGGGTCAGCCTGCCCGGTTGCGCCGCCGCCGGTATAGGTGGGGCCGCAAACCAGCGGGCTATACTCGATGCTTGAACAGCACGGATGACGAGTTGTCCGCAGGCCCCTCGACGGGCGCTGAAAGCCTAGTTGGCCACAAGCACCGCACTGTCCCGAGATTCCTCTCGAGCGGCCGACAACCCGCCGGCCGCGGGATTCCAGCCCCGAGATGATCACCGAGATAATCGCTGGCGCCTATGACGTCGATGGCGTGCGCATCTCCCGCCCGACCAAGCGGCATCGGGTCAAGCCGACGTATCCGATCGGTCGCTACCTGACACAGCCCTTGACCGTCCGTGTGACGACGCTCGAGGAGCTCCGCGGGTTTCTCCGCACCTGCCGCTACGTGTCGGACGAAGAGGAGTTCGGTCGTGGCGACTACTGGCAGCCGCCGGAGAGGTTCGAGCAGAGACGTCGAGGGGACTGCGATTGTTTTGCGATGTGGACGTGGCGCCAGCTTCTCGAAATGGGCTACTCGGCGCGGTTCGTCATGGGGTACGTGGGGATCAGGGGCAGCCGCCACGCCTGGGTGACGTTCGCCAAAGGCGGGACCCACTACCTCGTTGAGCCGTTGCGCGCGCAGTTCAGTCTCCAGATGCCGAGACTCACGACGCTCAGCCACCGCCCCTGGGTCTCGGTAGCTGCCGATGGGCGCGATATCCGCTACTTCGAGCACCGAGACGTTTCCTCCGGCTTCGGCGTGAAGGCCGCACTTCCGTACGTTTCTGAGTGGCTCGGCTATCAGGTTCGGTTCTGGCCCAGCTTCGCGGGCCGTTGGGCGTGGTGGGTACTCAGATCCGCGGTCAAGCGCTTGAACCATCGCGCTTGACGGTCCACGGGTTTTCCTCCCGCGCGACGTCTGCCAAAGGAGGAGCCGCCGCAGTGGGGGCCTTGGGTCTGTGGCAATGCGGCCGCGGCATCAGGAGTCCGGTCGACGGACTGTGGGGCAGGTGGCCGCGGAAGGGGACGAGCCGCGGGGCCGGACCCGGCAGCGAGAGCGACGCTGTGGACGAATTGGGCCGCCTCCGAATCGGCCTATCGCGGCGGGGGCCACACTGCCCGGCGAGGTATACAATGTGCTCTAAGAGAACGTTCGGAGGGTTCGATGAGTCCATGCCGATCAAGCAAACCGAGCCTCCGACTCCTGGTTTGCCCTTTGTCGATAGTCCGTCTAATCCGCGTTAGACGGCAGCAAACTGGGTCCTAGCATGTGGTTCAGACGCAAACCAACGTGTCCGTTCAACGTAGCCGATCTCCCTCGTCTCGACTTGTCAGCCGGACGAGTCAACGTCCCCATCCATCACCTGGCAAACGAAGCGCACACCGACGCGTTCATTGCCATCTTCGAGCGACTGATAAGGGACAACGAAGAACTCCTTCGCGGTTTCTCGATTACTGCCGTGGAGGCGAAGCGTCCGCTGGCCTCGCCTCCACCTAGCCTTACGCCGCCCGCCGACATCGACCATCTCGTCGCCGACCCTCGGTCGGCCGCTCGGGCTCTCTACTTCAGCGCGAACGACGAGGTCGTCCTGACGCTCGTCCGGAGCGAAGAGCTGAAGTCGCTTCTAATCCGTTTTGATGATCCGCACTTCTGGCTATGGTAGGTCGTCTTGACACCGCTGCCGTCTAACCAGCGCTTGCAGGCGCCGCGCCCGGGACCAAGGTTGCTCGGAGGGGGCAACGTGGCGCATCATCGTTCCGTGCCAGGAGCCATTGCGGTTGTGGGCGCGCGCCTGAACCGCGGCGTTAGGCGAACGGAAGTGGAGCTCTCGTTGACGGATCTGGGTCGCCGCTATTGTGCTGGCCGATAGGGATGCCTTCATGTCTTCACCCAACGTGACAATTTCGAGAGTCCTGGGTCGCCTCGCGCAATCGAAGGAACCCGTGGTGGGCGGGGTCGTCTGCTCCTGCTTCTTCCTAGCGCTATCCGTACCGCTAATTGCAATCGCTCTTGGCGAGGCTGCGCACTTGTGGCCGGAAGGATACGAGGCTGCCGGAGGATCATGGCTGTTCCTCGGCCTGCCATTGAGCCTGGCCGTCGCTGGCTTGGAAGGGCACGGCGCGTCACTCGGTCTCGAGCTTGCGGTCCTCTTTTTTCTCGCGTGGGCAAACTGGATCGCACTGGGTGCGCTTATTGGCTGGGTCATCAGGTGGCGCCGGGCCAGAACGCCCAACACAGCGCCCGCCGCACCGGAGTAGCATGTGCAGCCCCAGTTCGGGTTCGCCGACCCTGGCCGTCGCCTAACCCGCGCTTGCAGGCGGCGCGCCCAGGCGCCCAGTTGCTCGGAGGCCCAAGCGTGGCGCATCATCACGCCATGCACGCAGTCATCGCGGTTGTGGGCGCGCGCCTGAAGCGCAGCGTTAGGCACGAGTCGATAAGCTCTGATGAAGACAGCCCAGCGTCGCCGCCGATCGGCGTGTGGTGAAGTGATGGCAGGTACTGGGGTGGTATGGCGAGCGGCAACGCTGGAAGTTGCGTGGGGGACGTCAGTCGTCTCACGGGAACAGGCGTGGTGCGGCGCGATCGGTATGTGCTGAGCCGCCTAACAGCGCGCTGCAGTCGACTGGCACTCGCCTGCAGGCCGGCGCTGCGCGCCGGTCCGGCTCGCGCCAGCGACTGAGCGCCAGCGTTAGGCGGCCAAAGGGAGATATGTGGCGATTGATCCCGTGACCCGAAGGGCGATGCGTACCCCGATGTTTATCGTGGGCACCGTAATGGTGGTCGCTGGTCTGGTTCCGTTGATTATCGTCTTGATATCGGGTTGGAACCGGGTATCAGCCATCTCTTGGCTCTCGGTTTTCACTCCGATCGGCGCAATCCTGATGGCTGTGGCAAGGTCAAGAGCATCCCAAGAGTGGAGGCAAGGGAGATGACGTCGTGAGCGGTCGGGCGCCTAGGTGACACTTTATACTTGGCGCCTGGGTAACACTTTCGATCTTTCTGTAGCCGTCGTCGTGCTGGGAGAATCTCTGAGATCGCCTCTGGGAGGCTTGGTTGCCGGGGCCGGCGGAGGCGATCGCCCCGCGTACCACGGCGTTCGTGCGTCGCAGGTGCCGCCAGAGCGATGCCTCCGTCGTCCGGGTGCTCAGGTACACTTGAGGCCGTATGCAGCGATTTGAAGCCGCCCCGTGGCCGGTCTCGCTCAAGGTGGTGTCGGCCCTCGCGACGGTCGCCCTTCTCGGCGCCGCAGGCGCCCTCTTCTGGATGCCGCTGCCCGGGACTCGGGACCCGTTCGCGGCGGCGCTGAGCAGGCTGGTCTTCCTCCTGCCTCCGGCGATCCTTCTCGGCGGGCTCCTGTTCCTCGTCCGAGGCTACGAGCTCGACACCACGGGGCTCTACGTCGAGCGCCTGCTCTGGCGCACGTCCGTCGGGCTGGACCACCTCACCCGGGCCTGGCACGAGCCAACCGCCATGAGGCGCTCGCTCCGCCTGTTCGGGAACGGGGGGCTCTTCTCGATCACCGGGATCTTCCGGAACGGCGCCCTCGGCCGGTATCGCGCGTTCGTGACGGATCCCAAGCAGGCGGTCGTGCTCCGCTACGAGTCCCGCGTCGTGGTCGTGTCTCCCGCCAATCCGGACGAGATGCTCGGTTTCCTCAAGGTGGTCTCGCCGGCCACCGTGGTCGGGAAGCCGCCGAGCGCGGGCTAGAGCCGTATCCGATCCGCGTGAGAGCGCATGAGCGTCTTGGCCTGTGTAGGCTGCGGCGGGCTCTTCCCTGAGGTCGAAGGGCCGACGCACAGGTACCTCGAGTCGTCGGCCGGGTGTTGGGCCGCGTATTGCGAGGTGCTCGCACGGGAGTACGGCGATCCTTCCTACGGCGCGTCGCACCGCCTGACGGTCGACGCCTACGCCGTTCAGCACCCAGGGCAACCGTCTCCCCAGACGATCCAATCGGTAGCCCTGCATCTGATCAGCCTGTGTCTGATGCTGGAGAAGGGCTGCACGGCCGGTCAGGCCACCGCGGCCATGCAGACGGCCGCGAAGGACAAGAGCAGGTTCAGGTGGCTCTCGCCGCCGGCGGTTCCGCGGGCTCGATCACGGTGCTGGACGTTCGCAAAGCCGATTCAGCGTGCCGCACACGCGGAGGTGGTGCGCACCTGGGCTGAGGCGTCGTGGGCTGCATGGTCGGCGTACCACGACACTGTCGAGGCGTGGCTTCCCAAGGGGCGATGATCGCGGCGGTGGCGCACGGCTGCGAACCCGGTGGTCGTGCACCGAGCTCGGCGGGAAAGCAGGCGCCGCCTGTGGCCGGCCCGCCCGTTCGCCGGCGAGGAGCACGCCGGCGCTGACGCTGCAGGCGCTTGCGGCGGCGCGGCGGACAGTGGTATTTAGGCGCCCATGTCCGGATGCGAGCCGTGGGGGGCCGCATGAACTCCTTCCCGATCCTGGTGGGCGCGCTCTGCGTGCTGGCGCTCGCCTACCGCTTCTACAGCGCGTTCATCGCCGCCAAGGCGCTCACGCTCGACGGTCGTCGCGAGATGCCGTCCCGCCTGTTCAGGGACGGGCACAACTACATCCCGATGAACCGGTGGGTGCTGTTCGGCCACCACTTCGCGGCGATCGCCGGTCCCGGCCCGCTGGTCGGGCCGGTCCTCGCGGCGCAGTTCGGCTACGCGCCGAGCCTCCTGTGGCTGCTGTTCGGGGCGGTGCTCGCGGGTACCGTGCAGGACTTCGTGATCCTCGTCGCGTCGGTGCGCCACAACGGGCGCTCGCTGCCGGAGATCGCCCGCGCCGAGGTCGGCCCGGTGGCCGGGTTCACCGCCGGGATCGCGGTGCTGTTCATCGTGATCGTCGCCCTCGCGGGGCTCGGCCTGGTCGTGGTCAACGCCCTCGCCGACAGCGCGTGGGGTACGTTCACGATCGCGATGACGATCCCGATCGCGATCGCGATGGGGATCTACATGTTCAAGCTGCGGCCGGGCTCGGTGAAGTGGCCGAGTGCGGCGGGCGTCGTGGCGATGCTCGCGGCGGTGGTCGCCGGCCGTTGGATCGCGGGCGCCCCGGTCGCCTCGGCGTTCCTGTTCTCCCACCACCAGCTCACGCTGCTGCTCTGCGTCTACGGGTTCGCCGCGTCGGTCCTGCCCGTCTGGCTGCTGCTGGCGCCGCGCGACTACCTGTCCTCGTACATGAAGGTCGGCACGGTCGCACTCCTCGTCATCGGCGTGCTCCTCGTCCGTCCCGACCTGCAGCTTCCCGCCTTCTCGGCCTTCGTCCACGGCGGCGGGCCGATCATCCCCGGCCCCCTGTTCCCGTTCCTGTTCGTGACGATCGCCTGCGGCGCGGTGTCCGGCGCGCACTCGCTGATCGCGTCGGGCACGACCCCGAAGATGCTGAGCAACGAGCTCGACGCCCGCTTCATCGGGTACGGGGCGATGCTGGTCGAAAGCCTCGTGGGCGTGGTCGCGCTGATCGCCGCGTGCTCGCTATCGCCCGGCGACTACTACGCGATCAACGTCCCTCCGGGGGTGTTCAAGACGCTCGGCATGCACACCGTGGAGCTGGACGCGTTGTCGCGCGGGGTGGGGGAGAACGTCGCGGGCCGGACGGGCGGCGCCGTCACGCTTGCCGTCGGCATGGCGAAGATCTTCTCCGCGCTTCCCGGGATGAAGGCGCTGATGAGCTACTGGTACCACTTCGCGATCATGTTCGAGGCGTTGTTCGTGCTCACCTGCATCGACGCGTTCACGCGCGTGGCCCGCTACCTCCTGCAGGAGTTCCTCGGGAACTTCTACAAGCCGATGGGCAACTCCGCATGGCTCCCGGGGAGCGTGCTGACGACGACGGCGATCGTCGCCGGGTGGGGGTACTTCATCTGGACGGGGTCGATCTCGACGATCTGGCCGATGTTCGGGACCGCCAATCAGCTGCTCGCGACGGTCGCGCTCGCCGTCGCGACCACGTTCCTGGTCAACATGGGGCGGGTGCGCTACGCCCCGATCACGGCGGTGCCGATGCTCGCGGTGGCGGTGACGACGCTGACGGCGGGGTTCCTCTCGGTCAAGAACAGCTTCCTCCCGCTCGCGCACCAGCCCGGGCACGCGCTGCAGGGCTACCTCCAGGCCGGGCTCACGGTCGTCATGATGGTCTCGGTCCTGGTGATCCTGGGCGACGCGGCGCGGCGCTGCGCGGCGACGATGCGCGGCGAGCCGCTGCCGCCGAGGGCGGTGGGGCCGGCGGTTGTCCCCGAAGGCGTCCCCCAACGCTGCTGCTGACGCTGCGCCGCCGATAGCGGACCATCTGCTTCGCTCGTCTCGGGCGGGCGAGGGCGCCCGCCCCACGTGTTTCCCTTTCTATTTTCTCGTGGCGCGGCCGCCCTCGGCCGCGAACGCTTTGCATCCGGCCCACCGTGCGGGGGATGGGCGGGGGGCACGACGCGGGCCGAGGGCTCCGATATCCGTGGAGGGGGTTGGGTGGGTGGTCCGTGATCGGCTCGGTCACCTGAGCGCAGAGTTCCCGCAATCTCGGCGGCGCGGCTACACGCCTTCCTGCGAAGCCGTGCCTTCGCCCAAGCAGTCATTGCGAGGCTCCCGCGCGGCGCGCGGGAGCCGTGGCAATCCCCCGACCAGGAAGCGACGCCGAGCCTCCCGTTTGGGGAGGGGATTGATCCCCGCAGGTACAGCAGCCACCTCACCGTCTTCCGGTATCGACCCCGTTCTCGCGGGGCGTCTGCACGTGTTGGTGGGCCTGCCTCTTCCCCCACGTCGTCGCTCCGCTCCTCCTCGGGGCAGGCTCTGCCGTGCTTCGCCCGGCTTCTCGCAATGACACCGAGTCGGGAGGGTGAACCACTGGGTCCGGACCCCGGACCCCGGAGCCCAGACCCTCGTCTCCGGTCCGCGGTCGCGGTCTCAAAGACAGCCGGCTCGGGATAGAGGCGGTCGCCGTCTTGACGTCGGTGTTAGCATCCTCCTGGCTTGGGTGCGCGGCGTGCCTTCCCCCGAGGCGCGCGAATCACACCGAGTCCGACCGGGGGTCGCAGCATGGGTGTCACCAAGGTCAAAGCCGTTCTCGCGCGTGCGCTGGTGCTCATCGGCGTCGCGCTTCTCATAACCGCCGCTCCTGCAAGCGCGGGCACGCCGGCCACGCCGAAGGGCTCCGACGCGCTCCGCGAGGACGACCCGGGGTCGTTCGAGGCGGTTTCGCCTGCCGAGCACGCGCTCGGCCGGATCGAGATCCCGCGCGTGGGCGTCTCGGCACCGATCCTGGAAGGCGTCGACGACAAGACGATCCGGCGCGCCGTCGGGCACTTCCCCGAGACCTCGCTCCCGCAAGCCGCTGGGAACATGGCGCTGGCGGCCCACCGGACGACGCTCTTTCGGGGCCTGCGCCACATCCGGGTCGGCGACGAGATCACGATCACCTCGCCGGAGGGCGCGTTCCGCTACGCCGTCGAGCGCACGTGGGTGGTGGATCCCACGGACGTATCGGTGCTGGATCGTTCGGCCGAGAGGATGCTGACGCTGGTCACATGTTACCCGTTCGACTACCAGGGCTCGGCGCCGAAGAGGTTCATCGTGCGCGCTCACGCGCTGCCTGTCGTGCAGCCCGCGGTCGAGGCGCCCGCGCCGGCATGCGACCCGCCCGTCGAGCCCCCCAACCCCCGGTGAGCCGAACGCCCCGCGGCGCTTGCAACGCGGCACGGCCGCTTTCCCTGACAGGGAACTAGCGCAGCGCGCGGAGGAACCGCTGCCAGCGGGGGAGGTAATGGTCGGCCGGGTCCACCGAGCCGGCGACGGCGGTCGCCTTGCCGACGATCCGGTCCTCGGCGACGAACCCGAACACCCGCGAGTCGCCGCTCTCGTCCCGGTTGTCGCCCATCACGAAGTACTGCCCCTCGGGGACGCGGATCGGGCCGAAGAACCTCATGGCGGGGACGTCGGGGGTGATCATCACCGGGTGGGCCCGGTTCCCCAGCATCTCGGTCGCGAGCAGCCTGGTCGGACGGTCGGAGTGTTGGAAGTCGTGGACGGTCATCGTGGTGAACGGCTCGTAGGAGACCGGCTCGCCGTTGAGGTAGAGGCGGTCGTTCCGTAGCGCCAGACGGTCGCCCGGGAGTCCGACGACGCGCTTCACCAGTCGCTTGCCGTCGGCCGGGGAGAAGAGGACGACGATATCGCCGCGCTGGGGACTCGCCCAGCGGATCAGGCGCAGCCTCGTGAAAGGCAGCTTGAGGTCGTAGGCCAGCTTGTTGACGACGATGCGGTCGCCCTCGAGGATCGTCGGCTTCATCGAGCCCGTGGGGACGTCGTTCCAGTCGGCGACGGCGGAGCGGAACCCCCCGACCACGACCAGCACGATCAGGAGCGACTTGATCCACTCGTTCCAGAGCCAGACCAGGCGCTTCTTCCAGGCTTCCGTCATCGTGACCTCGCCCCCCAGGCGGCTGCAATCCTACACTCCCTTGTACGGCGAACCCGGGCGGCGGGTTGAGGTCGCCCGGTCAGGCGCTCGAGCCCGGGGGGCCGGGGCGGCCCGACCCGGCGTTGCGTGCGCCCGGCGCCGGAGTCCGGACGTAACGGGCGCATGCCTCGCCCACCGCGGACTCGAGACCGGCGAGCCCGCCGATCGGCTCGCCCGACGCCGCGCTGTCGCCGTAGAGGATCGCGACCACCTCTCCGCCCGCAACCGCAGGCACCGCGACGACTTCGCGGGGGAGGATCCCGCCCAGCTCCTGGAGGAGGAAGTCGTTCCAGAACGTCGGCGAGAGGATCCCCCGGTAGGTGCCCCTCTTGGACATCACATCGCCGAGGACGGAAGGTTGGTCGAGCGGGATCAACAGCTCGCGGATCTGCTCATCGGCGGGGGCGCCGCTCAGTTCGACGCCGAATTGCCCGATGCCCGCAAACCCCCGGTAGGTCGGCACGAAGAGCACGGCGCGCGAGAGCAAGCGCCTGGCGTTGCGGAGGATGGTGAGGACGGCCTCGCCGCGCAGCGCAGGAGCCTGGACCTCGGCCATGATCCCCTGAAGCGAGGCCGCGTCTCGGCGTTGCGGGGGCGCCGCCACCATCCGGAGCGGCGAGTCGCCCGCGACCCGCGGCGCCGCGCGCCGGCTGGATGCGGCGTACTCCTCGCGGCGGCGCCGGGCATCGTCGACCTTCTTGACGACCTCGAGCACAACCTGGTCGGCGCTGAAGCCACGATCCAGCTGCAGGCTCGTGGCGTCGAGCGCGTTCACGGCGGCGTCGGGAAGGTCCAACACCTCGAACCGAAACCCTCCCGACTCCCAGAGGAAGAACTCCGCGATCACCTGTTCGATCTGCTCGCGGACGGCGGTTTCCAGACTCCGGGTCGTCAGCGCGCCCATCTCGATCAGGACCGCCCCGAGGCACGAGCCGTCTCCGCGGCGATTCTGCTCGTCGATTCCCCCCATCAACCCGTCCTCGCTGACCAGGCTGCGGCAGACGAGAATGCTGCCGAGCGATTGCCGCGGCGAGTTGGACCCCGCATACACGATCCGGCCGCGGTGAAACACGACCACCGCCACCGCGTTGCCGCGCGAAATCGTGAGCTTGCCCGTCTTCTCGCCCCACGCGATCATGTGGAGGATCTCCGCCACGGACAGCTCTTCGAGTCGGCCAACCAGGCTCACGTCCAACCTCCGCCGGTGTTTACGGGTTCCTCAACGCTAACGCCTGCGGGAGGATTCCTGCCCGCCAGGCGGCTCCCTTTTTCTTCCTTGCCTCCAACCTAGAGCCGGGACGCGCGATGTGCAAGCCTCGGGGCGCAGGCGCCCGCCGTCGACGGCCACCGCAAACTCCGCTAGGCTTGGCGCTTGCCGGAGGTGTTCGATGGGTCGGAAGGGTCTTTTGCCCTGGGTCGCGTGCGCCGCGGTCGTCGCCCTATTCGGCTGCGATGGCCGGAGCGCGCCGCCGGCCAAGCCGCCCGTCGAGCTCCAGGTGGCGCCCGACCTGCGGGCCCGCCGGGCGCGTTTCGCCCAGCAGTTGATCGACGCCGACACCACGAAGCTGACACCCGGCGACTTCAAGGCCCTCGACCACCTCGTCCGTGCCGCGGCGACGGTTGACGAGATCTTCCAGCGTCAGACGTGGCAGGGGTACGAGGCGTTCGCGCCGAGGGCGCTCGCGGTTGCCGGACCCGATGCCGCCGCGGTGCGCGACTACCTCAGGATCATGGTCGGACCCTGGGACCGCATCGACGGGTTCCGGCCTTTCGTCGGGGACGTGCAGCGCCCGCCCGGCGCCGGCTTCTATCCCGAGGACCTCACCCGGGCCGGGTTCGCCGCGTGGCTGGCGGCGCACCCTGCCGACGCGCCGGCGTTCACATCACCGCTGACCGTGATCCGGCGCGACGGCAAGGACCTCGTCGCCGTGCCCTACTCCAAGGCGTTCGCGGATCTCGTCCGGCGGCTGGCGAGCGAGCTGAGCGACTCGGCCGCCGCGACCACGGACGCGAACCTGAAGAAATTCCTCACCTTACGCGCCGAATCGGTGCGTACCGACGACTACTTCGCCTCCGACATGGCGTGGGTCGACCTCGACGCCCCGATCGAGGTGGCGATCGGGCCGTTCGGGCGGTCCGAGGATGGTCTCATCGGGTACAAGGCCTCGTTCGGGGCCGTCATCGGCATCGAGCGGCGGAAGGACTCCGAGCAGCTCGCGAAGTACGGGCGCGAGCTGCCGTACCTGGAGAGTCGGCTGCCGATCCCGGTCGCGCCGACCGCAACGGCGCGGGGCACCGTCAATCCGATCCGCGTGGTCGACGAGGTGATCGCCGGAGGCGTGGCCCACTGCGGGCCGCTCGCGGTGGCGCTCGATCTCCCCGATGACCTCCGGGTCCGCGAGGGGAAGGGATCGAAGACGATCCTCCTGAAGAACGTGTTACGGATCAAGTACGACTCGGTGCTGGCGCCGACGGGGCTGGAGGTCCTCGCAAAGGACGAGGCCAAGAACCTCGATTTCGACGCGTACTACCACCACGTGCTCTTCCACGAGCTGGCCCACGCCCTTGGCCCGGCGCGGATCAAGGTGGGCGGGCGCGACACCGAGGTCGGTCTGGAGCTCAAGGAGCGCTTCGCGGCGATCGAGGAAGCGAAGGCCGACGTCCTCGGCGTGTACGCTCTCGCCGTCCTCGCCAATCGCAAGGTGGTACCGGTGACGGTCGTCGAGCGGCTGCCGTGGACGTACCTGGCCGGGCTCTTCCAGAACGCGCGGTTCGGCACGGCCGACGCGCGCGGCCTGGCCGCCGTAGGCCAGCTCAATTACCTTCTCGCGAAGGGCGCGCTCGCCACGACCTCGGACGGCCGGTTCAGACCGGTGTTGGAGAAGTTCGCCGGCGCCGTCCGCAGCCTCGCCAGGGAGCTGCTCACGATCGAGTCGGAAGGGTCGTACGACAAGGCGGGGGCCTGGCTCGGGACGTACGGGAAGGTGCCGGAGTCGGTGCGCAGGACGCTCGACGGGCTCACCAAGGTCCCGGTGGACGTGGACCCGGTGTTCGCGGTCGAGACGAGGAAGAGGTAGGCATCCTGGCCTGCGCCTCCGCGCGCTGCCGGCCTCGCGGGCCGACTAAACCAAGCGGCGGTGGCGGGCATCTAATGGGATGTGGACGCGGCACGTGACTACGAGAACGCATCGCCGGCCCGCCGCTGGAGCGCGGCGGTGAGCCCCGATCCCGATTCCGAGCGCACGGTCGTGCGCGCGGCCCAGGGCGGTGACCTGGCCGCGTTCGAGCGCCTGTACCGGGCGACGGTGGGCCTCGTTCACGCCGTCTGCCTGCGCATGGCCGGCAACGCGGCGCTCGCCGAGGAGCTGACGCAGGACGTGTTCGTCCGCGCGTGGCAGAAGCTGGGGACGTTCCGGGGCGAGAGCGCGTTCGCGACCTGGCTCACCCGCCTGGCGGTGAACGTCGTCCTCTCCGAACGCCGGGACCGGAAGCGAAGGGACGCCCGCGTGACCCTCGTGGACGACCTCGAGGCGTTTGCCGGTCCGGCGCCGAGCGCGAAGCCGGGTACGTCGCTCGACCTCGAACGGGCCGTCGCGGGGCTTCCGCGCCAAGCCCGGCACGTCTTCGTGCTGCACGACGTCCACGGCTGGGAGCACGCCGAGATCGCGCGCTACACGGGCCTCGCGGTGGGCACGTGCAAGGCGCACCTCCACCGCGCCCGCCGTCTCCTCAGGGAGGTGCTGTCGTGATGAGCTGCAACGACGTGGAAGCCCGGCTCGACGACTACGTGGACGGCGCGCTCTCCGGTCCGGTCAAACGCGAGGTCGACGACCACCTGGCGGACTGCGCCGAGTGCCGCCGGGCCGAGGCCGGGCTGCGGTCCGTGGTCACGCGCGCGGCTTCGATGGCGCGGAGCCTCGACCCCGGCCGCGACCTCTGGCCGCGGATCGCCGCCCGCATCTCGGGCGAAACGGTCGTGCGCCGGGCGTTCTCGGCGCCGCGCGCCCCACGTTGGCCGCGGCTCGGCGCGCTGGCGGCGGCGGCCGCGGTGCTCGTGGCGATCTCCTCCGTGGTCACGATGGCGGTGTTGAGCCGTCGCGGCGCCACCCCGCCGACCGGCGACGCGGGGCGCGGTCCGACGTTCGCGTCGCTTCGGCTCGAGCAGGCGCACGGCACGTACGAGGCGGCACGAACGCAGCTGCTCGCGGCGCTGGCGTCGCGGCGGGGGTCGCTGTCGCCGGCGACGCTCAAGGTGGTGGACGACAACCTCGCGATCATCGACCGGGCTGTTCGCGAGATGGAGGCGGCGCTGGCCCGGGATCCCGGGAACGAACAGCTCCCGGTGCTGCTCGTGACCGCGTACCAGCAGGAGATCGACATGCTGGAGCGGGTCACGCAGGCGCCGGCGCGCGGGTGAGAGGGGAAGGGAACGGCGATGAGGAAGATCCTGGTGTTCGGCCTGGCGGTGGCGGCCGCGGCGTGGACGGCGATGGCGCAGCAGCGGGTGGAGGAGAGCAGGCCGGCGAGCCGCGACGGCGTCGTCGAGGTGCACAACGTATCCGGTTCGGTGCGCGTGTCCGGCTGGGACCGCGACGAGGTAGCCGTGAGCGGCACGCTCGGCCGCGGCACGGAGCGGCTCGAGTTCACCGGGAGCGGCGGGCGGACCGAGATCCGCGTCGTGCTGCCCCACTTCGCGCACCACGTGGACGGGTCCGACCTCGAGATCAAGGTGCCGGCCGGCAGCTCGCTCGAGGTGAGCACGGTCAGCGCGGACATCGGCGTCGAGAAGGTCGGCGGCCGCATCAAGCTCGACTCCGTGAGCGGCACCGTCAGAGTCGCGGGCGAGCCCAAGGAGTTCGAAGCCAAGAGCGTGAGCGGCGATGTCGAGATCACCGCCGCCAACGCGCCCGGCCGCGCCAAGTCGGTGAGCGGCAACGTCACCCTCGCCGGCGTCGCGGGCGCCGTGGAGGCCGGCTCGGTGAGCGGCAACGTCGTCGTGAAGGGGGGCGAGGTGACCCGCGTCGACCTGCAGACGACCTCGGGCGACATCCGCTTCGACGCGGGCCTCGCCAAGGACGGCCGGCTCGACGCCAAGAGCGTGAGCGGGAACGTCGAGCTGTCGCTGCCCGCAGCCACCGGCGCGGAGTTCGACGTGACGACGTTCTCGGGCAACATCACCAACGCGTTCGGCCCCGAGGCCAGGCGCACCAGCGAGTATGCGCCCGGGAAGGAGCTCTCGTTCTCGACCGGGGCGGGCGCTCGGGTCGTCGCCAGGAGCTTTTCCGGCAACGTGACGCTCCGCAAGCGGTAGCCGGCGCGCGTCGCGGCACCCTCGTCGGGCGCGCCGGGGGGCGCGCCCGATCCGTGCCCGGGTCGCCGAGGGCCCCTCGTGCTACCTTCCAGGCATGCCGAAACGGGCGTTGCTGCTTGCGTTCCTCGCCTCCGCGCCGGTCCTGGCGCAGGGGCCGAGCGCGGACTGGCGCACGGTCGAGACCCCTCACTTCCGCGTGCACTACACGGCGCCGGCGGAGGCATGGGCGCTGCACACCGCCGCCCGGCTCGAGGCGGTCCGGCAGCGGGTCATCGCGGAGGTCGGGTATGGGCCGCCCGAGGTCGTGGACGTGGTCGTCGGCGACCCCGTCGCGCAGGCCAACGGCGCCGCGCTCCCGATCCTTGGATGGCCCCGGCTCGTGCTGTGGACGACACCACCGGGGCCGACGTCGGGCCTCGGCGACTACGTCGACTGGACCGAGCTGTTGACGGTCCACGAGGAGACGCACCTCGTCCACCTGCTCAGGCCCTCCCGCGCGCCCGTTCAGCGGCTGGTGGAATGGTTGCTCCCCCTTGGCCCGATCTCCCTGCGAGCGCCTCGGTGGGTCCACGAGGGGTACGCGACGCTCGTCGAGGGGAAGCTCACCGGGTCCGGCCGCCCCAACGGCGACTTCAGGGCGGCGATCCTGCGCCAGCGCGCCCGCGCCGGCCGCCTGCCGACGTACCGGCAGCTGGCCAGCGACTCGCAGAGCTGGATGGGGATGTCCATGGCGTATCTGGCCGGCTCCGCGTACCTCGAGTGGCTCGACGAGCGGTCGGGCCCCGGGAGCCTCAAGCACCTCTGGGCGCGGATGACCGCGCGGACGGATCGCGGCTTCGAGGTGGCGTTCGAGGGGGTGTTCGGGGAGCCGCCGGAGAAGCTGTACGAGCGCTTCTGCGCGGAGCTCACGTGGCGCGCGATGGAGGCCGAGCGCCGACTCGCGCCGGTCGCCCGCGAAGGCGACCTCTGGCAGGAGCTGACCTGGACGACCGGCGAGCCGGCCGTAGCGCCGGACGGCAAGGCGCTCGCGATCGTCCTGCGCGCCAGGAAGGCGCCCTCGCGGCTCGTGGTCTGGTCCACGGGCCCGGAGGAGGGCGCGGAGAAGAAGTGGCGCGAACGGATCGATCGTCAACGCGAGCGTGACCCGCAGGACGTGGCGCCCGTGCGGGCGAGGCCGCTCGCCCGCACGCCGCTGCACGAGCTGGTGACCAGGAACGGCCGGGACCCGTTCGCGCCGCGCTGGCTCGCCGGGGGTCGCGGGATCATCTACGGCCGGCTCGAGGCCGACGGCGAGGGCGTCCTGCACCCGGATCTCTTCCGGTGGGATCCCGCGAGCGGCGCGGTGCGACGGCTCACGCGTCTCGCGGATGTGCGCGACGCCGACCCTGCGGCCGACGGATCGTGGGCGGTCGCCGTCCGATCCCGCAATGGGCTGTCGCAGCTCGTACGGGTCGACCTCGGAACCGGCCGCGTCACCGACATCACGGCGCCCTCCGTCGAGGCGGTCGCGGCCCAGCCCCGTCTGAGCCCGGACGGCACCCGCATCGCCTACCTCGTGCACTCGGGCGGCGGCTGGAGGCTGGTCGTGCGGAGCGTATCGACCGGAGCGGAAGTGGTACTGCCGACGCCTCCGGGCGCCTCGGTCGCCTGCCCGGCGTGGAGCCCGGACGGCCTGGTCGTGTTCGCATCGGTCGGACAGCGCGGCTTCGTCGACGTCGTCGCGCTGGCCTCCGACGGCTCCGGCGAGCCGCGCCCGGTGACTCGCACCGCCGGCGCGGCGTTCGCCCCGGCCCCGGCGCCCGACGGGACCGCCCTCTACTACCTGTCGCTCCAGGCGGACGGCCTCGACCTTCGGCGCATCGAGCTGGGGACCTCACCGCCGCCGGAGACGCCCGCGCTGACCGCCGACCTCGCGCCCGCGGTTCGCCCGAAGGCGCCTGCGTCTATGCCTCCGCTCGCGACGGCCGTGGTCGGACCCGGCCGGCCCTACGGCGTCGGCCGTCAGGAGATCGCCGCGATCGTTGGTGGCGGGTTCGCGCCTTCGTCGCGGACGCTCGAGGCAGGCGCCCGCGTCGGCGACGTCATCGGCCGGCTCGACGTGACGGCGCTGGGCGCCTTTGGGGCCAAGGCCGGGCCGCGCGGCGGCTCGATCGCCGCGGCGTGGCGGGGTTGGCCGGTCACGTTCTCCCTGCAGCTGTTCGAGTCGAAGGAGAGGCCTTCGCTCCAGCCGGAGGGCGTCCCTGGGCTCGGCGGCTCGCTCGACGCCGACAGGAGCGGCGCCGAGGCGACGGCGTCGTGGCAGCGCCGCTGGGACACCGGCGGCGCGCGCCTCACCGGCGGCGGCATGGTCGCCCGCCTCGATTCCGCTGCCTCGGACCGCCTGACCCAGACGGTCGGTTTCCTCTCGGCGACCGTCACCAACACGCCGTCGGCGGCGGGGTGGAGCTTCCCGCACCTCCTCGACGTTCGGGCCGACGTCGGGCGTACCGGAGACGGTTCATGGCGACGCCTCGGGGGCCGGTTCGAGGTCGGCGCGGTGCGCGACGGGACGGGCGTCGTGCTCGCGTACCAGAGGCACGCCGTGCGCGACGCCACCCGTGACCTCGACCGCCTCCAGCTCGGCGGGGTGGACAGCTCCATCCTGCCCACCGCGACGCTCGCCGGGCGCATCCTGGTACCGGCGCTGCCGGCGGGGACGCGCATCGGGGACGAGCACGAGGGGGAGCGGGCCACGCTGATGGTCGGCGGCCTGCCGCTGTTCTTCGAGCGCCACCGTGTCTGGGATGCCGGCGCCCCGAAGGGCGGGTGGCTCAGGCTCGCGGGCGTCGAATGGGACATCACGAGCGCGCCCGTCCCCCTGGTCAAGGCGCCGGGGTTCCACGTCACGGTCGGGGTCGCTCGCGTTCTGGACGAGCCCCTCAAGGACCGGACCGAGGGGTGGCTTGCGCTCGCCTGGCGACCGTGAGACGCCGGCTGGGACGCTCGGGTCGCGGCCTTGGCAAGGCCGCAAACGAGATCTAGAATAAGTCTAAAGGAGGGCACTGCGATGAGGTTGGGTACGTTCGTGAGAGGTGTGGTCGTCATCGGCGCGCTTGCCGGGAGCCTGGGCATCGCCGTCGCGCAGCAGGGCGACAAGCCGAAGGAGATGACGCCCCAGGAGAGGGCCGCGATGGAGGCGTGGATGAAGGTCGCGACCCCCGGCGAGGGCCACAAGGTGCTGGAGCCGATGGTGGGGACCTGGGACGTCCAGATGACGATGTGGCAGGCGCCCGGCGCGCCGGCGCAGGTTTCCAAGGGTGTCTCGGAGGACACCTGGGTGCTCGGCGGGCGTTTCGTGCGCGAGTCGGTGCACAGCGAGTTCAACGGGATGCCGTTCGAGGGCCTGGGGTACACCGGGTACGACAACTTCAAGAAGCAGTACGTCGGGTCCTGGATGGACACGATGGGGACGATGATGATGACCATGACCGGCTCCGCGGATGCCTCCGGCAAGGTCATCACCGCGACGAGCACCATGGACGACGTGATGTCCGGCAAGAAGATCACGGTCCGTCAGGTGACGAGGATCGTGGACGCCAACAAGCACGTGTTCGAGATGTTCGGCCCCGACCCGACCGGCAACGAGTTCAAGATGATGGAGGCCGTCTACACGAGGAAGTGACATCGGCCCGCGAGCGCGGGCCGATGTCATCCCGAGCGCAGCGAGGGATCCCCTGCAGCTTGGGAGGGCCTCGCCAGCTCGCCGCCGGTGAGCTGGAATCATCCCGAGCGGAGCGAGGGATCGTTGGGACTGGTGGTGGAGCCGCGCGGCTCTCGTCATCGGTTCCTCCCCCTGGAGGGGGGAGGTCAGGTGGGGGTGTTGCAGGCCTTCATCTGAGTGACCCCTCACCCCGGCCCTCTCCCGCGGGCGGGAGAGGGAGCTCCCAGGGAGCGTTACGCCCCGAGTTCGAGCGCGATGGTCCACCGGCCGCAGATCCGGGCCGAGGCCGCCCCGGCTCTGTCGCTTGGTCAGCTACCATGAGCGGTCATTGGGAGGGACATCGATGCGACTGTCCGCTGCTGCCGTCATCGTGGCCACCGTTTGCCTCCCGGCGCTTGCCGCGGCCGAGCCGCCGCGGCCGGCGACGTTTTCGATCGTCGCGGCCGATCCCGAGGCCGGCGAGGTCGGAGTCGCGGTCGCCAGCCGCTTCTTCGCGGTGGGCGCCGTCGTCCCGTGGGCCCGCGCGGGCGCGGGCGGCGTGGCGACGCAGGCCAACGCGAACACCACGTTCGGACCGCACGGTCTCGATCTGCTCGCGCTCGGGTTGACGCCGGAGGAGGCGATCAAGGTGCTGCTGCGGACAGACGACGGCAACGACGCCCGTCAGGTCGGCATCGTGAGCGCGCGCGGCGAGTCGGCAACCTACAGCGGTCCAGGTTGCACCCACTGGGCGGGCGGCCGCCACGGTCCGGGCTACGCCGTCCAGGGCAACATCCTCGCCGGCGAGGCCGTCGTCGCCGCGATGGAGGCGTCGTTCCTCGCCACCAAGGGCACGCCGCTCGCCGAGCGCCTGTTCGCCGCGCTGAGGGCGGGCGACGCGGCCGGCGGCGACAGCCGCGGACGGCAGTCCGCCGCGATCCTGGTGTGCCGAGCCCGCGCCGGGTTCAACGGGTTCACCGACCACGCGGTGGACATCCGCGTCGACGATCACCCCGACCCGTTCGGCGAGATCGGCCGGCTGCTCGGAATGGCGCTCGTGAACGACGACTGGAACCGCGCGTGGACGGCGTTCACCGAGAAGCGGTTCCCGGAGGCGCTCACGTGGCAGACGCGCGCGGCCGGCAGGGCCGAGGCGCAGCCCGGCATGCTCCCGGAGGTGCTCTACGACCTCGCGGTCATCCGGCTCGCCAACGGCGACAAGCCGGGCGCGCTCGCGGCGCTGCGGCGGGCCGTCGAGCTCAACCCCAAGCTCGCGACGCAGGCAAGGGCCGACAAGGACCTCGCCGCCGTCCGCGCCGAGCTGCGGTAGGCCCGTCCTGACCCGTGCCCCGCGGTCGGGATCCCTGTGCTACCGTTGCCTCGAGAGCGACGACCGGATGACGAAACGCAGGACCGAAACCAGGATCTTCAAGGTCATCTTCACGAACCAGGGCCAGGTCTTCGAGATCTACGCCGGATCGGTCTCGCAGGGGGAGATGTTCGGGTTCGTGGAGGTCGAGCACCTCCTGTTCGGCGAGCGCTCGCAGCTCATCGTGGACTCCTCCGAGGAGCGGCTCAAGACCGAGTTCGCCGGCGTCCGGCGCGTGTTCATCCCGATGCACGCGGTGATCCGCATCGACGAGGTGGAGAAGAAGGGCTCGGCCCGTGTCATGCCCGCCGAGGGCGGCACCAGCGTCGTCAGGGCGTTTCCGGTACCTGCGGCACCCTCCGGAAAGGGCCCGGTCCCCCGCTGAAGTCTGCTCGCACCGGGAGGCACCTGGGTCGTCGCCGCCGCAGGTCCTGTGGCGGCTGCCCGGCCCCCTACCCTGCAGGTGGCCGACGGCCACGCCGAGCACCTTCATGAGGAACCGGAGAACCACGGGAAACCCAGGCCGGCGCGTCTCGTGACGACGCACCGATGATCCGCGCTCGCGCGTCGTGGCGCTGGCTCTCGCGTGCCGCGCACACGGGGAGATCGTCCCGCAGGTCGGGTGCGGACTGTAGGGAGTCGAACTCAATACCCCCCCGGCTCCCCCGGGCAGAGAGCCGCCCGTGCGGCCGTGGCTGACCGCCCAATCCCATCTGGGCGTGACTACGGATGCGTCGGGCTGTTGAACCTGGAGCAGCGGCCCTGTACCCTTTAAGCACGGGCTGCGGCCGCCATGACTGGTCCGCGGATCGTACAATGACGACACCGAGCGAACCCGTCCTCAAGGGAGCACGGCACGCGGCCGTGCTCGGACTCGCGGCGTTCGTGCTGGCGCTGGCGCCCGGCGTGCGGGGTGCCAGGGCGGCGGAGCCGGCTCCGGCCGGCGGCACGGTCGACTCCCCGGGAAATTCGTGCGGGGCGAACTGGACGCTGCTGGCGCCGACACATCCGGACTACGACCTCCGGGCGATGGCCTGGACGGGTCAGCAGCTCGTGGCGGTCGGCTACCGCGGGGGTGTATACACGAGTCCGAATGGGATCGACTGGACCCCCCGATCCTCGGGCATACAGGCCCAGCTGAACGCCGTAGTCTGGACCGGAAGCCGGCTCGTCGCGGTGGCCAACCGCGACGGCAATGGGCGCTTCTCAACGCGGATCCTGACCGGCACGGACGGCATCACCTGGACGCAGGAACCTTCAGGCGTCAACCAGGACCTCTACGGCGTGGCCTGGACCGGCACTCGGCTCGTGGTGGTTGGTAGCGCGGGCACCGTACTCACCAGCCCCGACGGGATTAACTGGACCCCGCAGCCGGCGCCGACCCCGAACAACCTCAACGCTGTCGCATGGACGGGGACGCAGCTCGTCGCGGTGGGCCTCGCCGGAACCATCCTGACAAGCGCCGACGGTGTCTCGTGGACGCCCCAGCATTCGGGGACGCCGCAAGGGCTCTACGGCGTCTCATGGACCGGGACGCAGATCGTGGCGACCGGCGACTACGGCACGCTCCTCACCAGCCCGGACGGCGTGGCTTGGACGGCGCGGTCGTCGGGCGTTCCTCAGACCCGGCTCCTCGCCGTCGCCACCTCCGGAGGCCAACTGGTGGCCGTGGGCGGGACGTGCATCCTCTCAAGTCCGGACGGGTCGACGTGGACGACACGCGCGTGGGTGACCACCCACCTCCTCAGCGACGTCGCGTGGATCGGCGACCGCTTCGTCGTGGTTGGTTCCGTCGGCGCGCTCGCAACGAGCTCGTCGGGTGCCGAGTGGACGTTCCTCCACGGCACCGCCTCCGATGCCGGCATTAGGGCCATCACCTGGACAGGCTCGCAGCTCGTCGCGGTCGCGGACGGCGGAGCGATCATGACGAGCCCCGACGGCACCGACTGGACCGCTCGCGTGGCGGGGCCGACCGGCAGCCTCAACGGCGTGACATGGACGGGCGCCCAGCTCGTGGCAGTGGGTGTCGATGTGGACGGCACGGTCACGACGAGCGCGGACGGCGCCGTTTGGGACGCTCGCCCGATCGAGGCAGCCGACACGCTCCACGCTGTCACATGGACGGGGTCCCGGCTCGTGGCGGTCGGCGCCGTTGGCTCGATCTTCACCAGCCCCGACGCGGTCGCCTGGACCTCCCTGGGCTGGCTGGGCTGGCTGACCGCCGACACGTTCGACACCGTCGTATGGACGGGCTCGCAGGCTGTGGCGGCCGGCGCGTATGGGGTCGTGGCCACGAGCTCGGATCTCTCCGAATGGACGTTGCAGACCCGGGCCACCTCGTACGAGCTCAACGCGCTGGCGTGGGCCGGCTCGCAGCTCGTGGCTGTGGGCGCCGGGGGCACGGTCTTGACCGGCACCGACGCACGGACCTGGACCCCACGCATCTCGGGGACGGACCTCAACCTCTACGGTGTCGCGTGGACCGGGTCTCAGCTCGTCGCGGTGGGAGCGCGAGGCACCATCCTCACGAGCCCTGACGGCGCCGTCTGGACCTCGCACCCATCGTTGACGATCAACGACCTCAACGCAATCGCCTGGACCGCGACGCGGCTCGTCGCCGTCGGGAACAACGGCGCGATCGCGACGAGCGACTGCGTTCCAGCCAGTTGCGCGGCGCCTGTGGTCACTGCTAACCCCCAGGGCGCGACAATCACGGTGGGCCGAACCGCCACGCTCTCGGTGGCGGCGACGGGCACCGGGCCCTTCCTCTATGAGTGGTACCTGGGGGAGAGTGGGGATACCTCGAGGCGGGTGGGGACGAACGCAGCGACATTCACCGCCCTCGATCTCGGCGTGACGACGCCGTACTGGGTCCGTGTCGTCAACGCCTGCGGGCACGCCGACTCGGCGGCCGCAACTGTCCTGGTGACCGGGCGCGTCCGGCGTCACTTGAGGGCGGCGAACTGAACCTCCGGCGGATCGCGTAACCAGGCGTGGGGACGTTCGGGCGCGGCCGAGGGCGGCCGCGCCACACGTCACGAGGTAGCCCGCGGTGCGGGCGCCCTTGCCCGCCCGAGCGAAGCGAAGCTGACGGGCCGCGATCCGCGGTACCCATGACAAGAAGCGGGGCGCCCGGAGGCGCCCCGCCCTTTTGTAGAACGGCCCCTTGCCTAGAAGTGGACCCGGGCGCCGAGCTGTATCTGACGTTGCTCGCCAAAACCGATGTCGCCGGCATAGGCACTTGGGGTCCCGGCCGACGTGTAGGCGGCGGGGTTCTTGTCGTTGAGGACGTTGAACATCTCCGCGTAAAGCTCGATGCCGAGATCCTTCGCGAAATCGAAGTTCTTCGCGACGCGGAGGTCAAGCTGAGTGAAGCTCGCACCCGTCGCGCTGTTGACGTGCGAGACTCCTGGAGCAAGCGTGATGTTCTGAGGCGGGTTCGGGCCCGTCACAAAGACGGTGTAAGGCGTGCCCGAATGATAACGCAATACCCCGGAAACCGTGAACCCCACGGGCAGGCGGTAACTGCCGGCGAGGGTGACGCGGTGGCGCGCATCGGTGTCGAGCGGCCCGGTGCACGCGCTGCAGGTGGGGTCGTACGGGTTGACCGACTGGTCGCGATACGACTTGTAGTCGGGCTGGTATTCAACCCGCGTGATACGGAACTCGTCCGCGCCGCCGATGACGTTGCCCGTCGCGCGCGACAGCGTGTAGAACCCCTGCAGCTCGAACTTGTCACCGCGGACGTGGATGCCGAGGTTCAGCCCCTCGTAATCGGCGAACCCGTCGCCGGTCCAGATGCGGAAGTTGTTGGAGACTCCCAGCGACGTGAAGAGCCTGTCCGTGGAGTTGATATACGGGTTGGCCCGGAACCGGTAGGGCAGGTCGCGGTACTGTACCTTCACAGCGTCGGCCGTCAGGCCGACCGCCGAGTTGACCTGCCACGAGTACCCGAGCGAGATCTGATCGGAGTGCGGCGGCTTGAGGTTGGGTGAAGCGACTTCGGCGGGCAAGCCGGAGATCCCGCACGTGGCGCCCGGATACAGGGTGCATTCCGGGAGAGGCTGGCCCGGCTGGAAGAACGACCCGTCCGGGTTCCTGATCCCGTTCCCGTCCGAAACCTCGTAGATGATGCCGTAGTTCGATTGCACCGCCTGGGCCGGGAACAGAATTGTGGCGTTTGTGTATGGGAAATCGTAGAAACGGCCCACGCCGCCGCGCAGGATGTTGCGGCCGTCGCCGTTCATGTCCCACGAGAAACCGAGCCGCGGCGCCCAGTCGTTCTTGGAGTTCTGGATCACCCTGCCGCCGCCGTTCTTGAACGGCTGCAGTTCCGGGTAGTTGTACGCCGTCTGAGTCGAGAGCATCTGCCAGACCGGGTTGCTGGTCTGGTCGAGGGTGAGCGCGTCGTAGAAGTCGTAGCGGAGGCCCAGGTTGAACGTGAGGTTCGGGCTGAACCTCCAGTCGTCCTGGAAGTAGGCGCTGTACTGCTTCGTCGGCGTCGCGTTGCCCGAAAAGCCGCCGTACTTCGTGATGTCGCTCACGACCCACGTGGGACCGCCCGCCGGTCCAGGCGTCAGGCTGTACGCGCCGGTCAACCCGGTGCTGAACGTGCCGTCGAGCGTGGGTTCGTCGATGAACGCGACGCCGGCCTTGAAGTCGTGCGTCTTGCCCCCGATCGTCTTCGAGAAGCTGAAATCGTCCTTGTACTGGTACTTGACCTGATTGGTGCTCTGCGGGGTGTTGAAGTTCCGGCCGACTGCGAAGCCGCTCGGATAGTAGAGCAGTGGCTGGTCCGAGTCGGCGGAGATCACGTTGTTGAACTTGGTGTACTGGAAGACGAACTCGTTCAGCTTGTCGCTCGAGATCTGCGCCGTGTAGCCGGCGAGAATCGAGGAGTACTTGTTGGTCACTGTTCCCAGGTTGGACGGCGCTGCCAGCGAGCTCTGCCCGTACTTGGTGTCGTTCTTCTGGTACCCGTAGCGCACCTGGAGGTAGTTGGAAGCGTCGACGTCCCAGGTCGCTTTTGCGGTGGCAAGATCGTCATGCGATGGCGTGGGGACGGCGGTCCCGTCGAGGGACGGGTCGATGCCGCCACTATTCACGATGTAGCTCTGGGCGATCGACGTCTTCTCGTACGTCGCGAAGAAGTGGACCTTGTCCTTGACGATGGGACCGCCGATCGAGGCGCCGTACTGGTCGCGCTTGTAGTCGGCCTTGCCGCCGCCGGCCAGCCTCTCGCTCTCGGTCTCGGAGTTCATGCTCTTGCGGCGCGCGAACTCCCACGCGCTGCCGGCGAATTCGTTGGTGCCCGACTTGGAGATCACCGTCAGCACGCCGCCCGACGAGCGGCCGTACTCGGCCTTGTACTGCATCGTCTGGATCTTGAACTCCTGCACCGACTCCAGGTTGAAGTTCTGCAGCGCGCCGCCGATCGTGTCGTCGGTGTTGTCGCCGCCGTCCATGACGTAGTTCACGTTCCGGCCGCTGCCGCCATTCAGCTCGACCACCAACTGGTTGGGCTTGGTCGGGTCGGTGTTGTAGCCGAGCATCGTCCCCGGCGCCAGCACGCCGAGGTTGGCGAACTGGCGGCCGTTGAGCGGCAGCGTCTGCAGCTCGTTCTGGCTGACGACGGTGCCGATCGCGGGCGTCGTCTCGACCAGCGGGGCCTCCGCGGTCACAGTGACGGCCTCCGCGACCTTGGACGGCTTCATCGTGACCTCGAGGCTCCTCGTCGTGGCGACGGTCACCTCGACCCGCTCGACGGTCACCGTGGCGAAGCCGGTCAGCTCCGCCTTGACGCTGTAGGTGCCGACCGGCAGCGACGGGAACCGGAAGCTGCCGTCCGTGTCGCTCGTGCTGGTCCGCGTGAAGCCGGTCGCCGGGTTGGTCACCGTGACCGTGACCCCGGGGACCGGCGCGGTGCCGTCGGTCACGGTTCCCCTCAGTGCGCCGGTGGATGTCTGCGCCTGGAGCGCCGTGGCGGCCAACAGGCACGCCGCCGCGAGCAGCACCCCAAGAGCAGGGCTACGAAGGTTCCTGGTCATCATCGGGCCCACCTCCTTCCTGGTCGAAGCTCTGTGAGACGTGAATCTGGGTTTGCGTTCGGGAATTTCAGTTCGCGTACCCACCCCCCCTCCTTTCGCCCTAACTTCGCTTCGATCTAAGAGCCGGCTCGTTGCAGTCTCGCCAGCAGCCGCTTCGCCGCTTGCCGCTGGCCGTCGTACTCGGGGTCCCCGACGGTCCTCGAGATGAAATCGTTGTACGCCGCCATCGCCGCGTGACGGTCGCCCGTGAGCTCCTCGGCGATCCCGAGGTTGAGCCGAGCCTCGTGCAGGCCGGGCGCGACGGCGAGGGCGCGCTCGAACCAGGGGATCGCGGCTTGCGGCCGTTTCCGCTGCACCTCCAGCGTGCCGAGCCCGTTGAGCGGGTCGGGGTAGCCGGGCGCGAGCGCCACCGCCTTCCGATACGCCTGCTCCGCTTCGTCCGGCCGCTTGAGGTCGCGGAGCGCGTTGCCCAGGTTGTTGAAGGCGCGCGCGTCGTGCGGGTCGAGCTCGACGGTGCGCGCGAACTCGGCCCTGGCCCCGTCGAGGTCGCCACGGAGCGCGAGCGCGATCCCGAGCGCGTTGTGCGCCTCCGGCCGTCCGGGGTCGAGCCGGATCGCGGCCTGCAGCGCGGCGAACGCCTCGTCGGCGCGCCCCGCCTCCTGCAGGGTGACCGCGAGGTTGTAGCGCGCGTCCCGGTCCTGCGGAGCGACCGCGACCGTCTTCTTGTAGAGCTCCACGGCGCGCGCGTAGTCGCGGCGCTGGCGGTAGACCTCGGCGAGCTGGCCGAGGAACACCGGGTTTCCGGGGTCCTCCTCGACCAGGCGCTCGAACCCCGCGCGCGCCGCCTCCGTCCGTCCGCCGACGAACGCCCAGTGCGCCTCCTCGAACGCGCGCAGCAGCACGACCGCGTCCTTGGGGTCCTTGCCGGCGTGCGCAGCGGCGGGGTTTCCGACCGACGCCCCGGCGAGGTAGCCGAGGCTCAGCAGGCGGGCGCGGGCGTCCGCGTCGAGCGGCGCGCCCGCTACGGCGGACGCCGCGGTCCCGGCGAAGCGGGTGAGGGACGCGGCCAGCTCGTCGGCGTCGCCCCGCCGCCGGCCGAGGAGGTTGTCGGTCTCCTTGGGATCCCGGCCGAGATCGTACAGCTCGGGCCGCGGGGCGGCGACGTACTTGAGGCTCCCGCGCCGCAGCGCCTCGACCGCGCTCCAGCCGAAGCTCGTGCCGTAGTACGACTCGGCGTAGAGGTCGGCGGCGGCCGGCTCCTCGCGCCGCCGAACGGCCCGGGACAGGTCCCGGCCGTCGAGCGCTTGGCCGGCCGGCGCTGCGAGCGGCCGCTCCAGCAGGCCGGCGAGCGTGGGCGCGAGGTCCACGAGGCTCATCGGCGTCTTCACGACCCAACCTGCGGGCAGCACGCCCGGCGCCCGGACGATCAAAGGAACGTGGAGGCTCGGCTCGTAGAGCAGGAGGCCGTGACTCGCCTCGCCGTGCTCGCCGAGCTCCTCGCCGTGGTCGCCCGCGATCGCCACGACGGTCTTTCCTGCGAGCCCGTTGCCGGCCAGGTACGCAACGAGCCGGCCGACCTGGACGTCCAGCTCCGCCACCCCTCCGTCGTAAGGCCTGTCCGCGAAGCGGGTGCGGAACGGCTCCGGCGGGGCATAGGGCGCGTGCGCATCGTAGAGGTGCACCCAGGCGAAGAACGGTCGGGCGGGATCCTGGGCGATCCAGGCCAGGGCGCGGTCGACGACGACGCGCCCGTCCCGCCGGGCGTCGAATCCGGCGACCGCGTCGCGCGGGATGTCGTCGTCGTAGAGGTCAAAGCCCCGCGCCAGCCCGAACCGGTGGTCGAGCACGAAGGCGCCGATGAAGGCGCCCGTGCGGTACCCGGCCGCCTGCAGGTCGGTCGCGAGCGTCGCCGGCGCCTGTGGAAACCGCCCGCCGCCGTTGTTACGGACCCCGTGGCGAGGGGGCAGGAGGCCCGACATCATCGAGGCGTGGGCGGGCAGGGTGAGCGGGACCGGCGACTCCGCCTCGGCGAAGCGGACGCCCGCAGCGGCGAGCGCGTCGATGTTTGGGGTGGCGCCGTCGCGATAGCCGTAGGCGCCGACGTGGTCGGCGCGGACCGTGTCGAGCGTGACGAGCAACAGGTTGAAGCCGGAGGCCGAGGGCGGCTCGGTCGTGCGGAGGCAGCCCGCCGAACACAGCAGCAGGACGCCCACCGCGACACCCCGAACCGAAAGATCTCCAATCCCCCGCGCCATCGTCTCCGATTGGATCCTCTCGGTCGAGGGTAGCACTTCGAGACTGGGTGTCAAGATGCATTTCAGGCGCGTGCCGCCGCCGAATTCGTCAGGTTTCGTCAACGTCCGTAAAGCATCGGCACCGTGCCGGCGCGCCGTCGTGCCGCGGACAGCCGGCGGAGTAGAATCGGCTCACCATGAGAGCGTCACAGGGGTCGTCCGGCGTCGCGCGACACCGCGGCCGCGGCGGGATCGTCGCCGGACTCGTCGTGGCGATCGGCGTGCTCGCGGTCCTGGCCGCGGGTTACGTGGTCTTCGTCCTGCACTGGAGCTACTCCGAGGGCGAGCGGGCCGGCATCCTGCAGAAGTTCTCCCGCAAGGGGTGGGTGTTCAAGACCTGGGAGGGTGAGCTCGCGATGTCGATCGTCCCCGGCGTCACCCCGACGATTTGGGACTTCTCCGTCCGGGATCCGCGGATCGCGGACGAGATGAGCGCGGCGCTCGGCAAGCGGGTCGCGTTGCACTACACCGAGCACCGCGGCGTCCCCACCCGCGCCTTCGCAGACACCCGGTTCTACGTCGACCGGGTCCGCCTGATCGAGTAGCGCCCCTGGCCTCGCGGGAAGCGGGCGGGCCGCCGATCCGTTGGCGGAGTCTGTCGGGGAGGGCGACCAATGGGGGCAGGAACGATCGAGGTCGGAAGAAAGGCGCCGGGCTTTGCGGTGCCCGACCAGAACGGCAAGACCGTCCGCCTCTCGGAGTTTGCGGGAGGCTGGGTGGTGCTCTATTTCTACCCGAAGGACGACACGCCCGGCTGCACGACCGAGGCCTGCGAGTTCACGGAGGGGATCGAGGCATTCGAGGGCATGGATGCGGTCGTGGTGGGGTGCAGCGCCGACTCCCCCGAGAGCCACCGGAAGTTCATCGCCGGCCACGGCCTCAAGCTCACGCTCCTCTCCGACCCCGACCACACGGTGATGACCGCGTACGGCGCCTGGGGCGAGAAGATCAGGTACGGCAAGACTTCGATCGGCGTCATCCGCTCGACCGTCCTCGTGGACCCTCAGGGCAAGGTCGCCTACCACTGGCCGAACGTGAAGGCCGCGGGGCACGCGGAGCAGGTGCGCGCCAAGCTCGCCGAGCTGCGAGCGACCGGCTGACAGCTGACAGCTCACAGCAGGCGTCCTTGCCTGGTTTACATCTGGGTGGGGGACCGTGAGCTGTCGGCCGGAAGGGTGGGTGGGGTAGAGCCGTCAGCGGCCCGTCGAGCGGCGCAGGCCGACGTCCGCCACCCAGATCGCCGCGGACACGAGCAACGCCGGGAAGATCGGTTCCAGGCCCAGTGGGTAGCGCCCACCGCTGCGCGCCAGGATCCAACCTGTCGCCACGCACGCCGTGAGGCCGATGGCGGCGGCCGCCCAGCGGCGTCGGAACCGGAGGGACTCGCCCGCGTGCGAGAGCCCGAGCGGCAGGAGCAGCGCCGAGGTCACGACGCTGCCGACGTCGTGCCAGATCGCGATCACGCTGCGCAGCGCGAGGGCGAGCGCGACCGCGGCTCCGCCGACCGCGATGAGGCCCAGGATCGTCCAGCGGCGTTCGTCGACCCGCGCGGCGAGCTCGGGCGCCACGTCGTGGCCGATCGTCGCCGCCGCGAGGAAGAGGTACGAGTGGGCGGTGGACATCACCGTCGCGAACATGCCCACGGCGAAGAGCGCGTTCGCGAGGGGCGGGAGCACGAGGCGGCCGAGCTCGGGATAGGCGAGCACCGGGTTGGCGAGGCCGGGCATGAGGGCTCTGGCGGTGAGTCCGGTGAACGTCGTCAGCGCATCGAACAGCACCCAGAAGCCGACCGACACGAGCACGCCCCTGCGGGCCACGGCCGGGGTCTCGGCCGCGTAGCAGCGCTGGTAGAAGGTCGGTTCGACCAGCGTCTGCATCGCGATGAAGTACCAGACGACCACCGCCTGCGTACCCAGGCCGCCGTCCCACATCCGGTTCGCGGCCGGCAGCGCCGCCCAGACGGCCGAGAGTCCGCCGGCGGCGTGCAGGGCGACCGGCAGGACCACGATGAAACCGAGGTACATCAGGACGAACTGCAGGATGTTCGTGTTGACGACCGACCGGAACCCCCCGGCGGCCACGTAGACGATGGTGAATGCCGTGCCGAGGACGACCGCCCAGGCGAGCGGGAGGCCGAGGTAGATCCCGAGAAGGTCGCCCAGCATGAGGACGTAGGCGCCCGGGACCGCCATCAGGAGCACGAGCAGCGCGCCGAGGCGCCCGGCGGCCGGGCCGTAGGTCGCGGCGAGCTGGTCGGGGATGGAGAGCGCGGCGCTGGTGCGGGCGCGCCGCGCCAGGCCGAAGGCGAACAGGAGCGCCGCCAGGTAGTACGGAACGCCCATGACGAGCCAGTTGGAGATCCCGTACCGGTACGAGTACTCGCCGACGCCCAACACCCCCCCGTACCAGGTCGCGACCAGCGTCGCGACGAACGGCCCGGTGGTCAGGCGGCGGCCGGCGAGGAGGTACTCGAGCGGGGCGCGCGTCCGGGTGCGGCGGCCGATCGCGAGGAGGGCAACGGCGTAGACGGCGAGGGCGCCGACGACCACCGGATCCATGGCCTCGGAGTATATAGGCGCGGCCGCTCCCAAGGTGCGTCCGTTCACCGAGCGCGCACGGGCGTGGCAACCGTACTCGAGGACGTTTCGCGAACGGAATATCGCCGCGTGGATCTTCGTCTATCCCTCCGAGCAGTGGTGCGACCCCAAGGGAGGGTTCTCCAATGAATCACCGCATCGTCGCAGCGATTGCCACCGCAACCCTGGCCTCCGCCGCCGGCGCGATCGCTCAAACCAGCCGGTGGGAGATCGACCCGGTCCACTCGAATATCGCGTTCTCCGTGCGCCACATGATGATTTCGAACGTGCGCGGCGTCTTCACGAAGTTCACCGGCGTGCTGGAAGGCAACCCGGCCGATGTGAGCACCGCGAAGGTCAACGTGACGATCGACGCGGCGTCGATCGACACCCGTGAGCCTGCCCGCGACAAGGACCTCATGGGGCCGAACTACCTCGACGTGGTCAAATACCCGACGCTCACCTTCGTCTCGAAGAAGGTCGAGACCGCCGGGGAAGGGCACCTCAAGGTCACCGGCGACCTGACCATCCACGGCGTGACCAGGCCGGTCGTGCTCGACGTCGAGGGCGTGACCCCGCCGACGAAGGACCCCTGGGGCGGCACGCGGGTCGGCGCGCACGCCACCACGACGATCAACCGCAAGGACTTCGGCCTCGTGTGGAACAAGACGCTCGAGACGGGCGGGGTGCTGGTCGGCGAGGACGTCGCCATCACGCTGGACGTGGAGCTCGTGAAGAAGTCGTAGCGTGAGGCCCGCGCGGGGCGCTGACCGCGCTCCCGCTTCGACCGCATAGCGACGCCGCCCGTCCCATCCCCCGCGAGGCTGCGCGCCGAGGCCAGCCGCTGGGCGCGGGCGTGCTCGCGCCGGGGCCGTCCAGACCGGGTCGGCGGCGCCCGACTCGCGCGAGGCGCCAGCGGGGCGGAGCGCCGACATCGAAGCTGAGCGAGGGACGACCGCGCGCGCCGCGCTTGGCGTAGCCGTGGCGGGCGTTCGTGTCGTCGCCGCCGTCGCCGTTCCCTCGCGGTTTCCGCCGTCGCGCCCCGGCGCTCGTGATTATCCTCAGCCCGCACAAGCGCTTCACGCCGCTCTCGCATAGTTGAGATAAAGTCTCTGTTAGCTGGATTTGCGAACCACCGGCTCTCTTTGTAGACTCCGGGGTGACAAGTTGGAGGAGGGTCCCCGATGCGACAAGTGAGGCGGTCGTTCCCGAGGTGGACGGCGGTGTTTCCGGCCGCCGGCTCGGCGCTCGGTGCGGCCGGCGCGCCGCTGGCCCGGAGCGACGTGACCAGCACCCGCGTCACCGGTACGGTCAAGGACGCAGACGGCGGCGCGTTGCCGAGTCTGACAATCGCAGTCAATCGACTTCAGAGAACTCTAGGAGGATCGTAATGTCCATTCGTATCCGTCCCATCTTCGCGGCGCTGCTGTGCACGCTCGTCGTGTGCGGCGCGGCATTCGGCCAATCGGTCAACTACACGACCGGCTCGATCGCCGGAACGGTGCGTGCCGACAACAACGCCGGCCTTCCCGGCGTCACGGTCACGGCCACCAACCTCGCCACCGGCTTGACCCGTACGACGTACACGGATCAGGACGGCGCCTACGATCTCAGCCTGCTGCCGCCAGGAAGCTACAAGGTCGTGGCGGAACTGCAGGGGCTGGGCCAGGCCAACGTGCCGAGCATGACCGTTCTCCTCGGCAGCACGACGAGGGCGGACCTGAAGCTCACGCCGAAGGTCACCGAGGCCATCACGATCACGGCCGTCGCGCCGATCATCGACACGCAGCGCTCGGGGATGACGCAGTCGGTGACCAACCGGCAGATCGACACCCTTCCGCTCCTCGGCCGGGACTTCCGTTCCCTGGCGTCGCTGACCCCCGGCGTGAGCGCCGGCTCGTTCGACCCCAACGCGATCACCGCGAACGGCGCGCGCCCGCTGTCAACGGACTACAACATCGACGGCGCTAGCTCGAACAACGACTTCTACGGGCAGCAGACCGGCGGCTCGCGGCCGCCGTTCACCTTCTCGCAGGCGGCGATTCAGGAGTTCCAGGTCATCCGGACGCAGTACGACGCGGAGTACGGCCGTGGCGTCGGCGCCGCGGTGAACGCGATCACGAAGAGCGGGACCAACGACTTCCACGGCTCGGTGTTCTACTACGACCGCAAGCAGTCGTGGTCCTCGACCCGCTCGACCGTGTTCAACACGAACATCGGCGGAACTTCCTATCCGTTGGCCGTCTCCGACAGCTATTTGGCCAAGGACGTCACGCAGCCCGGGTTCGTGTTCGGCGGGCCGATCGTGAAGGACAAGCTGTTCTTCTTCGTCGGCGCCGACTCGATGAAGCAGAGCCAGCCCGCGATCATCGGCAACGACATGCGCACCTACGCGCAGTACCTCGCCTTGACGCCCGATCAACAGCAGCTCGCGCTCTCGAAGATCCAGACCGCGGTGGGGGCGCCTTACGAGGCGGGCCTGGCCTACAACGTGGACAACAACCTCAAGACCTACCTGGTGAAGTTGGACGGCAACCTCGGCCCGAACCACCACTGGTCGCTGCGCGACAACATCACAAACTACGACACCACCAACAGCGGTTCCACGTCGACGTTCGGCCTGGACCAGACCAACGAAACCGACAAGTTCTACCAGGCCGTCCTCGACCTCGACTCGGTCTTCAAGGACAACCTGTTCAACCAGTTCATCGCACAGGTCGGTCGCGACCAGCGCCCGGTGACCAGCGTGTACGGCGGCACCGAGTTCTCCATCAACTTCGGGACGACCCAGTACTTCGGCTTCAACGACACAACCCCGAGCACGGCCGATGAGAAGAAGCTCCAGCTCAAGGACACCGTGCAGTTCGTCTTGAAGGACCACACCATCAAGGCCGGCGCGGAACTCCTGCACCGCAACCTGTTCGACGCTTTCCCGCGTTACGCGGCCGGCTACTACTCCTACAGCAGCCTGCTCAACTGGGTCAACGACAAGCCGAACACGTTCCAGCAGGCGTACGGTCCGAACAACGGCGACCTCTCCTGGGACACCAACCTGTGGAGCGCGTACCTCAACGACAGCTTCCGCGTGAGCCCGCGCCTGACCGTCGACCTCGGCCTCCGCTGGGACTACGAAGCGATCCCGCGCCCGTCGGCCAACGCGTACCCGCAGCACCCGGAGTTCCTCACCCAGATCAAGGACGAAAAGAACAACTTCGGTCCCCGCGTCGGCTTCGCCTGGGACGTCCGCGGCGACGGCCGGTCCGTCCTGCGCGGCGGCACCGGAAAGTTCTACGAGTACATGCCGGACATCCTGCTGGCCAGCCCGCTGCAGGGGATCAGCGGCGCGCTGATCACGAACACGTTCACCTGCACGACGACCGCGACGAACCCGTGCCCGACGTACCCGGCGATCCTGTCGCCCGCCGACTTCCTGGCCAAGTCGAAGCTCTCGGCCAACCTCGTCACCATCGGGTCGAACTACGTGGCGCAGAACGCGTGGCGCACGAGCCTGCAGTTCGAACAGCGCCTCGGCGAGACCTACAGCGTGGGCGTCAGCGCCGTCTACTCGAAGCTCGACCACATCCAGGGCACCAAGAACATCAACCTCGTCCCCACCGGCTACTCTCTCGGCAACATGCCGGTCTACGACTACAGCAGCTCGGCCAACCCGGCCCGTCCGTACGCCGACATGGGCATCATCCGTGAGCTCACCAGCAGCGAGCAGGCGTGGTACCGCGCGCAGACGCTCGAGCTCCACAAGCTCGCCACCGGCGATTCGCGGCTCTCGTGGGACTTCAGCTACACGCACGCCGACTCGATCGACGACGAGACGAACACCCGTTCCACGTCGACCACGTTCCTTATCGACCCCAATAACCCGAGCCTGAGCGAGGGCCCGAGCGACAACGACGTGAAGCACCGCTTCGTCGGCGACGTCACCTACCGTTTGCCGTGGGGCTTCGAGCTGTCGGCCATCGCCTTCTGGCACAGCGGCTTCCCCTATACGAACGCCATCAGCTTCACCTGCAGCGGCTGCACCGCCAACAGTCTGACCGGACAGCCTCAGACGACGCAGGCGGCGAACTTCACCCCGGTCTTCGTGGACGGGAGCGGCAACGTCATTGACATCACGCAGGCGAACGGCATGACCCTGCCGCAGTTCTCCGCGTTCCTGGCCGGGCAGAACGGGCGTCTCCAGCAGCGCAACGCCTACCGCCAGCCGAGCGTTTACGACGGCGACCTCCGCCTCTCGAAGAGCTTCAACCTCCCGTACGGCGTGAAGCTGCAATTGCTCGGCGAGGTGTTCAACGTGCTGAACCACAACATCCCTGTCGTGACCGGCGCCAACCAGGACAGTTTCAGGGTCACCTACACGGCCAAGTCCGGCACCTACACCATCACGAAGTACACGAACACCGTGCAGGGCACGCCGCTCAACACGTTCGGCCTCGTCCAGGGCTACTCCGGCGAGGTCAACCCGCGCCAGTATCAGTTCGCGGTGAAGATCAACTTCTAGCGGCGATCTCGCCGCGGTAAGGAAAGGCCGCCTCGGGGCGGCCTTTTTGTTTGCGAGCCGGCGTCGATCTGCGGCAAGGACCAACGCTGCCGCGGCCGAGTGCGGGCGGCGGTTCGGCCGCCACGCCCGGCCACACGTGGCTATCTTTCGCCCGCACAGGATCTTCACACGGTTGAGATAATGTCTCTACTCGCAAGACTTGCGGCCCAACGGGTCTGTTTGTAGACTCCTGGGTGACAATTTGGAGGAGGAGCCCCAATGCGACAAGCGAGACAGTCGTTCCTGAGGTGGGCGGCGGTGTCATTGGCCGTCGTCCTGACCGTCGGTGCGGCCGGCGTGGCCCTGGCGCAGACCGACGTGACCAGCACCCGCATCACGGGTACGGTCAGGGACGCCGACGGCGGCGTGCTTCCCGGCGGCACGGTCGAGGCCAAGAGCCAGGACACCGGCTTCACCGTGACGGTCGTGACGGACAGCAAGGGGTACTACCGGATCCTGAACCTGCCTACCGGGACCTACACGGTCACCGTCAGTCTGGCTGGGTTCGCCACCGAGAGGCATCCGGACATCCGCCTGCTGCTGTCCTCGCCGGCGACGGTCGACTTCACGATGAGGCTCGCGGGGAAGACCGAGAGCATCGTCGTGACCAGTGACGTGCCGCTCGTCGAGGTGACCAACACCTCGGCGTCCACCACGATCCAGACCGAGCAGCTCAGGCAGCTCCCGGTGTCGGGCCGGAACTTCATGAACCTTGTCCTCGCGATGCCCGAGACGACGACGAAGAACGAGCGCGGCTACACGGCGTTGTCGGGCCAGCGCGGGATCAACACCAGCTTCTACGTCGACGGCGTGGACGACAACAACCCGTTCTTCGGCGGCGTCATCGGCCAGGCCGAGGGGCGCTCGCCGCTGCAGATCTCGCAGGAGTCGATCAAGGAGTTCTCGGTGGTCACGAACGGCGCATCGGTCGAGATGGGCCGTTCGGGCGGCGGTTTCGTGAACGTGATCACCAAGAGCGGCACCAACGCGTTCAAGGGCTCGGTTTGGTACTACAACCAGCCCCAGAGCCTGCTCGCCAATAACGCGCTCGGCGTCGCCCCCAAGGACCAGAAGAAGAGCCAGTACGGCGCCTCCTTCGGCGGTCCGATCGTGAACGACAAGCTGTTCTTCTTCGGGAGTTACGACCGGCAGAAGCAGGACCTCACCCAGAACCTGCAGCCGTGGGTTTCGGACCCTGCGATCGCCGCGAAATACCCGTCGATTCCAATCACCGGGAACAACTACGTCCAGACGGCGGACGGCAACCTGTTCTTCGGCCGCCTCGACTACCAGTTCTCGGGCTCCCATCGCCTCACGGCCCGTGCCAACTACGCCGACTACACCGGGCAGAACGGGACGTACTCGTCGGCCACCGACGCGCCCGGCCACAACGGCATCGAGCGCATGGTCGCACGCTCGTACGTGGCCTCGTACTCGGGAATGTTCGGCAGCAACTGGCTGGACGACGCGAACGCGCAGTGGGTCATCGAGGACACGCCGCGCCTCGACCAGAACGCCACCTTCCCGGAGATCCAGGTCAAGGCCGGCGGCACGACGCAGACCGGCCTCGCATACGGCGGCGCCACGTACGGCGGCGTCGCGTTCCTGCCGATCAACCCGACCAAGGTCCAGCGCAAGAGCTTCAGCGATTCGCTGACCTATACCTTCAAGGACCACGTGCTCAAGGGCGGGGTGGACTACAACGACACCTCGGTCGCCCAGATCTTCAAGGGGAACTGGCGCGGCGTATACATCTTCAACAACGAAAACGACTTCCTCGCCGGGAAGTGGAGCCAGTACAGGCAGTTCGGCGGCCTCAGCGGGCTCACCGCGGACCAGGCTGGGCTGGCCGCATTCCACCAGAAGGAGTCCGCGCTGTTCGTGCAGGACCAGTGGTTCATCAGCCCGGGCCTCACGGCTTCCCTCGGCGTCCGGTGGGAAAGTCTGAACAACCCCGACGGGCCGATCCTCAACCTCAACAGCAAGAACGCCGACGGCTCCTACAACCTCAACGGCCAGATCCCCGACGACTCGGGCCAGCTCTCGCCGCGGCTCGGCCTGTCATGGGCGCCGGGCGAGAGCAGCAAGACCGTCTTCCGTGTGTCCGCGGGACGCTTCTACGCTCGGACCCCTGGCATTCTCTTCTCTCAGCTCTACACCTCGAACGGCCGCCAGGGCACGCAGTACACCGTCAACTGGAACAACGGCGGCGCGCCGACCGATCCGCTGGCTCCGGGGTGGGGCGACAGCTTCAACCCGAACGTGACCTCGGTGATCGACTTCAGCAAGGTCCCGAATCCGAAGGGCCTGGGGGTGTTCGCGATCAGCCCCAACTTCAAGAACCCGTACACGGACCGGATCACCTTCGGATGGGACCAGCAACTGTTCAAGGACACGGCGCTCAACATGGACTTCACCTACGCCAAGAGTTACCAGCTCGAGCGCCTGACCGACTCCAACATCCAGTACGCTCTGAACGCCGACGGCACCGTCAAACTCTCCACGGTGAACGGCCAGCCGATGTACTCCTCGACCCGGCCCGACGCGTTCTACGGCCGCGTCACCACCTACATGTCGGACGCCCAGTCGAAGTACACCGCGGTCGTCATGACCCTGCGGCGCCAGTTCACCGAGCGGCTGTTCGGCTTCCTCGCCGTGACGTGGTCGCAGGACTTCGACAACGACTCCAACGAGCGCAACTACTCGGGCGTCCAGGCCGAGGACTTCAACAACATCGCCAAGGACTGGTCCTACTCGATACGCGACCAGCGTTGGAAGGTCGCCCTCAACGGCGTGTGGAACTCGCCGTGGTGGGGCATGAGCCTCTCCGGCGTGTACCGGTACACCAGCGGCTCGCCGTTCACACCCGTCACCTCGAGCGACGCGAACAGCGACGGCTTCTTCAACGACCGGCCGACCATCGGCGGCGTCCACCTCGGCCGCAACAGTTACCGTTACCCGGCCTACTACTCGCTCGACCTTCGCCTGCAAAAGGCCATCACGGTCGGCCCCGGCAAGGCGGCCGTCATCGTCGAGTGCTTCAACTGCTCCAACAACTCGAACTGGAGCATCAGCAACACGACCTGGGGCAACAACCAGACGCCGTTGGCGACCTTCAACGTTCAGAACACGCCGACGACCTTCGTCCGCACCTTCCAGCTCGCGCTCCGGTACGACTTCTGATCTCGGCCACACGACACAACTCAGGGGGCCTTCGGGCCCCCTTTTTCTTGGGCCTCGCGGCTCGGGAGCCGCGGCTCGCCGAGTAAAGCTGCGGTCGCGAGCTGGTGGCCTTCCCGAGCCCCGAGCCGGGGAACTGTCTGTGCTAGCCTTGGGGCCCGATCCTGCGACGGTGCAACGGAGGCCGAGATGAAGGTGCTCAACGAGGCGTACCCCCTGTTCGAGGTCCCTCACCTGGACACGCTGCAGGACCTCGTCCGCGGGTCTGCGGAGCGTCACGGGACCAAGCTGGCGCTCGAGGACCTCAACGAGACACCGATCCGGCGCGTCACGTTCGACGAGCTGCGGGATCAGGTGGCCCGCTTCGGCGCCGCGCTGCGCAGGATCGGCCTCGATGAGCGCGATCACGTCGCGGTGATCGCGGAGAACCGCGTCCAGTGGGCGATCGCCTACCTCGCGGCCGCGACGTTCAACTTCGTCGTGATCCCGATCGACCGCAGCCTGAAGGAGAACGAGATCGTCACCATCCTCCACGCCTCCGACGCGAAGGCGGTGGTGTTCTCGGAGGGGATGCGCGACGCCATCCTCACCATCGCGCCCGCGGTCAAGGGGCTGAAGGTGTTTGTCGACATGGACCTCGCCGAGAAGGACGGGCGCGTCCACTCGATGCCGCAGCTGATCGCCACGGAGACCCGGGATCCGCGAAGCCACGCGTTGCCGAACCTCGATCCCGACGCGGTATCGGTGATCGTGTTCACCTCGGGGGCCATGGGACGGGCGAAGGGCGTCATGCTGTCGCAGCGGAACATCGCCTCGAACCTCATGGCGATGCTCTCGATGATCGAGCTGCTCCCAGGGGACCGGTTCCTCTCCGTGCTGCCGATCCACCACACCTACGAGTGCACCTGCGGCCTGCTCTGCCCGCTGACCGTCGGCGCCTCGGTGCATTTCGCCCGATCGCTCAAGACGGTCGTCGAGGACCTGCAGCGGGTGCGCGCGACGGTCCTGCTCGCGGTCCCGCTGCTCTACGACAAGATGTTCAGGCGCATCCAAGCGGGCGTGGCGGAGAAGCGCCTGGCGTCGCTGCTCGTCAAGCCCATGTCGGGAGTGGCGAGCGCGGCCGAGGCCGTCGGGCTCGACGGCCTGCGGAGGAAGATGTTCGCCGCCATCCACGAGAAGCTCGGGGGCGCGATCCGCATCCTCATCGTGGGCGGGGCCGCGCCCAACCCCGAGGTCTCGCGGGGGATGCGGTCGTTCGGATTCACGCTCCTCCAGGGGTACGGGCTGACCGAGACGTCGCCCATCGTGGCGCTCAACCGCCTGCGCAGGTTCCGGGACGACGCGGCGGGGCTTCCGCTGCCGAACCTCGAGGTGCGGATCGTGGACCCCGATGACGAGGGTCGCGGCGAGATCGTGGTGCGCGGACCGTCGGTGATGCTCGGCTACTACAACAACGAGGAGGCCACCCGCCAGGTCCTCAACGACGGGTGGTTCTCCACTGGCGACTACGGGACCCTCGACGCGGACGGCTTCCTCCACGTCTCGGGGCGGAAGAAGAACGTGATCGTGGCGGCCAACGGCAAGAACGTCTTCCCGGAGGAGCTCGAGGACCACGTGAATGCGATCCCGTTCGTGCTCGAGTCCGTGGTCTACGGCGCGAGGGGACCGACCGGGGACGAGGAGATCTCCGTCATGGTGGTCCCCAACGCCGAGACGCTCGTTCAGCACGCGGAGAAGGCGGGCGTCGAGATCACCCGGGAGTGGATCGAGGACTTGATCAACTCGGAGGTCCGCGCGCTCAACCGCAGGCTCCCGCTCTACAAGCAGATCAGGCGGGTTCGCATCAAGGAAGGCGAGTTCGAGAAGACGACGACCCAGAAGATCAAGCGGTATCTCATCCACCAGGAAGACACCACGCACTGATCCTAAAGTGCGCCGCCGATAGCGGACCATCTGCGTTGTCGGGCTTCGGCGGCTCGGATCCTCACGTACCCTCCGGGTACGCTCCGGTCCTCCCGCCTCGCCCTCCTAGCATCTGGCCCACTCTCGGCGGCGCGGCTACGCGCCGTGCTGCGAGGTCCTGCCTTCGGCGAACGTGTCATCGCGAGCCCGGCCGCCGGCCGGGCGTGGCGATCCCCCGGCAAGGAAGCGACACCGAGTCACCGGATGGGGAACAGGATTGCTTCGTCGCCGAGCCCTGCTCGGCTCCTCGCAATGACAGGGAGTTGGATCGGCAGCGCGGCTACGCGCCGTGCTGCGAGGCCCTGCCTTCGGCGAACGTGTCATCGCGAGCCCGGCCGCCGGCCGGGCGTGGCGATCCCCCGACAAAGGAAGCGACGGCGCGCCATCGGATAGGGTTGGGGAGTGCTTCCCCCGCGTCGTCGCTCCGCTCCTCCTCGGGGCGGGCTCTGCCTGGCTGCGCCAGGCTCCTCGCAATCAACATGAGCCCTGGCTCACCCTGGACCATGGAAGTGGCTGTCATCCTGAGCCGGAGCGGAGCGGAGGCGAAGGATCCCATGGCCATCGCACGGCTTCGAGGGGATCCTTCGGTCGGCTTCGCCTCCCTCAGGATGACAGTGGTTCGGGGACCCTCTGGACAATGACAACAAGTCGCGAGAATCATGCTCCGTGCTGGGCCGTGCCTTCGGCGGAGTGATCCTATATCTCTCGGAGCCCGGACCCCGGTCGCTCAGTCCCGGTCGAAGTGGGGGAGCTGGTCCGGGATAGGGACCGAGATCTCCACGAACCCGGCAAAACGTCCGTCGCGAAACCAGGGCAGCTGGTGGATGATCTTCCTCTGCCCGCTCTTGGTCACGGTGTAGTGGTTAGGTGCGCGCTCAGCGAAGAGCGCCCGGGTCTTGCCGAGCGCCGGCTCGGGGTGGCAGTCGAAGAGGCTCTTGCCGATCAAGGCCGCGCCCCCGTCGGCGGCGAACGTAGCGCGAGACCGGGCGTTCATACCGATGATCGTTCCGTCGGCGTCGGTCACCGTGATCGCCGCCGCCAGGTCCTCGGGCCAGCTCGTGTCGTCAGGCATGGTTCTCCTTCCACGGCGGAGTCCAGGGCATCGAACGGTACGTTGGGTTGTCGGGCCGGCCGCCCCGGGTCACTTCTTCATCAGGATGAGCTCGAGGGCGTCCCGCACGTCGCGGTTGGCCTTGTCGTAGGTCAGGATCTTCTCGAGGCAGCGCTTCTGCTTCTCGGGCATGCCGCGGAGGCCCCAGTAGTTGGCGAGGAGGAGCCAGCCCTCGGTGTGCTGGGGGGCAATCTCCAGGGCGCGCTTGAGGTGCTCGAGCGCATCCGCAGCCCGCTTCGGGTTGTCGACCTCGAGCGAGGCGAGGGTGACGAGGATATCGGCGTCGGGGGCCGTCTCGACCAGCTGTTCGAGCATGAGCCGGGCCTTGCGCAGCTCGCCGGCGCCGATGAGCTGCTTGGCCGCGCCGACGCTCCCACGGGAGAAGTCTCCCAGGGCCGGCGCCGGGTTGGCCGGGGGGGATTTCGGATCGGTCTCACTGGTCAAGGCCGCAGCCTCCTCAGCAGATGACCTTCAGATAGACACTCTAGTACGTTGTCGTGGTGTAACGCAACGCGGGATGCAGGATGCAGGGCTCGGGGACTGAGGGCTCCGGGTCACGGAGCCGGCTGGGTGCGGGCACCGGCGCCCCGCGCCTGCACGGTGGGCCGGTTGGGAGACCCGAGCTGCGCGGCCGCGGGCAGCCGTGTCGTTGAGCCAGAACGGACACATGTGGGGCGGGCACCCTCGCCCGCCGGACCTGAGCCCGCCCGCGGCAGGGCTGACACCGACGCGCAGACGGCCGCGCCGCGGGTCAGAACAGCGGTTTGCCGTCGAGGTCCTCGGCCGCCAGGCGCGCGTCGTCGAAGCCGAGGAACCGGAGGACCGTCGGGGCGAGGTCGTACAGGGTCGGGTGCGCCAGCTTGATCGGCCGGCTCGTGAAGAGCACGCCGGGCACCAGCGGCGGGTCGACCAGGTGGTTGCCGCTCCACTTCTTGAGGTTGTCCTCGACGAGGGCGGCCGGCGATGCGCCGAGGGCGGTCTGCCACGAGGCGCCGTAGCCGTCCGAGAAGCCCAGGTAGAGGTCGGGCGCCAGGTGCGCTTCCGGCCCCTTGAAGATGTCCTGGTTCAGGTACACCGTGCGGGCGATCGGCGTCCCCGTCTTCGGGTCGATCCACTTCCGGAGCTTGTCGGCGATCTCGCGCTTGAGCGCCTCCTTGCCCTCGCCGTCGGGGACGATCCCCTGGGGCTCGCGCCCGACGGTGTTGATGTAGATCCCGCCGTAGCCGAGGGCGTAGGCGCGCGTCTTCGACCAGTCCACGTCGGTGAACAGCGGACCGCCGGCCGTGGCGGTCGGGTCCTGAAGGACCAGGTAGCCGTTCTCGCGCAGCCAGGAGTCGACGTGGGCGGCGCGGCGGAACGTCGTGAAGCCGTGGTCGGAGAGCACGATCACGGTGTCGCCCGTACGCATCGCCGCGAGCGCCACGCCGACGACCGCGTCCATCTTGCGGTAGCAGTCGTCGATCATCCCGGCGACGCGCGGCGGTGCGTTGGGGTCGTACAGCGGGTGCCCCTTGTCGATGAACCGCCAGTACATGTGCTGGATGATGTCCGGGTACTCGAAGTAGCAGTAGAACACCCCGCGCTCGAAGCGCGACAGCTCGTGCTCCATCAGGCGCAGCCGCTCCTGGTAGAGGTCCACCGACTCCTCGATGAAGGCCTCCTCGGAGAGGCGCCCCTCGTTGAGCGCCCAGGTGTCGAACGGCATCCCGCGCGTCGAGAACAGTCCGAGGTCCTGCGCGAGCTCCTTGCCGTAGCCGTCGGGGTAGGCGATCGGGAACCACGGCTTGCGCGGGTCGATGCAGATCGGGCTCGCGTAGAGCTTGACGTGGGGCGACAGCTCCACCAGGTTGAAGCGCAGGATGCCGTGCATCCGGCTCATCGGCCCGGCCTTGAACGTGACCTCGGCCCACTGGCTCCACTCCCCGACGGCGAGCTTCAGGTCCGCGCCCTGCAGCGAGATCGTGGCCGTCTTGCGGTCGCCGCTCACGGCCACGGAGAACGGCACCGACAGCCGCTCGATCTTGCCCGTGAGCCCCTGCTTCTGCGGGCCGAGCAGCTCGAGCTGGAGCGGGTTCGCGTCGTCCACGACGTGGACCTCGCCGCCGGTGTCGCCGGACACGGTTTCCGGCGCCGTGGTGTAGAACGAGAACGTCCCCTGCGTGCCGAGCAGGTCGGGAACGCCCATCCCGGAGAGCATCTTCCCGTTGATCTCGTCGGGCGGGAAGGTGACGGGGCAGGCGAGGATCGTCATCGGCACGCCGGCCTCGCGGCCGTACTGCCAGAACGCCTTGCCGCGCCGCACCGGCAGCGACTTGTTGCCCTCCAGCCGGGTCAGCGAGAGGTCGGGCAGGTAGCTCGCCGGGTTCCTGCGGATGAAGTCGTACACGCCGTGCTTCCCCGGGTTCCTTCCGGTGGCGAAGCTCGTCCACGCCACGGGCGATTCCGCCGGGTTCGTCGTGCCGATCTGCGCGTAGCCGCCGAGGTCCTTGAGCCGCTGGAAGCTGGGCAGCTCGCCCCTGGCCATCATCGGCTCGATGATCTTGGGCGACAGCCCGTCGAGGGCGACGATGATGAGCCGCTTGCCTTTGTCGTTTCCCGCCATGGCGCTCCCGCCCTTGTGGTCCCGGCCGGCGACCAGCGCCACGGCCGCGATGGCGATGACCGCAACGCCGATCGTGACCGCCGGCCAACGGCGCTTGACGAATGCCAGGACCCTCTTGAAGAAGACCGCGACCATGGCGATCGCCGAGAGCGCGAAGCCGAGGATCGCGGCGAGGCCGCTGCCCACCGTGTAGAGAGAACCGGGGTCGATGTAGCCCAGGTGGAACATTACGACGGACCTCCCGGGCGGCCGCGCTCGCGCGTCCGGCTCATGCCACGATGCCGAAGCCGGCCGCCGCTCCGCCCCGCTCGAGCACGAAGCGGCCCAGGCCGGGCAGGCGTTCGAACGATTCGAGGACCACCGGGCGTTCGGACGAGAAGCTGACCGTGCCCAGCTCCATGCTCGCGAGCGTCGTGCCCGTGGGCAGGGGGTCGAGGGTGGCCGTATCGAGACGGTCCGAGACGGCCTCGACGCGGACCGGCACGACCTGGGTCGCGCAGCGCAGCGCCAGCGCCTCGCCGACCGCGAGGGGGCTCTCGGCGAGCCAGAAGACGCGGCCCGCCGGCTCGCGGGTCACGCGCGGCTGGTCGCCGGCCGGCGCCAGCACGTCGCCGCGGACGGGCTCCGGGCCCTCGACGACCAGCCCGACGGACTCGCCCGTCTCGGCGGGCGCGTGGTCCTCGGGAAAGCGGCGCACGGTTCGGACCGTGACCGCCGTGCCCGCGGGCCAGACCGTCAGAGCGTCACCCTCGGTCACCGTGCCGGAAAGGACGCGGCCGACGACCGTGGCGGGGCCGTCGTGGCGCAGCACGCTCTGCACCGGAAAGCGGGCCGCGTCGATCGGGATGATTGCGGGTTCGAGCTCGCCGATCGCCTCCATCAGCGAGGGGCCGCGGTACCAGGGCATCGCGTCCGACCGCTCCACGACGTTGTCGCCGTCGCGCGCGACGACCGGGATCGTCGCGGTGGCCGCCATGCCGAGCGACTGCAGCTCCTCGGCCGCCGTCCGCTCGAGCTCCCGGAACGAATCCTCGAGCCTCCCCAGCGTGTCCATCTTGTTCACCGCGACGATCACGGTGCGAATGCCCAGCATCGCGAGCAGCAGCGCGTGACGGCGGGTCTGGACCTTCACGCCCTCGTCGCCCGCGAGCACCAGCACCGCGGCGTCCGCCCGCGTGGCGCCCGAGAGCATGTTCTGGATCAGCTCCTGGTGGCCCGGGACGTCGATGAACACGAGGCGGCAGACCGGCGTCTCCAGGAACGTCTGCGTTGTGTCGATCGTCATCTCGCGCTCGCGCTCCTCCTGGAGCTGGTCCATCACGAACGCCCAGTTGCCGCCGACCGACGCGTCCACCGCCGCGATCCCCGGGAGACCGGACATCTCGTGGCGGATGCGGCCGATGAGCGTTGACTTCCCGTGGTCCACGTGGCCAACCATCGCGATGCGCAGGAGCGGTTTCTCGTCCGCGCTCGTCGCCAGCGGGCTCACATGTACCCCAGCGAGCGCAGCTTCTGCATCGTGAAGGCGTTCTCCTTGTCCTGCGCGCGGCCGGCGCGCTCCGGCTCGCGGGTCGACTCCAGCTCGGCGACGATCTCGTCCACCGTCGCGGCGTTCGACGCGATCGGCATGCAGCACGGGGCGCACCCGATGCTGCGGAAGCGCTTGCCGTCCTTGGCCAGGTAGAGCGGGTTCACCGGGATCCCCTCGCGGCGGGTGTAGCGCCAGATGTCGAGCTCGGTCATGTGGAGCAGGGGGTGGATGCGGTCGTGCGAGGCCTCTTCGACCGAGGCGTAGAGGTCCCACAGCTCCGGCGGCTGCGCCCCCACGTTCCATGTGAAGTCCTGGGCGCGGGGCGAGAAGTAACGCTCCTTGGCGCGCACGCCGTGCTCGTCGCGCCGGATGCCGAGCAGCATCGCGTCCAGCCGGAGCCCGGCGATCGCCTGCTTGAGCGCCGTCGTCTTGAGCGCGTTGCAGCAGGAGAACTTGTCGATCTTGGTCGGCCCCATCCCCCCGGCGAGCGCTTCCTCGTTGCGGGCGACGCGCAGGTCGAGCCCCCACTCCTTGGCCAGCTTGTCCCGGAAGGTGTAGATCTCCGGGAGCTTGTAGCTCGTGTCGATGTGCACCACCGGGAACGGGATCTTGCCGAAGAACGCCTTGCGGCACAGCCACAGCAGGGCCGTCGAATCCTTGCCCATCGACCACAGCATCGCGATGCGCTCGTAGCGGCTGAACGCCTCGCGGATGACGTAGATGCTCTCGGCTTCCATGCGTGAGAGAAGGTCCACCTGGCACTCCCCGCCGAGATGATACCGCATCTCGCCTCCGGGCGCCGCCGGCGTCGGACCTCTCGCGGCGTTGCGCATCGCGGCCTCGGGTCCTCATGTAGCCTCCGGCTACACTCCGGCCCGGGCCGCTCGCGCGCCTTGCGATAGGCCCAACGGCGGCGGCGCGGCTACGCGCCGTACTGCGAGGTCCTGCCTGCGGCGGTGCGGCATTTTGCAGTTCGGAGCCCGGAGCCCGGACCCCGGTCGCTCCAGCGGCGCGACTGGACGCCTTGCCGCAAGGGTCTTCCTCGGCCCAATTGTCATTGCGAGGGAGCCGCGCGGGGCGCGGCGACCGTGGCAATCCCGTGGCAAGGAAGCGACGGCTGGCCGTCAGGTGGTTGACCTACTCCTCTCGGGTTCCCGCCCCCGCGATCCGGCTGCGCTACACTGATGGGGAGCGCTCGCGGAGAACGTGATTTCCACAACCCCCTCGACGCACTCTGTCCGCCCGCCAAGCGGCAGGGCCTGCAGCGTTTCTCCGCCTGCGATAGGCTGCAGCTTTCGCAGCCTATCAAGGACAAGGGACGACGAGCCGCTGCCTGCGATCAGCAGAGGCCACAACGGCTTGCGTGCCAAGGCCGGCGCCAGGAGCGCCGAAAAACGTTGCACGCCGCGCAGCGTTTCCCGATTTCGTTTAGGCAGCCGACAATGCGTTAGGCGCCGCCGGGGAATGTCAAGTGAGTAGATGGCGGTCGCTTCTTCTCGGGGCTCTCGGTTCAGTTGCCGGAGGATTTCTCCTCCTCAGATTGGGAACAGCCGTGGCGTACGGCGGTCACGGGATCTCCCTTCCGTTCTGTCTGGCGTTTGGTCCAATCCTCCTCCTTTTTCTGGCTGTGAGCGGGGGGGATGCGACTTTCGAGCTCGCCTTCAATGCCGCATCGGTCCTGTACGCAATCTACGGCGCCGCCGTCGTCGGCCTTGGCAGTCCTCGTCGCCGATCCAGGGCGGTCCTGGGCATCATCGCCGGTCACGTTCTCTTCGGGACCGGCTATCTCTTCTACCTTGGGGGCCCTGCCGAAGAGAAGTACGCCCTCGTCTGGCAACACACGCCTATTTGGCTGGCAGCGACCTTTCTCACATTCCTCATCGTCCCTTTGCTCGCTCTGCTGCTTGCCAGGCGACACCGAAGCCGCGGTGCCTAACAGCCGCTTCCAGGCGCCGCGCCCGCGCCGGAACTTGTTTGGAGGTCCTACGGTGGCGCATCATAGTGGGGTGTCAGCAGGCAGGGCGGCAGCGGGCGCGCGCCTGAAGCGGAGCGTTAGGCTCCGGGAGAGCCGGAATGTCTAGCACGCTGCTCATTCTCGCCGTCATCGGTGCTACCTCGTCGACAACCGTCGCACAACTGGAGATTCAGGCATCATGGTCGGGTCTAATGTTCGAGAGCCAGTACAATTGGCGGCCGAGACACCTGCTCGTGACCTGCGTCTCCGAGCAGTGCTCCGCTGACAACCATGCCATCCCTGTAGCGCTCGTCGAGGCGTTCCGAGCTGCCGCCATGGCGCCACCGCTCGACCACCTCGACCTGGAAAACCTCGGCATCACCCCAGCATGGCGAGAGGACGTTTCTTACACCTATCTTCTCGGCGACTGTGCCGTTCGTGGGGATGTTGCGCGGGAGTTGGTACGCCGCGAATTCGAAGCCACCTATGAGTGGACTGACGACTATCCGGCCGTCAGTATCCGTATGACCTTGTCGTCAGGCGCAGTAGTTAGCGTCTTCTCGAGTTCCCAGAAGCTCTTCATGCTGCCCTGGGACGTGGAGCGGCCGGGTAGCCGCTGGAGCACCTACGACGCGACGATCAGCCGAGCACTCGCAGCGCTCTTGCCCAACACCTTTCTGAACAGGCAGCGCGTTCTGGGCGAGAATATGGCGTACTGGTACGCGTACGCATTCGTTCACGGAGTAGAGAAGGCTTGTTGTGGCGCGTCATCGAAACCGTGAGCCGGCACCTAAGCGGCCGTTGCAGCCGTCCCACTCGGCTGTCACGCCGCTTGCGTGCGCAACCGGCGCGCCAGGCGGCAGGCGACTGAACGGCGGCGTTAGGCACCCCATGAACCTGAGTGCTAGACTCAAGCGTGTAACCAACGGTGCGTCGGATCGGCCCGTATCGTTTCTTCTTCTACGCGAGTGATTTGGGGGAACCCCCTCATATCCATGTGGAGCGAGACCGAGCTGTGGCCAAGTTCTGGCTCGAACCCGTGAATCTGGATCGGTCATGGGGGTTTTCGGCCGGCGAGTTGAGGAAGGTCGAAGAGTTGGTCGATGCCAACGCGACCGAGTTTGTGGAGGCGTGGCATGAGTTCTTTCGCCGCTAGACGCGAACCCCTCGCCATGGACGTACAGGTATCGGAGGACGAGATCATGGTGTCACTGGCGGACGGCCGCCGTGTCTCCGCTCCGTTGGTGTGGTTTCCACGTCTTCTGGGTGCCTCCGCGGCCGCACGTTCGAATTGGCAGCTGATCGGGGACGGGGAGGGCGTTCACTGGCCGGACGCCGATGAAGACATCAGCGTTGAGGCTCTCTTGTCTGGTGTGCCGTCGGTCGAGTTCGCGCGGCGCACAGGCTGAGCGGTCGGGCGCCTAGGTGACACATTATTCTAGGCGCCTAGGTAACACATTTTGACCTTTCATCAGCCATCGTCGTGCTGTGGGAAGGGTAGAGATCGCCTTGCGGGAACTCGAGTTGCTGGGCATCGTGGAGGCAATCTCCATGCCTCCCATGGCGGTAGTGCTTCGCGGGCCTGCCGATGAGGCGAGGCGTGTGGCGGGGTGAGGACAGAAAGCGGAGGGGAGCGTGATCCGCTACGTCCTGGCGTGGTTTCCCATGCTGGCCATCGCGATCGCGAACGGCGCGGTTCGCGAGTCGACCTACGGCAAGGCGATGCCGGAGCTGCGGGCCCATCAGCTCTCGACGTTGATCGGCTCGGTCGTAATGGGCCTGTTCATCTGGGTGGTCGTCCACGTGTGGCTGCCATCCTCGACCAGGCAGGCGCTGGCGATCGGCCTGATCTGGCTGGCGCTCACCGTCGCGTTCGAGTTCGTCTTCGGCCGTCTCGTCGTGCACCGCTCGTGGCCGGAGCTCCTTCACGACTACAACCTCCTCGCCGGGCGCGTCTGGGTGGTGTTCCTCCTCTGGCTCGCCGTGGCGCCGTTCGTGTTCTTCCGTCTCCGTCGCGCGGGGTGATCGACACCGGACCGGTTCCGGTCGGGCGCAGGCACGGCGTAGCCCTTTGTGGCGCCGTGCGGTGCTTGACGCCGGATGTAGGCTGAATTCAAGGTCCCGTGAAGCCTGAGGACGGTGGAACCCCGGCGGCGAGCGCGTCGCACGCCGGGGTCTGTTGTCGAGACGCGCGGGAGGTCGCATGAGCCACGTCGCGAGGAGCGTGTTCGTCTTCGGGCTCTACCTGGTGGTCTTAGGTACCGCCTTGATCGCCGCCCCCAACCTCCTGCTCGGTGTGTTCGGTCTTCCTCCCACCCGGGATGTCTGGATCAGGGTCGTCGGCGTCCTCGTACTCTGTCTCGCGTTGTACTACATCGCGAGCGGCCGGCGCGAGCTCAACGCGTTCTTCGGCTGGACCGTACTCGCGCGCGCGTTCGTCTTCGTGTCGTTCGTCGCGTTCGCCGTGCTCGGGCTGGTCCAGCCGGTGCTCGTGCTCTTCGGCGCGGTTGACCTGCTCGGCGCGATCTGGACCGCCGTGGCGATGGGACGCTCGCGCCGAGGGCCCTCGCGCGCGGTCGACGCCTGACCGCCCGGGCGGCGCGGCCGCTCGGAATCGGGAAGGTCCGCATCGCAACTGCGGTTCTCCCGGGGAAAGGAGGTCCTCATGACGGGGTTCGGCCTGCTGTGGGTCCCGATTCTGCTGTCCGCGGTCTTCGTGTTCGTGGTGAGCGCGTTCATCCACATGGCGACGCCGTGGCACAAGGCCGACTGCGCCGTGCTCCCGAACGAAGACAAGCTGAGGGACGCGCTCCGTCCCCTCGCGATCCCGCCCGGCGACTACATGGTGCCGCGGCCCGGGAGCCCCAAGGACATGCGGTCGCCGGCGTTCCTGGAGAAGATGAACAAGGGCCCCGTGTTGATCATGACGGTGCTGCCGAACGGCATGCCGCCGATGGCGAGGAACATGATCGAGTGGTTCGTGTACTGCCTCGTGGTCAGCTTCCTCGCGGCCTACGTCGCGGGTCGCGCGCTCCCGGTCGGCGCCGACTACCTTCACGTCTTCCGGTTCGCCGGGGCGACGGCGTTCATCGGGCACTCAGTCGCATTGTGGCAGTTGTCGATCTGGTATCGCCGCTCATGGGGGACGACGATCCGGACGACTGTGGACGGTCTGATCTTCGCGCTCCTGACCGCCGGCACGTTCGGCTGGCTGTGGCCGCGCTGAGGCCGGGACGTGCCGGGTCCGTTGGGGAGAGTTCAATGAACGTCTGTGCCGTCGTCAGCAACCGGGAGGGCCGGCACGAGGCGACCGTGGCGACAGGCACGGCGACCCGGACCCTTGCGATCCCGCCGAAGGCCACCGGCCTCGGCTCGGCGGTCAACGGCGGCGAGCTCCTGATGCTCGCGCTCGCCACCTGCTACTGCAATGACGTCTACCGCGAGGCTGCGAGGCGCGGCATCGTGGTCGAGCGGGTCGAGGTGACCGCCGAGGCCGACTTCGAGGCGGAGGGGGCGGCGGTTTCCAACGTGCGCTACCACGCGCGCGTCGCGGCCCGGGCCTCCGACGACGCGGTCATCGAGCTGATGCGGCACACCGACGCCGTTGCGGAGATCCACAACTCGCTTCGCAGCGCCGTTCCGGTCGTGGCGACGACCCTCGAGGTTGATGAAGACCGTAGCGCCGCGGCCGGGGCGTCCGGCCGGTCGCCCTCGGCTGGGGGCGCGACAGGCTCCGGCCGCTCAGCCCCGGGCGGCGTCCGCGGAGAACCCCCAGCGGGCGCGCAAGCGGCGCTCGACCGCGGCGAACAGGAGCCGGTCGAGGAGCAGGCCGATGAGGATCGTCACCAGCATGACCCCCATGACCTGCGCCGCGTCGTTGAGCTCCCGCCCGGCGTTGAGGAGAAAACCAAGGCCGACCGTGGACTTGATCAGCTCGGCGGAGACCACGCCGTGCCAGCCGAGGGTCCACCCGAGCTTGACGCCGGTGACGATGCTGGGCAGCGCGGCGGGGAACGCCACGCGGGTGGCGAGCGCCACGCCCGAAGTGCCGAGGCTGCGGGCGGCACGGAGGTAGTGCGGCGGGATGTGGCCGATGCCGTCCGCGGTGGCGATCGCCATCGCCGCCATCGAGCTCATCACGATCACGAAGTAGATCGAAGCGTCCCCGAGACCGAACAGGAGCAGCGCGATCGGAACCCATGCGGCCGACGGCAGCGTTTGCAGGCCGAGGAAGAGGGAGCGCAGGCAGGAGTCGGCCGTGGCCGACAGCCCCATCGCGAGGCCGATCGCGAGGCCCAGCGCCGCCGCGAGCGCGAAGCCGAGGACCATCCGCACGACCGAGGCCTGGACGCTGGGCCACAGCGAGCCGTCGCGCGCGAGTTCGACGAGCCGGCTCCCAACCTGAGCCGGGGAGGGGAGGCTGTAGCCGGGGAGCACGCCGAGGCTCCACACCACCTGCCACGCGACGACGAGCACGAGGAGGAACGCGAGCAGGGTCACCGTCCGCCGCGGGCCCGGTTTAGGCTCCGCCATCGTCGGCGCCTCCGTTCGTGGCCGGGTCGCTGCGCAGCCGGGCGAGGATCTCGCCGGCCAGCTGGCTGACGCGCGGGTCGTAGAAGCTGCGCGGTCGGGGCAGCTCGACCGGGAGCACGCTGGTGATCCGGGCGGGCCTCGCGGTGAGCACCACCACGCGGTCGGCGAGGCACGCCGCCTCCCGGGTGTTGTGGGTGACGAACAGCGTGGTCCGGCGGGTGGCGGCGTGCAGCTCCTGCAGCTCGGCGTAGAGCCGCTCCCGGGTGAGGGCGTCGAGCGAGCCGAACGGCTCGTCGCAGAGCAACGCCCGCGGGTGCGGCGCCAGCGCCCGGGCGAGCGCCGCCCGTTGCTTCATCCCGCCGGAGAGCTCGTGCACGTAGGCGCGCTCGAAGCCGTCGAGGTGGACGAGCCGGAGGTAGTCGGTGGCGACGGCGCGGCGCTCGGCCGCCGAGAGGTGCGCGTGTTGCCGTAGCCCGAAGGCCACGTTGTCCGCGACGTTGAGCCAAGGGAACAGCGCCGGTTCCTGGAAGATCATCGCGCGGTCGGGGCCGGGGCCGGCGACGGGCGCGCCGTCCATCCGGACCTCGCCGGTGGTGGGCGTCTCGAACCCCGCGACGAGGTTGAGCAGCGTGGTCTTGCCGCAGCCCGACGGTCCCACCAACACGACGAACTCGCCCTCCGCGACGTCCAGCGTGAGCGGACCCAGCGCCTCGACGGCGGTGCGCGGGGTCACGAAGCGCTTGGTGACCTCGCGGAGCGTGATCCGCGCCGGGCTCGCACCGTTGCCGCGCGGGGCCGGCACGCTCAACGGCGCCGCTCCACTGTGAGGGGCGGCAGCCCGGCGGCGGCCAGGGCCTCGTCGAGCGGACCCGACTCGACGATCCCGGTCAGGTCGGGCCGCTCCCGGAGGAACCCGACCCGGTGGGCATCGTCCGCGGCCTTGGCCAGCGCCGACGTCAGCGGGTCCCACGCGAGCGCGATACGCCTGAGCGCGGAGGCCACGATAGCGTCCGGCAGCGCCTTGCCGGTCTCCCGCTTGAGCTCGGCCGCGAGGAGTGGGACGGCGGCAGTGAGGTCGGCGTTGAGCGCCCGCGTCGCCTCGATGTGGGCGGTGACGAGCTTGACGACCAGGTCCCGGTGCGTCGCCAGGAACCCGCGACGCACGACGAGCACCGCGGTCGAGTAGCGGCCGTCCGGCCACAGCCGGCTCTCGTCCAGGTAGACCCGGCCGCCGCCCTCCTGCTCGAGACGCGACACCCACGGCTCCACGGTCCACGCCGCGTCGATCTGGCGCTTCTGGAACATCAGGAGCTGGTCGGGGTTGGCGAGTGGCAGGATGGTGAGGTCGCCGCCCTTTTCGCGGGCGGTGTAGCCGTGGCCCCCGAACCAGAGGCGCGCGGCGACGTCCTGCGTGTTGGCGAGCTGCGGGGTGGCCACGGTCTTGCCGTGGAAGTCGCCGTCGGAGGCGATGCCGGCGTCGGCGCGGACGACGAGCGCGGCGCCGCCCGAGGCCGCCCCCGCGACGATCACGAAGCTCCGCCCCTGCGACTTGATGAACCCGTTGATCGCGGGGTTGGGCCCGACGTACGAGGCGTCGATGGCGTCGGCGAACAGCGCCTCCACCGCCGACGGCCCGGCATTGAACTGGGTCCACTGGATCGGCACGCCCACGGTCTTCTCGAACCGTCCGGTCGCGCGTCCCCACAGCGCCTGGGCGTGGGTGACGTTGGGGAAGTGGCCGAGCCGCAACGCGTCGACCTTCTTCACGGGCCGGTGCGTGCCGCACGCGCCGACCGCGAGAACGGCGGCGAGCCCGACGAGGGCGCGGAGCGACCTGCCGATTGGCGGGCGAGGGCGCCCGCCCGGCAAGGCGCGGCGGTCCTGGGCGCCGCCGCCGTCGGCCGCGATGTCCCGGGGCGCGGTCAGGAGATTCGTCACGGTCCGACGTCTGCTCACTTTCGCGTCCCTTCGGCGGAGACCGCCTCGAGCGCCTGGCGGATCTCGGGCTGGTTGGGGTCGAGCTCGAGCGCGCGCCGGAGCTCGCTCGTCGCCGTGGCCCGGTCGCCGGCGCACGCCGCGGCGATCCCGCAGAAGGCGTGGACCCGCGCGTCGGACCCGAAGCGCGTCGCCGCCTCGCGACCGCGTTGGAGCGCCTCCGGACAGCGTCCGAGCTTGACGAGGATCGCGAGCCGGTGCACGGCGAGCCGGGGCTCGTCCGGAAAGCGCCGGCTCGCCTCGGCCAGCAGTGCGGCGGCTCGCTCGGGCAGGCCGTTCGACTCGTAGTCCGCGGCCGCGCGGTCGGAAGCCCCGGCGGAGTCGCGCAGCTTCAGGTCCACCGCGCGCCACAGCTCGAGGTCGGCCTCGTCGTAGCGGCCGGTCTCGAACAGGAGGCGACGGAGGTTGTAGTGCGGCGACGCGTACGCCGGGTTGCGCTCGATGGCGCCCCGGAACGACCTCTCAGCGTCCGCGTATCGCTTGGCCTCGAGTTGAACGAGCCCGAGGTTGTTGAGCTCCCCCTCGGTGGCCGACTGGGTCTTCCCGCCGCCCTCGCCGGTCTCCATGTATCCGAGCGACTTGAGCTGTTTCAGGTACTCGGGCGAAGGCTTCTCGGCCGCGACGGTTGGCCGGTAGGCGGCCGGCGGCACCAGCAGGCTCCAATCCACGGGAGCCGTTGACGCGGTTGCGCATCCGGGGAGCGGCTTGCCGGGCCACCGCGTGCCGGCCGGCAGGCCGAGCAGCGCCGCGATCGTGGGCGCCACGTCGTAGACGGACGGTGATTCCGCCACGGGGCCGAGGCGCGCGACGCCCTTGCCCGCGAGGACGAAGACCCCTTTCGGGCGGTGCCAGAGCGCCGCCGTTGCGGCGGCCGTCCCCGAGAACTCTCGCGGACGGTCGCTGCCCCATTTGAACCCATGGTCCGACACGACCAGAACGGCGCAGTCGCTTTCGGGGCAGGTGGCGAGTAGACGGCCCAGCCAGCGATCCACGACCGAGAAGTACCGCTCGACCCCGACCGCGGCGATCCGCGAGAACGCCGGGTCCGCGCCCGGCAGCGGCGGCGGCAGGTAGGGCGAGAGCAGGTGGCCGATTTCGTCGGTCCCGATGGCGTAGACCATCGTGAGGTCGGCCGGCGAAGGCGCGTCCTCGGCGGCCTGCAGGACGGCGCCGAAGTAGGTCCGGGTCCCGACCATGATACGGCGGTACCCGTCGATAGGGTCCGCCATGCCGCGGTGGCCGGCCGCCGCCTTGCGGTACGCGTCGCTGCCGACGGGAAGAAGCGCTCGGACTACGGCCTCATCGGTCTCGCGCTCGGCACGGGCGGCCAGCGCCCGGAACGCATCCTCGCGGTCGGGCGGGTAGACCACCGTGCCCTGCGGTCCCTCGCCGACCGCGTCGGACAGCAGGAAGAAGAGCCGGTCCGAGACCATCACGCCGTTGACCGGCTCGGCGGGCCAGGTGGCCCACCAACCCGAGACGTTGACCGAGAGGCCGGCCGCCGAGGCCATGTTCCACAGCGCAGGGACCTTGCGCTGACGCCCCGTGATCGGGACCGTTGCCCCGCTCGTCGGGTCCACCTCGACGAAATCGAGGATCCCGTGGACGTCGGGTGAGACCCCCGTCGCCATCGTGGTCCAGATCAGCGGCGAGAGCAGCGGGGTGATCGACGCCAGTTCGCCCCAGGTGCCGTCGGCCATGAGGTGCGCGAGGTTCGGCATCGAGCCCTTGCGCGTCATCGCGCCCAGGACCTCCCAGTCCGCCCCGTCCCACCCCACCACGAGCACCCTTCGGGACGGCCTCCCGACCAGCTCGCGCAGTGCCGAGAGCCGTACAGCGGCGAACTCCGCTTGGTCGGGGGTGAGCTCTACCGATAGCGCTGCGGAAGGGAGGCCGAGACGCGTCGCGAGCGCCGCGACGATCGAGCCCTCAGGGGAGGCCGGGCAGCCGGCGAGCGGCAGGCCGGCGAGGCAGCGGAGCGGGAAGTCCGCGACCTGACCGCGCACCGCGGGCGACGCCACGGCCGCGAGCCCCTGGTCCGGCGTCGCCGCGGCGGCAAGGCGACGGCGCCCGGGTGGGAGGGAGGCGACGACGCGCACCGAGACGCGGGCACCTTCCTTGGAAACAGCTGGGACCTCCGCCACGGCCGTCGCACTCTCGGTAGGTTGCCACCGCCATCTCGGCACCCACACCGGCGCCGGACCCGCGACGAGGATCACGCCGCTCCGACGGTCCCAGGCGGCCCCGCCGCGCGGGACCCGGCGTGCGGCCGTGAAAAAGGCGGCCGCCAAGACCACGACGACCGCGACTCCGATGGCGGCCTTGCGCACGCCGCGAGAATAGCAACTTTTCTTCCAACCCCATGGCCGGCTGTCGTTGTGATGGCAGGCCGGTCGATCCGCCTGACGAACATGGCGAGAGCCATTCAATGACGCTCCGCCGCGACCGGGGATCAGGTCCTGAGTCTCTGTTGTCTATTTGACAGCGCTTATATTCTCAATGGAATTCCGGACGGTTATACGGGATCTTGGATTCTCCGCGCGGTCACAGGTCATGAGGGCGATCCCTACAACGGCATGGCGCTTGCAAAGAGATGAGTCAACTTTCGACGTATGCGCATCATCAGTCTGGGGTTCTGGGTCCCAAGCCGCCCAGGGAAAGGAGGCGCCGGCAGTTCATCCGGGAGTTGGTATGCGCACGCGGCATGAGCGTCGCGTCGCGGTGGAACACGGGTTCATTCGTTCACTCGCAGTGGAAAAGGAGGGGAGAAATGAAGCGTATCGCGATTCTCGCTTTGCTGCTCGGCCTGGCGGCCGTCCCGCTCGTCGCCCAGACCACCGGGAGCATCGACGGCGTCATCACCGATGAACGGAGCGCGGCGCTGCCCGGCGTCACCGTTGAGGCGATGTCGCCGAATCTGCAGGGGACCAAGGTCGCCGTCTCGGATCCGGGTGGCAAGTTCCGCTTCGTGTTCCTGCCGCCGGGCTCCTACACAATCAAGTGCTCGTTGCAAGGGTTCGCTACCGTCGAGCAGACCAACGTCCGGGTCGAGCTCGGGCGCATGGTGACCCTGCAGGTACAGATGCGGAGCGCGTTCAAGGAAGAGGTCGTAGTGTCTGGGGCCGCGCCCGTCATCGACGTGAGGTCGCCCGAGATGGGCCGGAACATCAGCGCGGAGCAGATCCAGAGTCTCCCGACCCTGCGCAACTACTCGGCGATCGTGTCGACCGCCCCGGGGACCAACACCGACGGCTCCGCCGCTGCCGCGGGTGTGGGCGGCGCCAGCGTCACGGTATACGGCTCGACCGGCACCGAGAACGCCTACTACATCGACGGCGTCAACACGACCCAAATCGAGAAAGGCGCGCAGGGCAAAGACCTGCAGCCCGAGTTCATCCAGGAGATCCAGGTCAAGACCGGCGGCTACCAGGCCGAATTCGGGCGGGCCACGGGCGGCATGATCAACGCGATCACCAAGTCCGGCGGCAACGAGTTCCACGGCGACGCGTTCGGCTACTACGACGGCAGCAGTCTGCAGAACAGTGTCTCCAACGAGCACATCCAGTTCATTCACGACAACGCCGGTTCCGCCCTTGAGAAGAGCTTCACGCGCAAGGACTACGGCGTCGACGTCGGCGGTTACGCGCTCAAGGATAAGATCTGGTTCTTCGCCGCCTGGGACCACGTGAACAACAACAGCGACCAGCAGATCGCCAAGGACTTCACTCCCTACGATGGTCCCGCGTTGGGGACCATTCTGACGGCCAACCAGACGCGCGACCTGTGGTCAGGCAAGTTGACCTGGCGCGTGACGCCGAACCACTCGTTCGTAGTGTCGGCCTTCGGGGACCCGACCACGAACAGCCCGTTCGACACCACGCTCCACGGCTTTGCCGGCCCCGCGACAACGTACACAGAGGACGTCAAGAGGGGCGGAACCGACAAGGTTGCGAGGTACGAGGGCGTGCTCGGCGCGAACTTCGTAGTCAACGCGCAGGCGGCGGAGCACAACGAGAAGTTCCAGGAGGCCGGGGCGGGGATCGCGATCCCGCAGATCCGCGACCAGATTTCCTCGCTCTTTGCCACCACCGGCACGACGCTGGTCGCCGGCGGCCTCGGCTTCGCCTCGCAGAACGTGTTCAAGCGCCAGGACTACCGGGGCGACGCGATGGCGTTCGCGAACAACTTCGGCGGCGACCACGAGTTCAAGGGCGGGGTCGAGTACGAGAAAGTTCTGCCGAACAACATCACCTACCACTCGGGCGGCGACCTAATCTGGCACCGCTGCCTCCCGGGCCACATGGGTACCACCGGCTGCGAGGCGGGGTTCGACTACTACGCCCACGAGGTCTATCTCAGCAACCGTCCGCCGGGCGGCGCCACCGACCCCACCATCGGGGACTACCTGCGCGAGCCGTTCGCCTCGGGTGGCAAGTCGGACAACGTGGCGTACTACATCCAGGACAGCTGGCGCCCGATGGCGAATCTGACGCTCAACCTCGGCCTCCGCAATGAAGACCAGAAGATGTACGACCGCTTCAACGCCGTTGCGGCGGACATCAAGAACGAGTGGCAGCCGCGCATCGGAATCGTGTGGGACCCCTCGAGCAAGGGTACCTCCAAGGTGTACGGCTCTTACGGGACGTTCTACGAGACGATCCCGACCGACATCATCCACCGCGCGTTCGGCGGCGAGATCAGCACACTGCTCACCAACACGACCACGACCAGCATCGCGTGCGACCCAGCCATCGACGCCGCCATCAGGGCGGGAACCGGCCGCCCCGGTTGCCGGATCGTCGGCGGATCGGCCGAGCCGGTGGATCCCAACCTGAAGGGCCAGTACATTTCAGAAGTCGTCCTCGGAGGCGAGGCCGAGCTCGTCAGGGACTGGATCTTCGGCGGCAAGTTGATCTACCGCAGCCTTGACCGCGTGATCGAGGACTCCCTCGGCGGCGACCAGAACTACTACATCGGCAACCCGGGCATGGGCCTCTTGTCCCAGAGCTGGGATCAGAGCTACACGTACCAGTTCCCGGCCCCCAAGCCGAAGCGCACGTTCAAGGGCGTCGAGATCACCGTGAACAAGAGGCTCTCGAACAACTGGACGATGTTCGCGACCTACCTCTACTCGAAACTCGAGGGCAACTACGACGGCACGTTCCAGGCCTCGACCGGTCAGCTCGACCCCGGCATCAATTCGGCGTTCGACTACGCGGAATTCCAGATGCATAACACCGGCTTCCTCTCGAACGACCGCCGGCACCAGGTCCACGTGAGCGGGTCCTACTCGTTCAAGTTCGGCCTCAACGTCGGGGCTTCGGCGTACTGGCAGACCGGCACGCCGGTCACCGCGATGGGGTACAACGCCTTATACCGTAACTGGGAGCTGTACCTCTCCGAGCGCGGCGCGTACGGCACCACCAACGACGAGTACGAGGCAAACCTGCACCTCGACTACCCGTTCAAGTTCAGCGGCGTCCAGGTCACGCTCCTCATGGACGTCTTCAACGTCCTGAACCGACAGGGCGAGACCGGCCGCAGCCTCCGGTTCACCAACTCCGAGGTGCTGAGCGTCATGGACTACAACACCGGCCAGATCCTCCCCCCGATCAAGGGCGGCACGAAGTGCACCGATGTCGTGGCGACGGCCGATCAGGGCGGGTGCAACAACGGGTTCAACAAGACGAACGCCTGGCAGGATCCGCGCCAGATCCGCTTCGGCGTGCGCCTAAGCTTCTAGCGCTCCATTACCGCTGTACTTCGAGGGGGCCTTCGGGCCCCCTGTAGTGACCCCCTCACGTCAAGCCACCAAGGGTTCGTGTTGGGCGCGGTACTCGACGGGGCTCTTGTAGCCGAGGGCCGAGTGAGGGCGCCGGGTGTTGTAGCGGTGGATCCAGGCGATGACCTCCCTTCGTGCGTGGGTGAAGTCCGAGAAGTTGTGGAGCCAGACGCATTCCTCCTTGAGGGTGCGGAAGAAGCGCTCGATGATGCCGTTCTGCTCGGGCGTGTAGGGCGTGATGTACTCCTGGCGAAGCCGGTAGTCCTTGCAGGCGGCGCGGAAGCGGCGGGACTGGAAGATCAGCCCGTTGTCCGAGCGCACCGTGGGTGTCGGTCCTCTCGGACGGATCGTCCCGAAGCGCTTGATGCACGCCTCCTCAAGGGCGCGCTCAGCCTCCTTGGCACGCCCACGGAGAGCAAATTCGAAGCCGAGGATCTCGCGGTCGTGGCAGTCGATGACGGCCGCCAGGTGCCCCCATCCGTCTCGGCCGCAGGGGATGTGGGTGACGTCCATCGCCCAGCGCTGATTACTCGCCTTGGCCCTGGACACCATGCCGTGGACCCTGGGGCGCGGTGTGACCGGGCGCTGGTGCACGAGCCAGCCCTTGAGCTTGAGCACCCGGTAGACCCGCTTGCGGTTGACGAGGACGCCGTCGTTGCGCAGCCAGGCGGTGAGCTGGCGATAGCCGTGCACGGGGTTGGCCTGAATCAAGAAACGGATTCGGTCGGCCAGGTCCGGATCAACCGCCCGGCGCTCGGTCGCCGTTGCCTTCGGCCGGCCGGCCAGCCGCGAGCGGGCCACGCCGAGGACCCGGCATACGAGCCGTTGCGAGCTCCCCGCCACGGCGGCCTTTACTCCTCGGACGTCGTCTCCGGAAAAGGGTGGAGCTTGAGCGCCTCCCGCGCGATGTCCAGCTCCATGACCAACTGCCCGACCTTGCGCTCGAGCTTCTTGACCTGCTCCTGGTGCAACGCCTCCTCGTCCTTCGGCCGTGAGCGCAGGGCGTTCTCCGCTGCGAGCAGGAAGGTGTCCTTCCAGCTCTCGATCTCGGCGACCGTCAGGTCGTGCTTGCGGGCCGCCTCGACCACGGTGGTCTCGCCCTTCACGATGGAGAGCACCAGCGCCGCGCGCCGCTTCGCAGTCCACCGCTGGATGTCCTCCGGAAGCTCTCCGTTCACGCCATTGCCGTTGTTCGACTCCTCCATAACAGCCTCCCGAGCGGGCTGTGGAATCTGCGGAGCTCGCTCCGCTCGCCCCGCAGCTCCCACAGCCCCGACGACGATCACCAAGGTACCGCCGTCGTGTCTTATCGGTGGCTCTCACTCAAAGGGGGGCAGGATACCCCTTTCTTATGTCGGGGAGGTTCGGACCCTGGACGGCAGAAGGTCTCAGGAGATGTCGGTGCGTGTCCGGCGGGGGCGCCTACGGCGCCACGAGGCGGTACACGCCGTCCACGTCGCGGGTGCCGCGGGCGGCCAGATCGGCCTTGAACGCGCGGGCCTGATCCGCGGTCTGGAAGTCGCCGAGCACCACGCGGTACCAGGTACCACTTTGCTGCAAATTCACGACCAGGGCGTACGCCGGACGACCCAGCTCCCGGCTCAGCCGGGCCGCGTCGGCGCTCGCGTTCTCGCGGCTCCGATACGAGGCGAGGTGGATCACGAACACAGGGTCGTGGCCGGCCCAGTCGGCCGAGCGCATCGCCTCCGCGCCCTCCGAGGATCCGGCGGCGCCCGGCAGCACCCTCGGTCCGGACCGGGCGGCGGCAACGGGCGCGCGCGGCGGCGCGTCCGCCCTGGCGGCCGCGGGAGCGGAGACAGGCGCCGGGGTCGGGTCGGCTCGTGACGCCGCCGCCGGTGCGGTCGGGAGCTGCAGCGCGGCAGGGAGCGCCGTCGGAACGGCTGTCGGCTGCGGTGCGGGGAACGACTCGACGATGCGTGGGGGGACGCTCGCGCGCGGGGCGGCGGTCGGCCAGAAGACCACCGCGACGATCACGCCCGCGAGGACGCCCAGCGCGCCGAGCGCGACCTTGATCAGCAACGCGGACCCGTCGCGCGCTCGCGGGTCCTCGGCCGGCGCGGCGGCGGCCTCGATCGGGAACAGGTCCTCGAACCTGGCAGGAGGCTCGTCCTCCGCGAACTCGGGCGGCGGCACCGCCTCCTCCGGGAGGGCGAATGGCGCCATGTCGTCGCCGTCGGGCTCCGCGGCGTCGACGGGCTGCGGCGCCGCCGGCCGTTCCGGCGCCGCCTGCAAAGGTGGAGAGGGCGGCGGTTCAGGCACAGGCGCCCTTCCCGCGAACGTCACCCGCTCGCCGGCGGGGCGAGGCGTCTCGAGCAACGCATGAGCGCGCGCCGCGAGCTCGCGCAGGGAGGCAGGCTGCCGGCCGCGCTGCACGTTCTTGGACTCCTCCGCGCACAGCCTCAGGGCGGTCTGGAACAACTCCGACCGGGACGGGCCGGAAGGTCCGAACTCCTCGAGAAGGCGGTCGAGCAGCTCGGACACCAACACGACCCGAGGCGTGCTCGGGCTCACGAGGCGGCGCTCCATGTGTGCGGCGGCGCCTCGATCATCCGGGGAGCTTCTCCCAGTCCGACTCCGGCGCGTCGGCGGCGATCGCCAGGCTGCCGTTCGATCCCGCGAACACCGGGTCCGCCACCGCCGTCACCTTGCCGCCGCCGACCTCGTCCAGGGCCGCCTGCAGTGCGGCCGCCAGGTTCGGGATCTGCGACCCGCCCCCCGCGAGGATGATGTTGTGGCGCACGGCGTCCTGGTACTCGGGCTCGACCCTCGAGAGCAGGTCGAGCATCGTCTCGGTGATCGGCGGGAGCAGGCTCTCGCATGCGCGCTGCATCTCGGCGGTGATGTCCACGGTCGTCGGCTTGCCGCTCACCGGCACCGTGACTTCGACCTTGCGCTTGGACTCGCCGACGAAGCTCGACTCCTCCTTCCACGCCCGCACCATGTGGATGGAGAACTGCGCCTCCGGGATCTTGGCGCGCAGCAGGGTCACGAGCTGCTCGTCCACCGAGTCGCCGGCGTGGGTGAGGGTGCGCTGATCCTCGTCGGTGGGGTAGCGGCCGTTCATGACGCAGAAGTCGGTCGTGCCGGCGCCGATGTCGATGATCATCGTGTGGAGCAGCGCGTCCATCCCGTACGCCACCGCGAACGGCTCCGACACGATCATCAGCGAGTCGGCGACGCCCTTCACGGCGTTGCGCAGGTGCGCTCGGGACACGCGCATCGCCTCGGCGGGCACGCCCACCACGGCGAGGACCTTCTGGCCGTCCCCGCGACCGGCGAGCGCGATCAGGTGGCCGAGCAGCTCCCGGACCGCCAGCTCGTCCTTCTCGGAGCCCTCCTTGATCAGCCCGCGCTCGAGCGGACGGTGGAGGTCGAGCATCGGCCGGGCCTCCAGCGCCTCGCTGCCGAAGAGGACGGGCTTCTTGACGAGCTTGCGGGCCACCATGTCCACCGGCCAGCCCACGTAGCTCTCGACGACGTGCCGCTCGCCGTTGGACGCGGAGACCGAGGAGCGCGAGGTCCCGAGGTCGATCCCGAGGTGGAGGACGCTGTTCTTGTCTTTGGTCACGGTTAGGCCCAGCCTTTCGGTCTTCTCACTCCGCCGTCGCCCGCAGCCGGGCGGAGGCCTCCGCCGCCCCGCGCGCGGCCGCGTAGCCCCGGACCCCGGCGGCGAGCGCGGCGGCGACGTCCTGCCGGTACGAGTCCTGCTCCAGCAGCAGGGTGTCGTCGCTGTTGGACAGGCACGCGACCTCGGCCAGCACGCTCGGCATCCGGGTGCCGACCAGCACGACGAACGGCGCCTGTTTGACGCCGCGATCCTCGATCTGCGGGTTGGTCCGGGCGAGTGCCGCGAAGAGGCGCTCCTGCACGGCGAGCGCGAACCGTCGCGACTCCCCGTGGCGGACGTCCACGTAGACGCCCTCGAGGAGCCGGCGGAAATCGGCGAGCGAATACCCGGAGCCGGAGTTCTCCGTGCCGGCGAGGCGGTCGCCGCGGGGGTCGCCCGCCGGGCCGAGGAAGTAGGTCTCCACGCCCCGGCGGCCGGGCGTCGGGATCGAGTTCACGTGAATCGACAGGAAGAGGTCGCCGTCCGCGGCGTTGGCGATCTCGACGCGCTGCTGGAGGGACAGCGTCTGATCGCCTTCCCTGGTCAGCGTGACCGAGAATCCGGCGGCCTTCAGCTGCCGCTCGAGCCGGCGAGCGATGTCGAGGGTGAGGTCCTTCTCGTGCAGGCCGGCCGCGCCGGCGCCCGGGTCGGCGCCGCCGTGGCCGGGGTCGAGGACGACCGTCCGCACGGCGAGGCGGAACACCGCGGGATTGATCGGCCGCGGGGCCGCGAACGGCGCGAGCGCCGCGCCGTCTCCGGCCAGGGTCCGGCTCGCCACGGCTCCCGACGCCGACGACGTCGATGCCGCGGCCCGTCCGCGGCCGGCCGCGATCGGGTTCGGAGAACCCACGAGGAGGAAGGCGGCCGTCGCGACGAGGGCGAGCACCGCCCATGCGCGAGCGCCGGCGCGCCTCCGCGGCCTCGGCGGGCCGCCGTCGATCACGCTCAGGTTCTCGGCGAGCGCGTCGCGGAGCATCCTTGCCTTGATCCGTGACGGGCTGTGTGAGCGGCCGAGCATGGCGGTCATGCCGTTCCCTAACGCCCCAGCCGCGCCCGGCGGTCCGCCGGGCCGGCGGGCGCGGCGCACGGGCAACTATCGCGGGAGGCGAGCCTGTCGGACGCGGACATGGCGCGATTATATGCCGATCGAGCTCCGGGGTCGCCGTCGGCGGAGCGTCCGGCGGCGCCCTTCGCCTCGCCGCCCGTGTATCCTCGCGCCATGCAATTCGCGGGCAGGGTCGCCTTCATAACCGGCGCGTCGCGCGGCGTGGGCCGGTGCCTCGCCCTGGCGCTCGCCCGCGCCGGCGCCGATATCGTCGTCGCGGCCAAGTCCGTCGAACCCAACCCCAAGCTCCCGGGGACGATCTACACGACGGCCGGGGAGGTAGAAGCGCTCGGACGCCGTGCGTTCCCCGTGCGCCTCGACGTTCGCGACGAGGGTGCGGTGGCCGCCGCCGTCAAGGCGGCGCGCGACCGGTTCGGGCGGATCGACTTCCTGGTCAACAACGCGGGTGCGCTCTACTGGCAGCCGGTCGCCGAGACCCCGATGCCCCGCTTCGACCGCGTGATCGGCGTCAACGTCCGCGGGGCGTTCGCGTGCACGCGCGAAACGCTCCCCACGATGCTGGCGCAGGGGTACGGCCACATCCTGATGATGTCGCCGCCTGTCGAGCCGGCAGCCGCGGCCGGCAAGGTCGCCTACGCGGTGAGCAAGTTCGGCATGACGCTCATCGCCCACGGCCTCGCCGGGGAGCTCGCGGGCACGAACGTGGCGTGCAACGCGCTGTGGCCGGCCACGCTGATCGAGAGCTCCGCCACGATCAACTTCGGACTCGGGGACGCGAAGGCGTGGCGCCGGCCCGAGATCCTGGCGGATGCGGCGCTCGCGGTATTCGCGAAGGAGCCCGCCGCGTTCACGGGGCATGCGCTCATCGACGAGGACTTCCTCCGTTCGGAAGGCGAGACCGATTTCAAGAAGTACCGCTGCGACCCCGACCACGAACCGCCGCGGGTCGGGTTCGGTTTTCACTTCTCGGCGGGTTAGGAACGCGCCGTCGCACGGCCATCGAGGGTTGGAGCCGCCGGCGCGGAAGAGATCGAACCGGGTTGCGTTTACCGGGCAGGGTCGGGTATGGGGATGCTCCTCACGGTCAACCGGCGGTTCACGTTCTGCGCCTCGCGGCGCCTCGCGCGCGACGGATGGAGCGCCGAGGAGAACGACCGTGTCTACGGCGCGGGGCGCGAGGGGCGCTGGGGCAGCGGCGAGAACTTCCAGGCCCACCTCGTGTTCGGCGGCGCCATCGATCCCCGGACAGGGTTCCTCGTCAACCTCACCGAGGTCAGGGACGCGCTGCACGGGGTGATCGACGGGCGGTACGACCACCGCTTCCTCAACCTCGACACGCCTCCGTTCGGCGATCGCCCGCCGACGCCCGAGAACCTCGCGTCGCAGCTCCTGGTCGAGGCGAAGGACGCCTGCCGCGGCCTGGCGGCCCAGCCCGTCGCGTGCCACCTGGTCGAATCGCCGTCGAGCGGCGCGACCGCGTACGCCTCGGGCGCCGTGGAACGCGAGCACGTTCTCACGTTCTCGGCGGCGCGGCGGACGTGGTCGCCGCACCTCACCGACGAGGAGAACGCCGGCCTGTTCGGCCGTGCATCCGCGGCGTCGGGGCACGGGCACGGCTACCGCTTGCGGGTCGTGCTGGCCGGGCCGGTGGACGGGGCGACCGGTACTATCGCGCCCCACGGCGATGCCGCGCGGGCGCTGGCGTCGCTCCACGGCGAGCTGGATCACCGCAACCTCAGCGTGGACGTGCCGGCGCTCGCGGGCGGACCGATGACGACCGAGTGGCTGTCCCGGTTCGTCTTCCGCCGCCTCTCGAACGGCCTTCCGGTGGCGCGCGTGCGGCTCAACGAGACCGCGGACCTCTTCGCCGAGCACGACGGCCGGCGCACGTCGCTCGGCCTGGTGCGCGGGTTCTCCGCGGCGCACTGCTTGCGCAGCCCTCGCCTCTCGGACGCTGAGAACGCCCGCGTCTACGGGCACTGCGCGAACCCCAACGGTCACGGCCACCGCTACGGCGTCGAGGCGACGGTCGCCGGGGCGCTCGACGAGCGGACCGGCATCGTCGCGCGCCTGCCGGAGGTCGACCGCTGGCTCTCGGCGGCGATCGAGGGGTGGGATCGCCGCCACCTCGATCGCGAGTGCGACGAGTTCCGCGAACGCCCCAGCACCGGGGAGAACATCGTGGCGTGCCTGTGGGACCGGCTCGGTTCGGAGGCCGGGCGAGAGCTGGTGCGGGTGCGACTCTTCGAGACCGAGAACAACCGCTTCACCGGCAGGGCCGGAGGCGCCTGATGGAACGGATGCTGATCACCGGCGCGAGCCGCGGGATCGGACGGGCGATCGCCGAACGGCTCGCCGCGCCGGGCCGGGAGCTGATCCTGCACGGCCGCGACGCGGCGGCGCTCGCGAGTGTGGAGGCGAGCGTGATCGCCGGCGGCGCCGTCGCCCGCGTCGTCCGCGGCGATCTCGCGAGGCACGGAACGATCGGCCGCCTCGCGGCCGCGGTCGGGGAGGCGCCGCTCGCGGCCCTCGTCAATAACGCCGGCGGCGCCGTGGTGAAGCCGATCGGCGACATCTCCCGCGCCGAGTGGGAGACGAGCCTTGCAGTCGGCGTGACGGCGCCGTTCCTGCTCGTTCAGGTGCTGCTGCCGCGCCTCGCGCCCGGATCCAGCGTGGTGAACGTCATGTCGGTCGCCGCTCGCCGCGGCTTCGCCGGGTGGAGCGCCTACTGCGCCGCGAAGTTCGCGCTCGAAGGGTTCTCGCAGGCGCTCCGCGAGGAGGTGCGGGGCCGCGGCGTCCGGGTGGTGAACGTCTACCCGGCCGCCACCGACACCGGCCTCTGGGAGGCGGTGCCGGGCGTCTGGCCGCGGAGCCGGATGATCGCGCCGGAGGAGGTCGCGGAGGCGGTCGCGTACGCGCTCGCGCGCCCCTCAGGCGTGGCCGTCGAGTCCCTCGAGGTGGGCGACCTGTCGGGGCCGATCTGAGAACAGTTCAAAGTTGAAAGTTGAAATTCGAAAGTAGGAAACGCATTCGAGAGGCGGCGCCGCCCTCGGCGAGCGCGTCGTGCCTTCGACCTGTCAGCTGTGGGCATCAAGCGTTCAACTTTGAACCTTCGACTTTCAACTGGTAGCTGTTGACTGCTTTTCGAGCAAGGCGGAGCCCGTCGGCGATGAGGTTGGCGCGGTCCGGCTCGGCGGCGCGCTTCGATTCCAGGAGGTCCCGAATCTCCCGTCGCAGCTGCGCATCGAGGTGCTGCGTCTCCAGCACCTCGAGGATCTCCAGCGCGAGCAGCCAGTCGTCGGGGTGCTCGTCGCGGAGCGCGCGGTAGACCTCCGGCAGCACGTCGTGGCCGCTGCCGGTTTCGCGGACCTGCCGCACCGCGGAGTACAGGCCGAAGAGGCGTCGCGACGCCTCGTCCGCCTTGACCTTGATCGTCCGTTCGTGCGGGACGACCGCGACCTGGTCGTAGGCGTCCTGGTCGGCGGCGCCGTGGAAGACCGAGGCGACCCGCTCGCCCACCGCCATGTCGTAGCGGCCCCATGCCGGATCGAACAGGAGGCGGTCGCCGAGGGTCACGCGGCAGCCGGAGAACGACACGAGCACGGTCCTGCGCGCGTTGCGCACGATGCGCTCCACCTTCCCTGCGACGGTGACCCCTCCCGCGAACTCGAGGCGGGCCTCCTGTCCGGTGCGGATCCCGGCCGCGGCGAGCCCCGCGTCGTCGAGCGTCTCGAGCGGCCGCTGGTGGCCGACCGGGCGGCCCACCGGCGTGCCGAACCCGTCCTTGTGCGTCGCGCGCCCGTGACTGGGAAGCTGCACGCCGGCGACCGCCAGCGCGGTCGGCCCCGACGTGCGCACGTACACCGGGTTGCCGGCCCCGTCCTCGAGCGCTTCCGTGATCACGCCCGACACCTGCAGGCCGGACGACAGCTCGAAGGTCGCGACGTTCGCCGAGCCGATCGCGGTGCGCAGGCCGGCGAGCCCGCCGACCCGGAACGCCATCGTATCGGCGAACTGCTCGAGCACCTCGTTGAGGTGTGCGAAGCTCGGCGTCACGAACAGCTGCGGCTGGTAGGTCGTGATGTCGAAGGGGACGTCGGCGGCGGCGACCGTGTACGGCAGCTTCTTGACCGCGGGCGTGAGGCAGTGCGCCGCCTCGCCGATCGAGGACAGGAGCCCGGCGCCGTACAGCCGGGGGTCGTCGAGGTCGCCGATGAGGCCGTACTCGACGGTCCACCAGTGGAGGCGCGACAGCCTCCCCATCTCGCTCGGGTCGCCGAGGCTCGCCTGCTTGGCCTCGACGTCCTTCTCGGCGCGGGCGATCTCCCCCGCCGGAACGCCCGGCGCCTCCTTGAGGATCGAGAGGTGACGGATCGCCTCGTAGAGCTCGAAGTCCTGGCGGGAGGAGAGCGCCTTCGCGCCGACTTCGCCGATCCGGCGCAGGTACTCCGCGTACTCGGCGTCGGCGATGATCGGCGCGTGGCCGCCCGCCTCGTGCACGATGTCGGGGGCCGGCGTGTACCCGATGTGGTTGATCTGCCGCATGTCGGCCGCGATCACCAGGACGCGGTGCGCCTGGAACTCCATGAACGCCGCCGGCGGGATGAAGCCGTCCACCGGCGCGGCGCCCCAGCCGATGCGGCCGAGAATCGCGTTCATCTCCTCCACCCGCGGGATGCGCTCGAGGCCGATCCCGGTCCGGCGCAGGCCGTCGACGTACGCGGCGTGCGCGTGGCGCGAGTGGAAATCGAACGCCTTGCGCATGATGTAGCGCCAGACCGCATGGTCGACCGGGGTGTACCGATCGTACTGCTGCTCGACGATGTGCTGCTTGAGGTGGCGGGGCAGCCGGGCGATCTGGTCTACCTCGAAGATGCTCTCGGCGGCGGGGCTCGACACGACCGGCCTCCTTCGCCCGGCGCACGCGAGCGGAGGGACTGCGTCGCGGCCCTCCGATTCCTGTCCTTTGGCGCCCGCGCCCGGCGCCCCAGGCAACGCCCGGACGGGATTCGCCATTCCGAGCCTGTCCCCGGGTCCCCGAGGCGCCGGATCCGAGGCCCGTCCCTTCCGGAGCGGTGGCCGGGTCACCTGTGGTAGCCTCGTTCGATTTGTTGACTGCGACCCCGTCGCACGGTTTCGGCTTGATTCGAGAGGAGCTCCGCCCGTCATGACCCTCGGACCCCGCCCATGCCGCACCGGCGCCGTCGTGGTCGCGCTCGTTGCCCCGACCGCGGGCGGCGGCGCCGGCCCGGCGGCGTTGCGGGAGCCGGAGCGGTCGTGATTCGCCGCATCGCGGGCGCGTACCGGGCGGCGTTCGCCGGGCTGTCCCGCAGCGTCTGGGTGCTCGGCCTCGCCACGCTCGTCAACCGCAGCGGGACGATGGTGCTCCCGTTCATGAGCCTGTACCTGACGAGGAAGCTGGGCTTCTCGATCCTCGGTGCGGGGCGCGTGCTCAGCCTCTACGGGCTGGGGGCGATCGCCGGCTCGTTCCTCGGCGGGGTGCTGTCCGACCGGGTCGGACCGCTGCGCGTGCTGGTGGCCAGCCTGGGCCTCACGGGCGTGGGGTTCCTCGTCCTCAGCCGCCTGCACACGCAGCTCGGCGTCTGCCTGGCGATGCTGGCGCTCTCGGTCGTTCAGGAGTGTTTCCGTCCCGCACTGTTCACGGCGGTCGGCCAGGGCAGCGAGCCGGGGATGCGCACCCGCTCCCTGGCGCTGGTGCGGCTGGCGGTCAACCTCGGCATGACCGTCGGGCCTGCCGTGGGCGGTCTCCTCGCGGTGCGGCACTACGAGCTGCTCTTCGTCGTGGATGCGGCGACGTGCTGGGCGGCCGCCCTGGTCCTCGCGATGGCGGCCCCGCACGACGGGGCCCGCCGCGGGGAGGCAGGCGCCGCCGGCGCCCCGGCGTCGCCGTGGCGGGACGGGCCGTACCTCGCTTTCCTCGGCGTGATGGTGGTGCTCGGCACGGTGTTCTTCCAGATCTCGAGCACGATGCCGCTCTACTTCCGCGAGCACTACCACCTGGCCGAGGACGGCATCGGGCTCCTCCTCGCGATCAACACCGTCATCATCGTGACCGTTGAGATGCTGCTCCTGCGCGCCGTGGAGCACCGCGACCACATGGCGCTGGCGGGCCTCGGCTGCCTGCTCGTGTGCACCGGGTTCGGGCTGTTGCCGCTGGGATCGAGCGCGGCGTTCGCAGCCCTCAGCGTCGTCGTGTGGACGGCCGGCGAGATGCTCTCCTTGCCGTTCACCAACTCCGTGGCGTCGAACCGCGCGCCGGCGTCTGCCGGCGGACGGTACATGGGCGCGTACTCGCTGGCCTTCTCGGTGGCGTTCGTCCTCGCGCCCGCCATCGGGACGGCGGTCTACCAGGGGTACGGACCGGGCGTCCTCTGGGCGGGCGTCGCGGGCGTTGGGGTCGTCCTGTTCGGCGCCTGCCTGCTGCTCTCGGGTTGGTTCCGGCGGGCGGGCCCGGCGCTCGGCGGCCCCTCCGCGGAGACGCCGGTATGAGCCGTCGACCGGAACCTCAGGTCGGCGTCGGCGAGCACGTCGTCGGGCTGATCTCCGACACCCACGGGCTGCTGCGGCCGGAGGCGCTCGCCGCGCTGGGCGGGTGCGGCCTGATCGTGCACGCCGGCGACGTCGGGTCGCCCGACGTCCTCGACGCCCTCCGGCGGCTCGCACCGGTGGTCGCGGTGCGCGGCAATGTAGACCGGGGGGTCTGGGCCGATCACCTGCCGGCCGCGGAGGTCGTCGGCGTCGGCTCGGTGCGACTCTACGTCCTGCACGACCTGGCCACGCTCGACCTCGATCCTGCGGCAGCAGGGTTCGCCGCCGTGGTGAGCGGTCACTCGCACAGGGCCTTGTCGTTCGAGCGCGGCGGCGTGCTCTTCGTGAACCCGGGGAGCGCCGGGCCGAGGCGGTTCCGCCAGCCGGTGTCGCTCGCCTTGGCGCGCATCCGCGGAGACTCGGTGCGCGTTGAGATCGTCGTCCTGGAGACGCGAGCCGCCCGAGACACGACGGGCCGGGGCCGGGACCTCGCATGAGTCGGCGCGGGTGGCGCCGCAGCCGAACCGCACGCCTGTTCACCTTGTTTCAGCTGACTTGTCTCAGGAGGCCAATTGGTGGAACAAGCGCCGTTGCAAATCTCTCCGGCCGGCCTTACATTGGTTTCATGAGGTTCCGCCTGTTGCCGGCCGTGGCACTTACCGCCGCCGCGGTGCTCGGTACAGCCGCGTGTCGCCACCACGCGTGGGACGGGCGCTCGGACCTCGTCGTCCTCAACGGCAGCAGCTGCGAGGTGACGGTGTTCGTCGACGGGTGGGAGGCGACCACCGTGGGGGTCGGCGAGACGGAAACGGTCGACAACATCGGGGCCGGGCGCCACGTCCTCGAGGCCAAGGACGCCTCCGACCGGCTCGTCGAGCGGCGGTACGTCGACCTCCAGGGGGGCGAGGACTTCTACTGGCGCCTCTCCTCCTGCGCCCCGCACTGACGCCGACCTCGACCTCCAACCGACGACGTCGTGCCCGTGTCCGGCGATGCTCGCGGGCCCAATCCGGTGCGAAACAATCGCAGTTGCAGTGCGTATCATGAGCGGTTGAGAATCGAGAGAGGGGCGGCAGGATGGCAACCGTCACGAACGACCTGCTGGTGCAGCAGCTGCACGACCGCCGCCTGAGGCTCGAGGCGGCGCTCGGGAAGACTCCGGCCGCGGACGACCTCGGGCGCCTGCTCGCCGAGGTGGATGCCGCGCTCGCGCGGGTGGCGGACGGGACCTTCGGGATGTGCGAGATCTGCCACGATCCGATCGAGCCCGAGCGGCTGCTGGTGAACCCACTCCTGCGGTTCTGTCTCGGCGACCTCTCCGACGAGGAGCAGCGCGCGCTCGAGCAGGATCTGCAGACCGCCGCCCGCATCCAGAAGGGGCTCCTTCCCGAGTCCGATCTCACGCACTCGGGGTGGCAGGTCCACTTCCACTACCAGCCGGCGGGCCCGGTCAGCGGCGACTACTGCGACGTGGTCCGTCACGACTCCGGCGACCTCTTCTTCATGTTCGGGGACGTCTCCGGCAAGGGCGTGGCGGCGGCGATCCTGATGTCGCACCTGCACGCGACGTTCCGCACGCTGGTCGCGGCGGACGTCGGCGTGGCGCAGCTCGTCGAGCGCGCCAACCGCATCTTCCGCGAGAGCACGCTCTCGACCTACTTCGCGACCCTGGTGTGCGGGCGCGCGTCCACCGGCGGCGACGTCGAGATCTGCAACGCCGGGCACTGGCCCCCGCTGGTCGTGCGCGAGGGGTCGGTCGTGCCGGTCGAGACCACCGGCCTCCCGGTCGGCACGTTCTACAGCACCAGCTACACGTCGCGGCGAGTGAAGCTGGCGAAGGGCGAAGCCATCGTCCTCTACACCGACGGTCTCACCGAGGCGCGGGACAGGAACGACCGCGAGTACGGCTCCGAGCGCCTCGCACACGTGCTCAAGAGCACCAGCACGATGCTCCCCAGGTCCGTCGTGGACACCTGTCTCGAGGATCTGGCCGTCCATCTCGGCGGCGCTCCGATGCGTGACGACCTCACGATGATGGTCGTCCGTCGCGCCGCGTAGGCGCCGCCGCGGACGGCGGGTGGGCCGCCGGCTCGACGATTTTGAAGCGCGTCGCGTTCTCGTGTAGGCTCCCGCCGACGAAAGGGGTGGTCGATGACCAGACACGCTTCAACGCTCATCCTCGGGGTGCTGCTCGTCGGCGGGACGGCGCTCGGCGCGCCGCAGGCGCCGGCCCCGGCGGACAAGGAAGGCGGAAGCGAACCCAAGAAGCAGGAGACGGCGGCCGCACCGAAGTCGGAACAGGTGGTCACGGAGCACACGATCAGGCTCGGCGGCGCCGCGCTCAAGTACAGGGCCACGGCGGGAACGCTGGTGATCCGGAACGACGACGACGAGCCGGTCGCGGCGATCGGCTACGTCGCGTACACGAAGGACGGCGCCGAGGCGTCTCGGCGGCCGCTCATGTTCGCCTACAACGGCGGGCCGGGCTCGTCCTCGATCTGGCTGCACATGGGGGCGCTCGGACCGCGCCGCATCGTCACCACCGACGCGGCGCCCACGCCGCCGCCCCCGTACCAGGTCGTGGACAACGAGTCCACCGTGCTGGACGTGACCGACCTCGTCATGATCGACCCCGTTGGAACGGGGTTGAGCCACGCGGTCGGGAAGGCGAAGAACAAGGACTTCTGGGGGGTGGACCAGGACATCGACTCGGTCGCGCGGTTCGTCGTCGAGTACGTCAACGACAACGGCCGCTGGAACTCGCCCAAGTACCTGCTCGGCGAGAGCTACGGCACGATGCGCTCGGCCGGACTCGTCGACGCGCTGCAGTCCAGGTGGAGCATGGCTTTCAACGGCGTCGTGCTGGTCTCGGTGTTCGTCGACTCCAAGACCGCGTTGACGCTGGCCGGCAACGACCTGGGGTTCGAGATGTTCGTACCGACGTACGCCGCGATCGCCTGGTATCACCACCTGATCAAGGACGCGCCGCCGCTGCAGGCGTTCCTCGCGGAAGCGCGGCAGTTCGCGACCGGACCGTATGCGGCCGCGCTCGCCAAGGGCGACGCGCTGCCCGATGCGGAGCGCAAGGACGTCATCGCGACGATGGCGCGCCTGACCGCGTTGTCGCCGTCGTATCTCGACAAGGCGAACCTGCGGGTCAGTGAGGGGGAGTTCACCGCCGAGCTGCTGCGCGAGCACGCCGAGGTCGTCGGACGCCTCGACGCGCGCTTCACCGGCGTCGCTCTGGATCGCCTCGCCAAGGAGGCGACCGAGGACCCGCAAGAGGCGGCGATCTCCGGCGCGTTCGTCGCGGCGTTCCTCTCCTACCTCCACGGCGATCTGAAGTTCGGCGAGGGCAAGACCTACAAGGTGGAAGCCGAGATGTGGCGGGACTGGGTGTGGAAGCACAAGGCGCCCGGTGACCGGTTTCCCACCCCCGGCTGGCCGAACACCGGGATCGACCTGGCGCACGCGCTCGCCGCCAACCCCAACCTGCACCTGCTCGTTATGGCCGGGTACTACGACCTGGCGACGCCGTTCCTCGGGACGGAGTACACGATGGCGCATCTCGGGCTCGAGAAGAAACTGCACGACAACATCGAGATGCGGTACTTCGAGGCGGGGCACATGATGTACCTGCACCCGCCGTCCCTGGCGGCGTTCAAGGACGCCGTTGCGAGATTCGTGGCTTCGACGGACAGGCTGTAAGCATGACGTTGCGCTGCCGATAGCGGATCATCTGCTTGGCTACGCTCGGGCGGGCGGGGGCGCCCGCCCCACGGTCTTCGTCCCTCCCACTTGTGGCGCGGCCGCCCGCGGCCGCGTGCTCCGGTATGGGCCGGAGCCCGGACCCCGGCCTCGCGCTCTGTCACGCGACGGCGACGCGGGGGGCCGGCTCGAGGATCGTGGCTTCGCGGAGCACGGGCACGAGGGGGATCTGCTCCTCGTGGAGACCGAGCGCCGCAAGGATCGACTTCACTCCCGGGGTCGGCCCGTCGCTCTGGCGGGCGTTGAGGGTCACGAAGAGCTCGTCGCCCGAGGCGCGCCAATCCAGGATGCCGGTCAGGCCCTCGTGCCGCGGCGGCGGCAACGCCGGCCACGGCGCCATCCCGGTGAGGCGGCCGACGCGGTAGCGGCACGACGTGACGGATTTCCCGAGCGACCTCGCGCCGTCGGGGAGCCGCTCGCACCCGGTGAGCTGCAGCCCCCCGGGGAGCACCCTGTTGGCTCGCGAGAGCTGGCCCGGCTCCACCTCGGCGTGGCACTCGACGTCGAAGTACTCGGCGACCGCCTCGGCGCCGAGAGGCAGCGCCGGGCCCATCGAGAGCCGGACGTGGGGGTTGTACCCCTCCGTGTAGCGGACCGGAACCGCCGCCGCACGCAGCGCCCGCTCGAGCAGGTCCATGACGTTGCGGTGCGAGAGCCAGCGCGCGTCGCCGAGCTTCTGGAACGCGAACCGGTACCGGGCGACGCGTTCGGGCTGGGTCAGCGGCGGCGTTTCGGGGAGCACCCTCGGCAACGGGCGCAGCCGGTAGGCCGCGTTCTTCGCCCGGGCGAGGTCCGGCGCCGCCTCGCCGAGCACCGGCAGCGTCGGCAGCGCGAGCACCGTGTCGGCGCCGTCCCCGGGGACGCCGCAGCGCATGCAGTCGCCCCACCGGCAGTCGGGCGTCTCGCGCTCGTCGAACGAGCGCCGGCGCTCGGCCTTGAGGTAGCCCTTGCGCACGCGGGCGTCGATCACGTCCCAGGGGAGGGTCGCCGCGAGCTCGCGCGCGCCGAGCTCGCCGTCGACGTCCACGCCGGCCTCGGCGATCGCCTGCTTCCAGGCGTCGAGCCGCAGCCACTCGCCCCAGCCGTCGAACACCGCCCCGAGGTCGTGCGCCCGCGCGATCACGGCGCCCAGCCTGCGGTCGCCGCGCGACAGCAGCGCCTCGAGCGCCGACTCCTCGGGCTCGTTCCAGGTCAACTTGGCCCAGCGGATGCGCTTGAAGCGGGCGCGCAGCAGGTCGATCCTCCGTTGCATCTCGGCGACCGGCACGAACGGCTCCCACTGGAACGGCGTCCACGACTTGGGCACGAACGGCCCCACGGCGACCTTGACCTCGGCCTTGCGGTTGCCGACCCGGTGCGCCGCCGCGATGATCCCCTCGGCGAGGCGCGCCAACTCCTCGAGGTCCTCGTCGGTCTCCGTCGGCAGGCCGATCATCGCGTACACCTTGATGAGGTTCCAGCCGCGGGCGTAGGCGACCTCGGCGGCGGCGATCATGTCGGCGTTGGTGAACGTCTTGTTGATGACGCGACGGAGCCGGTCGGAGCCGGTCTCGGGCGCGAACGTGAATCCCGACTTGCGCACGCGGCTGACGGCGTCGGCAACGGCCACCGAGAACGACTCGGCGCGCAGCGAGGGGAGCGAGACGCCCACGCGCCGCGGCGCGAGGCGCTCCGCGAGGTGGTAGGCGAGCGGCTCGATCTGGGAGTAGTCCGCCGTGGACAGCGAGAGCAGCCCGACCTCCTCGTACCCGGTCGAGTCGACGTGCGACTCCATGGTCGCGAGGACGGTGGCGGGGTCGTGCTCGCGCACCGGCCGGTACCAGTAGCCGGCCTGGCAGAAGCGGCACCCCTGCGTACACCCGCGCACGACCTCCATGCCGAGGCGGTCCTGGACCACCTCGACGGCGGGCACGATCGGGATCGGCGGGACGTCGGCCGGGTCGAGCTTCTCGGTGAAGACGCGCAGCACGGGCAGCGGCGCCGCCGCGTCGAGCGCCTCGAACGTCCCTCCATGTGCCGGCGCGGCGGCCGGAAGCCAGCGGTAGAGGCCGGGCACGTACATTCCGGGAACCACGGCGAGCCGCCGCAGCGCCTCCTGCCGCGAGAGCCCCTCGGTCTTGGCGGCTGCGACGGCGTCCAGCAGCGCGCGCAGCAGCACCTCGCCGTCGCCGATCGCGAACGCGTCGAAGAAATCGGCCATCGGCTCGGGGTTGGCCATGCACGGCCCGCCGCCGACGATCAGGGGGTCGCCATCGGCGCGGTCGCGCGAGTAGCGCGGGATGCCGGCGAGGTCGAGCAGGTACGGCACGTTGACGTAGTTCAGCTCGCTCTGCAGCGTGATCCCTACGACGTCGAAGTCGCGGGCCTGGTGATACGACTCGAGCCCGTACAGCGGGACGCCGGCCTGCCGCATCGCCGCGGCCATGTCCGGCCACGGCGCGAACGCCCGCTCGGCGAGCGCGTCGGGGCGGGCGTTCGCGATGTGGTAGAGGATCCGCGTGCCCTGGTGCGACATCCCGATCCCGTACTCGTCGGGGAAGGCGAGGAGCAGTCGGACCGGCACGGACGCCCAGTCCTTGACCACCGTGTTGCGCTCGAGGCCGAGGTAGCGGCCGGGCCGCTGGACGCCGGGCAGAATCCGATCGAGCGCGGCGCGAATCTCCGAAGGCTGCATCTGATCTCCCCCCGCGGATTCTACCCGACCTTGTGCGCGGCCATTCCCGGGCCATGTGCTTCGCTTCGCTCGGGCGGGCGAGGGCGTCCGCTCCCGAAGCCGTTCCTGTGGCGCGGCCGCCCCCGGCCGCGTGCTGTTCCTCCGACCTGAGCCCGGTGCCCGGACCCTGGTCGCTCCGGCGGTGCGGATACCCGTCGTTGTCCCAGGCGCTCCGGTGCGCCGGGGCGAGACTCGCAACGGCAGCCTGGGAACCCCCATCATCCATTCGGGACTGGTTTACTGTTGCGGTTTATGACCAGAGCCTACGGGGCCGACCTCGCCTACATCCATGATGTCGGGTTCTCGGGCCTCGTCTCCGGATGGGCCCCGGCGTTGCTCGGGATCCTGCGGCAGCACGGCGTCCGTTCGGGACGGGTCGTGGACCTGGGGTGCGGGAGCGGGGTGTGGGCCCGGGAGCTGTGCGAGCACGGCTACGAGGTCGTGGGCGTGGACATCTCTCCGGCGATGATCCGCCTGGCCCGCGAGCGGGCGCCCGGCGCCAGGTTCGTCTGCGGGTCGTTCCTGAGCGCGGAGCTTCCGGCATGCGATGCGGTCACCGCCCTGGGCGAAGTCCTCAGTTACCGTTTCGACTCGAAGAGCGGTAGACGGGCGTTGGAGCGGTTCTTCCGGAGGGTCTACGGTGCGCTCGGCGCGGGCGGCGTGTTCGTCTTCGACGTCGCGGAACCCGGGCGCGGCGGGCCCGACGGCATTCGACAGGGCTTCTCGGCGGGCAAGGACTGGGCCGTCCTGTTCCGGGCCGAAGAGAACCCGACGCGGCGGTCGCTGACGCGGCACATCATCACCTTCCGCAAGCACGGCAGGAGCTACCGGCGCGGCGAGGAGACACACCGGATCCGGCTGTATCCAAGGGCCGAGATTGTCGGGATGCTCGAACGGGCCGGGTTCACGGCGCGCGTGGTCCGGTTCGGCGGAGGGAGCTTCGCGCCGGGCCAGGTCGGGTTCGTGGCGCAGAAGTCTCGATAGGCCTCGTCTGGTACAGACCTCACCGGCCCACCGTCTCCGTTTCTCGTGAGTTGGGTATCCGGCCCGCAACCGGTAGCCCGGCAAGCGCGTGTCGCTTCGCGCACCGTTTTCGGACCACGGACTACCGGCCACGGTCTTCCAGTGCCCAGTGCCCTACGCCCTGTGCCCTGTGTTCGCAGTCGCGAGGCGGGCGATCGTCTCGATCGCGATCGCCGCGACGCCGGCGCCGTAGTCGAGGTCGATGTTCTCCATGGTGTCGTGGGTGTCGTGGTAGCCCTCGCGGGTGATGTCGTAGTCCTCCATGAACAGCGCCGCGGGCACGCCGACGTCGGAGAAGATCTGCCCGTCGGTGTTGTACAGCGAGCTGCGCGGGTCGAAGTGGAGGCGGACCTCGCCGCGCAGGTGCGGGTGCTCGGCGACCCCAGGGACGTTCGCCGGGTCGGCGCTGCGCTGCGAGGGCCCGCGTCCCCTGCGCTCGGGCGACGCGTTGAGCGTGTCGGCGAGGCGGTTCCACGCCTCGTTGGCGAGGTGTGCCTGCAGGGCCACGCGCAGCGAGCCCGGGCCGTCGCCGGGGGAGATCTGAAAGACGTACGGGTGGTCGGCGCGGTTGTGGGCGATCATGTCCATCACGACGAGGCCGACGACGCGGGCTGGCGTGAGGTCGAGGCGCTCGCCGCCGCCGAGATCGAGGGCGAGCGTGCCCTCGACAAGCGCCCGGCACAGCGCCCGGGCGCCCATGCAGTCGGCCGGGAACTCCTCGCCGGTGAGGTGGACGAGCCACACGTCGCGCTCCAGGCGGCCCTCGCTCGCGAGCCGGAGGAAGACGGGCGCGGCCTGGAGCAACGTCGCCGTCGCCGAGTGGTTGTCGTCGGCGCCGTGCGCGGCCAGGCGCGCGCCCGAGCCGCCCTTGGATGTGTCGTAGACGTCCTCCATGTACGCGGTGTCGTAGTGGTCGGCGAGCACGACGGCCTGCCCGCGGTCGCGGCCCGGGATGACGGCCACGATGTCGCGCTCGTGCGTGCGGCCCTCGCGGTTGGCGAGCCAGCCGCCGAAGTGCGGGAACTCGAAGTCAGTCTCCCAGACAAACGGCAGCTCGCCGCACCAGGCCCGGCCGCTCATCCCCGCCGCGGCGATCGCGTCGCGGTGGCGCCCGAGCAGGTAGTCCCCGAGCGGCTCGAGGTCGCGCCGGCGGTGCGGAAGTTGCGCCTGCGTGACCGCGTCGAGCACGCAGTCGGCGTTGTCCTTGGTCAGGTACTCGCCGTGCGCGAGCGTCGCGATGTCCCGCCACAACGCTTCCTCGAACGGCCTCGTCGCCGTGGCGCCGTAGGTGAGCGCCGGCGCCCCGCCATCCGGGGCGGTCGCACCGCTCGGCTCGAGGAGGCGTTCCAGCTCGTCCCGCAGGACCTGCCGGTCCGCGCCGGCCGCCAGCCGTTCGGCGAAGGCCCCGAGCCACGAGTCGACGGTCTCGTCCCGGCGCAGCTTGAGCACTCGCCGGGCGAACGTGCGCGGCAGCGGGCGCTCGCCGAGCTGCTGCCACGCCGACGCGACCGCCAGCACGTTGGCCGCCTCGTGGCGTGCGCCGCGCTCGGGCGGCCGGTGGAGGCCAGTGACGGCCGCGAGCTGCAGCGGGCGGCGGAGCAGGCGAGGAACGAGCTCAATGATCTCGGTACGTCCCTCGCCTGCGACCGGCGACGCGACGAGGTAGCCCTGCGGGCCGTCGGAGATCAGCGTCGGCGTCGCGTCGCCGCCGGTTGCGTACGCGGCGAGCGGGAGGTGCCAGGTGACCTCGTGCTCGCCGACGCGCATCGGGGGGTACTGGAAGCGGTACCCGAACGTCCCGCCGTCGAGGACCCGCTCCCGGGCACGGGCGATCGCGTCCCGGCCGGAGCGCGGGCCGTCGAGCACGAGATGGAAGTCGTCGGACCAGATCTGGGCGTTGCGCGCCATCGGCTTGTCGTAGAGGCCGATGACCTCGAGCTCGTTGGAGAACAGGACCCGTGCGATCCGATCTTCGCGTCCGAGGGTCGCGAGCTCGTCCTCGTGCCGGTCCACGCGATCCCACCTGTGCGTGCGCGTGAACGTCTCCCGCATGTGGGCGCCGTGCAGCTCGTTGACGAGCTTTCGAGGCCCGGGCTCGTGCAGCCACCCCGACTGCGGGATCTTGATCCCCGCGCCGATCCAGCGGCGCGTGAGGCGCAGCAGCGGGATCTGGAGCGCCGAAGGCAGCTCGCCTGCGAGGCGCAGGAAGGGCGGCGCCCCCCACACGGCGAGCGTCCCCGGGAACGGAAGGAGGTGCAGACGGAGCTCCAGGTAGGCCCTGCGGACCGCGGCGGGAAGGTGCGCGAACGGACGGAACGTGAGGAGGAACCTGACGTCCTCGAACGGGCCCCCGTCGGTGACCGCCAGCCGCTCGGCCCACGCGGGCAGCTCGTCGGCCCAGTCCTCGTGCGGGTGGTGGGGGCCGGCGGCGAGGACGCGAAGTCCGCAGGCACGGAGGTCCGCTGCGTCGCGCGCGTCCTCGCCGTACGCCTCGCGCAGCAACCGGCAGAGGAACGCCGGGCCGTCGCCGCCGGAGCCCGCTGCGAAGCTGCGCCAGAAGGCCCGCTCGGGACCCTGCTCGCTCGAGCCGAGGAGCGTCCACCGGACCCGGCCCTTGTCGTCCTGGGTGCGCGAGAGCGCGAGCGGGCTGAGGCTCACGAACCGCTCACGGGTAAGTGCGCCCGCACGCGCCGCCAGCTCCTCCGGCCAATACGGGTTGCCGTCGACGTTGCGTCCGTTGTGCCCGCGGATGAGCGGCGCCTCGCGTCCGGCCGCGAGCGCGAGCACGGAGGTGTAGAGCTCGCGGGCGATGTGCTCGAGGCCCGGCTGCAGCTCCCACGCCTGCTCGCGCTCGCTGATCCGCCAGCCCGACGGGTCGTCCTCGGCGAACAGGCCGATATCGGGCTCCCCGTACGGCTTGCGGCCGAGGCGCGGCGGCGGCATGAACTCGGAGTAGGCAGGGAGCGGGAAGCGCCCCGCACCGTAGCGGCCCGATCCCGCGAGCAGCGCTTTCCAACCCGTGGCGTCGGTCATCGAACCTCCGAGGTGTCGACGGGCAGGGTACAACGGTCGCGCCGCGCCGTCGCGGGCTACAATCCGCGCGTGCCGCAGCGCATCCGGATCGCCGGCGGCGGGCTCTCCGGGCTCGCCACCGCGGTGCACCTGGCCCGGCAGGGCGTCGGCGTCGACGTCTACGACCGGCACCGCGGCGGCGGCGGCCGGTTCGCAGGCGGCTGGCAGGTCCTCGAGAACGGCACCTCGGAACGTGACGCCCTGGACGAGTTGCGCGCGGCGGGGCTCGAGCCGGGGTTCCAGGTCATTCCGGCAACGCGAGCCGTGTTCCTCGACGGCCTCGGCGGGACCCACGAGGTGACGAGCCGCGCCCCGTACGCCTATTTCGTGCGGCGCGGGGGCGGCGAGGGGAGCGTCGACGCGTGGCTCCGCGCGACGGCGCTCGAGGCCGGGGTCTCGATTCACGAGGGCGAGGCCGCGCCCGGGAGCGTCGACGTCGTCGCGACCGGGCCGCGCCAGGCCGACGGCGTCGCCCGCGAGCTCGTGTTCGCGTCCTCGCTGCCCGACACCGTGGCGGTACTGTTCGACCCCAAGGTCACGCCGACCGGATACGCGTACCTGTTCTGCCTCGGCGGCGTCGGCACCTTCGGCGTCGCGCAGGTGAGGGGCGTCCGCCGGCTCGCGGAGGCGAGCGAGCACGCCTGGGGCCGCTTCCGCGCCGCGTTCGGCGAGTTCGCGGTGCGCGACCGCCACGAGCACGGCCAGTTCATGAACTTCTGCCTCCCGCGACACCTTCGCGGTGGAGACGGTCGCTGGTACGTGGGCGAGGCGGCCGGGGTGCAGGACTTCCTCTTCGGTCTCGGCAACCGGCTGGCGCTGCGCAGCTCGGCGCTTGCCGCGGCCGGCATCCTCGGGCGATGGGACGAGGCGGCGTTCCGGCGGGACCTGTTGCGGCCGATGCGCACCACGGTGGCGCTCCGGTTCGTCTACGAGCGGTTCGGGCGCCGCGCCTTCGCGCGGTTCTGCCGGGCGGCGAGCTGCGGCGACTTCCGCCGGTTCCTCGTTCGACTCCAGCGGCCCGGCCTCGCCCAGGATGCGGTGGCGCGTCTGGTCATGGCCGCCTGGCGGGACCGCGGCGGATGCCGTCACGCGGGGCTGTGCACGTGGTGCCGGGAGCGTGAGGCGTGAGCTCGAGCCGGACGCACGTGCGGCAGATCGCGCACCGGCGCGGGTCGAACTTCTCCCTCGGGTTCCGGCTGCTGCCCCGAGGCAAGCGGCGCGCGGTGTACGCCGCCTACGCCGCATGTCGCATCCCCGACGACATCGTGGACGAGGCCGAGGCGGGGGTAGGGACCGAGGAGTTGGGGCGGCGCCTCGACGCCTGGACCGAGGAGGTCGAGCGCACCTACCGGGGCGCGCCCGAGACGCCGGCGACGGCGGCGCTCGCCGAGGTGCTGGTCGCGTACCCGATCCCGAAGTCGGCGCTCCTCGGGCTCGTCGAGGGGTGCCGGATGGACCTGGAGCGCCGCAGGTACGACACGTTCGGGGCGCTCGAGCGCTACTGCGAGCTCGTCGCGGTGACGATCTCCGAGATCTCCCTCGCGATCTTCGGGACCGTCGACGGCGGAGCGCAGGTCGCCGGCCGCCACCTCGCGATGGCGCTGCAGCTGACCAACATCTGCCGCGACGTGGGCGAGGACCTCGGGCGTGACCGCATCTACCTGCCGCTCGACGAGCTCGCCCGTTTCGGTGTGTCGGAGGACGACCTTCGCGCCGGGCGAGTGGAGAGTCGGGCGTACGCGACGCTCATGGAGTTCGAGTGCGCCCGCGCCCGCGGCCACTTCCGCGACGCGAACCCGCTGCCGGGGATGCTGCAGGCCGACGCGCGCCCGGCGGTTCGCGTGATGGGCGGCGTCTACCGGCGCGTGCTCGATCGGGTCGCGCGCGACCCGGCAGCCGCGTTCCACCGGCGTACGGAGCTTCCGCGCCGGCAGCGCGTGACCGCGATCGCCGCCGGCCTCCTCGCCCGTCCGTTCGTGTAAGAGACCGTCAAGAGCGAGATTGGGCCTGACGCCTCGGACAACCTGACGTCCTACTCCTCGTTGCCCTGATCCCTGACCCCTGACCCCTGTCCCTACGGGTTCGCGCCCTGGATGATCCAGTTCCGGATGGTGTCGAGCTGCTCCTGCGGGAGCTTCTTGGCTCCGAAGAGCGTCCTCGGCATCCCGCGCCCTTCGGTCGAGGTGTGACTGACCTTGAGCCACAGGTACGACCCGGCCGGATCGCCCGCCTTGACCAGCGCCATCAGCGGCTCCTCCTGGCTCTTGTGCTGCGTCAGGTTCGCGAAGCCCTTGCCTTTCGAGAGGTCGAGCCCCTTCTTCGGGCTGTCGCCGCCGTGGCACTCGGCGCAGCGCTTGTCGAAGATCGGTTCCACGTCCTTTGCGTAGGAGGGCGGCGTTTGCGCCCGAACCGCCGCGACCACCACCACCCCGAGCCCTACTGCCACCGCGACCACGCCGATGCGCGACATGTGCCCTCCGTGTTCCTTTGCCACGATTCTACCAAGCCGGTGGCCGGAACCGGATATTCCGGAGTCCGGCGGCCGCGACGGCCCGGCGCCCGGCGGTAAACTGCCCGTGTGAAGGTCATCACGACCCATCTCGGAGCGGACTTCGACGCCCTCGGGGCGGCAGCGGGCGCACTGCTGCTGACCCCCGGGGCCCGGGTGGTCTTCCCGGGCTCCCAGGAGGTCGCCGTCCGCCGTTTCCTCGAAGCCGAGAACGTCGACCTGCCCGAAGTTCGGGTCCGCGAGCTGCGGCGCGCGCACATCACCGAAGCCACGATCGTCGACTGTTCGTCGTGGCGGCGGCTCGGCGAGGTGGGCGAGCTGATCGCGGCGGCGGGGTGCCCCGTGCGCGTGATCGACCACCATCCCGAGGGTTCCGACGGCATCCCCGCCGCCGAGGTGGTCACGGCGCCGGTTGCCGCGACCTGCACCGTCGTTGCGGGTGAGCTCCGGCGCCGGGAGATCACGCCCGACGCCGTGACCGCGAGCCTGCTTCTTCTCGGGATCTACGAGGACACCGGAGGCCTCACGTACGTCGACACCACCGCCGGGGACCTGGCCGCCGCGGCCTGGCTGCTCGAGGCGGGGGCCCGCCTCGAGTGGGTGCACCGCTACGTTCTCCGGCCGCTCGAGCCGGAGCAGCTCCAGCTCCTCAACCAGTTCGTCGAGGGCGCGGTCGAGCACCAGGTCGGCGGCGTGCGCGTCGTGATCACCGTCGTGCGGCCGAGCGAGCAGGTCGAGGAAGCCGCGTACGTGATCCACCGGTACGCCGAGATCTTCGACCTGCCGGTCGTGATCGCGCTGCTCGAAGCGCCGCCGCAGCTCATCGTGATCGCCCGGTCGAGCGTCCACGGCGTCGACGCCGGCAAGCTGCTCGCCCCGCTCGGCGGCGGCGGGCACGCGACCGCGGCGGCCGCCCGCCTGCGCGGGAGGAGCGCCGTCGAGGTCGCCGAGCAGCTCCTCGGCGAGATCACGGCGACCGTCGGGGCCCGGCAGACGGCGGCGTCGATCTCCACCCCGTACGTGCACACGTGCCCGGCCGACGCGACGGTCGAGGAAGCCAAGGACCGGCTCGTCCGGCTCCGCATCAACGCGATGCCGGTCGAGGACGGAGGCAAGCTGGTGGGCACGGTGACGCGCCAGGTGCTGGACAGCGCCCTGGCCGGCGGCCTCGGCGGAAGGCCGGTCACCACCGCGATGCGGCCGGGCGTCCCCGAGGTGCGGCCGGACGCCCCGGTCGAGGAGGTGCTCCGCCTCTTCATGGAGGGCCAGGCCCGGTTCGTCGTGGTTCCGCTGGCGTCGGGGTGGGGGATCATCACGCGCATGGACCTGTTCCGCCGTCTCTACGAGCGCCAGCTCGCGGAGGGCGCCCGGGTGGACCGACGGCTCGCCGGGGCGCGGCCGGTCTCGCACGACATCGGGAGGCGCCTGCGCCGCGCGCTGCCCGCGCCGCTGCTCGAGGTGCTCGCCGCGGCCGGCGAGCTGGCGCGCGATTGCGGGGGACGCGCCTTCGTGGTCGGCGGGGCCGTCCGCGACGTCCTGCTCGGCCGTGCCGTCGAGGACGTGGACGTCGTCGTCGAGGGGAACGGCATCGAGCTCGCCGAGCGCCTGGTCGGCAGGTTCGGCGGGCACTTCCACCCCCACCAGCCGTTCCTGACCGCCGCGGTCCACCTGCCGGACGACGTGCGCCTGGACGTCGCCACCGCGCGCACGGAGTTCTACCGGTCCCCGGCCGCGCTGCCCGAGGTCGAGACCTCGGCGATGCGTCAGGACCTCTACCGGCGCGACTTCACGATCAACGCGATGTCGATCAACCTGACGCCGGGACGGTTCGGCGAGCTGCTCGACTTCTTCGGCGGCCAGCGCGACCTCGAGCGCCGGCAGGTCCGCGTGCTGCACTCGCTCTCGTTCCTCGACGACCCGACGCGGGCCATCCGGGCCGTCCGCTTCGCCACCCGGCTCGGCTTCGAGATCGCGGCGGAGACCCGTCAGCTCATCCGGGTCGCCGTCCTCGAGGGGGTGTTCGCGCGCCTGTCGGGGGAGCGCCTCCGTGACGAGCTCGCCGAACTCCTCGAGGAGGACCACCCCGTCGAGGCGCTCGGCGAGCTTTCGGCGCTCGGCGTCTTCCCGCTCGTATTTCCCAACGTGACGTGGAGCGTCGCGCTGCGCAGGTTCCTCCACGAGGTCGAGAGGGTGCTCGCCTGGTCGCAGCTCGAGGAGGTCTACCAGGGCCCGCGCTGGCTCGCGTTCCTGGTGGCGCTCGCCACCCGGGCCGGCGAGGGCGGCGGCAAGCCGCTCGCGCAGCGCCTGGCGCTCTCCGGGCGGACGGCCCAACTGGTCGCGGGGTCGCGCACGCGCACCGAGCAGCTCCTGGCGCTGGTGTGCGGGGACCGGACCCCCCCGAGCGAGGTCGTCGCGGCGGTCGAGCGCGGCGAGCCGGCCCTCGCCGTGGTGACGATGGCGGCCGCGGGCGGGCGCGAGCGGCGGCTCCTGCGCCGCGCGCTCACCGAGTGGATGCGGACGCCGCCGCCCGTGACCGGAGCGGAGCTGCGGGCGGCGGGCGTCGAGCCCGGACCCGCGATCGGGGCCGCCGTCCGCGCGGCGCGGGCCGCGGTTCTCGACGGGAAGGTGGAACGGACCCGGGCGCTCGACTACGCGCTGACCGTGGCCCAGAGCCCCGGGGGCGGCCGGTGATCGCGGCGCTCCTCTTCCTGGTCGCTGGAGCCGCGAGCCCCGAGCCGACCTACGTCGTGGAGCGCGTGGTGACGGTGGGAGGCGCGGTCACGCGAATCTCGCTGTTCCGAAACGGGATGGCCGTCCTCTCGCGGACCAGCGCCGGCGAGGCGCAGCCGGTTGTGCGGCAGCCGCTGACTCCGGTCGAAGTGCGCGTGCTGACCCAGGTCGTGGAGGAGTGCTACCCGGAGCTGGAGCGCTTCGCCGGGTTGGGCGGTGCGCCGGGCGACGCCACGATCGAACTGCGGCTGGCGCCGCGGGACCGCGCGCCGCTCTCCGTCCGGCTGCCGCTCAACGGGGTGCCCAGCGTCGGTGCGGCGCGGCTGGGCAAGGCCCTCGATGGTCTCGAGGCGCGCCTGACCCGCACGAACGTGAGCCGCGAGGACCTCAGCGACTGGCAGCCGGCGGTCGGGGACCGCGCTCAGCTCGAGGACGGGCGGATCGTCGAGGTCCTGGACGTCGTGGTGACGGGCAACACGGTGACGGTCCACGTGCGCGTCGGGGACGGCCCCGCCTCGCTCTTCCTCAGCGACAGCGACCTGCGCCGGATGGCGCTGCGCCGGGTCGGCCGGTGAGGGTCACCGGCGGCGTCTGGGCGTCGAGGCGGATCGCCGGGCCGCCGAGGGGCGCCCCGGTGCGGCCGACGCCGGACGCGCTGCGCGAGCAGGCGTTCGCGGTCCTCGGGCCAAGGCTCGGCGGGGCCGCCTTCCTCGATCTGTTCGCGGGCACCGGCGTGAACGCGCTCGAGGCCCTGTCGCGAGGCGCGTCGAGGGCGGTGCTGGTGGAGGGCGCCCCGGCCGTGGCGGCGCTCGCCCGACGCAACTTCGCCGCGCTCGCCGTTCCCGAGGCGCGGTGGGAGCTGATCGTGCGCGAGGCGCGGACGGCGCTGGGCCTGCTCGCGGGGCGAGGGGCGCGCTTCGACCTCGCGTGGTGCGACCCGCCGTTCGCGAGCTGGACCGACGGGACGTCCGCGCTCGCGTTCGCCCGCGAGAGAGGCGTCCTCGCCGAGGGCGCCGGGGTCGTGCTCGAGGCGCCGCCCAAGGCCGAGATCGCGATCGCGGGGTTCGCCGTCGTCCGGGCACTGCGCGGCGCGGTGCTGTTGCGCGTCGAAGCGGGACCGTGACCGCGGTCCTCGCGGCTCGGCCCGACTGGTCTAGACTCCGTGTCGGCGGGGTTGACGTCGTCTCGAAACGGCCCCGCAACGGAGGCTCCCCGTGACGCGTCAGAACCTCGTACGAACGACGGTCGTCGTCGCCCTCGCGCTCGCGAGCGTCGCGGCCGCCCAGTTGCCGCCCGCGATCGAGCTGCCGAAGCCGAAGCTCGACACGACGACGACGCTCGTCCAGGCGCTTCAGGCGCGCCGAACCGGCAGGGACTTCGCCGCGCGGCCGCTGCCCCTGCAGATGCTCTCGGACCTGCTGTGGGCCGCGTGCGGCGTCAACCGGCCGGACGGGCGGCGGACCGCGCCCACCGCGAAGAACTGGCAGGAGATCGACGTCTACGTCGTACTCGCGGAGGGAACCTATCTCTTCGACGCCAGGGCGCACGCGCTGCGGGCGATCGCCGCGGGCGATCTGCGCGCGGCGGCGGGCAGGCAGTCGTTCGTCAAGGACGCGCCGGTCAGCCTCGTGTTCGTGGCGGACCTCGCCCGGATGAAGGACGCCTCCACCGAGGACCGCGACCTGTACTCGGCGACCGACACCGGGTTCATCAGCCAGAACGTGTACCTCTACTGCGCCGCGACCGGCCTGGTTACGGGCGTGCGCGGGTGGGTGGACCGGACGGCGCTGGCGAAGGCCATGGGGTTGCGGCCCGACCAGCGGATCATCCTGGCCCAATCAGTCGGTTTCCCGAAGAAGTGACCGTGCGCCCCCGTCCTCGGCGACTCAGTCATCCTGAGGAGCGGCGCGGCACGCGCCGCGACGAAGGATCCCCCGGAACCCGCCTTGCACCCGGGATCGCTCGCGCTTCCATGGGATCCTTCGGCCCTTCGGGCCTCAGGATGACAGGGGCGGCGGGGGCTGCGCAGCGTCGTCGGACGCGCTCCGCTTGCCGCATCTGACCCCCGGTCACCGGCCACGGGCCACGTCTTTCAACGCGACGGCTATACTCCTCAGGTGCTCAGCTTCGACCTGCCGAGGTTCCTCGCGGCGATCGTCGCGGCGGCGCCGCGGGCGGGGGACGTGCTGCTCGCCGTCGGCCTCCCGCCGCAGGTCCAGGTCGAGGGAGAGTTGGTCCGCCTCAAGGTCGCCGGGTTGGACCGCCTGAGTCCGTTCCAGACGGAGGCGGTGGTCCTGCACCTCCTCGCGCAGGCGCCGGCTGCCGCGGCGGCGCGCGTCCGGACCGAGGGCGCCGCGAACTTCGCCTACTCGGTGCCCGGCGTGAGCCGTTTCCGGGTCGCGGCGTTCACCCAGCGCGGCACGTTCGCGGTCTCGCTGCGCTCGATCCCTGAGCGGGTGCCGACCCTGTCCGAGCTCCGGCTGCCCGACTCGATGCGCGAGGCGTGCGGCGAGCGGGACGGGATCGTCCTGGTCAACGGGCCGGCGGGGTCGGGGCGGACGACCTCGCTCGCGGCGATGCTCGGCGAGATCAACGCGGCCCGCTCCTGTCACGTGGTCACGGTCGAAGACCCCATCGAGTTCCTGCACCGGCACGGGGCCGCCACGGTCAACCAGCGCGAGGTCGGGACCGACACGCCGACCCTGACCATCGGGATCACGGACGCGCTGAGGCAGGGCGCGCAGGTGCTTCTCGCGAGCGAGCCGCGGGATGCCGAACAGGCCCGCCTCGTGCTCGAGGCCGCCGAGACGGGACACCTCGTCCTCTCGACGGTGAGGGGCGCCGACACGACCTCCGCGGTGCTCCGCTTCCTGTCGCTGTTCCCTGCGGAGGAGCGCGCCGAGGTGCGGACGCGCCTGGCCCGGGTGCTGCGGTGGTCGTTTACCCAGCAGCTCGTCCCGCACCGCGACGGGCGGCGGGCCGTGGTGGAAGTCTGGCGCGCGACGCGCGCGACCGTGGCCCACCTGACCGAAGGCGCGCTCAACTCGGCCACCGTCGCCGACCTGCTCCGCGACGGCGAGCGCGACGGCCTGCTGGGGTTCGACCGTGAGCTGGAGCGGCGGGTGCGCGCGGGCGAGGTGGAGCTGGATACGGCCGTGGCGCGGGCGGTCTTGCCGCGCCAGCTCGAGCTGCGCCTGCTCGATCTGCGGGAGGCCCGGGCATGAAGCGCGCCGTCGTGATCGCCGACGGCCGCATGCAGGTGGAAGCGGCGCTCGGCGCGCTCGCGTCGGCCGGGTTCGAGGCGGTCGCCGTGCGCGCGCTGGCCGAGGTCCGCCCCCACCTGGAGGCCGGTGCGACGGTGGTCGTCGCCGGCGCGGGCGCGGCCGGCCTCGAACCAGGCCAGGCGGCGGGCCTCGGGGCGCTGCCGACGGGTCTGCGCCGCTCGTGCGTGGTGGTCCTGGTCGGCGCCGGGCTCGTCACCGGTGACGGCTTCACGGCGTTCCTCGCCGGCGTCGACCTCGTGGTCGGAGCCGCCGATGCCGCCCGGCTCGGCGAGCTGGCGGGGGCAGCCGTGGCGGCGAAGCGGAACCTGGTGGGGGCGCTCGACCCGGCCGCCGCCTCGCACCTGGGTGGATAGTGAGGCCGACCGGCGCGGGCGGCGACGGCGAACGGACCGCCGCTCGTATACACCGGTGAGGTGAGGTGGCGCGTGGCGATTGTCGACGTCATGAACCGGCTGGACGGCCTCAAACGGTCGGTCGCCAGGGTGATCCGCGGCAAGGACGAGGCGATCGACTGGATCATCGCCGCTCTCCTGGCCCGCGGCCACGTCCTCATCGAGGACATACCCGGCGTCGGCAAGACGACGCTCGCGCAGGCCCTGGCGCGCTCCCTCAACCTGGTCTTCTCCCGGATTCAGTTCACCTCGGACACGCTGCCGTCCGACGTGATCGGCGTCTCCCTGTGGCGCGCCGAGCGGGGCGAGTTCGAGTTCCTCCCCGGCCCGGTGTTCACCAACGTGCTGCTCGCTGACGAGATCAACCGCGCCACGCCGAAGACGCAAGCGGCGCTCCTCGAGGCGATGAACGAGCGGACCGTGACGGTCGAGAAGACCCGTTACCGCCTGCGGGAGCCGTTCCTGGTGCTCGCGACCCAGAACCCCGTCGAGTACCTCGGCACCTACCCGTTGCCGGAGTCGCAGCTCGACCGGTTCCTGCTGCGTATCTCGCTCGGCTACCCCGCACCCGAAGAGGAGCTCGCGCTGCTGCGCGCCGGCGGCGTGGAGGGCGAGCTGGAAGCGGTGCAGCCGGTCCTCGAGGGTGCCGAGCTCGTCGAGCTCCAGGCCCGGGTCCGCGAGGTGCGCGTGGCGCCGGCCCTGCTCGCCTACCTGCTGGAGCTGGTGCACCGGAGCCGCCGCCACACCGCGCTCGCCCTCGGCGTCTCAACCCGCGGCGCCCTCGCGCTCCACCGCGCCTGCCAGGCGCTCGCGATGGTGGAGGGGCGCGACTACGTGATCCCGGACGACGTCCAGCGGCTTGCCGTGCCCGTGATGGCGCACCGGGTGGTGCTGGCGGGCGGCGAGGTGAGCGAGGGGTGGAGCCGCAGCGAGGCCGAGCGCGCGATCATCCGCGAGATCGTGGACGGCGCGCCAGTTCCGCTATGAGCCGGGGTCAGGGGTCAGGGGCCAGGGGTCAGGACGACGAGGCAGGACCGCGCGAGTTCGGGGCGAGGTTCCCCGGGTTCTCGCTCAAGCCGACCGCTGCGTTCTGGGTGTTCGCCGCCGCGATGCCCCTGATGGGCGTCGCGGCGCTGAACACGGGCAACAACGCGCTCTACCTCCTCCTGTCGCTGACGCTCGGCGCGTTCGTCGCCTCGGGTGCGTTATCGAGGCACACGCTGCGCTGCCTTCGCGTCGAGCTGCACGCGCCTCGCGAGGCGTTCGCCGGAGCGCCGGTGGGCCTGCAGCTCACCGTCGCCAACCGATCACCGTTCGTTCCCGCGGCGGCCGTCGTGTGCCGCCTGGTCGGGATGCCCGGCCGGGCCGTCGTGCGTCGCGTCGCGCCGGGGCGGGACGCCACCGTGACGATCGCGACGGTGTTCCCCCGGCGCGGACGTCACGCGCTGCCGGCGGTGCAGGTCGAGGTGCGCCTGCCGCTGGCGTTCTTCGTCAAGTCGGTGCGCTGGACGCAAGAGGGCGAGATCCTGGTCTACCCGCGCCGGGTTCGCACGGGGACCGTGCGCTTCGCCGGCCTGGTCCGTCGCGACGACGAGACGGCGCCCGGCCGCAGCCGCCGCGGCGGCGACGTGGAACAGCTCCGGGAGTTCCGGTCGGGCGACGACCGCCGCGACATCCACTGGAAACAGACCGCCCGGCAGCAGCGCTTCATCGTCATGGAGCGCCGCGAGCGCTCGCTGCCGTCCCATTTCCTCGCCCTCGACCGCCAGCTGCCGCGCCGCGACGACGCGGAGTTGCTGGGCCGGTTCGAAGACCTCGTGAGCGAGGTCGCGTCGTCGGCGCTCGACCAGCTTCGCCGCGGGGCGCCGGTGGGGCTGATCGTCGGCGGTTCGATCCTGGCGCCCGGCACCGGCCGGGTCCACATGCGGAGGTTGCTCGAGGAGCTCGCCCTGGTCCAAGCCGTCGGGCCGGGCGAGGACCCGCTCCCGTCGCGCCTCGGCGGCGAGGCCGTGTACCGCCTGGCAGGTGCCGGGTGAGCCGGACCTTGGAGCGGCAGCGGTGGTTCGCGGCGCTCGCGTTGGCGGTCGCGGTACCGCTCCCGCTGACCGGCATCGTGAGCTGGCCGTTCCTGATCCCTTACCTCGCGGTGGCCGCATGGGTCGCGGCGAGCGGCCGGCCGACCCCGGCGGTGCCGGCGTGGCTCGAGAACCTCCTCGCTCCGGCGATCCTCGCCGCGGTCGTCGCGGCCGGTGGATTGCGCTTCGGCGTGCTGCGGCCGGTGGCGCAGCTCGCGGTCCTGGTGGCGGCGGTCCGGCTGCCGGGGAGCGGGCAGCCCGGGCGGGCGCGGCTGGCCGGCGTGGTGTTGGGGGTCGTCGGCGTCGCGGGGATCGCGTCGTCGACGCATCCGACTCTGGCGGTCTACCTCGTCGCGCTGCTCGCCTTCGCGCTCGTGGCGGTGGGCCGGCTGATCGCCGTCGGGCTGGCGGAGCCGGGCGTCGGCCGGGCCGGCGGAGCGTCGTGGCCGCCGCTGCGCCTGGTGGCGGCGTCGATCGTGTTGGCCGTGCTGGTCGCCGCGCCGCTGTTCGCCCTGCTGCCGCGGCTGCGGTCGCCGTTCGCCGCGGCGCCGTTCGCCGGCCGGTCGGCGAGCGGCTTCCGCGAAGCGATCGCGCTGCACGGCCTCGGCGACATCAAGCTCTCGCGCCGGCTGGTGATGAAGGTGCGTTTCCCGGGGGTGGAGCCGGGCCGGGTCAGCCCCGACTGGCTGCGCCTGGCCGGCGCCACGATGACGCACTACCGGGCCGGAGGGTGGGTGGAGGGGCGGCTCAGGTCGGTGCGGGTCCCGGCTCGCGTGGACCGGCCGGTCGCGCTGACCGCCCGACACTCGCCCATTGCGCTCAGGGTCGCGGAGATCGAGCTGGAGAGCGGGGGCGGCACACTGTTCGCGCCCCTCGGCGCGGCGGCGCTCGAGATGCACCGGCCCGTACCCGTTTCGCGGGACCCGGCCGGAACCCTCCGGATCCCGCGCGGGACGGAGCTGCCGCTCTCGTACGCGGTGCAGTTCGACCCGGCGAGGGTCGAGCAGCCGCCGCCCGATCCGGGCGACGTCGATCCGCCGCCGGGAGCCGAGGCCCTGCGCGAGCTGGCGGAGCGTGTGGTCAAGGGGACCACGAACCCGCTGGCGGCCGCGCTGGCGATCGAACAGTACCTGCAGGTCAACTACCGCTACGCGCTGCGGAGCAACGCCCCGTTGCGGGAGGACCCGGTCGCCTGGTTCCTGTTCCGCTCGCACGAGGGGCACTGCGAGTTCTTCGCGTCGAGCATGGTCCTGCTCCTCCGCACCATCGGAATTCCGGCGCGCCTCCAGGCGGGGTTCGCCGGCGCCGAACCCGACGGCGAGGGCGGCTACCTCGTGCGCGACAGCCACGCGCACGCGTGGGTGCTGGCGTTCGTCGGGGGCCGTTGGCGCGTCTTCGACCCCACGCCGCCGGAGGGACGGCCCGGCATTCTCTCGGGGAGCGAGGCGACGGCGCTCCGGCAAGTCTGGGAAGGGCTGACCAGCCTCTGGGACCGGTGGGTGCTGACGTTCTCCCTCGCCGATCAGGTCGAGCTCGTCCGCCGCGCCGCCGAGGCGTCCGCGCGGGCGCTGCCGGCGTCGGCCGCGGTCCTGGGCGGCCTGGTCGTCCTGTTACTGGCCGCGCGGCTGGCCCGCCTCGGCCGCGCACGACGGGCGAGCGTTCCCGGGGTCGCCGCGAACCTGCCTCCCATCTCGTCGGCACTTCGCAGGGTCGAGGCGGCGGCGGCGGCGCACGGCGTGCCCGTGCGACCCGCCACCACGGCGCGGGCGTTCGCGGAGCTGGCCCTCGCCGCGTTCCCGGGCAGCCGCGAGCCGCTCGCCTGGCTCGTCGCCGAGCACGAGCGCTCGCGCTACGCAGGGAGCACCGCACCTCCCGGACGTCTCGCGCGTCGGGCGGCCCGCGCGGCCGTCCGTGCGATCGCGAGCGGCGGAGCGGCCTCCGCGCCCGCGAAGTAGAAAGACGGCGCCGGGGTTGGCCCCCGGCGCCGAGCCCGAGTCGAAACGGTAGCTTCCGTCAGTTGTTGAGGGCGCCGGCCGTGATCCAATCGGCGATGTCGGTCTGCAGCGGGGCCGGGACCGACGCGTGCCCGCTCGCGAGCTTGGCCACGAGCACGCTCGAGGCGGGGTTGCCGGGTACGACCCGGATCCCCGTCTGGGTGGTCGCCGGCACGTTGACGAGGTCGGCGTACGAGTGTCCGGCGCTCAGGTCGAGACCGGCCGCCCCGCCCGTCGCCCCGTGGCACCCGGTGCAACGGGGCGTGAAGACGCTCGCCTGGATGAAGGTCAGAGTGGTGTTGCCCGGCACCTGCGTCGGCGTCGGGGTCGGAGTCGGCGTCGGCGTTGATCCCGGCGGCGGCGTCGGCGTGGGCGTCGGCGTCGGTGTCGGCGTGGGCGTGGGTCCCGGCGTGCCCATGACCCTGATCGTCCGGTGCGGCGGTTTCGGGTCGGAGAGTCCGCGCGAGTCGGTGGCCGTGAGGGTCACCGTGTAGGTTCCGGGCGTCGCGTACGGGTGGTCCGGCGGCGCCAGCGCCGTCGAGGTGGAGCCGTCGCCGAAGTCCCAGAGGACGGTCACCATGTCGCCGTCGGGGTCGCTCGCCTCGCCGGCGAATCGGACCGGCTGTTCCGTCGCGACTGTGAGGTCATGCCTGGGCCTCGTGATCTCGGCGCGCGGGGGCAGGTTCCCGCCTCCCGGCGGCACGATCTGCCCGCGGATCAGCCCGTCGGTAGTGCGGGCAAGAGATGCCTGAAGCTGTTCCATTTGCCCATGCTTGTCGTCCTTCCGGACCCGGCCGCGCCGGGGCCACCACGTGGGGGGACGAGCGGAGAGCTGCTCCTGACCGTCTCGACGGTGTTCCCGGCGCTCCGGTTCGGCACATACCGTAGATCTAGTGCGCCTCAGTCCCAGCAGCAAGTGACGGGGCTCACGGCCGGGGATGCGGGTCACGCTGTCCGCGCTTCGCTCGGGGCGCGCTGTGCTCCCCGAGCGTTGGTCAGGGCGTCTCGGCCTGCCGGAGCCCGTTGCAAGCGCGTCGTCGCGGTCCCCGGTCAGGGGCCCGACGTCGAGCCCGCGGTCTGCGCCGTTTCCCCGACGCGGGGGATCCGGCCGGCGGCGAGCGCCGCCAGTCCAAGGCTCGCGGCGGCGAGCGCCACGCCGGCTACCACATCGACCACGTAGTGGTAGGCGAGCAGGACCGTGGCCGCAATGAGGATCGTGCCCACCGGGAGGAGCACGGCGTAAAGGGTCCGGTTGCGGCGCCGGGCGCAGAACAGGACCACGAGCGTGACCATCGTGTGCCCGGACGGAAAGGCGTCGGTCTTGGTCTTCTCCCATTCGTCGAGCTGCTCGCGCACGTGGTCGCCGACGATCCCGGGGAGCGACTGATACCTTTCGTGGGCCAACGTCGTGCGCGGGCCGTACGCCGGCACGACGAAGTACCCCGCGTAGGAGACCAGGAACGTGATCACGATCGCCGCTGCGACTTGCGGCAGGGACGGGTCTCGTCTGGCGCCCAGGGTCAACAGGAGCGCCACCGGGAGGAAGTAGAAGGTCGAGTACACGAGCGTGAGGACGTCCGCGGTCCAGGCGGGCAGCGGCAGGGTGTACAGCGCCGCCTGCGCCTCGGGCCCGAGCAGCCGGCGGTCGAGGGCGGCCAGTGCAGCGTCGTAGACCCTCGGGTTCACGAGGGGGATGACCCGGCCGAGGTTGAGAAAGATGAACGGGAGGACCGGCACCGGGAGCAGCTCGCGTGCCCAGTACCGCCAACCCCGGCGGTCCTCGCCGAGCGCCAGCGCCGCGATCGCGAAGAGCGCGCCCACCGTCACGAACGACACGCGGATCATACCGGGGACGCGCGCCGGGTGGACCCAGGCGAGCGCGGTCAAGACCATGAGCGCGGCCAGCAGCGCGATCTCGGAAACGCGCAGAACGCCCTTGCGGGCGTCTGCCTGGGGCTCTAAGATGGGTCCCGTGCTCCGGCGCATGTTCTCCGTGGTGCCGCTCCTGTTGGCGCTCGCTCCCGCCTCGTTCGGCGGCCAGCGCGTCGTGATTCTAACGCTGTCCGACTCGATCCAGCCCGCGTCGCTCCGTTACCTCGAGCGCGGGCTCGAAACGGCCGACGCCGCCGGCGCCGCCGTCACGATACTCGAGCTGAACACGCCCGGTGGGCTGCTCAGCTCGCTCCGCCAGATGACGACGGCGATCACCACGGCTCGCCGTCCAGTCGTGGTGTACGTGACCCCGAGCGGCGCGCAGGCCGCGTCCGCCGGCTTTTTCCTTCTGATGGCGGCCGACGTCGCCGCGATGGCGCCCGGCACCAACGCGGGCGCCGCGCACCCCGTGGCCGGAGAGGGCGCCGAGTTCACCAAGACGATGGGCGAGAAGGTGACGAACGACGCGGCCGCGCTGATCCGCTCGCTGGCCGCGCAGCGCGGACGCTCGAGCGAGTGGGCCGAGAAGGCGGTGCGCGACTCGCTCTCGTACACGGAGCGCGAGGCCGTGGAGAAGAAGCTCGTGGACGTGGTGGCGAACGATCGCGCGGAGCTCCTGAAGTGGCTCGACGGCCGCTCGATCAAGCGCTTCGACGGCCGGACCGAGAAGCTCGACACGGCCGCGCCGGAGATCGTGCTCCTCGGCCCCTCCGCGAGCGACAAGCTCCTGTCCGCGATCGCCCACCCCAACATCGCCTACCTGCTGCTCCTGCTCGGCATGGTCGGCATCTACTTCGAGCTCTCCCACCCGGGCGTCGTGCTGCCGGGCGTGCTGGGCGGCGTCTCGATCCTGCTCGCGCTCTTCGCGCTCTCGGTGCTCCCGGTCAACTACGTCGGCGTGCTGCTGATCCTGCTCGGGATCGGCTTCTTCGTCCTGGAGGTCAAGGTGGCGAGCTACGGGCTGCTGACGGCGGCGGGGCTCACGAGCTTCGTACTCGGCTCGCTCATGCTGATCCGCTCGCCGTTCCCGGCGTTGCGGGTCGGCCTCGCGGTGGTGCTGCCGACCGCCCTCGCCGTGGCGTTCGTCGTGATGTTCCTGCTCACCCGCGTCCTCAGGAGCCACCGCGAGGCCCCGTTGACGGGCGCCGAGGGCCTCGTGGGTGAGATCGGCGAGGCTGTCAACGCGCTCGCGCCCGCCGGCAAGGTGTTCGTGCACGGCGAGTACTGGGACGCCACCGCGTCGGGCCCGGTAGCAGCGGGCGCCAGGGTGCGCATCGTCAAAGTCGAAGGAAAGAGGCTGGAAGTGGAACCGGCCGGGGGAGATCACTCCGGGCCGGGAGGACAGGAGGCGTAGATGGCCCCGCAGTTTCCCATCGGGATCTTCATCGCGGCGTTCTTCGTTCTGGTGCTGATCTTCAAGTGGATCAATATTCTCAACGAGTACGAGCGGGCCGTCATCTTCACGCTCGGCCGCGTGGACAAGGAGGCGAAAGGGCCTGGCATCATCTTCGTCCTCTGGCCGATCCAGCGCCTCGTCAAGGTCAGCCTGCGGACGGTGGTGCTCGACATCCCGCCTCAGGACGTGATCACGCGCGACAACGTGTCGGTGAAGGTCAACGCGGTCGTCTACTTCCGCGTGATCCAGCCGGTGCACGCGATCATCGACGTGGAGAACTACATTTACGCGACGTCGCAGATCTCGCAAACGACGCTGCGCTCGATGCTCGGAGAGGTCGTCCTCGACGACCTGCTCGCGGAGAGGGAGAAGCTCAACCAGAAGCTGCAAGAGGTCATCGACCGCCACACCGACCCGTGGGGCGTCAAGGTGGCCCTCGTCGAGGTCAAGCAGGTGGACCTCCCGGAGTCGATGCAGCGCGCCATGGCGAAGCAGGCCGAGGCCGAGCGGGAGAAGCGCGCCAAGGTCATCCACGCCGAGGGCGAAGCCCTGGCGGCGCAGCGCCTGTCGGACGCGGCCGCGATCATCCACTCCCAGCCCGCGACGCTGCAGCTCCGCTACCTGCAGACGCTGACCGAGATCGCCACGGAGAAGAACTCGACGATCATCTTCCCGCTCCCCATCGACCTCATCAGGCCGTTCTTCGAGAAGCTGGTCCCGGAGACCAAGTAGCCTGGACGGGGCAGACGACGACGGTGTCCGAGGGCGGGGCGCACCTGGGATGAGCCGATATTTCGAGATCATCATCACCGGCCGCCAGCTCGCCGCGCTGGTGGCCGGGGTCGTCGTCCTCGTCGCGGTCGCTTTCGGACTCGGGGTGGCGGTCCGCGTCACGCAGCCTCCGCCTCCCGCGGCCCGCGAGGTGATCGTCGCGGCGCCGGCTCCACCGGTCGCGCCGGCGCAGCCCACCACGCCGCCGTCCGCGCCCGGAGCGAGCGCGACCACGCAGGCGGCGCCGCCGCCGACGGCCGCCGCGACACCGGCACTTCCGCCGACCGCTGTCCCCGCGACGAAGACGCCGGCCGCCTCGCCGGTTCCGAAGACCGTCCCGCGCTGGGTGCAGGTCGCCGCGTTCGGCAAACGCCAGCAGGCCGACGGGGTCCGCACCCGGGTCATCGCGCTCGGTTTCACGCCGAAGCAGGCGGTGGTGCAGCCCGCCGCCGGCGGGAAATTCCGTATCCGCCTCGGGCCGTTCCCGGATGCGGAGAGCGCGGGGCGGGTCGCGGCGCGCCTGCGGGCCGAGGGGTTCGGCGGCGCCTTCGTGGTCAAGCCCGGGGAGTAGAATCCGGTCCCGGAAAGGGGAGAACGGGTGGCGATGATCGGTTGCCTGTCGGTTGCCTTGCCCGCCGTGCTCCGTGCGAAGCCGGGAGTCGTCGCGTGAGCGGCGTCGCCCTGCCGGTCTGGATCCGCGAGCGCAAGCTGAACCTGGGCGCGCTGCACGAGATCCGGGCGGTGATGAGCCGCGGCGGGCTGCACACGGTGTGCGACGAGGCGCGGTGTCCGAACCGCAGCGAGTGCTTCTCGCGCGGCACGGCGACGTTCCTCATCGCGGGAGACGTGTGCACGCGGTCCTGCCGGTACTGCTCGATCGCGCACGGCCACCCGCGCCCTCTCGACGCCGGCGAGCCCGCCGAGCTCGCCCGCGCCGTGCAGACGATGGGCCTCAAGCACGTGGTGGTCACCTCGGTCGATCGCGACGACCTCCCCGACGGCGGCGCCGCGCACTTCGCAGCCGTGATCTCGGCGCTCAGAGGCCTCGAGCCGCCGCCGACGATCGAGGTGCTCACCCCGGACTTCCGGGCCGACCTGTCGGCCGTCGACGTCGTGCTGGCCGCCGGCCCGGACGTCTACAACCACAACGTCGAGACGGTCGAGCGCCTCTACCCGGCGGTCCGCCGGCAGGGGCGCTATCGCTGGGCCCTGGAGGTGATCGGCCACGTCGCCCGCCGCCGCGAGGGAATGGTGGTCAAGTCGGGCCTCATGGTCGGACTCGGCGAAACGCGCGAGGAGCTCGAGAAGACCTTGGGCGACCTCAAGGCCGCCGGCTGCCTGGTCGTCACGATCGGCCAGTACCTGCGGCCGACCGGGCGCGAGCTTCCGGTGGTGCGCTACTGGGCGCCCGAGGAGTTCGCCGCCCTCGAGGCGTACGGCCGCTCGCTCGGCCTCGAGGTGATCGCCGGACCGTTCGTGCGCTCCTCCTACCACGCCGAGGAGGCGTACCTGCGGGCGTCTCGCCAGGCGTGACGGCCCGGCCCGCCCGTGCACGCGGGCCTGGCCGGGTTCGACGTCATCCGGTTGCGCGCCTAGCCCGGATCCGCGAGGCTGTTCGAGGAGCAGCGACAGGCTCTTTGAGCCGGACGCGTCAGTCTGCTAGGGTTTCGCAGGCGGAGCACAGGTCGCGGTTCTTCGATCACTGGCCGCGCACGGCGGAGGGCGGATGACCACGAATTCCAAGGTCGGCGGCAAAGGCGACGCGGCGGGCGCGGGGAGCAGCCCGTTGGCCAAGGCGTTCATCGGGATCGCCGGGATCATCGGCGCGGGCAAGACCACGCTCGCCACCTCCCTCGGCGAGCACCTCGGTTTGGACGTCCACTACGAGCCCGTGACCGACAACGAGTACCTCGCCGACTTCTACCGGGAAACCAAGCGCTACAGCTTTGCCATGCAGATCTACCTCCTCAACAGGCGGTTCCAGCAGCACCAGGAGATCATCTGGCGCGGCCGCGGCGGCGTTCAGGACCGCACGATCTACGAGGACGCGATCTTCGCGAGGACGCTCCGCGACATGGAGCTGATGGACCCGCGCGACTACGAGACCTACGTGACGCTGTTCCGCAACCTCTCGAACTTCATGTGCCGGCCGAACGTGATCATCTACCTTGACGTGACGCCGGAGGTGTCGATGGAGCGCATCAAGCAGCGCGACCGCGGCATCGAGTCCGGGATCACCGTGGACTACCTGACCCGCCTGTACAACAACTACGAGGAGTTCCTCCACGAGATCAGCCGCCTGATCCCGGTCCTGCGCGTGCGCTGGGACAAGTTCCTCGAGGTCGAGCGGCTGGCCAAGGCGATCACGCGGGAGTACAAGCGCGGGACGTTCCTCCGCGAGGTGGCGCACCTGGCATGACGCCCGGGCTTGCAGCGTCGGCGGGCGTGTGCCTCTGAGCCGGCCGCGGTCCGCGCCCTGGCTGCTCGCGGCGGCCGCGGGCGTCGCGATGGCGCTGGCGCTGCCGGGCCCCGCGCTCTTCCCGCTCGTCCTCCTTGTCCCCGGCCTGCTGCGTCGCGCGCTCGCCGGCAGCCGGGGCTGGCGCGCGTTCCGGATCGGGTGGCTCGCCGGGTTCGCGCAGTGGGCAATCGCGGTAGCGTGGGTGTTCATCGTCCTGCACCGGTACGGGCACCTGCACGCGGCCCTCTCGGTCGTGGCGGTGGGCCTCATGGCGGCGATCCTCGGCCTCACCTGGGCGATCGCCGGGTGGGCCGCGAGCCGCCTCCCCGAGACCTGGCGCATCGCAGCGCTTCCGCTCGCACTGGCGGCGTTCGAAGAGCTGCAGCGCTTCCCTCCCTGGATCTTCCCGTGGAACCCGGCGGCGGCGGCGCTGACGCCTGCTCCGGCGCTGCTCGCCCCGCTGCCGATGGTCGGGGCGATCGGCCTGTCGCTGCTCGTGTACACGCTCGGCAGCGGGCTCGATGCGCTCCTGGCGTCGGCGCTGCGCCGCACCGGGGCGGTCTGCACGGCGGCCGCGGCCGCGCTCTGGCTGGGCGCCGGCGTGCTGGCCCCGACGTTTCATCCCGCGGGAGCCGCGGTGCGGGTCGCGGCGGTCCAGCCCGACGTGCCGCTGGAGACGCGGTGGGATCCGGCGAACGAACGGGCGATCGAGGACCGAGTGTGGCGGTTGTCGCGCCAGGGGGTCGACGACGGTGCGCGGCTGGGTCGTGTGGCCGGAGAGCGCGGTGCCGCGCATGATCGAACGCGACGCCGAGTACCGCCTCGAGGTCGAGGATTTCGTCCGCCGGCGCGGCGTCTGGCTCACGATCGGCTCGATCGGTTCCGGCGCCGGCGAGGACGACTACTACAACTCGGTCTTCACCGCCTCGCCGGCCGGGCTGCTCCCGTTCCGCTACGACAAGGTCCACCTCGTTCCGTTCGGCGAGTACGTGCCTCTCGTCGGCCGGTTCGCCGCGGTGCGCGCGCTCGTGCGGGAGGTCGGCGCCTTCACGCCGGGCACCAGCCTGGTGCCGTTGCCGGGCCCGGCCGGCCCCACCGGCGTCGCGGTCTGCTACGAGGTCGCCTACCCCTCGCTCTACGCGGGCGAGGTGATGCGCGGCGCCCGGATCCTGGCGACGATCACGAACGACGGCTGGTACGGCGACTCGGCCGCGCCGCGCCAGCACCTGGCCCTCGCGATCCTGCGCGCCGCCGAGGCGCGCCGCTACCTCGTGCGCGCCGCCAACACCGGGATCTCGGCGGTCATCGGCCCGGACGGACGCGTGCTGACGAGCCTCGGCGTGAACCGCGAGGGGTTGGTCGCCGCCGAGGTGCGCCCGGGCGACGGCATCACCCCGGCGGTGCGGTTCTCCGGCGCGATCAGGGCCACGGTTGTCCTTGCAGCAGCGGGTGTTATGATCTCCGGGGGCAGGCGGAGAACGCGTCGCCGTTGAGGCGGGCCGGCCGCCCCCCGCACTCGAGGAGGTGCCGTGCTGGAAGACGTGATGAGCCGGGCGCAGCAGGTCCGCGACACGCTGACGAGCGTGCGGGGGTACCTTTGACGCCGGTCACCTGCAGTCCGAGCTGAGCCGGATCGCCGAGGAGACGCAGCGCGGCGACTTCTGGAGCAACCAGGAACGCGCCAAGGAGGTCATGCGGCGGCAGCGAGGGCTCGAGTCCAAGCTCGCCAACGACCGCTTCCTCGCCGAGGCCGTCGAGGAGATCGAGATCCTGCTCGAGCTCGCCCGGGAGGATCCCGCCGGCGAAGCGGAGCTCGAATCGGTCCTGGCGAGGGTCGAGCCGAAGCTCGGCCGCATCGAGCTCGAGACCAAGATGACCGGCGAGTACGACGCGAACAACGCCTACCTCGAAGTCCACCCCGGCGCCGGAGGGACCGAATCGGCGGACTGGGCCCAGATGCTCCTGCGTATGTACTTGAAGTGGTGCGAGCGGCGCGGCCTGGAAGCCGAGGTGCTCGACACGCAGGACGCCGAGGAAGCCGGGATCAAGTCCGCGACCGTTCTGGTCAAGGGCGAGTACGCGTACGGGTACCTCAAGGCGGAGAGCGGGATCCACCGGCTGGTGCGGATCTCGCCGTTCGACGCCCAGGGGCGCCGGCACACCTCGTTCGCATCGGTCCAGACCTACCCCGAGGTGGACGAGGAGGTCGAGGTCATCATCGACGACAAGGACCTCCGCATCGACCGCTTCTGCTCCTCGGGTCCGGGGGGCCAGGGCGTCAACACGACGTACTCGGCGGTACGCCTCACCCACCTGCCGACCGGGATCGTGGTGTCGTGCCAGAACGAGCGCTCGCAGATCAAGAACCTGGCACAGGCGACGAAGGTGCTGCGCGCGCGCCTGTTCGAGCTCGAGCGCCGCAAGAAGGAGGAGGAGCTCGCGAAGATCAAGGGCGCGAAGAAGGACATCTCCTGGGGCAACCAGATCCGCTCCTACGTCCTCCAGCCGTACAGGATGGTGAAGGACCTGCGCACCGGCCACGAGGTCGGAGATGCCGACCGTGTGCTCAACGGCGACCTCGATCCGTTCATCGAGGCGTACCTCAAGCAGCAGGCGCAGGCGGCCCACCCGGGATGACCCCCTGAAGATCGCATGGGCCTCTCCGCTGCCGCCGACCCGCTCCGGCGTCGCCGACTACGCGGCCGAGGTCCTGCCGCACCTCGCCCGCGCCGCCGAGGTCGTCGTGCTCGAGCCGCCCCGGTGGTCGCCGCCGCCCGCGGCGCCGTGGCTGGACGGAGTTCGTCGCGTCGAGTGGGACGCTCCCGCCCCGGCCGGCGCCGCGACCCTGCTCCACCTCGGCAACAACCCGTACCACCTGTGGATCGCGAGGAGGCTGCGCGCAACGGGCGGCGTCGTCGTCCTTCACGACAGCGTCCTCCATCACCTGCTCGTCGAGGAGGCGGCGGAGGACGGACGGTGGGACCGCTTCGACGAGGAGCTCGCCGAGGCCCACGGTCCTGCGGGCCGGATGCTGGCCCGGGCGCGCCGCTGGGGGTATGCGGGCCGGATCGACCCGTTCGTCTTCCCCGCCAGGCGCGCCTATCTGCGGCACGCCGCGGGGGTGATCGTGCACAACCGTCGAGCGGAGGCCGACGTGGCGCGCGCGTGCCCCGGCGTGCCCGTACGGCGGGTGCCGCTCGCCGTGGCGGCGCTCCCTACCGGTGACCGATCGGCGTGGCGGACCCGGATAGGCGTGCCGGACGGCGAGCTGCTGCTGGTCCACCTCGGTTTCCTGACGCCGGCCAAGGGCCTCGACGTCGTGCTCCGGGGTCTCGCGGCGCTGGCGGGAATCGGGGTCCCGGCCCGCCTCGTGGTGGTCGGGGAGGGGAGCGAAGAACGCGCGTTCGACGGCGCCGTCGCGGGCGCCGGGCTCCAGGATCGGGTCCGCCTGTGGGGGTACGCGAGCGTGGCGGAGCTCGGCGGGATCGTGGCCGCCGCCGACCTCGGCCTCGTGCCCCGCTACCCGACCGCCGGAGAGACGTCCGCCGCCGCACTGCGCTTCCTCGCGGCGGGCACGCCGGTCGCGGTCGCCGGATACGCCCAGTTCCTCGAGCTCCCAATCGAGGCCGCGCCGCGCGTGGCGCCGGGCCGGGCAGGGGTCGCCGACCTCGTGCGGGTCGCCGTCAGGCTGGCCGGGAGCGCCGAGGCGCGCTCGTCCGCACGGGCGGCCGCGCGGCGCGCATGGGCGGACGGAGGCCATGACCCGGAACGAGCCGCCGTCGCCTTGCTCGCCGCGGCCGGGGACCTCTCGCATGTGGCTTGACGAGGTCGAGAGGCTTCTGGCGGAGAAGCCGGTCCGCCGCCGACCGGCGACGGACGAGCTGGCCGAGGCGGCGGTGCTGGTGCCGCTGTACGTCGCGGGCGGGACGCTGTGGGTCGTGTTGACACGGCGTTCCGCGTCGCTGCCGAACCACGCGGGGCAATACTCGTTCCCGGGCGGCGCGCGCTCGGCGGAGGACGAGGACGAGGTGGCCAACGCGCTGCGCGAGGCGCACGAGGAGCTGGGGATCGACCCCGCGGTCGTGGTGGTCCTGGGCCAGCTCGACGATGCGCTCACCCCCACGGGTTTCGTGATCTCGCCGGTGGTCGGAGCACTGCCGCATCCTCTCGAGTTCCGGCCCGAGGCCGGCGAGGTCGACGAGGTCGTGCCGATCCCGTTCCACTACCTCGCCAACCCGACGGCCGTCGAGGCGGAGGACCTGCTCGTCGGCGGCGACCTCGTTTCGTCCCCCGTGTTCCACTACCGCAGTCACCGCATCTGGGGCGCCACGGCGCGCATCATCTCCGACCTGGTGGCGCGGCTCAGCGGGGCGCCGGTGGCGCCGGCGGACTGAGGGCCGAGTCGAGGACCTGTTGGGCGAGCCACGTCGCCCCTGCCCGGTCGGCGCCTTCCTTAGCCACCGCGGGCGCGTTGGGCATCGCTGCCGCCCTCGCCAGCTCCTCGGCGGCGGGTTGCCACTGGCGCTGGGCGTGCAGGGCGCAACCGAGCAGGTAGTGCGCCTCGAAGCTCCCGGGGTTCGTTGCCAGGAGGGCTCGGAGGACGGGCTCGGCGTCGGCCGGTCGGCCGGCGTCGAGCAGGCAGCGCGCGCGCTCGAGCCCGGCCGGGAGGCCGTCGTCCTTGGCGGAGACCAGCGTCCCCAGCGCCTCGTCGAACTTCCCCGAACGCCGCTGTGCCTCCGCGAGGGCGAGCGTGAACTGCCCGAGCCCTCCCTTCACGGCGAGGGTCAGCTTCTCGAGCGCGCCCGCGGCGTTGCCCGACGCGAGGTAGGTGGCGCCGAGCCAGCCGGAGGCCCACGGATCGTCCGGCTTCACCTGTAACGCGCGCTGGAGGTGGGCGAGCGCGGCCGCCGGCTGGCCGTCGGCGAGCGCGATCTCGGCGCGCGCGACCCGCGCCTCGAACAGCGTCGCGTTGCTGGCCAGAGCCTTGTCGAGCGCCTCCCGGGCGGACGCAAGGTCGCCCATACGTACGGCGAGCAGGCCGAGCGCCGACCACGCCCGGTCGTTCCCGGCGTCCACCTCGACGACGCGGCGGAACGCGTCGCGGGCGCCCGCGAGGTGGTTGCGCCGCAGCTCGACCTCGCCGAGCGCCATCAACAGCTCCGGCTTCTCGTTGCCGAGCAGCGCCGTGCGCAGCGCGTTGTAGGCCTCGTCGAGCCGCCCCGCGTCCATGTATGCCTCGGCCAGCACCTCGAACGCCGGAACGCACGACGGCTGCGCCGTGAGCACGCCGTGCAGCAGCGAGACCGCGTCCTGCGCGCGGCCGGCCGCGAGGAGGCGGCGCGCCTCCAGGAGAGCTTCGAGCGGGACCGCCGAGCTGCCGGGGGCCGCCTGGGCGGCCGCCCTCATCGCCGCGACGCGACCGCGCAGGTCGAGGGCGTCTCCGGTGCGGCCGAGGCGGTCGAGCGCGTCCGCCTTCAGCTCCAGCACGTCGACGAGCTGGGCGGCCGGCATGGACGATTCCAGCCCGGCGATCGCGGGGAGCAGCGCCTCGACCCCTGCGTTGTCGGCCGCGGCGGCGAGGCGCTGCCGTAGCTGCGGGAGCGAGCCGGCGGCGGCGGGGCGAGTGGGCGCGGGCGCCGGGGCGGACTCCTTTCCGGCGCGTGTCTTCACCCGGGCGAACAGCGCGAGAAAATCCGGGCTGTAGAAATCGGGCACCAGCTCGAGCTGGGGGTTGTCCTTGAGCGCCGCCGCAAGCACCTCGTCGGCTTTCGTGCGGCTCTTGAGGTTGAAGTACGTGACGGCCAGCCGGACGCGGATGTCGGCGCGCTTGGCCGGGTCGGTCTCGGCGTCGGCCGCCGCCGCGTAGAGTTTGGCGGCCGCCTTGAACTCGGCGTTGCGGAACGCGTTGTCGGCTTCGGCGAGCGGGTCCTGAGACGCGGCCGGCACGGCGGCGAGCATCACGAGCATGCCCACGGCGATCAAGGAGCGCATGGACGGAGTCTAACAAGAAATCGTCACGACGGGGCCGTCACTGCGGCCGCACGACCCGCGTGACCGCACTCGCGGCGCCGACCTCGGTCGCCTCACGGTACTCGGCGCCGTCCGGCCACACGACCTTGAGCTCATGGGCGCCGGACGCGATCTTCCGATCCCGGAGGGGGAGCGGACCCAGGTGCTTGCCGTCGAGGTACACCTTCGCCCCCTGCACCGGGACGTTGAAGTCGTTGACCACCGAGAGGATTCCGAATGGCGGCAGGTGCAGGGTGATCTGCTGGCCCGCCACCGTCACCTCGACCTCGCGGGTTTCCTCCCGGTAACCGGGGATCCGTTGGGTGACCGTGTGCTTGCCGAGCGTGAGGCTGGTCCGCTCGGACTGCACCTTCCCGAGCGGCTTGCCGTCCACGTCGACCTCCGAGGGCGGGTCCACGAACAGCTCGACATCGACCGCCGCCGGCGTCGGGACCGCGGTCGGGAGAGGCGTCGGGATCGGCGTCGGCGACGTCGAGACGACCGGCTTCGCCGCGGAGGTCAGCGGCCCCGTCACGGGCGTGCTCGCCCCGGGGCCGAACAGGAACCACCAGGCGGCGACGGCGCCGGCGACGGCGACGAGCGCGACGATCACGACGAGGGCGCGCCCCCGTTTCGGCGGCCCGTCCTCGTCGAGCGATGCGGTGGGGATCCGATCGAGCGGCCGCGCCGAGAGCTGCGTGGCGGCCGTGAGCTGGTCGCCCGGTTCAGCGGCGATCCTGGCGAGCTCCTCGCGCACCATCGCGGTGGTCGTCTCGCTCCGCCGCACCGCGCCGGTCCGACGGGTGAGCGCCGTGAGGACGTCCTTGAGGTCGGCGGCGAAGTCGTGGACGCTCTTGTACCTGTCGTCCGGGTCCTTGGCGAGCGCCTTCAGGATGGCGCGCTCGAGGCGCTCCGGGCAGGCGGCGTTGCGCTGCCGCGGCGCCACCGGCTCCTGGTTCAAGATCTGGTAGATCACGTTGGAGAGGTTGGGGCCGGAGAACGGGCGCACGCCGGTGACCATCTCGTAGGCCATGACGCCCAGGGAGAACAGGTCGGTCCGCAGGTCGAGGGGTTTGCCCGAGAGCTGCTCCGGCGCGAGGTAGCCCGCGGTGCCGAGCGCGACGCCCGTCTGCGTGAGGTGCGATTCGGCCTCGAGCGACTTCGCGATGCCGAAGTCCATGATCTTGATCGTGCCGTCCTCCAGCACACGGACGTTCGCCGGCTTGATGTCGCGGTGGACGATGCCCCGCGAGTGGGCGTAGTCGAGCCCGGCGCAGACCTGGAGGAGGATCGCGAGAACGCCCTCGAGCGACAGCTTGCGGGTTTCGAGAACCTCGTCGAGGTCGGTGCCCGAGAGGAACTCCTGCACGAAGTAGGGCGTCTGCCCGTCCATCCCGAAATCGAAGATCAGCGTGATGTTGGGGTGCTGCAGCGCGCCGGCCAGCTGGGCCTCGCGGTGGAACCGCTGGGTCGTCTCGGAATCCGAGACGTTGCAGCTCTTGAGCGCGACCCAGCGCTGGATGAACGGGTCCCAGGCCTTGTAGACGACGCCGAAGCCGCCGACGCCGATCTGCTCGGCGATCTCGTATTTCCCGATGTGCTTGCCGGTCGACATGGCCGGTCGCTAGTCTATACCGGTTCGCCGGGCCATGAGCGCAGGCCTGGCGCACAGAGGCTGCGATCCGGACCCGCCCCGGGGCGAGGCCGGTTGCGACGGCCGGTCGCCGGCGCGAGCCGCAGCCGGAGTCTATGCGCGACACGCTCCTAGGGGGTGGTAGGCTTGCCGCGTGCGGCCGCGGTTGACGCTCCCCATCGTTCTCGTGCTCGCGCTCGGACCCGCCGTCGGATGCGAGAAGGGCGAGGGCCCGACGATTGCGCGGCAGCCGTCGCCGGCCGCAACGGGCGCCGACGAGCAGGGGCCGCTCACCGCGGCGGACGTACGGATGTTCCTGGCGGTGCGGGAAAAGGCGCTTCAGCGCCTCGAGGACGCCCTCGACGAAGTCGAATCGCGAGGCGGCGACGTGCTGGCGCAGGTACAGGAGGTCACGGTCGCCGAGCGCGACGCGGCTCGCGCTCTCGGCGCCGAGTGGCGGCGGTTCACGTGGGTCCGGGATCAGATCGGGCGGCTGATGACGAGCCAGCGACAGCACGAGGACCAGCGTCTGCTCGGCACGGAGCTGGCCCGGGCCAGGGAGGACCTCAGGGCGCAGCTCGCGGCGGCCCGGGACCCCGCCAGCCGCCAGTTCCTCGACGCGCAGCTCAAGGCGCTCACCGCCCAGCTCGAGAAGCTCGAGCACGACCGGCAGGTCCCGGCTCCCCAGGCCGAGGAGCTCCGCGAGCTCGAGTCCGCGCGGGCCGAAATCGCGACGTTGCAGGGCCGCCAGGACCGGATCCAGCACCGCCTGCAGGAGCTCCTGCAGCGCGCGGCCTCGACGGCCGGCGCCGGCTCCACCCCGACCCCCGCCGCGCGCTGAGCCGCGGCTCGTCCCTCCCGCGTGCCTGCCCGAATCCCGGAGCGGGTGCCGCAGCCCGCGCAACCGTGGAATAATGTGCGGCCGTCGGACGCTTCTCGGCTGGAGCACTGTTGGGCGGGTTTTGTCGGCTCGGAACAGGCGCAGGGTGGACCGCCGCCGGGGCGCTGGTCGGTGGAGACGCCGTGCGAGGGAGGGGAGATGAGGCGTTTCATTTTGCTTGCCGTCGCGACGCTGAGCTGGGCGGTCGTCGTCTCGGCGAAGGAGTACCAGAGCTCCTTCGGTTTCACGTTCGACGCGCCGGACGCCTGGCTGGTCATGACCAGGGCCGAGCTCACCGTCAACCCGGTGTTCGCGAACGCCAATCCGGCCATCAGGGCGAAGGTCGAGGCCGGGCTGGTGGAGATCCTCTACGATCGGGCGACGAGCGACGCGACGTTCACGGACTACGTGGACATCAAGCTCGGCATCAAGGGAGGGATCCCCAACTCGCCCGACGAGGTCAAGACGGAGTGCACGCGCTACGGCCAGGCGCTCGCGAAGGCGGCTGGGAAGGCCCTCGCGGTGACGACGTGCGAGGACCGCGACCTCGGGACGGCGAAGGCGTTCTACGTCGAGTACGCGGGAAGCGTCGCCGGCACGGTGACGCTGCAGTACCAGTTGGTTCGGACGGACGGCAAGCTGGTCTACATCACGGCAGTCTGCAAGGAGTCCAGCCTCGCCCAGGTCCGCCCCGAGTTCGAAGCCATCGTGAGGTCGATCCGGTTCAGTTGACGGGAGGCGAGGGTCGCCGACGGCGCCTGAGCCCGCGGGGCGCCGCGCCGGGTCTCGGCGTGTCGTATCGGCTGGCGCATTCCGGCCTGTAGGGCGCGGTTCTGCAGCCGACGGGGTTCGGCTCAGCCGTCGCTGCCGTAACCGGTGGGCGGACGGGACGCGCCGGCGAACGCTCGACCGTTCCGCGGCTCGGATCCCTGTCCCGTTACCCGATCGAGGCCATCCGCGAGGCGTGCGTCAGGAAGAACGACAACAGCTCGAGGTTGATCTTGAGGTCGACGTTCTTGAGCTTGACCTCGGGGTGGCCCTTGAGCTGCGCCGGTGCGAAGTTGAGCACCGCCTGCACGCCGGCCTCGACGAGGGCGTCGTAAACCTTCTGCGCGGAGTTCGCCGGCACGGTGATGACCGCTATGTGCACTTTCCGATCTTTCACAATGCGAGCCAAATCCGAGACGTTCTCGACGATCAGACCGCCGGGCACCCGCTTGCCGATCTTGTGCGCGTCGGAGTCGACGATCGAGACGATGCGGAACCCGCCGGTGTTGAACCCGGAGAAGTGCGACAGCGCCGTGCCCAGGTTACCGGCGCCGACGACGAGGACCCGGCGCTCCTCGTTGAGGCCGAGGATGTTGACGAGGTGCTCGCGGAGCTGGGCGACGTTGTAGCCCACGCCGCGGATCCCGAACTCGCCGAAGTAGGCGAGGTCCTTGCGGATCTGTGCGGAGTTGAGGTGGAACCGATCGGCCAGTTCCTGGGAGGAAACGGTCGTCTCGCCTTCCTGTTCGAGCTGCTGCAGGCAGCGCAGGTACACGGAGAGCCGGTTGATGGTCAACTCCGAGATGCTCTCCACGGGGATGTAGCGCTTGAATGCCATCGGTCTCACCTCACCAGGGTCCGCGCCGCCTGCTCAGCTGCGCCCAGCACCCACGCCGGGACCACGCCGAGCGCCACAATGGCGAGGGCGCAGGCGCCGGCGACGATCCTCACCGCCCAGGGTTCCGCGTACTCCGGAGCCCGTTGCGGCAACGGTTTCATGTAGAGATAGTACACCACCCGCACGTAGAAGAAGACTGAGACCAGGCTGGCCAGCACGCCAACGACGGCGAGCCAGGCGAGGCCCTGGTTCACCGCGGCCCGGAAGACCAGGAACTTGGCCACGAACCCGACCGTGGGCGGCAGGCCGGCGAGGGAGAACATCGAGACGGCGAGCGCGAACGACAGGAACGGGCGCTTCCACCCCTGACCGGCGAGATCGGTGATCAGGTGCGGCTCGTCCTCGCTCTCGGAGAACGCCGAAACCACGGCGAACGCGGCGATGTTCATGAACGTGTAGGCGCCGAGGTAGACGAGCACGCCGGTGACGCCGTCGAATCCGAACGCGACGATGCCGACGAGGGCGTACCCCATGTGCGCGATCCCGGAGTACGCCAGCATGCGTTTCACGTCGCGCTGGGCGATCGCGACGAGGTTGCCGAGGACCTGCGACGCCACCGCCACGGTCGCGAGCAGCGGCATCCAGCGCGGGGTCACGGCGCCGGGCGCGACGAAGGCGACCAGCCGGGCCAGCGCCACCAGCATCGCGCCCTTGGGCACGACCGACAGGAAGGCCGTGACCGGCGTGGGCGACCCCTGGTACACGTCCGGCGCCCAGGCGTGGAAAGGCACCAGGGCGAGCTTGAAGCCGAAACCCGCCAGGATGAGGGCGAGCGCCGCGAGGACCATCGGGTTCCCGGCGAGCGGCGACGTCATGGCAAGCCGGGCCGATTCGCGCAGCGAGAACGTGCCCGTGGCGCCGTAGAGGAGGGCGATGCCGAAGAGCAGCACCGCGGAGGCGAACGCTCCCACGACGAGGTACTTCCACCCCGCCTCCAACGAGACGGCGCTGCCGTGATGGAACGCGTTGAGCACGTACAGGGAGATCGAGAGGAGCTCGAGCCCGATGAACACCACGAGCAGGTGGTCGGCCTTGGCGAGCGCCATCGCGCCCACCGCCGACCACATCAGCAGCCCGTAGAACTCCCCGCAGCGCGCACCGGTTCTCGCGAGGTACGGGTCGGCCATGACTGCGACGAGCAGCAACGCCGCCAGGATGTACGTGTCCACGAAACGCGCCAGTGGATCGACGACGAGGGCGCCGGACCAGACGGCGCCGGGGAGCGGTCCGGCCCAGCGCGCCGCGGCCGCGGCGACAACCGCGAGCCCCGCGAGCAGCCCGAAGCGGGGGCGCAGGCCGGGGGCGAAGGCGTCGGCGAGGACGAGCGCGGCCCCGGCGAGCACCAGTACGAGCTCGGGGAGGATCGCGGACAGGTCGATGGGGCTCACGCTCAACCTCCCACCAGCCGGCGAACCGCCGCCTCGGACAGCGAGAGGAACGTCCCCGGGTGGACGCCGATCCAGACCATCAACAGGGCGAGCGGCGCGAACGCGAGCGCCTCCTGCCAGGTGAGGTCCGCCAACGTCCGGTTCTCCTCGTGCCGGAGCGGGTACCAGAACACCCGCTTGACGAGCGAGAGCATGTACACGGCGCCCAGCACGATCCCGGTGGCCGCGAACGCGACCGCGGTCGGATGGCCGGGGAACGAGCCGGTGAGGATGAGGAACTCCCCGACGAAGCCGTTGAGGCCGGGGAGCCCGATGGAGGCCAGGGTGGCGATCAGAAAGGCGCCGGTGTAGAGCGGCATCACGGCCGCGAGGCCGCCGAAGTCCTCGATCAGGCGCGTGTGCCGGCGGTCGTACACCACCCCGACGAGCAGGAACAGCGCCCCGGTCGAGAGCCCGTGGTTGACCATCTGGATCAGCGCGCCCTGCGTCGCGGCCACCGTCCCCGCGAACAGGCCGAGGACGATGAACCCCATGTGCGTCACCGACGAGTACGCAACCAGCTTCTTCATGTCCCGCTGGGCCCACGCGACGAGCGCGCCGTAGATGATCCCGACCACCGCGAGGGTGATGAACAGCGGGGTGGCGCGAAGCCACGCCTCCGGGAACAGGGGACGGTTGAAGCGGAGAAGTCCGTACGTGCCGAGCTTGAGAAGCACGCCCGCCAGGATGATCGAGCCGCCGGTCGGCGCCTCGGTGTGCGCGTCCGGAAGCCACGTGTGCAGCGGGAACAACGGGACCTTGATCGCGAACGCGAGCGCGAACGCCGCGAACAGGAGCATCTGCGGCGAGTGCCAGAACCCGGTGCCCATCGGGACCGCGACCTTGAGCATGTCGGCGTAGGCGAACGACCAGGCGCCGGTCTGAGCGTGGTGGACGGAGCTCAGGTACATGATCGCCACGAGCATGAGCAGCGAGCCCGTGAGCGTGAACAGCACGAACTTCACCGCCGCGTAGACGCGCCGCTCGCCGCCCCAGACGCCGATGATGAAGTACATCGGGACGAGCATCAGCTCCCAGAACACGTAGAAGAGGAAGAGGTCGGTCGCCAGGAACGCGCCCAGCACGCCCGTCTCGAGCAGCAGCATCGAGACGACGTAGCCCTTCACCCTGTCGTGAATCGAGTGCCAGGACGAGATGAGCACCACCGGCTGCAGGAGCGCGGTGAGGAGCACGAGCACCAGGGAGATCCCGTCCATGCCGAGGCGGTAGGCGATCCCGAGGCTGGGGAGCCAGACGCGCGCCTCGACGAGCTGGAACGAGGCGTTCGCCGGGTCGAGTCGGGACCAGGCCGCGGCGGCGAACCCGAGCGTGAGCAAGGACGCGAGGAGCGAGGCCCAGCGGTGCAGGCGGACCGCGCCGGACGGCGTCGCGAGCAGGAGCAGTCCCACCACCCCCGGGGTGAGGACGATGGCGGAGAGGAGGGCGTCGCTCGGCATCGTCACCCCCTAGAGAAGCAGCCACGCGGCGGCGGCGACCGCGCCTGCGAGCACGAAGAGCCCGTAGTTGCGCACGTTGCCGGTCTGCAGGAAGCGCAGCAGGTCGCCGGCGATCTCGGTGAAGAACGCGGAGGCGTTCAACGTGCCGTCGATGGCGACGGTGTCGATGCCCTTCCACGAAAAGCGGGCGAGACCCGCGAGCGGCCGCACGACCGCGCGGTCGTACGCCTCGTCCACGAAGTACTTGTTGGCGACCGCCGCGTACGCACTCGGGAAACGCTCCGCGATGCGGCGCGGCCGCACGAACGCGGAGGCGCCGGAGTAGAACCGCCGGGCGAGCAGGATCCCGCCGAGCGCCACCGCGACGGACAGAAGGATCAGCCCCCACTCGACGCCGAGCGACGACTCGCCGGCGACCTCGACCGAAGGCGCCACCTTCCGGAGGAACCCCTCGAACCAGTTCATGTCGCTGCCGAGCGTGATCGCCCGGCCGACCCCGAGCACGCCGACAACCGCGCTGCCGGCCGCGAGGACCCGGAGCGGCCAGGTCATCGTCCCCGGCGCCTCGTGCACGTGGTGCTCGGCCTCGTGGCCTCCCCGGAACTCGCCGTGGAACGTCGTGTAGACCAGGCGGAACATGTAGAACGCCGTCAGGAAGGCGCCGGCCAGGCCGAGTACCCAGAGCACGAGGTAGACGGTCCCGAACCCGTTGAGGTCGCCGGCGCCCGCCGCGAACACCCGGCCGAGGATCTCGTCCTTGGAGAAGAAACCCGCCAGGGGAGGGATCCCGGCCAGCGCCAGCGTCGCCACGAGGAACGTCCAGTAGGTCACCGGGATCTTCTTGGCGAGCCCGCCCATCTTGCGCATGTCCTGCTCCCCGGAGCAGGCGTGGATCACCGCGCCGGCGCCGAGGAACAGGCACGCCTTGAAGAACGCGTGGGTGAAGACGTGGAAGATCCCTGCCGAGAACGCGCCGGCGCCGGTCGCGAGGAACATGTACCCGAGCTGCGAGATCGTCGAGTAGGCGAGGACCTTCTTGATGTCGTTCTGGGCGAGACCGATGGTCGCGGCGAACACGGCCGTGAGCCCGCCCACGACGGCGACCACAAGCATCGCGGTGGGCGAGAGGCGGAAGAGGAAGTTGGTCCGCGCCACCATGTAGACGCCGGCCGTGACCATGGTGGCGGCGTGGATGAGGGCGGAGACCGGCGTGGGTCCCGCCATCGCGTCGGGAAGCCAGACGTAGAGCGGGAGCTGCGCGGATTTGCCGACCGCGCCCATGAAGAGCAGCAGGGCGATCGGCGTGACGACCGCCGCGAAGCGCGCCGGGTCGGCGGCCAGGGCGGCGCTCATCCCCTCGAAGTCCGTCGTGCCGAACGCCTTGAACGCCCAGAAGACCGCCAGCAGGAAGCCGAAGTCGCCGATGCGGGTGGTCACGAACGCCTTGATGCCGGCGTCGGCGCAGTACTCCCTTTCGAAGTAGAACCCGATGAGGAGGTACGAGCAGAGGCCGACACCCTCCCAGCCGACGAACATCGTGACGAGGTTGGCGCCCAGGACCAGCGTGAGCATCGCGAACATGAAGAGGTTGAGGTACGCGAAGAACCGGGCGTACGCCCGGTCCCCTTCGGTCTGCATGTAGCCCACGGAGTAGACGTGGATGACGAACCCGACCAGCGTGACGAACGACACCATCACGGCCGCGAGCGGGTCGAGGCGGAGCGCGAAGTCGACCGTGACGTCGCCGGCCGAGATCCAGCGGAACACCGGCCGGAGGACGGTCGCGCCGTGCAGGCCCGCGTACTCGACGAGCGCGGCGGCGACCGCCGCCAGGGCGAGGCCGACCGAGCCGACGCCGACCGCCGTGGCTGCGCGCTTGGAGAAGCGCAGCGCGCCCGCGAGCAGGACGGCGGCGCCGGCGAGCGGCAGCGCGGGGACGAGCCAGAGCAGATCGAGCATCGTCCCTCCTACCAGCGCATCACGTTGAGCCGGTCCACGTCGATCGACTGGTGCTTGCGGAAGATCGCCACCAGCAGCGCGAGGCCCACCGCGACCTCCGCGGCGGCGATCGCCATCACGAAGAACACGAACACCTGGGCGTCGAGCTGCCCGTGCGCGCGTCCGAACGCGACCAGCGCGAGGTTCGCCGCGTTGAGCATCAGCTCGATCCCGAGCAGGATCGAGATCCCGCTGCGGCGCAGCAGCACGCCGGCCGCGCCGACGGCGAACAGGAGCGCCGCGAGGACGACGAAGTGCGTCGTGGATATCGCCATTTCAGTGCTTCCTCTTCACGAGCACGAGCGCGCCGACGAGGGCGGCGAGCAGCGGCACCGAGATGAACTCGAAGGCGAACAGGTAGGGACCCGTGAGCAGGAGGCCGAGGGCCTCGACCGTGCCGGTGGGGGGGGCCGCCGGCGTCGCCAGCCGGACCGCACCGAGCACCGCGACGCCCCCGACGCCCGCGGCGGCCGCGAGGATGAAGCCGGCCGCTCGCTGGATCGGGCGCGGCTCCGAGGTGGGCGGCTCCTCGGGCGCCCCCAGGAGCATCACCACGAAGAGGAACAGCACCAGGATCGCGCCCGCGTAGACGAGGACCTGCGCGGCGGCCAGAAACTCGGCGCCGAGCAGCGCGTAGTCGACCGCCACCGTGAAGAGCGTCACGACGAGCGAGAGCACGTTGACCACCGGGTTCCTGTGCGACACGGCGACGATCGCCGACACCACGCCGACCGCCGCCGCGAGGTAGAAGACGACCGCGACGATCATCGGCCTCCCGCCAGCGGGCCCCGGACTCCGGGCTCCGGCCTCCGCCAGCAAGCCCCACCTCTGGCGTTCCAGCGCCCTGTGCCCTGCGCCCTGTGCCCTGATTCCATCAGATCCACCTCATCGCGATCGCGGTGCCTACCCAGAGCATGTTGACGGCGGCGAGCGGCAGCAGCCCCTTCCAGCCGAGCCGCATGAGCTGGTCGTAGCGAAAGCGCGGGAGCGACCAGCGGACCCACACGAAGAGCCAGAGGAAGAAGGCGACCTTGGCCCCGAAGGCGGCCACCGAGAGGATCAGCAGCGGCCATCCCGAGAAGTGCTGCATCCCGGGGAACGTCCAGCCCCCGAGGAAAAGCGTCACGACCAGCGCCGAGGCGGTCGTCATGTTGATGTACTCGCTCATGAAGAACGCGGCGAACTTCATCGAGGAGTACTCGACGTGGTAGCCGGCGACGAGCTCGGTCTCGGCTTCGGCGAGGTCGAACGGCAGGCGGTTCGTCTCGGCGAACGCCGCGGTGGTGAAGACCACGAACCCGATGAACTGGGGGACGACGTTCCACTGCGGGATGAACCCCAGCCAGACGTGCGCCGCCTGACGCGCGACCACGTCGTCGAGCCGCAGCGAACCGGTGGCCAGCAGCACGCCGAGCACCGCGAGCGTCATCGAGAGCTCGTACGAGATGAGTTGCGCCGACGAGCGCAGCCCGCCGAGCAGCGAGTACTTGTTGTTCGAGGACCAGCCCGCAAGCACGATCCCGTAGACGCCGAGCGAGCCGACGGCGAGCAGGAAGAGCACCCCGACCCCGAGCTGCGGCGCCACGCTGAGACCGCCGAGCGGCACCCCGAAGACCGTGATGTCCTTCCCGGCGCCGAACGGGATCACGATGAACGTCAGGAGCGCCACGAACATGGAGATCATCGGCGCGGCCAGGAAGAGGGCGCGGTTGACGCCGGCCGGCGTGAGGTCCTCCTTGAAGATGAGCTTGACGGCGTCGATCACCGGCTGCAGGAGGCCGAACGGCCCTACCCGGTTCGGGCCGAGCCGGTCCTGGATGAACGCCGCGCCGCGGCGTTCCACCCACACCATGACGGGCACGGCCGTGAGCATGCCACCGGCCACCACGACCAGCTTGATCGCCGTGACCGCGAGGCTAGCCCACATGTCGGCGCTCCCGGAACGACGCCTGGTCCGTTCGCCCGCCGAGCGCGTCCCATGTGAGCGCGGCGAACGCCTTGTCGGTCGCCGCCATCGCGGCGAAGACCTCGGCGGGGGTGGCCAGGTCGAGCGCGGCGACGCGCAGCTCACGAGCCATGGCCGTGAGCACGAGCCAGAGCGGCCTGGCTTCACCCGGAGGCCCCCACGGCGAGGCGATGGTCGGACAGTCCGGCGACATCGCCCCGGTTGCCGTGCGGTGCGCCGTTCCGGGCGGGGTGAACGCCGGGGCGAACCGCTGAACGGCGCCGGTCGAGGAGGTGAACGTGCCCTCGTTGCTGGCGAGCGAGGCCGCCGGCAGGAGCCAGGTCGCCACTGCCGCCACCGGGTGTTCGCGGCGGACCCATGCGATCGTCACCCCGGCCCGGAGGAGCTGCAGCGCTTCCGAGCTGGCGAGGAGCGGGTGAGCCTCGGTGTCGAGGATGAGCGTGAGTCCGGCGCCGCCGTAGAGGAACCGCGTGAGCCCATCGGCGTCCACGATCGTCAGCCCGAGGTTGCGGGCCCCGTGCGAGTTGGGATGAGCGTCGGTCGAGTGCAGCCACTGGCGCTGGCCGTTCTTCATCCGGCGCGGCTCGCCGGCCGCGACGGGGACCACCAGCTCGCCTTTGCGGTGGCGGACGAACAGCTCCCGCGCGAGGAACAGCTCCTCGTTCGACATGTTCGCCGAGCCGACCACGCGCAGCGAACTTGCACCCTTGATCTCCGACGAGATCGAGGCGAGTGCTTCCCCCCAACTGACTTGGGTGAGGCGGCCCTCGTGCCTGTGCTGGGGCGCGAGGTACGCCTGGTCATTGAGCGACTCGGCCAGGAAGCGGCCGTGGTCGCACAGCCAGGTCGCGTTGATCGCCGGGTTCTCGCGCGGCGTGAGGCGGTACACGGTGCGCTCGTGGTGGTCGATGAAGGTGTTGCAGCCGATCGAGCAGCCGGGGCAGACCGAAGGCGTCGACCGCAGCTTCCACGCCCGCTTGCGGAAGCGGAACTCGCGCACCGTGAGGGCCCCGACGGGGCAGACGTCGGCGGCGCACGCCGACATCGGGTCGTCGAACGGAAGGCCGCCGAAGGTGTCGATGAACGTGGAGTTGCCGCGCGATTTGTACGTCAACGCCGACGTCTCCGAGATCTCCTGTGTGAACCGGATGCAGCGCGAGCAGTGGATGCACCTGTTCTGGTTCTGGACCACGTGCGGCCCGATGATCCTGCGCTCGTACGCCGGGAACGTCCGCCGCGTCTCGGCCATGTGGGTCGTGAACGCCGAGCCCTGCTCGCGCATCGAGTGGTCCTGCAGGAGGCACTCGCCCGACTGGTCGCAGACGGGGCAGTCGAGGGGGTGGTTGGCGAGCAGGAACTCCATCACCGCCTCGCGGGCCTCCCTCGCGCGCTCCGACGTCTCGACCTTGACCACCATCCCGTCGGTAGCCGTCGTCGCGCAGCCGAGCGCCAAGCGCGGCTGGCCGGCGACCTCGACCATGCAGATCCGGCACTGGCCGACGACGGTGAGGTAGGGGTGGTAGCAGAAATAGGGGATCGCGACCCCGGCCGCCCGCGCCGCCTCGATCAGGTTGGTGCCCGCGGCGACCTCGACTTCGCGCCCGTCGATCGTGAGCTTCGGCATCGCCGCCCGCCTCCTAGGTCCCGAAGCCCGGCCGGCGCCCGGCCCACGGCAGCACGGGGAGCTTCTTCTGGGGGAGGGGTGTCGCGCCGGCGATGCGGCGCTCGAACTCCGACCTGTACTTCTTCACGAGACTGGAGATCGGCAGGGCGTACGCGTCGCCGAGCGGGCAGATCGTCATCCCTGCGGAGGAGAACCTGCAGATCCGCAGGAGCGTGTCGGGGTCATCGGGTCGGCCGTGCCCCTCGACGAGGCGGTCGAGGATGTCCATGCACCAGTCCGAGCCCTCGCGGCACGGCGTGCACTGGCCGCACGACTCGTGCGCGTAGAAGCGGGCGACGTTGTCGGCGACGTCCACCATGTCCACCGTCTCGTCGAAGACGATGATCCCGCCGGACCCGAGCATCGTACCCGCCTCGGCGCAGGCGTCGAAGTCGGCCTTGACGTCGACCTCGTCCGCGGTCAGCACCGGCGCCGACGACCCGCCCGGGAAGAACCCCTTGAGCTTGCGCCCGCCTCTGATGCCGCCGCAGTGCTCCTCGATGATCTCCCGGAACGTGACCCCGAGAGGGAGCTCGACGACCCCGGGCTTCGCCACGTGCCCCGACACGCAGAACAGCTTCGGCCCCGTGTTCTTCGGCCTCCCGATCGACGCGAACCAGGCGGGGCCGCGCGTCATGATGTGGGGCACGCACGCCAGCGTCTCGACGTTGTTGATCACCGTCGGCTTGCCGAACACCCCGACCACGGCCGGGAACGGCGGCTTGAGTCGGGGGAATCCGCGCTTACCCTCGAGCGACTCGATGAGCGCCGTCTCCTCGCCGCAGATGTACGCCCCGGCGCCGCGGTGCACCCAGATCTCGAGGTCGAACCCGCTCCCGAGCGCGTTCTGCCCGAGAAGCCCGTGACCGTGCGCCTCGGCGATCGCCTCGTCGAGGATCTTGGCCCAGCGCACGAACTCGCCGCGGATGTAGATGTAGGCGGTGTTGGCCTTGATCGCGTACGACGCGATCGCCACGCCCTCGAGGACCTGGTGAGGGTCGTGCTCGATGAGCTCGCGGTCCTTGAACGTCCCGGGCTCGGACTCGTCGGCGTTGCAGACGAGGTAGCGGGGCCCCGGGTGGTCCTTGGGGACGAACGTCCACTTGCGGCCGGTCGGGAAGCCGGCGCCGCCGCGTCCGCGGAGCTCGGAGTCGATGACCTCCTTGGTCACGGCCTCGGGGGTCATCATGAGCGCCTTCCGCCAGCCTTCGTACCCGCCGGCGGCGAGATAGGCGCCGATCGACCGCGAGTCGCGGACACCCCGGGCGCGCAGCAGCACCGGCTCCACTCAGCGCCTCCCCGAGAGCTCGTCCAGCACCTCGTCGAGGCGCCGCGCGTCGAGGCGCTCGTAGTAGTCGTCGTTGATCTGGATCACCGGTGCGTCGCCGCAGGCGCCCAGGCACTGCACGCCGACGAGCTGGAACTTCCCGTCAGGGGTCTTCTCGCCGAAGCCGATCCCGAGCCTGCCCTTGAGGTGCGCCACGAGCTCGCGACCGCCGCAGAGCGCGCACGAGAGCGTGGTGCACACCTGGAGCACGTACCGCGCCGGCGGCTCGGTGTGGAACATCGTGTAGAAGCTCACCACGCCCTCGACGAACGCCCGGCTCTCGCCGAGGCGTTCCGCCACCGCCCGGACGACCCCGGGGGAGATCCAGCCGAAGCGCTCCTGGCAGAGCCAGAGGACGGGCAGGATCGCAGCGCGCCGGGTGGGGTAGCGGCCGAGCAGCGCCGCGATGTTGCCCTCCATGACGGCGTCGAACGTCACGGTCTCGATGGTCTCGGGCGCCGCGGCCAGGATCGGCCGCGTGCTCACGACTGGCTCCCGCGGCGTGACCAGTCGAACGCCCCTTCGCGCCAGAGATACGCGTACCCGACGGCGAGGAGCACGAAGAAGATCAGACCGTCCAGGAGAACGGAGCTGTCGCCCTGCGCCACGAGGCCGCGGACCGAGAGGGCCCACGGGAACAGGAACGCCACTTCCACGTCGAAGACGATGAACACCATGGCGACGACGAAGAACCTCACGGAGATGCGCTTGCGAGCGCTGTCGAGCAGCGGCATGCCGCTCTCGTAGGCCTCGCGCGTGCGCGGCCGTCCCAGGCGCCCGCGGCCGAGGAAGGCCGTGAGTCCTACCATCGAGACGGTGACCAGCGCGGCGAAGATGAAGGCAAGAACGACAGGGATGTACTGTGAGGTCACCCCTTCCCCCCTCGTGCCCAAATTCACATGATCGTATCGTTATTCCCTCGGAAACGTCAAGCGCGGTGCGGCTTTGCTTCGCCCGCGCGTGCGGGTAGACTCTTCGCGGCGTGGCCGGGTTGCCACTCCGGGAGGCTGCAATGCCGACAATCGCCCTCGATGCCGACGACCGCCGGGACCTGCTCGCCCGCTTCCTCCGCTACGTGCAGGTGGACACGCAGTCGGACGAGAACTCGAGCGCCAGCCCGTCGACCGCCAAGCAGAAGGACCTCGCCGAGATCCTGGTGGGCGAGCTGAGGGCGATGGGGTGCGCCGACGCGGCGACGGACGAGTGGGGCTACGTCTACGCGACCGTCCCTGCGAACCTGCCCGCCGGGCACAAGGCGGCCGGCAAGGTGCCGACGATCGGGCTGATCGCCCACGTCGACACGTACCACGGCACGCTCGGCGCTGGCGTGAAGCCGCAGGTGCTCGCGAAATACGCGGGGGGCGACGTGTCGCTGCCCGGCGCGCCCCGCCAGACGATCGTCGCCAAGGACAACCCCAACCTCGGCCGCTGCGTCGGCCATACGATCATCACCTCGGACGGGACGACCCTCCTGGGCGCGGACGACAAGGCCGGCGTCGCCGAGATCATGACCGCGGTGGCATGGCTCGCCAAACACCCGGAGTTCGTCCACGGGCCCGTGCGCGTCGCGTTCACGACCGACGAGGAGGTGGGGCGGGGGACCGAGCACTTCGACGTCGGAGCGTTCGGCGCCGCCTACGCCTACACGCTCGACGGTTCGGACATCGCCGAGATCGAGGACGAGACCTTCTGCGCCGACTCGGCGCTGGTCGTCGTCGAGGGGCACGACGTCCACCCCGGCTACGCCAAGGGCAAGCTCACCAACGCCGTCCGCGTCGCGGGGGCGGTCATCGAGCGGCTCCCGCGCGAGTTCCTGCCCGAGACCACGGAGCTGCGCGAGCCGTACCTGCACCCCTACGACCTGCGCGGCGACGTGACGCGGGTCGAGGTGAAGTTCCTGGTGCGCGCGTTTTCCGAGGAGGAGCTCAGGGCCCGCGAGGACTCACTCCGCGCGATCGTGAGCGAGGTCGGCAAGGAGTTCCCGGGGGCGCGCATCTCGGTCGAGGTGCGGGAGTCGTACCGCAACATGGCGTACAAGATCGCGGAAGACCCCAAGGTGCTCGAGTACGCGTTCGAGGCGGTGCGACGGCTCGGCATGGAGCCCGTCCGGCGCGCGATCCGCGGCGGCACGGACGGCGCCCGCCTGTCGTTCATGGGGCTGCTCACCCCCAACATCTGGGCCGGCGGTCAGAACTTCCATTCGGTTCAGGAGTGGGTCTCCCTGGAGTGGATGGCGAAGGCGTCGGAGGTGACGTTGCACCTCCTCCAGGTCTGGCTCGACCGCTCGGCGTAGAGGCAGTCGAAAGTCGAAAGGCCACAGTTGAAAGTTCTCGGCTACGAGCTGTCGGCCTCGAGCTCCCTCAGTCAGGCCTACGACGGCGATAGCCTACGGTGAGAAGACGATCGGAATCGTCATCGGGCTCCCAGTGTGGTTGTCCACGACCGACGCGTACGCCCAGAGCGTGCACGAGCCCGCCACCGCGACGTAGGCGAGATCGGCCGGCGCCGCGCCGACCGCGGCGAAGATGTCGTCCACCTGCCGCCAGCGCCCCGCCGGCAGCGTCACGGTCGCCTGGCCGAGGATGAGGTTGGGCCGTGAACCGAGCAGGTTGAAGGTCACCGTGCACTCGGACTCGCCCACGTTGATCGCGCCGACGTTCGTGCGGTAGTCGCCGTTCTTCTTCACTCCAGGCAGCGTCCCCGATCGGCCGCTGAGTCGCACGTCGTCTGGCCCGACGCCCGGGAACGACGAACCGAGCGTGCCCTCCGGCGTCTGGTTGTAGGTGCGCGACGTGAGTGCGAGAGGCCGGTCGGAGAAAACCTGCAGGGTCCCGGACGACGCGGCGTTCGGGGTGAGGCCGAACAGGGAGGCCAGGATGTCCTGCCACTCGAGGAGCCCCGATTCCGAGAAGACCACGTCGCGGGCCAGCGTCTCGTTGTCTGACAAGTAGACGAGTGTGGCGCCGCTGGGAAGGAAGTCCGGTTCCACTGCGGAGACGTCCGTGCGCCATTGCGTCTCGTGGTACCCCGGCTTGTGAGCGACTGCCGGGATGAGGTAGACGCCACTGGTCGCCCCTTCTCGCACCGTGATCACCCCCGTCCTGTTGCAGGTCTCGCCGCCCCCGGCGACGGCGAGCCACCATGTGTGAACTCCCGCGTGATCGAAGGCGTGACTCGTGGAGGGTCCGCTCGCCGTGCCGCCGTCGTCGAACGTCCAGGTGAACCCGGGCTGCGTCCCGCACCCGTCGGAGGCGACGGCCGACCCCTGGAACGCCACGGCGGTCCCGGTTCTGCCGACAAGGGGCGCGCTCGCGGCGCACGACAGCGTGCACGGCGGTCCCTGCGTCGCCGTGACCACGACGCTCGCCCGAGCCGTGGCCCCGGCGGCGTCGCGGGCCACAAGTTGCGCGACGTAGGCACCGGGCGACGCGTAGATGCGCCCAGGGTTCTGCAGGCCGGAGTGAGATGAGCCGTCGGCGAAGTCCCAGTCATACGCATAGGGCGGTGAACCCCCAGCGCAGCTCGCCGCGAACGTCGTGGCCAGGGGCGCCGGCCCAGAGGTCGGGCTGCCGGTCGCCGCGACAGTTAAGCCGCCGTCGTTGCCGGCCCCGATCATGGCCACCCACGCGCTCGAACAGAGCGTCTGCGAGGCATGGGTGATGGGGAAGTCGCACGAGGTCGTGTTCCCCGCGAGGTGGATCCTGCCAGAGCCGTCGATCGCAACGCCGGCCAGCCCGTCGTCGGAGCTTCCGCCCAGGTAGGTGGAGAACGTCAATGCCGCGCCGTCGGGCCGCAGCTTCGCGACGAAGGCGTCGTAAGAGCCGACGATCACGCTCTGGATCGGGTTGACGAGGGGGAGATCGGCCCACATCGTCGAACCGCCGACGACCACGCCGCTCGGATCGACCGCGATCGCTTGTGCGCCGGCCCGGGTCCCGAGCCGCGTCGAGAAGCCGATCGCCAGGCTTTGTACATCGAGCTTGGCGGCGAACGCGGCGCCGCCCGCTCCCGGGAGTCCACCGACGATCGGGAAATCGGCGGAGCCGGCCAGGCCGCACAGATAGACGCCGCCCGTCGAGTCGGCCGCCAGTCCCGTGATCGTGTCCGTTCCGCTCCCGCCAAACAGGGTCGAGTAGAGGACGCTGCCGTCGCCGCTCAGCCGCGTGAGGAACCCCTTGAGGGGTCCGGCCGGCGTGGGCTTCGGGTTGCGGAGCGGGAAGTCCGCGGACGCCGTGAACCCTGCGACGAGAACGTCCCCGGCCGAGTCGTAGCTAACACCCCGCGCGTCATCGGACTGCGAGCCGCCGAGATACGTGGAGAAGGTGAGCCGCATCGCCCCAGGGTCCAGCCTGGCCACGAAGGCGTCGTGGTCGCCGCCCCCGAAGTTCGCCTGGAACGGGTTGACGGTGGGGAAGTTGCGGCTGGCCGTCTCTCCGGCGATCACCGCGTAGCCGCGGGCGTCGACCGCGATGGACTCGCTGCGGTCGTCGAGATCTCCCCCGAGAAACGTCGAGTAGACAAGGTCGGACCCGGTCGCCGAGAGCTTTGCGAGGAAGGCATCCGCGCAGAGCGAGTCCCCCGACCCGCAAGCGGTCGGGTTGTGCGTGGGCTGAATGACGCCGGCCGTCGTCGGGAACTGCGAGGACGAGGTCCAACCGGTCACGTAGATGCCGCCCTGCTGGTCGACCGCTACGGCCCGCGCCTGGGTCACCGGCCCGCCGAGGTAGGTCGAGAAGGCGACGGCCCCGTCCGGCCGGAGCTTCGATACGAGCGCGTTCTGCGAAGACGAGGCCCACCCGGCGACGTAGGTGTTGCCTGCGGAGTCGGAGGCGACCCCGAACGGTTCGGCCCCACCCGCGCCCTCGAGGTAGCTCGAGTACTCCAGGACCGGGTCGACGACCAGCCGCTGCGATGGGTCGTGCCCTCGGACCTGGAAGCCGATCTCACCGGTATCGCGGAGCGCGAACCCGCCCGTAAGCATGCGTCCCTGCTTCGAGCCGCCTTCGAGCAACGTGGGACCGTGCAGACGGAAGGCTCCGTTCCGCGTCGAGCACACTAGGTCGCCGTCCTCGATCGCCAGGGAGGTGCCGCCGCGAAGCGCCATCTTGATCGCGGCCGGGTCGGCGCCCGGCTCCACGACGAAGTCGAACTCGATTTGCTGCCCGTTGAAGTAGAAGAGCAAATCGATCCCAGGGTACAACTCGTGGAACCGAACCCTCGAATAGGTCGGGATCCTCGTGATCCAGCGGCTCGGGTCACGGCCCTCGAAGACGTTGACGGTCCCCGGGAGCGCCGCCTCACCCGTGACTACCGGGTGCGGACGGCCGCCGCCGAACCGGAGCCGAACGAGTGCGGAGTCGGCGATGGGCCGTGCAGCGCTCCTGCCAGTCCGCTCTCGGCCGGCTAGATCGCTCCCGCCGGGGCCTGAGTTGGCCGCCGCTACCGAGAGGATCGGGCCGGAGTCGGTGAGCAGGCACAGGTACCCCGCGGCGCGGGCGCCGTAACGCACGGCGGGAGGGAACTGACCGCGGTTCGCCTCGAAGGACGGTTCCAGCGTCCGCAGCCGCGCGGTGAACTGCGGGGGCACGGGCGTCGCGACCGGCCCAGGGCGGTTCGCGCCCGCCCGCGCAGGATCCGGAGCCATGCTGCCAACGCCTAGGGTCACGCCGAGCATACCGAGACGGATGAGCGCGCTCGTCTTCGCACCGAGTCGTGGCGTCCCGACTGGAGTAACTGGCCGGTGTGTGCCTCGTTTGGTTTCCATTGCTCAGTACCCCGCGCAGCCAAACCAAGGCCCGCTCGCGTACCCGATGGCCTGGAACGAGCAGATGACGCTTGCCTGTAGAGCGCCGTCCCCTGGGTAGGCGAATGCCGCCGCTGCGCCCACCAATGACGGCAACCCCTCCCACGTTGTCGACTCAGTCACGTAGTAATTAAGCGTGTCGAAGAACACCGTGCGCGCCTTGGTCATCCCCTGGCCCCTGACGTAGTTGTTTGCGTACGGTCCCCCGGCTGGGTTGTTGTGGTGAGGCGTATCGAGGGCCAGGAGGCGGAACGCCACCGAGAGCATATGGCCACCAAAGTGAGGATCCAGATTCGCCTGCGCAGGGCAGGCACCGGAATACTGTCCGTTGTAGTAGCAGAGGCCGTTGTGGAAGGAATCGGCCTCTCGAACCTGGTTGGAGGTTTGGCAGTGGGCAGCGAAAACCCAATCGGCACCGCCCGGCGTGTTCCCTGGGTTGTTGTCCCACTCGACGATGTGCCCGATCACATCGGCGAAGCCCTCATGGAGCTCTTTCCGGGTCAAGGTATCGTATGTGCTGATGGCCGTGTACTTGATCACTCCGTGGCCCCACTCGTGTGCCATGACATCAAGACACGCGCTCATGGGCTTGGGTGCCTGCGATCGAGCTCCAACGACAACCCAGTCAGTCTGGCCGATCACATCGTCGACGAACCGGTAGCTGGCCGAGTCGATGGGGTGGTTCCGTTGGTGAACTATCACGCTGGCCGGGTTGGCGAAGCCAATGTCCCGGAGACCCATGTACCCGAGCCAGTTGAGGTGCTGGACCAGAGTGAGGAATGTAAGTCGAGAATACCAGATCGCGTCGCCGGCCTGTCGGCCGAGACTGCTGTTCAGGCCGAAGACGTCTTCGTAATAGGGGCTCCCGTTAAGAGCTCGAATTGGCATCATTCCCCAGCGTTTGTAGAGTCCCGCAACGCAATTCACTGGGCAGTAGTAGTAGGGTTCCGGGGGGCAAGGGTTCGATTGCCCGGGGACAATCCAGTAGACTGGAAAACCTAGCGGGTCATCATCTGGCGAGCCATCCGAACCGTGATAGAGCCGGATCGCGGGATGGACGCCCGGTTCCTTCGGCCAATGCGCCTCAAAGGGGTAGGTGGTGCCGAAGTAGCTGGTCGGTGTGGCCCTCATCGAGTTGCGGGTCCCGAGTTCTTCGAACTGAGGGATCCCGCTGCCCTGGACCCACGCGGTGGAGGCTGGCGCGCAGCTGTCGCTGGGATTAGGGTCGAACGCGCCGACCAGGTAGCCGGTCCCGGCGTCCACCAACGCGATGCGCGCCTGGCCGTTGGCCATGGGTACCGGCGCTCGCCACGTCAGCAGGAGTGCATCGCTGGCCTCGTCGGGACGCAAGTACAGCGTGGGCGACTGCTGCCACCGCTCCCGCGACGCGGGGTCCAGGAGGGCGGGATCGAAGGCATCGTACTCGCCGGCTGTCACCACGGCTGCCAGCGCAGCTTGGGCCGCCTCTGGTAGCGCCTTGATGAGGAACGAATTGGCGACCGACGCGCTCGTGACTTGGTGGCCGTAGACGAACATGAGCCGCGAGGCTGCCGTGTGTAGGCCGATCGAAGTGTCGTGGATCGGGATTCCGCCGGTCGCGTAGGCCGGTGGGACCTCCGCTGCAAGGTCACCGGTTGGCACGAGGACTTGGCGGAAAAAGGCGTGCATCAGGCCGTAAGGATCATTGACCTGCCGGTAGTTCTCCCAGACCACGGCGCCAGCGCTACTGGTGAGAGGCTTGCCGGACGCACCGTCCGGAAGCGGCAGACCGGTACCCATGACGATCGCGGCCGCTGAGGACGCGGCCGCGGGGTCCTTCAGTAGGACCTCGATTGTCGAAGAGAGCGTCCAGTTGGCGAAGAGCAAGAAGCCTGCACAGGAAAGGAACATCGTCTTCACGTGGGCGGTTAGGGGGGCCATTTGTTCCTCCTTGCTCGCTTCTTGCGGCCCTCGACGGCCGCAGAGTTGTTCCCTTTTCAGAAGATCTTTGTCAAAGTCCATTGTCGACTCCGGGACTCATCTGTCAAGAGACTCACGCGACCTCCGGGCGCGATTGTGACCGCAATCACCGTGCGGCGTCCCGAAGTGACGGGAGAGGCTACAGGGACGCTCGGTCGCGCGGAGGCCGCTAACGGCCGTGAACTGTCGACTTCCGAGCGTTGTCTCCGGTTGCCTCAGCTGGGCCAGGCGGCCGGCGACGCGCCGACCGGCTAGTCGGAAGTTCAGGCGGTGACGACGGCACTCGGGGCCCGCAGACCCGCGACGAACGCGTGGAATCCGGGTTGCTCCACGGCGTCCCAGCACTCGCGCTCGAGGCGGCATCGGATGAACCCGCCGAGCAGCTGGCATACCCACAAACGGGAAAGGTCGGTCGGGGCAGCCGTGGTGGCGACGAGGCCCAGGTGCTGAAGCCGGTCGAAATACTCCGTCATCTGTTGGCCGTACTCGTGCAGGAAGCCCCCGGCCGCGGTGTGCAGCTCTTCGTCGCGCCCGCCTGCGGCGGCGAGGAGGAGCTCGATCAGGAGGCCGTTGCGAAGGGCGAACCTGCGGGCGTGACGGTCGAGCTGCTCGTGGACGCCCTGCCCGTGCTGCACGGCCTCGGGCATCAGCTCGAGTAGCATGGTCGCGAACAGGCGCTCGCCGAGATTGCGCAGCGAGGCCGCGATGATCGCCGCTTTGCCGGGGAAGTAGCGGTACAGCGCCGCCTCGGTGAACTGGAGCCTGCGAGCCAGGCCGGCGGTCGTGACGCCGGCGACGCCGCGTTCCTCGGCAAGATCGAGGGTCGTGCTGACGATCGCCTCCTCGCGCGCGGAGTGGTCGCTCATGACATTTACTGTACGTTTTCGTGATTCCAATTGCAATACGTCAGGGAAACGTAATCTCAAGTTAGTCTGGTCGACCTCCCGCGGTCGCGTTCACTCACTCAGGCCCGGCTCGCGTCCGGCTCGCCCTCGAGGCCCGCGATCGCCGCCAGGCGTGCTCGCCCGAAGAGCCCGTCGAACGGCGCGACCAGCTCGTCCGCAACGGTCAGGAACACGAGTTCGGGCTCGCCTTCGAGCTGCGCGCAGAGGAACGCCTCGCGGACCCGATCCACGTGCGCGCGAGCGAGGTCCCGCTGGGTGAAGGCGAGCGCCAGGTAGACGCGCGCGAATGCCCGCGCCTCGACTGCAGGCAGCGTGGGTTGCACGACCTTGGCGGGTGGCCTGTCGGAGGTAAAGCGCTCCTGCGAGAGGTCGCGCCACCGGCCCTGGATTTCGGGCCAGAGCCGGCGGTACAGGCGGACACCGGCCTTGTCGACCTTTGTCCGGAAGGCGGGGACGAAGAACGTCTCCTCCACCTGGGGCGTATCGCCGATCTGGTCATAGGTGCCGTCGATCCCGTCGGTGAGGTGGGGGAGGTCGGTGACAAGCGCTCCGTCGGCGGTTCGCAGCCGGAGGGGGAACCTCCAGAACGGGACGACCCGCGCCCCGGCCGCGGGCTCCTCGCGGCGGTACGGGATGACGCTCCACCTCGTCCCGCGCATCTCGACCACCCGGAAGCACGTCCGGCAGAGGATCGCCACGGCGTCAGGCGCGAACGGGAGGTCCGCGCCGCATTCCGGGCAGCGGCTCGGCGCCAGCGACGGCGGTGCTGCGGGCTGGTCGGGAAGGGGGCCGGTCTCGAGCGCTCCCGCGGGCGCCTCCCCTTCCACGCGACCGGCGCCGCCGTCGACGAGCAGCGAGAAGGCGTCGGCGTCGAGGGTGATCTCGGCGATGTGCCACGGACGGTAGACCAGCGCCACCACCTCCTCAACAAAGGTGGCGTTCCGCGCGATCGGGGCGATCCCGAGTTCGGTCGAGCGCTGCGAGAGCCGCTGCGTGCGACGCTCGATCTCCTCGGGTCCGTACTGCACGGCTAGCGCCGGGCACGCGGACTCCGGCGACCCGAGCAGCGGACGCAGCGCGCGCAGGTAGGAGAGCTTCCCCATCTCGGGCAGCTGCACTGCGTTGGCGGGGACGGCGGACTCGATCGTCGTCACCGCGAACTCAAGCCGCTTCTCGCCGTCGGCGCCGCGACCGAACGCGGCCTGATACAGGGTGCCGAGCCGGTGCCAATTCGGACCGAGGAACCGCCGCCAGGAGCGCACCGCGACCCGCGGCGCGATCGCCGCGGCCCACGCATCGGCCGACGCGGCGACCTGCGCCTCGACCGCGTCGACCAGGGGCGAGGCCGGTGGGGGCGCCGCCCACGGGCGCTCGAGATCCTCGCCGTCCAGGCCCGCGGCCCTGCCGCCGACCAGCGGCGTGACTCGCCGGTCGTACATCTCGAGGTAGCGACGCTGGCGGAGGTGGGCGACGACTGTGTCCTTCAACGCCTGCTCGCTCGTCACGATGTCGGGAATGACCACGGCGAGCCTGTCGGTGCCGCCGACGACCACGTGTTCGCCGGCACAGAAACCGCACCGCACCATGCGGTGGTAGACGGGGACCGCGAGCGCCGCACCGCAGGTGGGGCATCGGAGTTCCAGCGCGAAGCCTGCCGCCTCGGCGGCGCCCGGCGAGGGCGGTCCGTGACGCGGCGCCGGCGCGGGCTCGGCGGCGCGGATGGCCGGCAACTCGGCGGACGGTGCCGCTCGTCCCGATAGCAGGCCGAGGAGCGCGCACCAGACCGCACCGACGAGCCCGAAAGCGACGAAGACCTGCGGGTCGCGCATCAGGAAGGCGCCGCCCCAGGCGATCACGCCGAGCGCCCAGCCCAGCAACTGCTCGGGGAACGGGCGGGCGGCCCAGGCGAGGAGCCCCGCGGGGGCGAAGAACCCGATGACCGCGTCCGCCGGGAACCGGGGCTTGGGGGTGCCCGAACCCGCCATCCGTCGGCCCGCAGCCCAAAGCGCCGCGGGCAGCAGCACGCACGCGAGCCAGGCGATCATCGCACGCTGGTCAGCTGCGCGAGGTCGACCGTCCCGCGGTCGGCGGCCTTGAGAATGTCCATGACGGCCTGGGCGTCGGCGATGTTCGTCGCGGCGTCCGCCATGGCGCCTTCGAGCAGACGGCGCGCCGCTTGGCGGCCCTCAGGCGTGCTCGGGGCGACGGCCACGACCTCGCGGCAGAGCTCGAACTCCTCGCCCTCGGGCGCCGGCCCGCGCAGCAGCCTGGCGAGAACACCGCGCCACTGCTCGATCTCCTCGGGCCGGGCCACGCGCCGAGTGTATCATCGCGATCGGTGTTCGCCCGGGTCGCCTTTCCCACCGCACTTCCCGACGCCCTGTCGTACCGCATCCCGGAGGCGTTCCTCGCGCTCGCGGTGCCGGGTGCGCGGGTGCGCGTCCGGTTGCGCGGGCAGCGGCGTGTCGGCATCGTCGTCGATCTGGCGGAGGATCCCGGCTGCCCGCCCGAGCGCGTGTTGCCCGTCGAGGAGGTGCTCGACGCCGATCCCGTGATCCCTGCGCACGTCCTGGATCTGATCCGTTTCGCCGCCGACTACTACGCGGCACCTTTGGGAAGCGTGGTCCGAACCGCGGTCCCCGGCGCGCTGCTGCGCCTCCCGCCGGCGATCGTCCAGGCGGGCCCTCGCGCGCGGGAGCTCGCGGCGTCCGCGGGCGAGCCGGCCGGGCGATTGTTGGAACGGCTGCTCGAGGCGCGCCGCATCTCGGTCGCGACGTTGCGAGCCGAAGGATGGTCCCGCGCCGAGCTCGACGAGCTGTTGCCGGCGCTCGAGGCCAGGCACGCGCTCCGGGTGATCGAGCGCCGCGCCGGGCAGCTTCCCGGCGCCTCGGTGGGCGCGGTGGCGCTCGCGGAGCTCCCGGCCGGGGAGCGGGAGCAACGCGTCGGGGCCGCTCCGGCGCAGCGGCGCGTCGTCGGATGGCTCGCGGACCTCGGGCGGCCCGCGCTCGAGGGCGAGCTGCTGGCGGCGTGCCGTTGCTCGGCCGGCGTGGTGGCCGAGCTAGTCCGCAAGGGCGTGCTGCACCGGTTCCGGCAGGAGAAGCGGCGCCAGGCCCGGCGCTGGGAGCTCACCGCTCCGCCGCCGCCGGCCGAGCTGACGCCTCATCAGGCCCGCGCGCTCGAAACGCTGACCGCGGCGCTCGACGCCAAGGCGTTCGGAGCGTTCCTGCTCCAGGGCGTCACCGGCTCGGGGAAGACGGAGGTCTACCTTCGGTTGGCGGCCGCGGCGACGGTCCGCGGGCTCCAGGCCGTCGTCCTCGTGCCGGAGATCGCGCTGACCCCGGCGCTCGCCGGGCAGCTCGCGGGTCGCTTCGGCGAGCGCGTGGCGATCCTCCACTCGTCCATGTCGGAGGGCGACCGGGTCGCCGCCTGGGAGCGCGCCCGCCGCGGGCAGGTCGACGTGGTGGCCGGGCCGCGGTCGGCGCTGTGGGCGCCGCTGTCGCGGTTGGGCGTCGTCGTCGTGGACGAGGAGCAGGACGGGTCGTACAAGCAGGAGGAGGAGCCGCGCTACAACGCCCGCGACCTCGCGCTCACGGTGGGCCAGAACCTGCGCATCCCGGTCGTGCTGGCCTCGGCCACGCCGTCGCTGGAATCGCTGGCGCTCGTGCGGCAGGGGCGTCTCGCCGTTCTCGACCTGCCCGACCGAGTTGCCGGCGGCCGCCTTCCGACGGTGGAGGTGGTGGACCTCAAGGACGAGCCGCCGGAGCCGGGCGAGCACGGCCAACGGTTCCTCTCGCGGCGCCTGCGGGAGCTGCTCGGCGGGACGCTGGGCCGCGGCGAGCAGGCGATCTTGCTGGTGAATCGGCGCGGATGGGCGCCGGTGCTCCTGTGCCGCGAGTGCGGCCACCAGGCGGCGTGCCGGGACTGTTCGATCCCGCTCACCGTGCACCGCCGCCAGCGGGCGTTGATCTGCCACTACTGCGGCTTCCGCCGCGACATCCCGGTGGCCTGCCCGCGCTGCAACGGCGAGGTCCTCGACCACGTCGGGGCGGGGACGGAGAAGATCGCCTCGCTGGTGCGGAGCCTCCACCCGGAGGTCGAGGTGGACATCCTCGACCGCGATACCGCGCGCTCGCCGGCGCAACTGCTCGCAGCGCTCGAACGATTCGCGGCGGGCTCGACGCGAGTCCTCGTCGGCACGCAGATGGTCTCGAAGGGCCACCACTTTCCCTCGGTGACGCTGACCGGCGTCATCAACGCGGACAACCTCCTCGGGTTCCCGGATTTCCGCGGCGCGGAAAAGACGTTCCAGATGCTCACCCAGGTGGCCGGGCGGGCCGGGCGGGGCGCGCGGCCGGGCCTCGTCGTGATCCAGACCTACCACCCTGACCATCACGCGATTCGGGCCGCGCTCCTTCACGACCTCGCCGGTTTCGCGGAGGAGGAGTTGCGATACCGGCAGGCTTTCCGGTACCCGCCGGTCACCCGCCTCGCGCTGGTCCGCTACGAGTCGGCGAGCGAGAGCGCGGCCGTGGCCGCGGCCCGGGCCGCGGCCCGAGCCCTGGATGGGGCGCCGGCCGGGCTGCGGGTCGTCGGTCCGGCGCCTGCACCGGTCGAGCGCTTGCGGGGCAAGTGGCGCGTGCAGCTGCTGCTGTTGGCGCCGACGCGGGCGCCGCTGCGAGCCGCGCTCGCCGCCGTCACGGCGCTCTCGCCGCCGCGCTCCGTCCACCGCGTCGTCGACGTCGACCCCCAGAGCACCGTCTGACGACAGGGGTCGGCGATCAGGGGTCAGGGGTCAGCCGATACCTCGAACTGGGTGCGGCCGTGCCTGTTGCGCGAATCCCGGTGGCCCGTCTCGCCGTGGACACGGGACTGGCGTTTCATGCCACCTCGAGAGCGCGGGCGAGCCGGACGGCCCCTTCCACGATCTCCTCGGGTTGCGCGAACGTGAAGCAGAGGCGGGCGAAGCGGGCGCCGTCCACCGGTTCCCCGACGGTTTCGGCGGCGTCGGGGTAGCACGTCGAGCCGGGGAGGAACGCGACGCCCTCCTCGACCGCGCGCTCGAAGACGACGCCTGCGTCCTGGCCGAGGGTGGCCCAGAAGAAGAAACCTCCGGTCGGCGTCGCGTAGCTCGCGGCGCCCGGCGGCAGGCTCGTGTCGAGCGCCGCCCCCATCGCCGCCGCCTTGGCGGCGTAGTGGGCGCGGATCTTGTCGAGGTGGCGCTCCAGATGGCCGCGCCGGCAGTACTCGGCGACCAGGACCTGCGCGACGACCGACGTGCAGAGGTCCATGCCCTGCTTCGCGACCACCATCTTGCGGACGATGCCGGCGTCGCCGACGGCCCACGCGACGCGCACGCCCGGGGCCAGCACCTTCGAGAACGACGAGGCGAACACGACCCCGTCCGCCGCGGTCGAGAACAGCGTCGGGATGCGGTCGCCCGAATACCGGAGCTCCCCGTAGGGATCGTCCTCGAGCACCGGGATGCCGAACCGGGCCGAGACCTCGGCGAGCTGGTGCCGCCGCGGCTCGGAGAGACACGCGCCGGAAGGGTTGGAGTAGTTGATGATCGTGTAGATGAGCTTGGGCAGACGTCCGGCGGCGCGCCGGGCTCGCTCGATGACCTCGGGAAGCCGATCGGTCTGCATCCCGTCGCGGTCGCAGGGCACGAGCGCGATGCGGGCGCCGGCGGAACGGAACGTGTGGAGGGCGCCCGGGTAGGTCGGAGCCTCGGTGACGATCACGTCGCCCGGATCGATCAGCACGCGGGCGAGCATGTCCATCACCTGCTGGGAGCCCGACGTGATGACGACCTCTTCGGGGGCGATGGGGCGCCCGAGCAGCGGCTCCATGCGCCGGATGACCTCGAGCACGAGCGGGCGGTAGCCCTCGCTCGCGCCGTACTGCAGCGCCTCGGTGCCGCGAGCGACCAGCACGTCCGCGCACGACGCGAACTCCGCGATCGGGAAGATCGCCGGGTCGGGGAGGCCGCCGGCAAAGGAGATCATCCCGGGCCGCTGGGTCATCTTGAAGAGCTCCCGGATGGGGGATGGGCGCATCGCCTGCGCACTCGCCGAGTAGCCGTACTCGAACGTCACGTCGCACCTCGGACCGCGGTCGCGGTCGCGCGATTGTAGGACCGGTTGGTCGCCTGTCGAGCCGGCATCGGTGGGGCCGCGCCCCGGCCGAGCCCTCGGGCGGATGATCGGGTCACGACCCGGCGCCGGGGCTCGTCCGTCAATCTGTCGTCGGGTTGGGACGCAGCGTCCTCCGCGGACGTGCCGGCGCGCCGGTCGTCGAGTCCGCAACTTCGATTGAATCTGGCACGACGCTTGCTATCCTCGTGCGCCGGAGGGTGAAGATATGCGTGATCGGCGTCTCGTCGCGCTCGGCCTGGTTCTCGCGGCCGCCACGGCCGCTGCCCAGCAGCAGCCGACGCCGCCCGCCTTCGTCAGTGAGGTCACGGTCAACAACGTCACCGTGGACGTGAAGGTCGTGGACGCCCAGGGTGTGCCCGTATCGGCGCTGCGCAAGCAGGACTTCCGCATCTTCGAGGACGGCAAGGACCAGAGCGTCACCAATTTCCTCGCCGTGACCGGCGGCCAGGTGAGCGAGGCCCCCGACGCGTCGATGGTGGGCCAGCCCGAACCGCGCCAGGTCCTGCTGTTCTTCGACCTCTTCCAGCTCATCGAGCCCGACAAGCGGGTCGTCCTCCAGTCCATCAGGGACCAGATCGCGGCGGGTCTGCCTCCGGCCGAGGCGGTGGCGGTGGTCAGCTTCGACGGCACGCTGCGCGTGCACACGCCGCCGACCGTGAGCCGCGAGAAGCTGCTCGCCGCGCTCAAGGAGATCGACCGCCTGCCTGCGACCGGCCTGCAGCGCCAGATCAAGCTCTCCACGTTCCGCACGGACGATGCCCGAACGGGGCGCAGCTACGGCGGCTACGAGTACCGGCACACGCAGAACGAGGAGTACTGGACCGAGATGCGCCGGATCGTCGGCGCCGTCGAGAGCGCCTTCGCGGCGGCGCTCGACAGGTTCGCGGTCGCGCCCGGCGCGCGGAAGGTCGTGGTGCTCGTCTCCCCCGGGTTCCCGCGGGTGGACAACGTTCCGATCTACCGGTCGTACGACTTCTTCCTCGACACCTCGCCTTCGGAGTACCGCAACGTGGGTCTGATCGAGCACGCGGCGCAGCTCGCCAGCGAGCTCGAGTACACGCTGTACACGCTCGACCCGTCCGGCTCGAACCCCATCAACCTCGACGCGAGCCGCAGCCGGCCGATGGGGTTCACGGACGTCGCCAACGTGCGATTCTGGCGCGAGGCCGATCGCAAGGACAACCTCATCCGGGCCGCCGAGCTCACGGGCGGAAAGGCGATCTTCACCTCCGACGGCGGGGCGGCGCTGGCCGACGTGGAGCGGCTCACCGCGAGCTACTACTCGCTGGCGTTCCAGCCGGACCACTCGGGCGACGGCAAGGAGCACAAGCTCAAGGTGGACGTGATCGGCCACCCCGAATACCAGCTCACGTACCGGACGAGCTACGTCGACCGTCCTGCCGAGCAGCGCGAAGCCGAACGTGCGCGAGCGGCGCTGCTCACCGGCGAGGTCGAGAACCCCCTCGGGGTCGAGCTCGTGCTCGACAAGCCCACCAGCAAGTTCCGGCTCGGGGCCGAGGGGATGCACCTGTACCGGATGAACGCTGAGCTCCGCATCCCGTACGCCCGGCTCACCATGCTGCCGCGCGGCGCGACCGCGTGGGGCGAGGTCCAAGTGGTGGTGATCGCGACGGACGAGAAGGGGAACATGTCCGACCTCACGCACCAGCGGGTGCCAATCGAGTTGCCGGCCGACAAGCTGGAGGCCGCCCGCAAGCAGGGGTACTTCGCCTTTCGATTCAACCTCGTGGTCGAGGGCGGCAAGCACTCCGTCCGCATCGGCGTCGACGACGTGCTGGCCCATACGACCTCGGCGGTCATTGCGAACTTGAGCCTGTGACGGCTCTGTGACCTCCGCGCCGGGGCGCGGGCGGCGGCGCGCCGTTTTGGTAGACTCCGGACCCTGGAGGACGGCTTGACCACCAAAGCAAAGCCCCATCTGGCCCTTCCGTTCATGCTGCTCGCGGCGCTCGTGCTGGCTCAAGCCCAACCCCCAACCCAGGAGACGGCATCCCCCCAGGACAAGCCGCCCGCCCCTAAACCCCCGAGCAAGCAGTTTGGAGGGCTCCGCTTCCTCGACGTCTCCGAGCTGACCGTCGTCAACGTCGACGTCGCGGTGAGCGACAAGAAGGGACCCATCACAGGGTTGAGCGACAAGGACTTCGAGGTTTTTCAGGACGGCAAGGTCCAACCCCTGACCAACTTCGCGGCCTACACGCGCCACGTCGAGGCCAAGGCCCCCGAGACGCCGGCCGCCGCTCCGACGGCCGCCGCCGCGCCCGCCCCGCCGACGCCGACGCCGACCCCAGCCCTCAAGCGCGAGCCGCGCTTCATCGCGTTCTACGTGGACAACGAGAACCTGCTTCCGTTCGACCGCAACCGCGTGATCAGCAAGATGACGGAGTGGATCGACACCAACCTCGCGCCGCCCGATCAGGCCATGGTCGTGTCGTACCAGCGCAGCCTCAAGATCCTGCAGCCGTTCACCTCCGACCCCGATGAGATCGCCAGCGCCCTGCGCTCGGTGCGTAAGTACACCGGCGGGCGCTCCGACCTGATCAGCACCCGGCAGCGCGTGGAGGACTTCATCGCCCAGAACTCCGGTCAGAACTCCGGAAGCTCCTCCGGGAACGCTTACGCCCAGGCATTGGACGACGCGCGCAGCTTCGCCCGGGAAACGCAGAACAACCTGACGTTCACCGTGCGCTCGCTCCAGGAGCTCGTCGGCATGATGGGCGGGCTGCCGGGCAAGAAGGCGATCATCTATCTTTCGGACGGCCTCCCGATGACGCCCGGCCTGGAGCTGTTCTACGCCATCGACGACGCGTTCAAGACGCCGACCGCGATCTCGCAGTCGCACGAGTTCGACGCCTCGGACCTCTACAACAGCCTCGTGCGGACGGCGATGTCCTCGGGCGTGGCCCTGTACACCATCGACGCGCGCGGACTGGAGTCCGATTCGGGCATCGAGGCGGAGAACCGGCAGGCGCGCTCGTCGCTGGCGGCGGCGATCACCACCAGCAACTACCAGGACTCGCTCGTCTACATGGCGGATAGAACGGGCGGCATCGCGATCCTCAACGCGAACGACCCGACGCCGGGCCTCGACAAGATCGCGGCCGACTTCGAGACGTACTACTCGCTCGGTTACCGGCTCATCCCGACGGGCGAGGACCGCGCCCACCGGATCGAGGTCAAGCTCAAGGGCCATCCCGAGTACCGCCTCGCCTACCGCAAGACGTTCATCGAGAAGTCGCTGCCCACGAGGATCGGCGACCGCGTGATGAGCGGGCTCGCCTTCGACCTCAACGACAACCCGCTCGCGATCGGGCTCAAAGCGGGGACGCCGGCGCCGGCCGACAACGGGCGCTGGACCCTGCCCGTCGAGGTCGAGGTCCCGTTCAACAAGATCGCCCTCATCCCGGACGGCAACGACCTGGTCGGGTTCATCATGGTCTACTACGCGGCCCGTGACGACGAGGGGAAGCAGTCGGACCTCCAGCGCACCGAGCACCCCATCCGGATGCCGGCGGCCGAATACGACAAGGTCCGCCACGACGTCTACACCGTGTCCACCTCGCTGCTGGTCGAACCGGGCCGGTACAGGATCTCCGTCGGGGTGCGCGACGAGCTCACCAACCAGGCCGGGTATGCACTCACGAGAGCCAGCGTTCACCCGGAGAAGGAGTGATGGACGCCCCGAGGTCCGGCCGCGGACTCCGCCGCCCGGCCGCGCTCGTCGCGGTCGCGATCGTCGTTGCGGCCGCCCGCATGTCCTGGGCGGCGGCGCCGACGCCGACGCCCGGCCCCGTCGCGCGCGTCGGCGGCGCGATCGACCGGGCGTGGTCCCAGGTCGCGGACAGCGTCAGCGACGCACTGCTCGCCACCCGCATCCGAGTGGCGCTCTTGAACCACCTCAAGGAAGACGGCCTGCGCGTGACCATCGAGGCGAACGACGCGCGCGTGACGCTGTCGGGCGCGGTCAAGAACCGCCCGAGCGTCGACCTGGCGCCGAGGGTCGCACGTTCGGTCAGCGGCGTGCGGTCGGTGGACAGCCGGATCTCGCTCGCGGGCGAGAACGACGCAAGCGACGCTCCCGTCGCCCGCGTCGTCGGCAAGGTCGAGCGCGGCGTGTCCGACGCCCTCCTGGACGCCAGGGTCAAGACGCGCCTGCTCGAGGAGCTGGGCAAGGTGGCGTTCAAGGTCGAGGTCGACTCCAGCGACGGCGTGGTGAGCCTGGCCGGCACCGTCCCGGACGGGGCCCGGCAGCGGCTGGCGGTGAGCATCGCCCGGTCCACGTCGGGCGTCAAAGAGGTCCACGATCTCCTGCGCGTGCAGGAGTAAGAAGAGGGAAGAGGTGAAAGGTCAAGGGAAGGCAGAACCCCCGAGACCTCTGACCGCCGGCTCTCCCTCGCGCTTCTTCCATTTGGCGTCGTCCCCCTCACGTCTGACCATCTCCGTCTTACCCTTCACCCTTTTCCTTTCCCGTCTCATCTTTCATGGCCTCGCAGCCAAGCGTAGAATGCCGAAGGTCGTCACGAGCCGAGAGGGAGGGAACCCCGGATGGACGTCAACCTCGAGCCAGACTTCATGCGGGTCACCGAAAAGGCCGCGATCGCGGCGGCGCGGACCATGGGCTATGGCGACCGCAAGCACTCCGACAAGATCGCGGTAGAGGCGATGCGCACGGAGATGGACACTCTCGCGATCAACGGCACGATCGTGATCGGGGAGGGCGAGCGCGACAAGGCGCCGATGCTCTACGTGGGCGAGAAGGTGGGCGCCGACAAGGACGGCCGGCTCGGCTATCCGGAGATCGACATCGCCGTGGACCCCCTCGAGGGGACCAACCTCTGCGCCACGGGCTCCAACAACTCGATCGCCGTGTTGGCGGCGGCGAGCAAGGGCGGTCTCCTGTACGCGCCCGACATCTACATGCAGAAGATCGTGGTCGGCCCCACGGCTCGTGGGTGTATCGACATCGACGCTCCCGTCAAGGAGAACCTGGGCCGGATCGCGAAGGCGTTCGACCGCGACGTCGAGGACCTCACGGTAGTGGTGCTGGATCGCTCGCGCCACGAGCAGCTCGTCTCGGAGATCCGCGCCGCCGGCGCCCGGGTCAAGCTGATCTCCGACGGCGACCTCTCCGGGGGCATGTCCACCGCGATCCGCGGGACCGGCATCCACGCTCTCATGGGGATCGGCGGCGCGCCCGAGGGCGTCATCACCGCCGCCGCGATCCGCTGCCTGCACGGCGAGATGCAGGGGCGGCTGGTGGTGCTCGAGGAATGGCACAAGCGGCGCCTCGACGAGATCGGCATCAAGGACCATCACCACGTCTACACCGAGAAGGAGCTGGCCTCCGCGGACGACGCGCTCTTCGTCGCCTCCGGCGTGACCAAGGGCGACCTCCTCGAGGGCGTACGGCTGTTCGGCGGCGGCGTGCGCGTCTCCTCCGTGATCATGTCGCTCGCCACCCGCACCGTGCGATTCGTCGACACCGTCTACATGGAAGAGGACGGGATCCTCGAAGTCATGCGCTAGCGGCCCGCCGGCGGGTGCTGGGGCTGCGATTCGGATTGCGCCGTGAATGGCCGGCGGTAGAATGCGATGCCGCCGGCAGCGCCGGCGGCGACGACCCGGAGAGGGAGGTGGAAGGTGTCAAGTCCGCTCGCGAAGCTGGAACCCAAGTTGGTGTGGAAGCACTTTGACGCGATCCGGCAGATCCCGCGTCCCTCGAAGCACGAGGAGCGGGTGGCCGAGCACGTCGTGAGCTGGGCCAAGTCGCACTCGTTCGAGACCAAGCGCGACGCCGCCGGCAACGTGCTGGTCAAGGTACCGGCGACCGCGGGGCACGAGAAGGCGCCGGTCGTCATCCTGCAGGGCCACCTCGACATGGTCCCCGAGAAGAACTCGGACGTGGCGTTCGACTTCCTGACCGACCCGATCAAAGTGCGGGTCGTGGGCGACTACGTCTACGCCACCGGCACGACGCTGGGCTCGGACAACGGGGTGGGCGTCGCCACTGCGATGGCCGTGGCCGAGGACCCGAAGGCGGTGCACGGGCCGCTCGAGCTGCTCTTCACGATCGACGAGGAGACCGGTCTCACCGGCGCGATGCAGCTCGACACGAAGCTCCTGTCCGGCCGCACGATGATCAACCTCGACACCGAGGAGGACGCCGCCGTGTACATCGGCTGCGCCGGCGGCGCGGACACGCACGCCACCTTCACGGTGAGCCGCGAGGACGCCCTCGACGGCACCCTGCCCGTCCGCGTCTCGGTCCGCGGCCTGCGCGGCGGCCACTCCGGCGTCGACATCCACGAGAACCGCGCCAACGCCCTCAAGCTGCTGCTCCGCACGCTCAACGCGGTCCGCCAGAAGGGGATCGAATTCGGCATCGTCTCGATCGCCGGCGGCAGCAAGCACAACGCGATCCCGCGAGAGGCCGACGCCGTGCTCCGGATCGCCAAGTCGAGCGAAGGCTCCGTCCAGGCGGTCGTCAACGACTGCGCGCGATCGTTCAAGGACGAGTTCGGCGAGATCGACCCCAACCAGAGGCTGGAGTGCGTGTCGCTCGCCGAGGCGCCCGACAACCGCCAGGTCTGGATCCGCTTCGACAACGACCGCGTGCTCGACGCGATGCTCGCCTGCCCGCACGGCGTGCTGGGGATGAGCCGGGCCGTGCCCGGGCTCGTCGAGACGTCCAACAACCTGGCCGTCGTGACGACGGAAGGGAGCACGGTCAAGGTGGTCACGTCGAGCCGCTCGTCGGTAGCGCCCTCGCTCAAGGCGACCACGGAGCAGATCGGCGCGGCGTTCCGTCTCGGCGGCGCGAAGGTCGAGCACCTCGACGGGTACCCGGGCTGGAAGCCGAACCCGGCCTCGAAGGTGTTCAACACCACCGTCAAGGTGTTCGAGCGCGAGTTCGGGAAGAAGCCCGTGGTCAGGGCGATCCACGCCGGGCTCGAGTGCGGCCTGATCGGCGAGCGCTACCCCGGCATGGACATGGTCTCCATCGGCCCGCAGATCGAGTCCCCGCACTCCCCGGACGAGCGCGTGCAGATCTCCACGGTCGGCCGGTTCTACCGCCTGCTGACGGCGACGCTCCAAGAGCTGGCCTAGCCCGGCCGCGGCGCCGTCGGCGTGCTGCGGCGTCGGCGTCCCGGCGTCGAGTCGGGTCGAGGTGTGCAGAACCAACGACGAACGGCTGCGTATGACAGGGTGGAAGGCCGGCTCCACGTCGGAGGACGCCTTCTGATTTCTCTCCTCACGGGGCGGGCAACCGCCCCCTTTTTGCAGTCGGGGGCGGCGCGCACGGGCCCGGGGCCGGCAATCGCCTCCTCTAGACCGTGAGCTCGCCGCGCAGGACCGTGACGGCGCGGCCGCCGAGGAAGACCCGGTCGCCCGCCACGCGGACCCGCATCGTGCCGCCGCGCGCCGAGACCTGGAGGGCCGACAACTCGGTCCTGCCGAGGCGGGCGGCCCAGAACGGGCCGAGCGCACAGTGCGCGGAACCGGTCACCGGGTCCTCGTCGACACCGACCGCGGGTGCGAAGAACCTCGAGACGAAGTCGTAACCGGGCGTCGAAGAAGGCGCCGTGACGATTACGCCGCGCACCTTGACCGTGCGGAGCAGCGCGAAATCGGGCGCGACGGCGCGCACGGCGCGTTCGTCACCGAGGAGCGCCAGGTAATCGAACTGATTTCGGCCGAGGTAGGACGCCGTGACGCCGAGGGCGCGGTAGAGATCCGACGGCGCCTCGGCCGGCTCCTCGGGTTTCGCGGGGAAGTCCATCTCGATGAGATCGCCCCGCTGCGCCGCCCGCAGTTCGCCGCTCTGCGTCGCGAAGCGAGCGGCTTCACCGGCCGCGAGGCTCTTCTCCTCCCAGAGTATGTGGGCGCTCGCGAGCGTCGCGTGACCGCACAGCGCGACCTCGGCCACGGGTGTGAACCAGCGGAGCCGGAAAGCGCCGTCCTCGCGGTGGAGGAACGCGGTCTCGGAGAGGTTCATCTCGCGCGCCACCGCCTGCATCCAGCGCTCGTCGCGCGGCCCTTCGAGCAGGCAGACGCCGGCCGGGTTGCCGGCGAAAGGCGCGGCCGTGAACGAGTCCACCTTGAACGCGGGAATGCCCATCGTCACTCCCCCTCGGGCTCCGCCGTGGCGATTTCGTCGGCGGCGGCGGCGGCCACGAAACGAACGAGCTTCTCGCAGACCTCGTCGTGGACCCGATCGAGCTCGGTGCGCGGATTCTCCCGGTTGAAGTCGAGGCCGGTGAGCTTGCGGCAATCCGTCGTGCCGAATGCCGCCTCGAACCGGCGCACGATGTTGGCCATGACCGCGTAGGCGCGCGCCTTGGACTCCCCGTCGTCTGCCGACGTCCGTCCCAGCCGGAAGCCGACGGCGATCGCGGCGCCGGTGAGGCACCCGCACGTGAGACCGGCGCGCGCGATCCCGCCGCCGAGCGCGGTAGCCGCCCGCTGCGGGTCGGCCGGCGCGTGCCCGCCCTCCGGGGATAGCGCGAGCACCATCGCCTCCGCGCAGCTGTACCCGCGCTCGAACGCTCGCGACGCCACCTCTTGGGGATCCGGCTTGTCCGGCACGGTCTTGGCCATCGTCTCGCCTCCTGGCCGTGCCGTCAGCTCGCCAGCGCGACTTCGAGCGCGCGGGGAGCGGCAGCCGGTGTCCGTCCGATGAGCTCCCGAAGCACCGATCCCAGTCGGCGGACGCCTTCCTCGATGCGGTCCTCGGGCATGTTCGAGAAGTTGAGGCGCAGCGTGTTCTCGTGGCCGCCGTTGGGGAAGAACGACCCTCCGGGAACGAAGGCAACCTGCTGCTCTAGGCAGGCCTCGAGCAGCTCGCGGGCGTTCAACTCCTCCGGCAGCTCCACCCACAGGAACAACCCGCCCGACGGCCCCGTGAAGTGCGCCCCGGACGGCATCTCGCGCTCGAGCGCGCGGACCATCGCGTCTCGCCGCGAACGGTAGACCGCACACGCCAACTCCACGTTGACGTCGAGGTCGAACGACTCGACCAGCGCCGCGACCTGCATCTGCGCGAGCGTGGCGGTCTGGAGGTCGGCGGCCTGTTTGCACAGGATGTACCTCTCGAGCAGTGCCGCCGGAGCCGCGACCCAGCCGATCCGCAGGCCCGGGCAGAGGATCTTCGAGAACGTGCCCAGGTAGACGACGAGGCCGTCGGTGTCGAGCGACTTGAGCGCCGGCAACGGCACGCCCTCGAAGCGCACCTCCGCGTAGGGCGCGTCCTCGATCACCGGGACCTGCCGGCGGCGGATCACCTCCATCACGGCGTGGCGGCGCGCCAGCGACCAGGTGCGGCCGGTGGGGTTCTGGAAGTCGGGGACCACGTAGAGGAGCCTCGCCCGCGGCTCGCGGGCGAGGATCGCGTCGAGCGCCTCCGGGAGGATGCCGTCGTCGTCGGTCGGCACCTCGACGAAGCGCGGTTCGTACGCCCGCAGCGCGTTGATCGCGCCGAGGTAGGTCGGGCTCTCGCAGAGCACCACGTCGCCCTCGTCGAGGAAGATCTTGCCCGTGAGGTCGAGCCCCTGCTGAGAGCCGCTGGTGACCAGGATCTCCTCGGGCCCCACGGCGGTCGCGAGCTTGGCGTTCATGTGGCCGGCGATCCAGGCGCGCAGCGGCGGGTACCCCTCGGTGGTTGAGTACTGCAGCGCTTCCCGTCCCGACTGAGCCAGGACCCTCGCCGTGACCTCCGCGAGCGGCCCGATCGGGAAGCACTCGGGCGCCGGCAGCCCGCCGGCGAAGGAGATCACCTCGGGCCGTTGGGTGAGCTTGAGCAGCTCCCGGATCTCCGATGCCTTCATCCCGCCCATCCGCGTCGCGAACCGTACCGCCATCGAACCCTCCTCGTACGCCGCGGACGACGGACCGCGGCGGTCGTTGCCTCAGACGATCGGCGGCGTCGCCCCTTCGCCGCGCCCGCCGGCGCCGGCCCGGCGGGCCGCCGCGCGCAGCGCGTCGGCCAGGCGCGCGATCCCCTCGGGGATCCGGTCCGGGGGTGCAAAGGTGAAGTTGAGCCGGAGATGGTTGGCGCCCGGCTCGTCGGCGAAGCAGGCGTTCCCCGGCAGGTAGGCGACTCGGCGCTCGGACGCCTTCGCTAGGAGCTGCGACTGGCGTATCGCGTCCGGCAGCCGGCACCAGACGTAGAACCCTCCCGCAGGCTTGGTCCAGCTCACGCCGGCGGGCGCCTCCTCGGTGAGCGCGTCGTGCATCAGGTCGCGCCGCCTGGCGTACTCGCGGCGGACGCGCTGGACGTGCCGGGCGTAGTGACCGTCGCGGATGAACCGCTCCAGGAGGAACTGTCCGGCGGTCGAGGAGTGGAGGTCGACCGCCTGCTTGACCAGCGCGAGCTGGCGGGTTGCCGGACGCGACGCCGCGAGCCACCCGATCCGCAGCCCGGGGAAGAGCACCTTGGAGAACGAGGAGAGATAGATCACGTACCCGTGGTCGTCGAGCGCCTTCAGGGGCGGGATCGCGTCGCCCTCGTAGCGTAGCTCGTAGTACGGGTCGTCCTCGAGCACCGGCACCTGGTAGCGGTAGGCGAGCTCGAGGAGGTGCCGGCGCCGCTCCAGCGTCATAACGGCCCCGGAAGGGTTCTGGAACGTGGGCAGCGTGTAGATGAGCTTCGGGCGCTGGCGCGCGAGCAGCGACTCGAGGACGTCGGTGCGCATCCCGTCGGCGTCGACGGGGACCGCGAGCAGCCGGGCCTGGGCCCGGCGCAGGATCTGCAGCGCGCCGAAGAACGTCGGCTCCTCGACCACCACCGCGTCCCCGGGCGCCACGAACACGCGCGCCGCCAGGTCGAGGCCCTGCTGCGACCCGGATGTGACCAGGACCTCGGCGGGCGAGCACTGAATCCCCCTCGCGATCATCAGCTGGCCGATCGCCTGGCGGAACCCCGTTGTGCCCTCGGTGGGGCTGTGCAGGAGCATCGACGGACCGACCTCGTCGAAGAGCGCGTCCATGATCTTGCGCAGCACGTCGACCGGGAGCAGCTCGGCGGCAGGGAGTCCGAGCGAGAAGTTGATTACGTCGCGGCGTTCGGCCAGCTCCAGGAGGTCGCGCAGGAGCGGGTCCTGGACCTCCGTCACGCCCTCTCGCACGAGCTGTCGCCAGGGCAGCGGCTGGACCGAAGCCGCCGCGACCGACGGTTGGCTTCGCGGCAGGACCATGGTCCCGCGCCCGACGTGAGAGTCCACGAGCGCGTCGGCCTTGAGCTCGCGATAGGCGGCGAGGATCGTGCTGCGGTTGACGCGGAGCGCCTCGGCGAGGCGCCGCTCGGGGGGGAGGCGGAACCCCTCCGGCAGCGTGCCGGAGAGGATCAGCTCCCGGATTCCGGTGCTGATCTGGACGTAGATCGGGACCGCCGATTCCTTGTCGATCCGGATGTCCACCGCCCGCTCTTCCGGCCCGGCCGATCCGTTCGAGAATTGGACCGGACCTATCGTCATTCTAGGTCCAGAATCCCCGGTTTCAACCTCCAATTACAGCCAGCCAAGACCAGCCAAGTTCACACAGCACGTCGGGACGTCCGTGCCTTCGTCGTGAGGGAGCCGACCAACGCCAGGCGAAACCCGCCGGTGTGCCGGACAAGCGGCAGGGGAATATGGCCTGACGCCACGGAGATTTGAGGTCTAGCTGAAAGCCGTCAGATGAGGAACCGAGTCGATGTTGGCGTGCGTTCCCCCGCTCGCGCGAACCCCGCGCGACGAGGCTTCGCGTCCCTCGTCGCGTCCTTGCACAGGCAATTGCCAGTTTCCTTGGCCAGAACTCGAACGACCCCAGGGAAGCCCCCCTCGGATGCGCGCCCCGCACGTCACGAACGCGCCTGTGCCTGGCGATGGAGGCCCCAATGAACCGCGACGGGAGAAACCGCGCACGAGTCCCGGCTCTCTCCGTGTCCTTGGTCGTCCTGGCCGCATCCGCTGCCGCGCAGAACCCGACCGCGACGCTCACCGGTCACGTGACGGACGGCAAGGTCGCCCTGCCCGGGGTGACGGTGACCGTCTCCTCCTCCAACCTGCAGGGGACGCGCGCCACGGTCACGGCGGTCGATGGCGACTACATCCTCAAGTACCTGCCCGCGGGCGAGTACGACGTGCGGTTCGAACTCGAGGGCTTCGTCACCGTCGACACCGCCGTGCGGGTCAACGCGGCGCAGACCCAGGAGCTCGACGCGACGATGCCGCAGGCCAGGGTCGCCGCGTCCCTAACCGTCGCCGGCGAGCACGAGATGGTTCAAGCGACCGGAACTGCGGCGACCACGTTCCAGAAGTCGCTGATCGACAAGCTGCCGGTGGCAAAGGACATCTTCAGCGCGGCGCTTCTAACCGCCGGAGTCGTGGCCGGGCCCGGCGTCTCGGGCGCCGTCAGCATTGCAGGCGCGGTGACCTATGAGAACCAGTTCATGGTCAACGGCGTCGTTGTCAACGGGAACATGGGCGGCGTGCGGCTCCTCTATGTCGAGGACGCGGTCCAGGAGATCACGACGTCCGTCTCGTCCGTATCGGCGGAGTACGGCCGCTTTACCGGTGGTGTCGTCAACATGCTGACAAAGTCCGGCGGCAACGACTTTCACGCCTCCTACCGCGACACCCTGACCAGCGACATGTGGACCGCGAAGACGCCGGCCACCTCGGCAGCACGCCTCGACACGGTCAACAACCAGCACGAAGCCACGCTGGGTGGGTACGTGCTGAGGGACCGACTCTGGTTCTTCGGGGCGTTCCGCCAGCTCAACACCCGCTTGTCGGCGCAGACCTATTTCACCGACATCCCGTACTCGACCGGCCAGGACGAACAGCGCTACGAGGGCAAGCTGACCTTCGCGATCAGCCCGAGCCATCGCGTCATTGCCTCCTACCTCAAGGTCGACCACACCGACCTCGGCTCCGGCTACACCGGCGGGGGATTCAACGTCCTGGACCTCGCGAGCGTTTACGTCGACCAGGCCCCGGAGCAGTTGAGGGCGGCCAACTACACGGGCGTGGTGACGGACGAGTTCTTCATCGAGGGTCAGTATTCGGAGAGGAGCCTCACCTTAGAGAACTCCGGCTCGCGCTACACCGACCTCGCGCGCGGCACCCCGATCGATGACTATGTCAACTTCGGCTACAACGGTTTCTACAACTCGCCGATCTTCTGCGCCGTGTGCGCCGGGAACGCCGAGAGGCGCGACAACAAGGACGGCCTCGCCAAGGCATCCTGGTTCCTCTCGAGCCGGAGCCTCGGCTCGCACGATATCGTGCTGGGCTCCGACCAGTTCCACGACATCCGCGCGGCCAACAACTACCAGTCAGGATCGGGCTACTTCCTCTACCTCCTGGGCGGGGGCTCGGTGTTCCGTGACCCCAACCATCTTCTGGTCGATAGCAACGGTACGCCGTACCCGCAGGTAATCGGTGGCACCGACGTCATCTCCTGGGCACCCATCTTCCAACTCACCAACGGCAACGACTTCCAGACCACGTCGGTATTCCTCAACGACAAGTGGCGGCTGAACGATCACCTCTCGTTCAACGCCGGTATCCGATACGACAGGAACCACGGCGTCAACGCCTCGGGCGCCGTGACGACGAGGGACTCGAACCTCAGCCCCCGTCTAGGTGTGACCTACGACCCGAAGGGCGACAACTCGTTGCAGTTCAACGCCAGCTACGCCAGATACGTGGCGGCCATCTTCAACGCCTACGGGGACGCCTCCGCGAGGGGTGGTCAGCCGGCCTCCCTTAGCTATCTTTACAGTGGGCCCGACATCAACACCAACTGCGACCCGGCCACGAGGGCGGACTGCGTGACCGCCGGCCAGGCGATCAACGCGGCGTTCCAGTGGTTCAACACCCTGACACAGGCGCAGAGAGATACCCAGCTGGTCTACGCCAACATCCCGGGCCTCAACGTGGTCATTCCTGGCAGCCTGAGGTCGCCCAACACCGACGAGGTCACGGTCGGGTTCAGTGCCCGGCTGAGCAACAGGGGCACCGTCCGGCTCGACGTCGTCAACCGCAAGTACGAGGACTTCTACAGCTATGCCACTACCGGCACCACCGTGTCGGACCAGTTCGGCACTCGCTACGACCTCTCCGTCGTCGACAATGACAGTTCCGTCCTCAAACGTGAGTATGACGGGATCCACGTGTCCGCCTCGTACCGCCTCTCGGAGTCGATCAACCTCGGCGGCAACTACACCTGGTCGACCCTCAAGGGCAACTTTGAGGGTGGCGCCGGCACGACCCTCCAGTACCCGGAGTACAAGGCCTACCCGCAGTACAACCCGCCGGGCTACCTCGCCGCCGACCAACGCCACCGCCTGCGCGTCTTCGGTGTGTGGGACCTTATTGGGGCAGAGCACCACCGACTCTCTGTCGGCTTCGTGGAGACCTACGCGTCCGCGACGCCCTACGGCGCGGCCACCTACATCACGGTCACCCCGGCGTACGTAGCTCCCACCACGCCCAACTACGTGACGCCACCTGTCGGCAACACGCTCGGGACGATGTACTACTTCAGCTCGCGCGACACCTTCCGCTGGGACAACCTCTCGCAGACCGACCTCTCGTTCAGCTACGCCTTCGTGGTACCGGCGCTCGGAATGGGCCTCCAGTTCTTCCTCGAGCCGCGCGTGACCAACGTCCTCAACGCCCACGCGGTCCTTAGCGGCAACACCTCGGTCTTCACGTCCAACAGCAAGCCCTACCTGGCGGCCTTCAATCCGTTCACAACGAAGCCCCTCGAGTGCCCGCAGGCCGACACTCCAGCGCAGTGCACCGCGATGGGCGCCAACTGGCAGAAGGGGCCGCAGTTCGGCCAAGCAGTCGCGCCTACGGACTACCAGACGCCCCGCACCTATGTCGTTTCTCTAGGGGTCCGGTTCTGAGAGCACCCACCTGAGGGGCGGCGATCGGCTCGTTGGGTCCGGCAGGCGGCCCTGCGAGGCCAGGCGGCCTCACCACCAGTCACGAACGCCAGGCCTGCGGAATCCAAGACGGCGATGGATCGTTGACCGGTTCACGGAAATGTCTCAATGAGCGTGGCTGGGCGCAGCAAGCTCGGACCTTACGAGATCCTCGCCCCTCTCGGTGCTGGCGGGATGGGCGAGGTGTATCGAGCTCGGGACTCGCGTTTGGGCCGCGACGTCGCGATCAAGATGGTCCTGCCCGAGTACGCCGCCGACCCCGACCGATTGCGGCGCTTCGAGCAGGAGGCCCGCGCCGCCGGCGCCCTCAACCACCCCAACGTCCTCACCGTCTACGACGTCGGCCACCACGAGGGCGTACCGTACCTCGTCACCGAGCTGCTCGAAGGGCAGACGCTGCAGACCCGCATGGGCAAGGGGGTACTGTCCCTGCGTTCCGCCCTCGAGGTGGGCGCCCATGTCGCAGCAGGCCTGGCCGCCGCCCACGAGCGCGGCATCACCCACCGCGACCTCAAGCCCGCCAACATCTTCATCACGAAGGAAGGCGTCGCCAAGATCCTCGACTTCGGCCTGGCGAAGCTACTCCGGCCCACGAGCGAGGACGAAGGTCTGGCCGACACGACGGTGGCGGAGAGCACCGAGGCGGACGTGCGGCTGGGGACGGCGCCGTACATGTCGCCGGAGCAGGCGAGCGGGAAGGGGGTGGACTTCCGGTCGGACCAGTTCTCGCTGGGGATCGTGCTCTACGAGATGCTGGCCAAGACGAGGCCGTTCAAGGGGGACACGGCGGCGGAGCTGCTGGCGGCGATCATCCGGGAGGACCCGGAGCCGCTGGAGAAGAAGGCGCCGAGTGTCCCCGCGCCCGCCCGCTGGATCGTGGAGCGGTGCCTGGCCAAGGAGCCGTCGGGTCGCTACGCGGCCACGCGAGACCTGGCGGGAGACCTCGAGACGGTGAGGCTGCACCTCGCGGAGGCGACCGGACCGACACCGCAGGTGCGGCCGAGGAGGAGACGATGGGTCGCGGGCGTCGCGGGGCTGGGACTCATGGCTGCGGGAGGGTTCGTAGTTTGGATGCTGGGCCACGCAATTCCCAGGCCGGCACCCCCCAGCTTCCGCCGGATTACCTTCCGCCACGGGAAGGTCCACGCTGCTCGGTTCGCGCCAGGGGGCCAGAGCATCGTCTACTCCGCATCGTGGGATGGCCGCCCCCCCGAGATCTTCACCACGCAAATAAACGGCACTCTTTCGAAGCCGCTCGGGGTTGAGAAGGCTGATCTCTTCGCCGTCTCTCCAAGAGGCGAGGTCGCCGTCCTCTTGATGAAGGGTTGGCCTGCCTCCTTGGATGGCACCCTCGCCGTGATTCCCCTCGAGGGAGGCGCGCCGCGCGAGATCGCTGAAGACGTTGTCGCAGCGGCCTACGACAACGCTGGTCAGATGGCCGTGATTCGCGTGGCCGGGAGTGAGCACCGGGTCGAGTACCCCCTCAGGAACACGATCTATCGATCCGCGAGTGACCTTGGGGCGCTCACCGTTGCCCCTCGCGGCGATGCGCTCGCCTTCGCAGAATACTCGGACCCACCACGCCTCCGAGTCGTTGACCGCCGGGGCGGGATCCGCGATGTGGGCCGAGAGTGGGAGGCGATCCCGTCGTGCCGCTGGGCGCCTGAGGGCGACCGACTGCTCGTCAAAGCAGCTCACACGGGCCGAGATCTTGTCCTCCTGGAAGTCGACGTCAGCTCCGGCCGGGAGCGAGTTCTGCTGCCGCCGGCGGCTGGGTATCTCTGCCTCCACGATGTGGCTCCCGGAGGCCAGTTGCTCATGGAGCATCATCAGGCGGAGGGGCAGGCCGCATACCTTGCGAATGAGGCGGCAGAACGAAACATCTCGTTCCTTGACTACACCATGGTCAACGCTCTCTCGAGCGACGGAAAACTACTGCTGTTCTCGGAGATCGGCCAGGGCGGTGGCCCGGCCGGGAGCGTCTTCCTCCGGCGAATGGACGGTGATGCGCCTCCCGTCAAGCTCTCTGACGGATCCGGATCCGATCTCTCCGCGGACGGGCACTGGGCGCTTGTCATGCCACACGGACCGCCACCCCGTTTGAGTGTTGTCCCGACAGGTGCTGGAGAGGCGGTCACGCTCGACACAACTGGCCTCGTGAAGATCAGCAACCCGAGCCTCCTCCCGGGCGGAAGGAGCGCTCTCGTCGTCGGCGCCGAAGCGGGCAGGGGCAACTGCCTTTACGAGGTCGGGCCAAGCGGCATTGCACCGCGCCTTATCGCCCTGGACATTTCCTCTGACTATAGCGCTGTCGTATCTCCCGACGGCACAACGGTGGCCGCGATGGACAGCCGGAACCGTCTTGTGCTGGTCGCTCGAAAAGGGGGAGTACCGACGACTCTTCCCGGCCTCCCGGCTCTGACCTATCCTGTTGGTTGGGCGGCTGACGGTAGATCGCTATTCGTGGTTGGTCAAACCGAGGCCCTGCGAATGGTCATCTCCAGGTACGACCTCGCAACCGGTTTCCTCGCCGCCTGGAAGACAGTTGTTCCTGCGGATCTCTCGGGGATACAAGGAATCACGAATGTCATAGCCGCACCCGACTTCAAGACGTTTGCCTTTTCCTACCACCGCCAGGTCATCTCGGATCTCTACGTGGTGGGTGGCGCGAGGTAGCGGCCGACGATGAGCCTCGCGCCTCGGACCAAGCTCGGTCCCTACGAGATCCTCGCCCCTCTCGGCGCTGGCGGAATGGGGGAGGTGTATCGAGCCAGGGATGCTCGACTCGGGCGCGACGTCGCCATCAAGATGGTCCTCCCCGAGTACGCCTCAGACCCCGACCGCCTGCGCCGCTTCGAGCAGGAGGCCCGCGCCGCCGGCGCCCTCGCCCACCCCAACGTCCTCACCGTGTACGACGTCGGCCACCACGAGGGCTCGCCGTACCTCGTCACCGAGCTGCTCGAGGGCGAGACCCTGCAGACCCACATGGGCAAGGGCGCGCTCTCCCTGCGCTCCGCCCTCGAGGTGGGCGGCCAGGTCGCAGCAGGCCTGGCCGCCGCCCACGAGCGCGGCATCACCCACCGCGACCTCAAGCCGGCCAACATCTTCATCACCAAGGAAGGCATCGCCAAGATCCTCGACTTCGGCCTGGCCAAGCTGCTGCGGCCCACGAGCGAGGAGGAAGGACGCACCGATTCGACGGTGGCGGAGAGCACCGAGGCGGACGTGCGATTGGGGACGGCGCCGTACATGTCGCCGGAGCAGGCGAGCGGGAAGGGGGTGGACTTCCGGTCGGACCAGTTCTCGCTGGGGATCGTGCTGTACGAGATGCTGGCCAAGACGAGGCCGTTCAAGGGGGACACGGCGGCGGAGCTGCTGGCGGCGATCATCCGGGAGGACCCGGAGCCGCTGGAGAGGAAGGCGCCGAGCGTCCCCGCGCCCGCCCGCTGGATCGTGGAGCGGTGCCTGGCGAAGGAGCCGTCCGGAAGATACGCGGCCACGCGAGACCTGGCGAGGGATCTCGAGACGGCGAGGATGCATCTGTCGGAGGGCACAGCCACGACGTCCCAAGTCCGCCCGAGAAGGACTCGTTGGCTCGGTGCCGCCGGCGGCCTGGGCCTCGCTCTTGGCCTTGGCAGTGGCTGGGTCATTGGACATGCGGGCTCCAAGACCGCCGCGCCTCGCTTCCACCGGATCACGTACCGGCACGGCAGTGTTCATTTGGCCCGATTCACGTCCGATGGGCAGGACATTGTCTACTCCGCCGCGTGGGACGGACGCCCACCTGAAATCTTCACCGCGCGGGCCAACGGGACGCTTTCGCGACCGCTCGGGGTGCAGAAGGCTGACTTGCTCGCTGTCTCTCCAAAGGGAGAAATCGCCGTCTCCTTGTTGAAGGACTGGCCCGCGGTTGGGAAGCGCACCCTCGCCGTTCTGCCCATGGAGGGCGGCACACCACGCGAGGTGGCGGAGGATGTCGATTTCGCCGACTACGACGGCGAGGGCCAGTTGGCGGCCGTTCGCCACACCGGCAACGACTGGCGCATCGAATATCCGCTCGGGCATCCCGTCTACCGGGGCACAAGTTTGCTGTGGGGGCTCACGGTGGCCCAGCGCGGAGGGGCGCTCGCATTTGGGGAGTTCTCCGGCCGTCGGACCCTGCGGATTCTCGATCGCCAGGGCAAGGTCCGAGAAATCGGCCCGGATTGGGGGCAGAGCCTTCTGAATCTCCGCTGGGCTCCGGACGGTAACCGATTAGTCGTCACGGGTGCTCACACGCACGCGGAGCAGACGATCTTTGAAGAGGATGTCAGCACCGGCCGAGAGCGCGTTCTATTGGCGCCCAGCATGGGCCGCATCGTCTTCCACGATGTGGCCCCGGGAGGCCAACTGCTTGTGGAGCATGTCCAAGACGAGGAACAAGCGGCATATCTCGCCAATGGAACGCCCGAGCGGAACGTCTCCTTCCTCGACCATACGAGGGTTGCAGCCCTGTCGGATGACGGAAGGGTGTTGCTGTTCTCGGAGCTCGGATGGGGCGGTGGACCTCCAGGTAGCGTCTTCCTACGACGCATCGACAGTAATGCGCCTCCAGTAAAGCTCGCTGACGGGCTCGCGAACGACCTTTCCGGGGATGCGCGTTGGGCCCTCGTTGGGGCACGCGAGCACCCAATCCGACTGAGCCTCGTGCCGACTGGAGTGGGAGAGCCGCGGGCACTCGACACGTCCGGCCTCGTGAAGGCGACGAGTGCGTTTCTCGCACCCGACAGCATGAGCGCACTCGTCGTCGGAGCCGAGGCCGGAAAGGAATGGAGCCTCTACGAGGTCGGACTGAGTGGAACGAAACCGCGCTTGATCGCATCGAACATCTCGCCGGATCAAAGCGTCGCCTTTTCCCCCGATGGGAGGACCGTGGCCGCCACCGACAGCGAGAACCGGCTTGCACTCGTCCCGCGCGCAGGCGGGATACCAAGGGTTCTTCCCGGCGTTTCTCCCTCGACATATCCCGCCGGATGGGCCTCAGACGGCAAATCGCTCTTCGTGTTCCAGCATCCCGATCGCCTTCGTTTTGCAATCTTCACGTACGGTCTCGCGACCGGTTCCCTCACCCCGTGGAAGACGATTGTCCCAGCGGACCTCTCTGGCGTAAACGAAACTACGAATTTCAAAGCCACACCCGACTTCGAGACTTTTGCCTTTTCCTACCACCGCCAGGTCATCTCGGACCTCTATGTGGTGGACGGGGCGAGGTAGCAGCCTACGATGAGCTTTGCTGCAGGGACCAGGCTCGGACCGTACGAGATCCTCTCGCCCCTCGGGGCGGGGGGAATGGGCGAGGTGTATCGGGCCAGGGACGCCCGCCTCGGCCGCGACGTGGCGATCAAGATGGTCCTGCCCGAGTACGCCGCCGACCCCGACCGCCTGCGCCGCTTCGAGCAGGAAGCCCGCGCCGCCGGCGCCCTCAACCACCCGAACGTCCTCACCGTCTACGACGTCGGCCATCATGATGGCTCGCCTTACCTGGTCACCGAGCTGCTCGAGGGCGAGACCCTGCAGACCAAGATGGGCAAGGGCGCGCTCGCCCTGCGCTCGGCCCTCGAGGTGGGCGCCCAGGTCGCAGCAGGCCTGGCCGCCGCCCACGAGCGCGGCATCACCCACCGCGACCTCAAGCCGGCCAACATCTTCATCACCAAGGAAGGCGTCGCCAAGATCCTCGACTTCGGGCTGGCGAAGCTGCTGCGACCCACCAGCGAGGAGGACGGGCGCTCGGACTCAAAGGTGGCGGAGAGTACCGAGGCGGACGTGCGGTTGGGGACGGCGCCGTACATGTCGCCGGAGCAGGCGAGCGGGAAGGGGGTGGACTTCCGGTCGGACCAGTTCTCGCTGGGGATCGTGCTGTACGAGATGCTGGCGAAGACGAGGCCGTTCAAGGGGGACACGGCGGCGGAGCTGCTGGCGGCGATCATCCGGGAGGACCCGGAGCCGTTGGAGAGGAAGGCGCCGAGCGTCCCCGCGCCCGCCCGCTGGATCGTGGAGCGGTGCCTGGCCAAGGAGCCGACCGGGCGCTACGCGGCCACCCGAGACCTGGCGAGGGATCTCGAGACGGTGCGGATGCACATCACGGAGGCCACCGGCCCGACGCCGCAGGGTCGGCCGAGGAGGATGCGGTGGGTTGTTGGTGCCGCAGCGTTTCTCGTCAGTGCGGCCCTTGTCGCAGCTGTAGTGTTCCTGATCGAACGGCCGACGCATCTGCTCGACCCTTCACGCGTGACCTTCACCCGCCTCACCTTTCGGCGAGGGAACTTCATTGGAGGCGCGCGCTTCACGCCCGATGGGCAAGGCGTCGTCTATGGCGCCGCCTGGGACGGCAAGCCTCCGGAGGTTTTCTCGCAGCGGCTGGGAACGGCGGACGCTCGCTCGTTCGGTCTGAACAGCGCGATGGTGACGGGGACGGCAGGCGGGGAGATGGCAGTCCTGCTCGCGGGCCAGACGTTGGCGCGCGCGCCGCTTGAGGGCGGGTCGCGACGCGAGATCGCCGAGCACGTGTCCGACGCCGATTGGGCCCGCGATGGGTCGCGCTTTGCGATCGTGCGAGATGTCGACGGCCGTCAACGGGTGGAGTACCCGATTGGCAAGGTCCTGTACCAGACGGCGGGCGTCGAGAGGATCGAGTTCCTGCGGGTGTCGCCGGCGGGCGACCGCGTCGCGTTCATCGATTACCCGGCCCGCAGCACGGACCAGTCCGGGGACGTGGTCGTGGTGGATCTGTCGGGACGGAAGCACACGCTCTCGAAGGACTGGGCGCTCGTCCAGGGTCTGGCGTGGTGGCCGGATGGACGCGAGGTGTGGTTCACGGCGAACACGGCCGCCACGGTGAAGGCACTCCATGCGGTGACGCTCGCGGGAAAGGAGCGGCTCGTGATGCGCCTGCCGGGCACGATGGGCCTCTACGACATCGCTGCCGGGGGACGGGTTCTCCTGGCCGCCGCCGAGGACCGGTTCGAGATCCGTGGCCGAATGGCCGGCGACACCGCCGAGCGCGATCTCTCCTGGCTCGACGGCACCTTCATGCCGATCATCTCCCCGGACGGCACACGGATCCTCTTCATGGAGCTGCTCGAGGGCGGGGGTGAGAGAAGTTCCGTCTACTTCCGTCGCATAGACGGGCCGTTGCCTGTCCGCCTCGGGGACGGTTGGCCCCTCGACGCCTCTCCGGACTGGAAATGGGCCCTGTGCTTGGTAGGGGTGGGGTCACAAGCCCAGCTCCATTACGTCCCGATCGGTGCGGGTGAGGACCGCTCGATCCCCCGCGGCTCGATCAGCGCCTACGCCGGGGCCGGGATTCTGCACCCGGACGGGACGCGACTACTGATCGTCGGCAGCGAGGCGGGCCGACCCCAACGGGTCTTCCTCCAGGAGCTCCCAAACGGGATCCCACGCCCGGTCAGCCCCGAGGGGGTGTCGTACGCGGAAGCGTCGCTGGACGGCCGGCGCGTCGCGTTCGTCGTCAGCGAACCCGGCGACGCCTCGCGGCTCTACGTCCGTGACCTGCCCGACGGCCCGCTCCGGTCGCTCGGTCTGGTCGGCGCAATGGAAGGAGTTCTCGGGTCGGTCTTGATCTCGCCGGACGGGCGATTCGTGGGTGCGCGTCCGCCCGGCCCGCGGGCGCCATTCGTGCTCTACCCGGCTGACGGCGGGCCGCCGCGCCCGATCCCGGGCGTGGAGGCAAGCGACGAGAGTCTTGCGTGGAGCGAGGACGGACGGTACGCGTTCGTGCAGGCCAGCGGCAACGCCTTTCCGCTCCGGCTCGTCCGAGTCGACCTCCGGACGGGGCATCGGGAGCCGTGGCTCGAGTTGACGCCGCCAGACTGCGCGGGCGTGTTGGATCCGCCCACCAACGTGTTCGTCACGTTGAAGTCGGAAGGACGGTTCTTCGTATACGGCTATGAGCGCGTCCTGGGGGCGCTCTACGTCGTTGACGGGCTGAAGTAGCGCACGCTTCCAGAGGCGCCGCTTCCGCCCCGGCCATGACTACAACTCGGCGATGGCGCAGCACGTCGCACACAACGGACGGCGCGGATGGTCGGGCGCTGGGACGGCGCGGTCTGTGCCTGCGCGGTCAGTCGGCCTCACGGTGCAGCATGGCTTGACACAACTGAGCGCGAGTTGAATCGCACCGCTGGTTTGTACGGCGCGACGGGTTTTTGTCCGGCCTGACCCGGCGCGCGCGAGCCAAGGCGGCGGTCGCGCTGTTCATGAGCCGAACGGCGTTCGCGCAGCCGTCCCCAACCAACGAGCGCCGCCGCTCTCGCGCAAGATCCCATACACGAGAGAAGCCGTGTCTACTGGTGCGCCACAACCTCCCAGCGCTCAGGCGACTGCCTCATGTGATTCATCCGCCACGACTTACGACGGTGTCGCGCCACAAGTGCGAGTTGGCACGCGACTCGCAGTCTAGAGCGAAAGGACGGTCGCAGCCGCCAGCGTGAAGGCTGTACGGCGCCAAGTCGGGGCGGAGAAGCAGCGAGCCGGGAAAGGAGGGTCCCGGGCCAGTCACGGCCAACGATACGGGAATCGGGTCCACACAACCAGGCTCAAACCTCTCCGAAAGGGGAGCAGAACGGGAGGATCAGGATGATCAGGCGTTCACTGCTTCTTGTGGTGCTGTTCACTTCGATCTCGGTCGGGGTGTTGGCGCAGAATCCGACGGGCACGCTATCCGGCCACGTCACGGACGGCAAGGACGCGCTTCCGGGCGTGACGATCACCGCCACGTCGCCTGCCATGCAAGGCACGCGCGCCGCTACGACGACAGCCAACGGCGACTACATCTTCACCTTCTTGCCGCCGGGCGACTACCGAGTCAAGTTCGAGCTTCAAGGGTTCCAGACCGTGGACACCACGGTCAAGGTCAACGCGGCGCAGACGCAGCGCATCGACGCGACGATGCCGCAGACCAAGGTCACGGAGGAGGTGACGGTCACCGGCACGTACGAGACCGTCTCGAGCTCGGCGCAGGCGTCCACCACGATCAGCAACGCCCTCACTGAGAAGCTGCCCGTCACGAAGGATGTCACAACTGCAGTGGCGCTCACGCCGGCGGTGACCCAGAACGGGCCGCGAAATGCCCTCACCATCTCGGGCGCCAACTCCTACGACAACCTCTTCCTGATCAACGGCGTGACGGTCAACGAGAACATCCGCGGCGGCGGCATTCCGCTCTACATCGAGGACGCCGTCCAGGAGACCACCACCTCCACCTCGGCCGTGTCGGCCGAGTACGGACGGTTCAACGGCGGCGTGGTCAACACGTTGACCAGGTCCGGCGGCAACGAGATCCACGGCTCGGTGCGCGACACCCTCAACAACGACAAGTGGACCGCGCCGACGCCGAAGACCCCGTCCCGCATCGACAACATCACCCCCACCTACGAGGCCACCCTTGGCGGGTTTTTCCTCAAGGACCGGCTCTGGTTCTTCGGGGCGGGCCGTGACTACAAGCTCAACAACAACAACTACACCACCAACGACGGCACGGTCCCCAGTCTTGCGATCGCGCACACCCTGAAGGACCAGCGCGTCGAGGCCAAGCTCACCTTCGCGCTCAACCCGAACAATCGCTTGATCGCTTCATACATCTACTACAAGACCGCGGAGACAGGAAGGGAGTTCTATCCCGCCGCCGACCTCAATACTCAGATCGAGCCGTTGATCCCCAACGATCTGAAGGCGTTCAACTACACGGGCGTGCTCACCGACAACTTCTTCGTGGAGGGGCAGTATTCCTACCGCAAGGAGACCTTCAAGAACTACGGGTGCCCGTACAACGGCGACCTCATCAACGGCACGCCGATTTACGACTACACCCTGGGCACGCAGGCGAACTGCTCGATCTTCGGCGCCAACCGCGGCGGCCCGGAAACCAGAAACAACGAAGACATTCTGGCGAAGGGCTCATGGTTCCTGTCCACGACCGCGATGGGCTCGCATGACCTCGTGTTCGGTTTGGACCAGTACAAGGATATGCGGCAGGCCAACAACTACCAGAGCTCCACCGACTTCGTCCTCGACTCCGACCACACGCTTTACAACACGGCCGACCCCTCGATCATCTATCCCGTCTTCTTCAACGACGGGCTCGACATGATCGACTACTGGCCGATCGCCCAGCCCGCCAAGCAAAACGACCTCCGGACGCAGTCAGGTTTCATCAACGACCGGTGGCGCCTCAACAACAACTTCAGCTTCAACATCGGTGTGCGGTACGACAAGAACCACGCGGTGAACGAGGACGGCGCCGTTACCGCCAACGACAACAAGGTCAGCCCGCGGCTCGCTCTGACATACGACCCTTCGGGCGACAACAGCATGCAGGTCAGTGCGGGCTACGGCAAGTACGTGGCGGCGCAGCAGCAGAACTTCCTCGACGCCAACGCCGCCGGCGGGCAGCCCGCCTTCTTCGGGTGGCTGTACGACGGCCCCGAGATCAACACCAACTGCGACCCGGCCAACCCGACGCCCACGACCTGCATCCCGACGCAGCAGGCGATCCAGATGGTGTTCAACTGGTTCAACTCCTATTGCGACGCCCACGGCAACTGCGGCACCAAGTACCCGGCGGGGCCGTCGTTCTACGGTGCGTCGATCGGCTACCTCAATACCAAGATCGACGGTTCTCTGCGCTCGCCCAGCGCCGACGAATTCACCCTGAGCGCGAGCAAGCGCTTCGGCACAACCGGGTTGGTGCGCTTCGACTACATCAACCGCAAGTACGTGGATTTGTACGAACAGGAGATCGACCAGAGCACGGGCCAGGTTTCCGACCCGTTCGGGAACGTTTACGACGTCCAGAAGTGGATCAACGCGCCCAGCTACCTCAACAGGAAGTACTGGGCCTACATCCTGCAGTGGCAGTTCCGGCTGATTGACAAGCTCGACCTCGGCGGCAACTACACGTTTTCCAGGGCCTATGGAAACGTCGGCACTGTCGAGAACACCGGTTCCGGCCCGATCGGCAACTACTACCTCAACTACCCGGAGTTCAAGCAGCTGAGCTGGAACTCGCCGACCGCCGACGCCTCGATCGACCAGCGCCACCGAGCCCGCCTGTACCTTATCTACGACATCTTCAACACGCGCCACAACCGCCTGTCGGCGAGTCTGCTGCAGAGCTATTTCTCCGGCACGCCGTACGGCGCCTCCGGATCGGTCAGGAGCATCAACTACGTCGATTCGAACATCGTGGCCAAGTACGCGACGCCTCCGCCGAGCGTCACCTACTGGTACACGTCGCCTGACGCGTTCCACTGGGCGTCGACGATCCGGACCGACCTCGGGGTCGACTACTCGTTCCACGTCCCGGCGCTGGGCTCGGACCTCGAGTTCTTCCTCAACCCCAGGGTCACCAACGTCTTCAACCGGCAGGCCGTAATCGCCGGGAGCACCACCATCTACGACCCGACGAACAGCAGCAACATGAAAGCGTTCAACCCGTTCACGACGCCTCACGACTCGCTGGTCGAGTGCCCACAGGGCACGCCGGGCGCCCAGTGCAAGGCGTCGGGCGCCAACTGGCAGCCCAGGGCCACATTCGGCCAGCCGACGAGCGCGGCCAGCTATCAGACTCCCCGGACGTTCTACCTGACGCTCGGTGTCCGCTTCTGATCCGACTCGCACCTGTTCCAGTACGGCCCCGGCCCGAGCGGCCGGGGCCTTCCTTCTTCCGGCCCCAGGCTCGAAACGGCAGGGCCGGACCGTGGCCTGTGCCGGGCGCTGCAGCAGCCGGCACGGATCGGTTGCGGCAAGGAGTCGGTACGACGGTCCGCTGAGCGTGGAGGTACAATTGGGGCACTGAGCCTCAGGGAGAATCGTCGTGGGCGAAGTCGGTCTATATTTGGGTGACTGGGTCGTCCAGCCGAGCCTGAACCGCATCAGGCGCGGCGAGGTGACCGTCCACCTACGTCCGAAGCTCATGGACATCCTGATGTTCCTCGCCGGGCACCCGGGAGACGTCGTCCCGCAGCAGTCGATCATCGAGGCGGTTTGGGCGAGGCCGTTCCTGGCCGAGTCTGTGCTCACGCGCTGCGTCGCCGAGCTGCGCGACGTGCTCGGCGACGACGTCTCTGCCCCGAGATACATCGAGACCATCACAAAGCGGGGCTACCGGCTGATCGCCCCGGTGGAGTGGTCCGGCGCAGCGCCCTCGCTCCCGCGCATGGTGGGCGAGGCGCAGGTCGAGACGATCGCCGCCGGGGGTTTGGCCGGACAGCCTGTGCGCCGCGGGGAATCCGGCGCCAGGGCGACGGCATGCTTCGGGGTCCAATGGGGCGAACGCGAGATCGCCCTGGCCGAGGGCGAGAACGTCATCGGACGGGTGGTCGACGCCGCCGTCCGCATCTCGTCGTCCAAGGTCTCCCGCCGGCACGCCCGCATCCTGGTCACCGGAGGGCGGGCGTTTCTCGAGGATCTGGGGAGTAAGAACGGCACGCACATCCGGGGGCGCCGGATCCGGGCCGTAACCGAGCTCCAGGACGGTGACGAGATCGTCGTCGGGCGGGACGTGCTGGTCTTCCGCTTCTGCTACCCGATGGGGAGCACAGCGACCGACGATCCGGCGTGACCTGCGGTGGCCGCACGGCCTCGCCGGGGCCGCCAGCACACTGGGCGCGCGCCGAATCCGGAGCTCGACGTTGATCCGGATCGCGTAGGCGGCTCCACTCGTTCGCGCCGCGGCTGAACCTCCGTCATGGGTGTCGGTAGGCACGGCCGCACAGGTCCGGGAACCCCCCGGTCTGTGCAGCTCCTGAGCCAGGTCCGGAGAAGTTCACGCCCCGGCCTCGCCCCCTGGAGGGAAAACGGAGTCCATCCGTAGTGAGGATCGCATAGCAATGTAAAGACTTGTGAAGCGCCGGCCGCGACCTTCGCGGTATGACGACCGCACTTCACCGCGAAGCGAGACGTCCGGTCGGCGTCACCTATCACCGAGGAGTTCTCGGATGCTGCCTCGTCCTCGGACTGTGGCCGGTCGTCGTGGCAGGTGGGAGCGAGCGCGAGGCCGCGGCACCGGCCGGCACGGGATTGGAGCTGTCTCTCCGGGACAACGTCCCTCCGCCGGTGGTGCGGCAGTTGCTCCTGGGCCGCCGGTTGGCGGAGGAGCGGCTGCGCGAGAGCGCACCCTGCCGGACGCTGTTCGAACGCCTCGGCTCGGACGGACCGTCGACGCTGAGCCGAGACCGGTACGGCGCCGGCGACCTCGACAGCGAGCGACACAGGTGTCCACGGGGCGCGGCCGCAATCACGTCCGTCGGCAGTTTCGAGGTCCGGTTGTGCCCGGCGTTCGGCCTGCTCCCCACCACCGAGGCGGCGGTCATCCTGATCCACGAGGCTCTCCACAGCGCTGGCATGAGGGAGAAGCCGCCCGATCCCGCCGCGCTCACGCCCCAGGCGATCAACACGCTGGTCAGGTCCAGCTGCGAGCTTTAACCAGGAGCTCGCGAGGGAGGCGCCATGCCAAGGTACTTCTGCCCTTACTGCGGCCGAGAGACGCAGCACCTCAACGTGAAGGAAGCGGCTGCCGCCGCACAGGTCACGCGGACGACCATCTACAACTGGATCCGGCGCGCGGAGGTGCACTGCCAGCGGCGGCCGAGCGGACACAAGTTCATCTGCGAGGAGTCGCTGCTCGTGGCCGACCCGTTCCGTGGCGTGCAGCCGACCCGGCAAACCCCCGTGCACGCCTTGCACCTGCGTCGGGTCTGGGGCACCGAGCACGACCGTTGACCCGGGGGCGGCGCTCTGCGGCAGCGGCGTCCACCGGTCACGAATGCCGAGGCCGACCTCGACGCGCGCGGTGAGTCCGCCCGAGCGGTGCGGCGACAGCTCGAGTGGATGACCTGGTCTCCCGCCTGAACCTCTCGTCGCAGACCGCCCGTCGGGACGGCGGCCATCGACGACGCCACCCGGGGGGTCGTGAGTATCCTCCTCGCCGGCGTTGACTTCTGGGTTCAGGGCGGGCAACCTGGGGGCGCGCCGGTAGCAACGACGACACATCCGGGGCGGGCCGAACGATCGCCTTCGTCCACGGATGGACGCCGCAAACCCGGAGGCCGCGGCCGGCGTGACGGTCGGCGGTGCGCGTCCGGTCGCTCGGCGCTGGAAGAAACGAAGGCCACGACGGATTGCAGGGTGGAGAGTTGCGATGGTGAACAGCCAGGCCCACTGCGAGTTCGATCCTGCCGCGCTTGAGCGCCGGGCGGATCTCACCATTCCCGGCGAGGTGGGGGCGATCGCGCCCGCGGTCGAGGAGATCATGGGGTCCGTCCGGGCGATGGGCTGCGCCGCGGGCAAAGAGTTCGAGATCGAGATCGCCCTCACCGAGGCGCTGGCCAACGCGGTCGAGCACGGTTGCGCCAAGGACCCCGGCAAGCGCGTCGAGGTCTGGGCCGGTTGCGACCACGAGCGCGGCGTGCTGATCGTCGTCCGCGATCCCGGGCCGGGGTTCGACCCGTCCCAGGTGCCGAGCCCGGTGGTCGGGGAGCTGATATACCGCGAGGGCGGCCGCGGGATCTACCTCATCAACCGCCTCATGGACCACGTCAGCTACGAACGCGGCGGCGCCGAGATCCGCATGATCAAGCGGTAGCGACCGATCTGCCGTGGCGCCGGCCGCCACGCGCGGGCTGGCGCCCAGGACAAACGGGTTCGATCCGGCAGTCCGTTGTACAATCTCAACAGGGAGATCCGACAAGTGAAGCCGGGCAACCGCCTCGGCCCCTATGAGATCGTCGCCGCGATCGGCGCGGGCGGGATGGGGGAGGTGTACAAGGCCCGCGACACGCGACTGGGGCGCGACGTCGCGATCAAGGTGCTGCCTGCGGAACTCGCGGCTGACCCCGACCGGCTCCGGCGTTTCGAGCAGGAAGCGCGTGCCGTCGCGGCGCTCTCCCATCCCAACATCCTCGCCCTCTACGACGTCGGCCTGATCGAGGCAAGTGTAAGGGAGGGCCTTGCGCCCTCCCGGGCGGGGGCAAGCCCCGTTCCTACATCAACTGAAGGCACACCAGGTCCGTACATCGTCACCGAACTTTTGGAGGGCGACAGCCTGCGTGAGCGACTGAGGGCCGGGCCGCTCACGCCGCGCAAGGCGATCGAGGTAGGGGCCGAGATTGCGCGAGGCCTCGCGGCCGCGCACGAGAAGGGCATCGTCCATCGGGATCTCAAGCCGGAGAACGTCTTCGTCACGAAGGACGGCCTCGTCAAGATCCTCGACTTCGGGATCGCGAAGCTCACGGCGCCGAAGAGCGTCGAAGCCCTCGTCAAACAGACCACGGTTGTCGAGGCGACCGTGGCTGGTACCGTGCTCGGAACGCTCAGCTACATGTCGCCGGAGCAGGTTCGGGGGTTACCTGCGGATCAGCGGACCGACATCTTCTCGTTTGGCTGCGTGCTGTACGAGATGTTGTCGGGTCGGTCACCGTTCCGGAAGGACACCCCAGCCGAAACCATGACCGCGATCCTGCATGAGGACCCTGCCCCGCTCTCCGGTACCGGGACAGAAGTGCCGCCCGTGCTGCAGGGGATCGTGAGCCGGTGCCTGGAGAAGGGTCCCCAGGACCGCTTTCATTCGGCGCACGACCTGGCCTCGGACCTCGCACTGCTGGGCAGGATCTGGGACACCGGCACGGGTCAGGGGCCGGAGCCGGCCGAGGCGCCACGCCGCGCGCGCCGGTGGGTCGCGGCGGCGGCGGCCCTGGTTGGAGCTTCGATGCTGGTTCTTGTCGGCGCGCTACTCGCTCCCGGTTGGTCCAGGGCCCCGGCTGTCCAGTGTCAGCGCCTGACCTACCGGCGGGGCTTCGTGACCGCGGCGCGCTTTGCCCCGGACGGCCGGACCGTCGTCTACAGCGCGACGTGGGACGGCGCGCCGACCGAGCTGTTCAGCGTCCGCCTCGGGAACCCCGAATCCACCTCGCTCGGCTACTCCCACGCGGACTTGCTGGCGGTTTCCTCGACCGACGAGCTGGCGCTCGTCCGCAACCCCCGCTCACCATGGGGGAGGTGGCACCCATTCTTGCGGGCCGGAACGACGTTCGCGGTGGCGCCTTTCTCCGGCGGGACGCCGAGGGACCTCGACGCCACCGTCAAGGATGCCGACTACTCCCCGGATGGCCGGTCGATGGCGGTGGCGCGGGTTGGCGACACGCAGGCCCAACTGGAGTACCCCGTCGGCACCGTGCGCGAGACGACCCATCTCGTCGGGGAGCTCTTCCTTTGCCCCCGCATCTCGCCCGATGGCACCCGCATCGCTTTCTTCCAGGACCTCGGTGGGGGACGTGGCCAGTTGCTGGTGGTGGACACCCGTGGGGGCGGCCCTCGGGTCCTGGCCGACGGTCTCAGAGACGCCACCGGCCTAGCGTGGTCGCCGAGCGGCGATGAGGTCTGGTACGCCGAGAAGAACAACCTGTGGGCGGTGACGCCTTCCGGCCGCAAGCGGGTCATCTACTCGCAGACGATGAGGCTGACGTTACGGGACGTCGCGAGGGACGGCCGCGTCCTCGTCACCAGTTGGGACAGACGCCTGAGGGAATTCGTCCGGGGTCCAGGCGACAAGGCCGACCGCGAGCTGACGTGGCTCGACTGGACCATCGTCAGCGATCTCTCGGAGGATGGCCGCCAGATCGCGTTCTTCGAATCCGAGGAGGGGGCAGGGTTCAAGATGATCAGCTACCTGCGCGCGACGGATGGCTCGCCGCCGGTGAGGCTCGGCGAGGGAGCATACCCCCGGCTTTCTCCGGATGGGCGTTTCGCCGTGACGGTCAAACGAGAGAAGAACGAGATCGTGGTGTACCCGGTCGGGCCAGGCCCAGTCCGGACGGTCCCGATCACCGGGGTCAACATCAGCGGCGCGGTCCTGCTCCAAGGCAACGCGACGATCTGCTTCTCCGGCAGCGAGCCCTCGCACACCGGGCGGCTGTGGCTGACCGATCTCGCCGGCTCGAAGCCCCGGCCTGTGACGCCCGAGGATCCGCTCTCAACCCAGTTGGTAATTCGCGGCGGGAGATACGCCACAGCGGTGCTCGATGGTGTGTACTGGCTGTACCCGCTCCCGAGCGGCGAGCCTCGGCGCATGGCCGGGGTTCAGAAGGATGATTTCATTGCGGCGGTCGCAGTCGACGGGCAGTCCGCCCTCGTGTACGTGCGGCAGGAGGTCCCCATCAAGGTCTACAAGGTCGACCTGCGGAGCGGCGACCGCGTGCTGTTCCGGGAGATCCCGCTCGGAGACCAGGCCGGGGCGAACCTCGGAACGCCCCCCATCCTCACGATGACCCCGGACGGGCGAAGCTACGAGGTCGGTTTCGACCAGACGCTGTCGAACCTCTACCTGATCGAGGGGTTGAAGTAGGACCGAGGAGCGCACGCCCCGCAAGGACGGTTCCGGGAACCAGCGGGCACCTCGCCAGAAGATGCCGTGGCGCCACCCACACCGAGGTTGGCGCGGAACGACGTCCACACCAGAACCGCGGCCGCCGGAGCTAGAACCTCACGCCGACGTTGACAATGAACGTGCGCGGGGTCTGGTAGTCGGTCGGCAGGACCGCCTTGCCGAAGTTGGGCCCTTTCTGCCAGTTGGTGCCGTCGGCCACGTTGCAGGTCGTGCCCTGCGGGCACTCCTTCGGGGTCTCGGTGAACGGGTTGAACCAGTTGAGGTAGCTCTGCTCGTAGCGCGTGTAGACGGTCGTATTCGGGTTGATCACCGCCTGGTTGTTGAACACGTTCGTAATGCGCGGGTTCACGTAGAGCTCGAGTCCGGCGACCTTGAACGAAAACGTCATTGCGAGATCGGTGGAGCGAACCGCGCCGGTCCGATACGCGTCGATCGGCGTGAACAGGTAGAAGTTGTACGTCGGCGGCAGGACGTACCCGGGGTTGGTCACGTAGGAGCCTACGAGCACGTTGTCGGACGACGCGTAGTATGGGCGGCCCGACACGTAGCGTTGGAGCACGCTCAGGTTCACCGAGAAGGCCTTGGCGCTCACCGCGTCCCAGGAGGCGTAGAGGTTGACCTTGTGGCGGTAGTCGCCGTAGAGGTAGCCCATCGGGTTGTACCACCTCAACTGGTGGTACTCGGGGTACGAGGCTACGATGTCGGCATACGAAACTCCGCCGTTGAAGTCGTTTCCGTACAGCTTGGAATAGGTGTAGTTGCCGCCGAGTTGCAGGCGATCACTAACCCGATAGTCCCCCTGCAGCAGCAGGCCCCAGTACTTCCGGTGGAGGAGCGAGCTGTCGTTCTCGATGATCTTCCTGTCGTACACGTTGCCATACGGGTCCTCGCTCGTGCCGGTCGTCATGTCCGTTCGGGTCACGTAGAAGTCCGTCCATTTCCTGTTGATGTAGTCGAGGCGGACCATGCCCCGGCTGCCCAGGCGCGTGGAGACGCCGGCCGTCCACTCGGTCGTGCTCGGCGACTTGAGGTCGTCGCCGATGAAGACCTGGTAGCCGGGGACGGACGCCCTGAACCAGAGCTGCTGGTTCGCCATTGGACCGCCGATACTCTCGAGCCAGGCGAACACCTGCCGCAGGGCGTCGTGGGTTTCGACCTTTGGCCCGTCCACGTTGATCGGTGGGCCCTCGTAGAAGTAGTAGATGGAACCAGGCTGCCCGCCGGTTGACTGGCTGTCGGCGATGCCGTTGGCGATCGCCGCGACGTACTCGGCGTAGCCGAGGCTGACCTGTGTGTCGCCATCGCCCTTGGGGTCCCAGGTGGCGGAGAGGCGCGGGCTCCATTTCGAGTCCTTGACGACCTTGGTGCCGGCGGCGTCGGTGCCGTCGTTCTTGTCGTAGCGGAGGCCGATGTTGAACGTAAAGTGGTTGTTCAGGCGCCAGACGTCGTTGGCGAACCCCGACTGCGTCTTGAAGTGCGTGCCCTGACTCAATTCGGCGATCGGGTAGTACTCCATGTACGAGCTGCCCGGGACGATGACGGGGTAGTACTTCGCGCTCGTCCCGGTGCCGACGATGATGACCTCGTCGGCGTCGAGGAAGTACCCGGAGCCGGACACCCAGTTGTTCGACTTGCGCAGGTCATCGAAGACGTCCGCGCCGAAGCGCAAGTCGTGGGAACCCGCCCTCTCGCTCGACAGGAAGAGCGACCCCTTCGCGAAGGCGTCGGTGTTGCCGCGGGTCTCATGACTGCCGGGGCAGACCGCGCAGAAGATCGGCGAGTTGTAGATCGCCCCGGTGAGTCCGTCCCACACCGGGGTGCCGCGTTCCGGGTCGGTGTAGCGGGAGCCCGAGTTCAGCCACGTGATGTCGCGGCTCGAGTACTGCCCCTCGACGAAGAAGCTGTTCGACAGCACGCCGCTGTAGTTGAGCGCGTAGATGTTCTGGGGCATCTGACGCGGGTAGGCGCTGTCCATGTCATAGGTTGGGAACGGGTACACGTAGTTCTTCTGGTCGGTGTCCACGTGGAGGTACGAGCCGATGGCCCGGTGGTTCGGGGTGAGGGACAACGTAAGCTTGCCCTCGTAGCGGTTCTGGATCTGGGAGAAGTCGAAAGGGATGCTCACCGGAGGGTAGGTCTGCGTCGAGGTAGTCTGGGAAGCGTTGCGGCCGCCCAGGAAGAACCACAACGTGTCCTTGAGGATGAACCCGCCGAGCGTGCCCTCCCAGAGTTTGTCGAGTTGGTCGGTTCGCTCGATGGTCATGGGCGTCGGCGCCGTCCACTTGGGGTTCGACAGGGCCAGGCGCAGCGAGCCGTGGACCTCGTTGCCGCCCGACCTGGTCAGGGTGCTGACAACGCCGCCGGTGAACCGCCCGTACTCGGCCGACACGTTGCTGACCGTGGTGGTGGTCTCTTGGATGGCGTCCTCGATGTAGAGGGGGATGAAGTTGCCGAAGAGGTTCTCCGAGGCGGCGACGCCGTTGATCAGGTAGAGGTTCTCGGAGGGCACCCCGCCCGCGATCTGCTGCGCTCCTCCCGCGTTGCCGAACTGCACCGTGCCCGCGGTGAGGTTCACGTAGCTGGACGCATCGCGGGCGACCGGCAGGGTCTGGATCAGTTGCGACTCGTATGTCGCGGCGCTCGTGGCCGTCGTCGAGAGCGTCTCATACGTGCCGGTCACGGTGACCCCTTCGGCCACCCTGACCACGGGCATCACGGCGTCCACCGTGGAGGCCTGCGCCGCCGAGACCTTGACCGACGTAGCCACGGTCTGGAACCCCTCGAGCGCGAACCGGACCACGTAGAGGCCCGGCGGCAGGAGGTCGAGGATGTAGTCGCCGTTGACCGTGCTGTACCCGGTGCGGGCCCCCTGCTGGCTGGGCGAGGTCGCCGTGACGGTGACGCCCGGAAGAGGCGTCTTGCCATCGGTGATCGTGCCGGTGAGGGTGCCGGTGGGGATGCTCTGGCCGAATGCCACGGTGGCGAGCAGGAGGGGAGCTGCAAGGCACTGGGTTCGGAGAAGTCGTGTCATGGTTGTCTCCAACGATTCCCTGCGGTGTATCCGTCGTTCTCGTTGCGCATGAGGCGGGCTGGCTCGAGCGGGGACAGGAACTGCGCCGACCCGCCACCGCAGCCGTGGTGGGGCACCGCCCATTGGAGCGTCTGCTGTCGCCTCGTCGCGGGATCAGCGATCGGACCCGTCGCGCACCTCCGTGCCTCGCCGCCCCGATTCCCGGGTCGAGACGGGGCATCCTTGCTTGACTGCGGTGTTCTTTTCTCAATATAGGCCCGTTTTGCACACTCGGCACGGAGACAGAACGCATGCGTAGACGGCCTCGCGAGAACGGCGCGAAAGTCGTGTTATCACAATATAATGGCCGCTTCACCTCGCGCGGCCGTTGAGCATCCGGTGGGCAGATCGGGCGGCCGTCGCGGTAATCGCCGCATCCTCGGCCCCCCGAATCGGTAGCGGTGACGATGCCGCATCGGCCGTCGTGCGATACGTTGTCTCAACATCGGCCGGCGTGCACTGAGGGGGTTAGAATTGAGAACAAGAGGGCAGCTCTACAGTGAAGCCGGGCAGTCGCCTGGGTCCCTACGAGATCGTCGCCGCGATCGGCGCGGGCGGGATGGGCGAGGTCTACAAGGCCCGCGACACGCGACTGGGGCGGGACGTGGCGATCAAGGTCCTGCCTGCCCAGTTTGCGTCCGATCCCGAGCGGCTGCGCCGCTTCGAGCAGGAAGCGCGCGCCGTCGCGGCCCTCTCCCATCCCAACATCCTCGCTGTGTTCGATGTCGGTGTTGGGGCGGGGCTCGCCCCCGCCCGGGAAGGCGCAAGGCCCTCCCCTACGCAAGGCGGAGACGTCTCGGTTCCCTACATCGTCACAGAACTTCTCGAAGGCGAGAGCCTGCGGGAGCGGCTCAAGACCGGAGGGCTGACCGTCCGCAAGGCCGTGGAGGTAGCGGTCCAGATCGCGCAGGGTCTCGCGGCCGCCTACGAGAAAGGCATCGTTCACCGCGACCTCAAGCCGGCGAACGTGTTCGTCACCAGGGACGGCCACGTCAAGATCCTGGACTTCGGGATCGCCAAGCTGACCCGTCCCGATCCGGGACCGCAGGCCACCACCCTGACCCCGGAGCCGTCCACGGAGACGGGTGCGTTGATGGGGACGGCGGGGTACATGTCGCCGGAGCAGGTGCGGGGGCTGCCTGCTGACCATCGGACGGACATCTTCTCGTTCGGGTGCGTGCTGTACGAGATGCTCTCGGGGCGATCGCCGTTCCGCAAGGACACCACAGCAGACACGATGTCGGCGATCCTGACACGAGGAACCGCCGCGTTGGCCGTGATCGGCAGGGCGGTGCCTTCGGCGCTGGTGCGGATCATCCGGCAGCTGCCTCGAGAAGAGCCCTGAGGACCGGTTCCAGTCGGCGCACGACCTTGCGCTCGCGTTGCAAGCGGAATCAACGGCATTCCTCACGGTTCCGGCCGCGCACCTTGCGGTTCGCTGGCGGCGAGTTGTCGGGCTGGCGCTCGCGGGCGTCGCGGTGTTGGCGGCGGTAGGCGTGCGCGTGCTCAAGCTCAAGCCCGCAGGGTCGAGCGGCGCAGCAGCCAGGCCGCCGAGGATCGTTGTCCTGCCCTTCGAGAACCTCGGCGCACCCGAGGACCGATACCTCGCCGTCGGTATGGCCGACGAGATCACGAGCCGACTCGCGAACGTCCGCGGACTTGGCGTGATTTCCCGCACCTCGGCGCTCGAGTACGCGCGCAGGCAGAAAACCGTCAAGGAAATCGGAAGCGAGCTGGGTGTGGACTACGTTCTCGAGGGAAGTGTTCGCTGGGAACGGGGCCCTGGCCCTGAGAGCCGGGTGCGCATCACGACGCAGCTCATACGGGTCTCGGACGACACGCAGCTCTGGGCCGACCGCTACGACCGAGTAATCTCGGGCGTATTCACGATGCAGTCGGAGGTGGCGGAGAACACGGTCAAAGCGATGGGCGTCTCACTCCTGCCGCATGAGCGGAACAGGTTGAAAGACATTTCGACGAGCGACCTGGAGGCCTACGACCTGTACCTCCGTGGGCAGGAACTGGCCGGCGGCGGCGAGGATAGGCGGCACGTCGAGGGTGCCTTGCAGATGTACCAGGCGGCGGTGGATCGCGACCCGCGTTTCGCACAGGCCCTTGCAGGGCTCGCCAGAAGTCACCTGCTGATGTACTGGCTGTACTACAACCGAAGCTCGGAGCGCCTCGGCAAAGCAAAGCAAGCAAGCGAAAGGGCTGTTGAGCTCTGTCCGGACCTGGCGGAAGCTCACACCGCCCTCGGCTACTACTTCTATTACGGTTTGCTCGCCTACCCACAAGCCCTGAGTGAGTTCTCAGCGGCCCGCGCCATCCAGCCGCACGCCAGTGACGCACTTGCGGGGACCGGCTACGTTCTGCGCCGGCAGGGACGGTGGAAGGACGCGGCGGAGGCGATGAGCGAGGCGCTCGAGTGGGACCCGAGGAACGCGAAGATGCTCCACAACTTCGCCGGTATCTGCGTCCTCGCTCGACGCTGCGCCGAGGCAGACCGTGCCCGAGGGCTGGCGATTGCCCTGAGTCCCCAGTGGGGCACCCTCTACGGAGAGGCAGCGTGGCTCCAAGTTCAATGGCACGGCGACGTCGAAAAGGCTCAAGCGGTGCTGGACCAGGCCGGACGGGTTGTCGGGCTTACGGACGACACGGGGGACGTCGCGATCAACAGGTTAGCGGTCAGTTTGGCTCGTCGTGACTTCCAAGGGGCGATGAGGCAACTTGAGTCGGACACACGTCAAGCCCTCGACAACCAATTCCATTATCAGCCGATCCCAATGCTTCGGGGAGAGGTCCATATGCTTGCCGGGGAGCGCGATCTCGCGCGTCGCGCGTTCGACGCCGCGCGGGTCGAGCTCGAGCAGAAAGTCGCGCAGGAACCCGACGACCATCGGTTTCACAGCTCCCTCGGAATCACCTACGCGGGGCTCGGTCGGCGTGTGGACGCTGTACGAGAAGCAAGGCTGGGTTGTGAGCTCATGCCTGTATCGAGGGATGCTATTCGAGCTCTCTATAGCCTGGAAGAGCTGGCCCTCGTTTACACGATGGTCGGAAGGAATGGTGAGGCCATCGCCCAGCTGGCAGACCTGCTGGCGCGGAGTGGCTGGTGGACGCCCAACGTGCTCCGAGTGGATCCCAGGTGGGACCCGCTGCGTTCGGACCCACGATTCCAGGCGCTGCTCACGAAATCCGAGGTCCAGCCGTGATTGGCGCCCGCCTGGGTCCATACGAGATCATCGCCGCGATCGGCGCGGGTGGGATGGGGGAGGTGTACAAGGCCCGTGACACGCGGCTGGGCCGCGATGTCGCGATCAAGGTGCTTCCTGCCCAGTTTGCCTCCGATCCCGAGCGGCTGCGCCGCTTCGAGCAGGAAGCGCGGGCCGTCGCTGCGCTCTCCCACCCCAACATCCTGGCCCTGTACGAGTTGTCGAGCAATGTAGGGGAGGGCCTTGCCCCCGCCCGGGAGGGCGCAAGGCCCTCCCCTACGCAAGACGGGGATGTCGCGGTTCCGTACATCGTCACGGAGCTTCTCGAGGGCGAGAGCCTGCGGGACCGGCTCAGGACCGGCGGTCTGACCGTCCGCAAGGCCGTGGAGACCGCGGTCCAGATCGCCCAGGGGCTCGCAGCGGCGCACGAGAAGGGGATCGTCCACCGCGACCTCAAGCCGGCGAACGTCTTCGTCACGAAGGACGGGCACGTTAAGGTCCTAGACTTCGGGATCGCCAAGCTGACCCGTCCCGATCCCGGGGCTCAAGCCACCACGCTGACCCCGGAGCCGTCGACGGAGACGGGTGTACGGGTGGGCACGGCGGGGTACATGTCGCCGGAGCAGGTGCGGGGGTTACCCGCGGATCACCGGACCGACATCTTCTCGTTCGGGTGCGTGCTGTACGAGATGCTCTCGGGGCGATCCCCGTTCCGGAAGGACACGACCGCAGACACGATGTCGGCGATCCTGCACGAGGATCCGCCTGCGATCGAAGGGGTCGGGAAGCAAGTCCCGCCTGCGCTCGGGCGGATCCTCACCCGTTGCCTGGAGAAGCGTCCGGAGGACAGGTTCTCGTCGGCACGAGATGTCGGTTTCGCACTCCTGGCAGTGGCGGAGTCGGCGCCACGGGAGATGGCCAGGCGGCCGGAAGAGCCGCGTCCCTATCCGGGGCTGGTGGCGTTCACCGAAGACGATGTCGAGCACTTCTTCGGGCGGGATGCCGAGGTGGCGGCGTTGTGGGGGCGGATCGCGGACCGGCCGCTGCTCGCGGTCATCGGCCCGTCGGGCGCGGGCAAGACCAGCTTCCTGCGGGCAGGCATGATCCCCCATGCTCCTGCCGGCTGGCGGGCCGTCATCTGCACGCCGGGCCAGTCGCCGTTCGCCGCGCTTGCTCGCTCGTTGGCCCCGGCGTTCGCCGGCGACCCCGAGGCAGTTCAGCGGCTGCTCGAATTCGACGCCTCGGAGGTCGCGATCGGTTTGATCGCGCAGTGGCGGGCGCGGGCAGACCACGGGCTGGTCATCGTCGACCAGTTCGAGGAGCTATTCACCCTGAACGGCGAGGACGTGCAGAAGCGCTTTGCCCAACTGCTTGGGAAGATCGCGGCGCTCGACGGACTCCACGTCCTTTTGTCGATGCGGGACGACTTCCTGTTCGGCTGTCATGCGCACGAGGCACTTGCCCGCGTCTTCGACGGCATCACGCCACTCGGCCCGCCAGCGCGGGAGGGCTTGCGCCGGGCGCTCACCGAACCGGCGAAGGCGCTTGGCTTTGCTTTCGAAAATGACAGCCTGGCCGATGAGATGCTCGATGCGGTCGAAGGCGAGCGGGGCGCGCTGCCGCTGTTGGCGTTCGCCGTTGCTCGCCTGTGGGAAGAGCGCGACCGGGAGAGGAAGCTGCTCACCCGCGAGGCCTACGAGCGGATCGGCGGTGTCGCCGGAGCCCTCGCGCAACATGCCGAGGCGACGCTGGAGCGGATCGGGGAAGCCAAGGTCGGCCTCGTTCGGGAGATCTTCCGCAACCTGGTCACGGCGCAGGGGACGCGGTCGGTGGCGGAGACCGAGGAGTTGGTGTCGGTCTTCGCGGAGGACCAGCGCGCCAATGCCCGCCATGCGCTCGCTCAGCTCGTGGATGCCAGGCTGCTGACGAGCTTCGAGATCGAGGCGTCCGACGGGAGCCACCGCCACCGCGTCGAGATCGTGCACGAGAGCTTGCTGGAGGCATGGCCACGGATGGTGCGGTGGCACACGGAGGACGAGGGCGGCGCGCAGCTGCGGGACCAGCTCCGCCAGGCGGCGCACCTGTGGGAGGAGAAGGGGAAGCCGGACGATCTGCTGTGGACCGGCACCTCGTACCAGGAGTACCAGGTCTGGCGCGCCCGCTACCCGGGCGGGCTGTCGGAGGTTGAAGAGGCGTTCGCCAAAGCGATGGCGGCGAGCGCCGGCCACCGTCGCCGGGTTCGGCGGTTTGTCGTGGCGGCGGCGTTCGTGGTCCTCCTGGCGGTGGCAGGCGTGGTCTGGGTGTCGCGCCAACAGGCCGTTGCCCAGACGCGCCGCGCCCAGGCGGCCCAGATCCTGGCCCTGGGGCGGCTGCGGCTCGCGGAGCACCCGAACGCGGCCCTGGCGTACGCGATCGCCAGTCTGGAGTGCGCGGATAACGACGGCGCGCGCCGGTTCGCCGTCGAAGCCCTCTGGCAGGGGCCTCCGGCCCTCTTCCTGACGGACCCGGTCTTTCCCGCCGGCATCCAGTGGAGTCGGGATGGCCGCTGGCTGGCCGTTGGCGGCGTCCAGGGCCTCGCTCTCCTGGACCGGGACACGGGAGCGAGGCACGAGCTCCTTTCCGGGTTTGAGTTGCCGATGGGTTTCAGCTCGGACGGCCGGTGGCTTGTGAGCGGGGTCGGTGGCGTGCTAGCCACGGTCATACACGTCTGGACGCTCCCAGAGGGGCGGCTCGAGCGCACGTTTGAGAATGCGGAGGAATCCGGGGGTTTTCTCGCGGCTGACCGCGTGCTGATCTTCTCGCGGGGTCCGGAGGCAACGGAAGGGCCGTGGTCGGGGCCCGTGCGCCGTTACCGGCTCGACGGCGCCCCCGACGAGTTGCTCGGGCAGTGGAGGCCGCAAGATCTCCGCGGGTTCTGCACGGTCGATCCGACCGGAACCTGGATCTTCTCCATGCAGGGTGGGCGGATCGTCCAACAGCGGCTGGACGCGCTCGCCAGCCCGGAGCGGACGGTCGGGACCCACGAGGGCAACGCCCGCGTCTCGGTGGGACCGTGGTCGGATCGAGTCGTCAGCGGCGACAAAGAGGGGGAGGTGCGGATCTGGAATGTGCCCGCCGCCCGCCTGGAGCGGACGCTCAAGAGTCCCGCGGACGCCCGGCAGATTGCGCTCGACCCCAGGCATCGGTACCTGGCTGCGGGTCCGCCCCTGGTCTTGCAACCGCGCTCGATGTTCCTTTTCGACCTCGAGGCGCCTCGCAGCGCAGAACCGGTGCCGCTGCTCAACAGTGAGGTCAACACCCTTAACAGCATGACCTTCAGCCCCGACGGGTCCTGGCTCGCCACCGGGCAAAACACCGCGCCGGCCACGCTGTGGAACGTGGCGAGCCCGCACTCGATCGTGGTCGGCCGACAGAAGCCGCCGTCCACGGCGGTGGCCTTCACTCCGGATGGGCGCCTCGTCTCCACGTCGGACGAGGGGGTCGTGAGGGTGTGGCCGCTCGCTCCCACGGCCGAGGGTGGGATGCGGGAGATCTGGTCGCGGCCGGGCGCGCTAGTCGGATGGAATCTGGACATCGATACCCGAGGGCGTTCTGCGGTCGTGTGCGAGCGCTTCGCAGCCAAGGTCATGTTCTTGCCCCTGGATGGGTCTCCCGCGTCGGTTCATCAGCTCAAGGTCGCTCCGGGTGGAGGAACAACCGCGGGTTACACAGTTCTGGATCCCACAGGACGGCGGCTGGCTGCGACGTCTGTGGACATGGGGAATCCGGCGGCGACCTCGATCCGGGTCCTGGACCTCGCGACCGGCGCCGAACGCAGCCTCGACGCCCATGCCAAGGGTGGAGCCGGCTGCGAGAAGAAAGGGGGTACAGGCGAAGGAGGGGCGGTTCCGGTATGGCTTCCCGACGGGCGTCTGGTGACGGACGGCGACGCGGGCCTTCGGGTCTGGGACCTCGAGACGGGCAGCAGCGCCCTGGTACGACCGTGCAAGTTGATGGCGAATGAGGGCATTCAACTGCTCGCCGCGGACGTCCGGACGATCTTGCGCCTGGATTTGGCGAACGGAACGGGAGAAACCTCGACCCTGACGGCGTTCGACCTTGCGACGCGCACGACCCGCGAGGTCCTCTCGCACGGGAACAGGCTCCACTGTTTCACCCGCGATGCCCGGGGCACCATTCTCGTGACCGGGGGTATGGATGGCGTCGTGCGCGTCGGTCCGCTGAACGGCGAGGAGCCGCTTCTCCTCTTCGGTCACACCGGGCCGGTGGTGAGCGTCGCGGTTTCGCCTGACGGGCGCTGGATCGCGTCTGGCAGCGATGACGGGACGATCCGGCTGTGGCCGATGCCGGACATGACCAAACCGCCGCTGCACACGCTGCCGCACGCCGAGCTCCTGGCGGAGCTCCGGTCGCTGACCAATCTGCGGGCGGTGCGCGACCCGTCATCCGACACCGGTTGGAAGATCGAGATCGGCCCCTTCCCCGGCTGGGCGAAGGTCCCGGAGTGGCAGCCGTGATCGGATCGCGCCTCGCCCGCTGGGAGGTCCGGTGCAGAGACGAGGTTGCTTAGTGCGAGGTGTTCGTCGGGACGTGAGGCAGGGACGCCTCCAACAAGTTCGCCAACCCGCCCAGGGGTCGCGTGCTACGATCGCACAATACTGGGTGGGTCGGCCTGGGGAGGTAGACAGTGAATCGCGTTTCTTTCGATGACCTCGCGGCGATCGCGGGCGGGTCGCGTGCCGAAGTCATCAAACGCGAGCGCGGGACGTTCGGGGTGAAGCGCGAGGTGCTCTCTGAGTCCGCCGGTGCGTGCCGATGCGCATGAGCGTGCCGGCGTGAGACCCGTCGTCCGACCGGGCGTAAAGCGCGCCGCAAAGCGTCCGGTAGAGAGGACGAGTCGACGGTCGGGCCACGAGCGCAGCCTCAAGGACCCGCGGACGCTCGCCGAGTTCGTCCGCAACCTGCAGGAGGGGGTCTACATCACGACCGCCGAGGGCAAGATCCTCGACGCGAACCCCGCGTGCCTGCGGATGTTCGGTGTGGACTCGCTGCGCGAGCTGCGGAAGTACACGGCGCAGCAGCTGGTCAGCGACCCGGGCCGTCGCCGCGAGGAGTTGGCGGCGTTCGCCGCGGACGGGACGGTGCGGGAGTTCGAGCTGGAGATCCGGCGCCCCGACGGCGAGGTCCGTACCGTGCTCGACACTGCCCACCAGGTCACCGACCCGCGGACCGCCGAGACCCTGTACCACGGCATACTCGTGGACATCACCGAGCGGAAGAACCTCGAGCGCCAGCTGCTTCGGGCCGCGCTGCGGGACCCGCTGACGGGGTGCTTCAACCGGCGCTTCCTGGCGGACATGGAGCGGGCGCTCGACCAGAGCAATCAGGGCTGGGGGGCGATCGTCATCGACATCGACCACTTCAAGGCGTACAACGACCGCTACGGCCACCACGTCGGGGACCGCGTCCTCGTGCGGGTGGCGCGCTTCCTCATGGCGCTCGTGAGGGCCGAAGACGCCGTGGTTCGCATCGGCGGCGACGAGTTCCTGCTGCTGGTCAGCGGCGAAGCGGCGCACCGGACGGGGGAGGTCGCCCAACGCCTGCGGGACCACAGTCCGGGGGCGGTCCCCGTTCCGCTGTCGGTGGGCTGGGCCGTGCGCGAGAAGGCCGAGCACCTCGAGGACACGGTCCGTCGCGCCGACCGCCAGCTGATCCGGGTGCGCCTCGAGGAGCGCCGGAGGCCGACGCGCCGCCGGGGCGAGCGAGGCCGGAAGCCGGCCGAGTAGCCGGCGACGGCGGCTTCGAGCTCCTCCCGGCTAGCCCTTGGGAGCCTGGTGGTCGCCGGTGCCCGGGCGAGCGGTCGTCAGGCGTTCCGCGGTCTCCCCGGTGATCAGGCGCGCGGAGCGGTCGAACGTCCAGTAGGCCCACGCCCACTGCACGAGCACCAGCAGGCGGTTGCGGTACTCCACGATGTTCATCAGGTGGACGAACAGCCAGACGAGCCACGCCGGGTAGCCGGAGAACCTAAGGCCCGCGATGTCGGCGACGGCCGCCGCGCGTCCGATCGTGGCCAGTGAGCCTCGGTCGTGGTAGGCGAACGGCGGCGCCGTGCGGCCCTTCAGGCGAGCCCGGATCACGCGGGCCGCGTGGGCGCCCTGCTGGATCGCCACCGGCGCGACCCCCGGCAGCGGCGCGCCGCCCTTCTCGACGCAGGCGAGGTCGCCGATCACGAGGATCTCCTGGTGGCCGGGCACCGTGAGGTCCGGTTGGACCCGGACGCGACCCGCGCGGTCGAGCGCCGCGCCGGTCGTCTTCCGCAACAGCTCGCCGAACGGCGAGCCCTTTACGCCGGCCGCCCAGAGCACCGTCCCCGCGTCGATGCGCTCCGTCCGGCCGTCGTGCTGGACCTCGACGGCGCCTTCGTGGATGCCGGCCACCGACGTTGCCCGTGCGCACCTCGACGCCGAGGCGGCGCAGCGAGGCCTCGGCCGCGGCCGACAGCGACGGCGGGTAGGAGGGCAGCACTCGCTGGGCGGCCTCGACGAGCAGGATCCGGGCGCTGCTCGGGTCCGCCGAGCGGAACTCGCCCCGCAGCGTCGCCCGCGCGATCTCCGCCAGCGCGCCGGCGAGCTCGACGCCGGTCGGGCCGCCGCCGACGATCACGAACGTGAGCAGGGCCCGGCGCGCGGCCTCGTCCGGCTCGATTTCGGCGCGCTCGAAGGCCAACAACAGGCGCGAGCGGATCTCGGTGGCGTCCTCGACGGTCTTGAGGCCGGGCGCGACCGCCGCCCAGCCGTCGTGGCCGAAGTAGTGGTGCGACACGCCGGTGGCGACGATGAGGGTGTCGTACGGCACCTCGCCGTCGGACAGGCGGAGGCGGCGCGCGGCCACGTCGAGCCCGCGCGCCTCGCCGAGGATCACGCGGACGTTGGGCTGCCGGCGCAGGATCGCGCGCAGCGGCGCGGCGATGTTTGCCGGCGAGAGGGAGCCGGTCGCGACCTGGTAGAGGAGCGGCTGGAAGAGGTGGAAGTTGCGCCGGTCGACGAGCGTGACCTCGACCGGAGCGCCCCGCAGCGCGCGCGCCGCGGTGAGCCCGCCGAATCCGCCGCCCACGATGACGACCCGATGCCGCCTTTCCGCTCCCACTGTCCCTCCCGCGGGCCCATGAGCGCCGGTCACGGCAACACCGGCTCCCGGTGCGGCAATTTCTCTGCATCGGACCGGTTCGCCGGCACCGTAAGTTGCCGACCGAGACGCCTTTTGGCCCGTTCGAGCCCGGTGGCGATTTCCTGAGGCGTTTAGCGCTACAATGGCGCACCCCAGACACCAGGCGGGGACGCTACGCACGCACCGAGGGGACGGGAGGGAAAGGGCCATCTCAGCAAAAGTCTTCGTCGGCAACCTTAGCTTCAGGACCACAAAGGAAGAGCTCACCGAGCTCCTCGCCCCGGCGGGACCGGTCGTGGACGTCTACATGCCGGCCGACCGCACCACGGGGAAGCCCCGCGGGTTCGCGTTCGTCGAGTTCGCGACCAAGGCGGAGGCCGAGGAGGCGATTCGGCAGCTCAACGGCCGGGACGTCGGCGGGCGGGCGCTCAAGGTGAACCTCGCCGAGGACCGTCCGCAGCGCCGGCCCAGCGGGCCCCGCCCGTTCGGGCCGCCCGAGCCGATCGGCGGACCGAGCTTCTTCGCGGTCGACGGTCGTCCCTCGAGGCCGAAGGGCAGCCGCCGCGGCACGCGCGGCCGCAAGCGGTCTCTCTAGCGCTTTCGTCTCCTCGACCCATCCGCGACTCAGCGACCCTCCCCGGCCGAGGCGCGTCCGCGCCTGCCTGCCTCGGGGTCGGCTGAGCGACCTCCCGACGGCGCCCCAGCCTCTGGCGGAATTTCGGCGCTTCCTCTATTCTTGAGATCAAGTCCATGGTTCTGCAGACCGGCACGCGGCTCGGACCCTATGAAATCCTCGCGCCAATCGGCGTCGGGGGGATGGGCGAGGTGTACCGCGCCAGGGATGCGAAGCTCGACCGCGAGGTCGCGATTAAGGTCCTCCCGGCGCACCTCACCGACAACGCCGAGGCGCTCGGCCGGCTCGAGCGGGAAGCCAAGGCGATCGCCGCGCTCTCGCACCCGAACATCCTTGCGATCCACGATTTCGGCAGGATCGACGGGGTCACGTTCGCGGTCATGGAACTGCTCGAGGGCGAGACGCTGCGCGCAAGGCTGTCGCAGGGCGAACTGGCGACGCGGAAGGCCGTGGAGCTCGGTTCCCAGATCGCGCAGGGCCTGGGGGCGGCGCACGAGAAGGGGATCGTCCACCGCGACCTCAAGCCCGAGAACGTCTTCATCACGCGTGACGGCCGCGCCAAGATCCTCGACTTCGGCCTCGCGAAGGTCGGTCCGACGTTGCCGGGCGGGTCCGGGAAGACGCTGACGGCGTCGGCGGCCTCGGCGACCGAGGCGGGGGCGGTGCTCGGCACCGTCGGCTACATGGCGCCGGAACAGGTGCGAGGGATGCCCGCCGACCACCGCAGCGACGTTTTCGCGTTCGGCGTGATCCTCTACGAGATGCTCGCCGGACGGAGGGCGTTCTCGGGCGACAGCGGCGTCGAGGTCATGAGCGCCATTCTGCGCGAGGAGCCCCCGGACCTCGCTTCGAGCGGCCGCCAGCTCCCGCCGGCCCTCGGCCGATTCGTTCATCGCTGCATGGAGAAGGACCCAAACCAGCGGTTCCAGTCGGCGCGCGATCTCGCGTTCGGACTCGAGGCGATATCCGGCGACTCGGCGTCGAGGCTGGCCGCGGCCGCGCCGGCACGACGGCGTTTGCCGGCCCGCCTGCTGCCCCTCGCGGCCCTCGTCACGCTCGCGGCGGCGGTCGCGCTCGCTGCGCTGCTCGGCGCGCGCGGTCGGCGCGGCGCGCCGCCCTACGCCGCCGCCGTACGCCAACTGACGTTCGCGTCCGGACGCGTCGAGTTCCCCGCGCTGTCGCCGGACGGCAGCACGTTCGCATTCGTCGGAGCCGGCTCAGGCGGTCTCGACGTCTTCGTGCAGAGGATCGGAGGACAGAACCCGATCGACCTCACCGAGGGGAACGGGAGCGACGACACCGAGCCGGCGTTCTCGCCGGCGGGCGACCGCATCGCGTTCCGCTCCGAGCGCGACGGGGGCGGGATCTTCGTCATGGGGGCGACCGGGGAGAACCGGCGCCGGCTGACGGACTTCGGCTACCAGCCGGCGTGGTCGCCGGACGGCCGGGAGGTCGCCGTCGCGACCGAGGGGGTGGACGGCCCGCTCAACCGCAACGCCGAGAGCCAGCTGTGGGCGGTCGACGTGGCGAGCGGAAGCCGGCGCCTCGTGTTCCACGGGGACGCAGTCCAGCCGGCCTGGTCGCCGCACGGCACGCGCATCGCCTACTGGGGGCTGCCCAGGGGCGGGAGCCAACGCGACGTCTGGACGGTGCCGGCGGCGGGGGAGAGCGCCGGGCCTCCGGTCGCGGTCACCAACGACCCGCCGGTGGACTGGAACCCGGCGTGGTCGGCGGACGGCCGTCACCTCTACTTCGTGAGCGACCGCGGAGGGAGCTTCAACGTCTGGCGCGTGGCGATCGACGAGCGGTCGGGCAAGGTGGGCGGCGAGCCGGAAGCGGTGACGCTGCCCTCCGATACGGTCGGCCAACTGTCCCTCGGGCGAGACGGCCGCACGGTCGCCTACCAGTCCAGCCACACCGCATCGGCGGTCGAGCGGATCCCGTTCGACCCGGTCGCCGGCAAGGCCGCCGGCCCCGAGACTGCGGTGTTCCGCACCTCGATGCAGCAAATCGACCCCGACCTCTCCCCCGACGGCTCCACCCTGCTCATGCGGTCGCTGGGCTCCAAGGAGGACCTCTTCCTCCTCCGCACCGACGGCTCCGGCCTGCGCAAGCTCACCGACGACCCGTTCCGCAACCGCGGCCCGTCGTGGTCGCCCGACGGGAGCCGGATCGCGTTCTACTCCGACCGCAGCGGGGTCTACGACCTGTGGACAATCCGGCCCGACGGCAGCGGTCTCGCCCGCGTGCTCAAGACGCCCGTCGTCAGCCCGTGGTACCCCCGCTGGTCGCCGGACGGCCGCACGCTCGCCTTCGGCGGCCAGGACGTCAGCTACCTCGTCCGCCTCGGGGCGGCCCCAGGCGAGGCCGTGGCGGAGCCGATGCCGTCCCCAGGCGCGGGGGTCTCGTTCACGCCATGCGACTGGTCGCCCGACGGGAACCTCATCGCGGGAGCGCTCGGCGCGAGCGGCGCGCAGACAAGCCAGATCGCGGTGTACTCGCTGGCGACCCGTGGCTACCGGCCCGTGGCCGACGCCGGCGACCAGCCGCGGTGGCTGAACGACGGGCGCCGCCTCCTCTACCGCGATCGGGGCCAGGTCTGGCTCGTCGACACGCGGACGAAGGACCGGCACATCGCCATTGCGTCGATCGCCGGACAACCGATTCTCACGTACGTCGCGCTGACCAAGGACAACCGCACGGTCTACGCGATCCGCACCATCGTCCAGGACGACATCTGGCAGGCGACGCTGACCGATCGCCGGTAAGGGCGGCCGGAACGCGCGTGCGAAGGGCGGGGCACCTCGCCCCGCCCGTTGTCCGACCTCACGGCCCTCACCCGACCCCTCTCCCGCTGGCGCGGGAGAGGGACCTGTAAGGTGGCTTCGCGCTATTGCGCGTGCTTCTTCGCGAACTCCTCCATGAAGGCAACCAGCGTCTTGACGTTGTCCACGGTGACCGCGTTGTACATCGAAACGCGGATGCCGCCGAGGTCGCGGTACCCCTTGAGTCCGACCATGCCGGCCTTCTTCGCCTCGGAGACGAACGCCGCGTCCATCTCCTCGCTCGGCAGGTTGAAGTCCACGTTCATGAAGGAGCGGTCATCGGGGACGGTCACGTACGCCTTGTAGAACGCGGGGTATTTGTCGATGCAGCCGTACAGGAGGCGGCCCTTCTCGCGGTTGTTCTTCTCGATCGCGGCGAGCCCGCCGATCGACTTGTTGTAGGCGAGCACGTTGCGGAGGATGTAGATCGATAGGCACGGCGGCGTGTTGTAAAGCGAGTTCTTGTCGGCGTGGATCTTGTACTGGAGCATGCTCGGCAACTTGTCGGAGCACAGCGCGAGGAAGTCGTCGCGGATGATCGCAACCACCAGGCCCGAGGGCCCGAGGTTCTTCTGGGCGCCGGCGTAGATGAAGCCGAACGGCGCTACGTCGAACGGCCGCCACATGAAATCGGAGGACATGTCGGCCGCGAGCGGGATCGCGCCGGTCGCCGGGAACGACTTCCACTGGGTGCCGTAGATGGTGTTGTTCGAGCAGATGTGGACGTACGCCGCGTCGGGGTTGATCTTGATCTCCTCGGGGCGCGGCAGGCGCTTGAACTTGTCCGGCTCGGTCGTGGCGATGCAGCGCGCGGCGTCGCCGGCGACGATCTTGGCCTCCTTGAACGCCTTCTTGGCCCAGGACCCCGTCACCACATAGTCGGCCTTGCGTCCGGAATGGAGGATGTTCATCGGCAGCATGGCGAACTGCAGGTTGCCGCCGCCCTGAAGGAGCAACACCTTGTAGTTGGCGGGGACCGCGAGGAGCTCCTTGACGAGGGCGATCGCCTCGTTGTGCACGGCGTCGTACTCCTTGGCGCGGTGCGAGATCTCCATCACCGACATGCCGGTGTTCTCGAAGTCGAGCAGCTCCGCCTGGGCGCGCTCGAGGGCCGGCAGCGGCAGCCCGGCGGGACCGGCGTAGAAGTTGATCACCCTGTGACTCATCGAAGCCTCCTTGACGGCGGGCGAGGGCGCCCGCCCCCCATGATCACTTGCCCCACTTCTCGAGAAGGTCCACGACCTCGTTGCCGATGCGCAGCAGGTTCTCCTTGGAGCTCGCGCCGATGTGCGGCGTCATCGTCACGTTGGGCGCCGAGAGCAGCGGGCTCGACGGGTCCGGCGGGTCCGAGAACCACACGTCCGTCGCGTACGCCCCGACCTTCCCGGACTTGAGCGCCTCCGCCAGGTCCTCCTCGACCACGCACTTGCCCCGGCCCGTGTTGACGATCACCGCGCCGTCCTTCATCTCGGCGATCGTCGTCTTGTTGACAATCCCCTTGGTGTCGTCGGTGAGCGGCACGTGCATGGAAAGGTAGTCCGCCTTGCCGAACAGCTCCTTGAGCGTGGGCACGAGGATGGCGACGTCCGACTGCTTGACGAAGGGGTCGTACGCCAGTACCCGCATCCCGAAGGCGGCCGCCCGCTTGGCGACCTCGGCCCCGATGCGGCCGATCCCGACCAGGCCCAGCGTCTTGCCGAACAGCTCGGTGCGCTTGATCTCCTTCTTCAGGAACTTGCCTTCCAGCTTCATCGCGTTGTGCGCCTCGACGAGTCGGTTCGGCACCGAGAGCATGAGGCAGAACGCCAGCTCGGCGACGGCGACCGACGAGGCGGCCGGCGTGTTGCGGACCTCGATCCCGCGGGCCTTGGCGGCCTTCGCGTCGACGTTGTCGAGGCCCACGCCTCCGCGGATGATGAGCTTGAGCTTCGGCGCGCCCGCGATCCACTCGGCGGTGCACTTGGTCTTCGAGCGCACCAGTGCGACCTCGGCCTCCGGCAACCGGCCGGCGTCCTCGGTGACCTCCCCGAATTTCTTGAGACGGTCGGGAAGCGACTTGTCGAAGGCATCACAGATCAGGATCAGCATCACAAGCTCCTTTCCCCATTGGGCGCATTCGCGCCCGCTACCACGTGTCCAGTGTTCGAACGAGAAGGCCCGAACGCAGCTTCGGCTCGAACCAGGTCGACTTGGGCGGCATCACGAGCCCTGCATCGGCCACCGACATCAGCTGGTCGAGCGATACCGGATAGAGTGCGAACGCGACCGCCCACCCTTCCTTGACGCGCCGCTCGAGCTCGCCGAGGCCGCGGATGCCGCCGACGAAGTCGATGCGCTTGTCCGTGCGCTGGTCGGCGATCCCCAGGATCGGCGCGAGCAGGTTCTCTTGAAGGATGGCGGCGTCGAGCGAGCGCACGGGGTCGTCCGCCGGGAACGTCCCGGGCCGCACCTCGAGGCGGTACCACGTCCCGCCGACGTACATCCCGAACCGGTGGACGGCGTCCGGGCGCGGATCACCGGCGGCCGCGACCGTGAACGATGCGCGGAGCTTCGCGAGGAAGCCGTCCGCCGTGAGGCCGTTGAGGTCCTTCACGACGCGGTTGTAGTCCATGATCCGGAGCTGGTCGTGCGGGAACAACACCGCGAGGAAGTAGTTGTACGGCTCGTCGCCGCGGTGCCGGCGGTTGGCCGCCTTGCGCTCGAGGCCGACGCGGGCCGCCGACGCGGCGCGGTGGTGGCCGTCGGCGACGTAGAGCGCCGGTACCGCCTTGATCGCTGCCTGAAGCGCGGCCGTCCGGTCCGCCGGCACGACCCAGACCGTGTGGCCGATGCCGTCCGGGGAGGCGAAGTCGTAGAGGGGCGTGCCCTGCCGGATCGTGTCGACGAGGGCATCGATCTCGGGTCGCTTGCGGTAGGTGAGGAACACCGGCCCCGCGTTGGCGTTGAGCTCCTGCGTGTGCCGCGTCCGGTCGTCCTCCTTGTCCTTGCGGGTGAACTCGTGGCGCTTGATCAGGCCGTCGGCATACTCCTGGCAGGAGGCCGCGCATACGAGGCCGGCCTGGACGTGGTCGCCCATGCGCTGTTGGTAGACGTAGAACCGCGGGTCGGCCTCGCGCACCAGCACGCCCTGCGCCATGAAGCGCCGAAGGTTGGCCGCCCCGGCCGCGTAGACGCGGTCGTCGTAGAGGCTGACCTCGGGCGGCAGGTCGATCTCGGGCTTGTTGACGTGCAGGAACGAGACGTCGTTCCCCTTGGCCATCGCTCGCGCTTCCTCGGAGTTGATCACGTCGTACGGCGGTGCCGCGACGCTCACGGCAAGGTCGGGACGGGGTCGCAGGGCACGGAACGGACGCACATCGGACATCGGACAACCTCCGGCGCCGGATTCCCGGACGCCAGCGTGAAAGTTATCACGAAGGGGTTTCCCCGGCCAGCCCCCGGGCAGGGTTCGGGGGAGTCAGGTTGTGATTCCGGGGGGGCACCGCAAAGGTCTTGTTACCGTCGCTGAAGGGGCGGAGCCCGGATGGAATGCCGCGGGTCAAGTCAAGCTGATCCTTGCTGCGCCCTGCGCCCTGCGCCCTGCGCCCTGCGCCCTGTGCCCTGCGCCCTGTGCCCTGTGCCCTGTGCCCTGCATTTCTGTGCTACAAGATGGCCATGGCCTCAGGCGGTCGCATCCGGGCGTTCGCGCGCCTCGGCGCGTTCGTGATCGGCTCCTGGCTCGTGGTGGCGCGCGCGTATCGCGCCGTCTTCTCGCGCTTCCCGGAGCGCTGGCCGCGCAACGGGCCCCACAACGCACGCTGGGCGCGCGTGGGGCAGCGATGCCTGGGGATCCGCGTGCGACGCTCGGGCGCCCTGCCGCCGCCGGGCTCGCTCGTGGTCTCGAACCACTACGGGTGGGTGGACATCCTGACGATCGGGGGGCTCTTCCCGGTGGTGTTCGCGGCGCGCCACGACATGAGGCGCTGGCCTATGTTCGGGGCGCTGGCGGCGTCGGGCGCGACGATCTTCATCAACAGGCAGCACGTGAAGGCGGGCGCCCGCGGCGTCGCCCAGGTCGCGGCGGCGCTCGCGGCCGGCGCCACCGTGCTCGGCTTCCCGGAGGGCACCTCGACCGACGGCCACGACCTGTTGCCGTTCCGGAGCGGCCTCTTCCAGGCAGCCGTCGACGCAAGCGCGCCGGTGGTGCCTGCGGCGGTGCGGTACGTCGAGCTGGACGGGGCGCCGGTCACGGACGCCAACCTCGACGTGGTGGCGTGGTTCCGCGGCGAGCCGTTCATCGCCCACGCGCTGCGCCTGGCCGCGCACCGCCGGGTGATCGCGGAGGTGCGCTTCGGAGACCCCATCGCGCCGCCGCACGCGGACCGGCGTACCCTGGCGGCGAGAGCGGAGGCGAGAGTGCGCGCCTTGCACGGCCTGCCTCCGCGGGTGATCGAGGGAGGCGCGGCGTGACGGCGGGGCTGGTCGTGGTGGCGGTGCTCGCGGCGATGATCGTCGTGATGGTCGCGCTGCAGCTCGCCAGGGCTCAGCGCCAGGAGCGCGCGGTGCGCGAGGAGCTGGCCCGGGTGTCGCTCGCCGTGGCGCAGTCGCAGAGGGACTCGTTTGCGCAGGTCGGGAGCCAGCTCGCCGCGGTGGTCGGCGACTTCAATCGCCGCCTGGCCGAGTTCGGCCAGCAGGTCCAGGGCGGGCAGGCCACGACCGGCGAGGCGTTGCGGGTCGGGCTCGAGGAGGCGCGGCGCACGCTGGCCGCCCAGCTCCAGGGGCTGGTCGGGACGGTCAACACCCAGCTCGCCGAATCGCAGAAGAACCTGGGCACGCAGTTCGAGGGCGCGGCCAAGGTCTTCGGCGACCTCAAGGGCCAGCTCGGCAAGGTCGCGGAGATGGCGACGCGCATGGAGGCGCTCGGGCGCGAGATCGAGGAGCTGCAGGGGATCCTCAAGGCGCCCAAGCTCCGGGGCAACCTGGGCGAGGCGTCGCTGGAGGAGTTCTTCCGGCAGGTCCTGCAGCCCAGCTTCTGGGAGACCCAGTACCGCTTCGGCGACGGCCAGATCGTGGACGCGGTCATCAAGCTCCGCGGCCACCTCGTGCCCGTGGACGCGAAGTTCCCCCTCGAGTCGTTCCAGCGGATGATCGCCGCCGAGGACGACGCGGCGCGCAAGGCGGCGCGCAAGGAGTTCGAGCGCTCGGTCAAGGCCCGCATCGACGAGATCGCCGACAAGTACATCCGGCCGGGCGAGGGGACGTTCGAGTTCGCCCTGATGTACATCCCGGCCGAGAACATCTACTACGAGGTGATCATCAAGGACGACGCGCTCGGGGAAGGCGGCTCGCTGCTCGCCTACGCGACCTCGCGCCGCGTGGTGCCGGTCTCGCCCAACTCGTTCTTCGCCTACCTCTCGACGATCGTCACCGGCCTCAAGGGGATGCAGGTGGAGGAGCGGGCCCGGGAGATCCTCGGCGAGCTCGAGCGGCTGCAGCGCGAGTTCGCCAAGTTCGCCGACGTGTTCCGCCTCGTCGGCACGCACCTCGGCAACGCGCAGCGCAAGTACGAGGAGGCCGAGCGCCTGGCGGGCAAGGTCGGCGACCGCCTCCAGTCCGTCACCGGCCGCGAACCCGAGAGTCTTGTCGCATCCGGCGGGGGAGCTGCCCTGTCTTCCGAAGCGGACGCCAAGAGCGACTAGCGCGGAGTCGAGGGCCCCGCCGGCACCATCGTTTCTGTTCCACTGCATGGAGAGCTCGTCTCTCGCGCCGCGGGCCGGGAGCGGTCGCGTGTTCTTCAGCCGCCGCCGGAGAGGCACTATGATCGAGAGGAAACATGCTGCGCCCCGGCCTGCTCCTGTCGCGATTCGAGCTCCTCTCCGTCCTCGGCCGGGGTGGGATGGGGGAGGTGTGGCGGGCGCGCGATCTGCGGCTCGGCCGTGACGTGGCGATCAAGGTGCTCCCGGAGGACCTCGCCCGCGAGCCCGACAGGGTGGCGAGGTTCGAGCGGGAGGCCCGGGCGCTCGCCGCGCTCAACCACCCGAACGTGGCGCAGATCTACGAGCTCGGAGAGGCGGTGCCCGACCCCGGCCTCGGCGCCGCGGTCGGCGACGTCCCCGTCGTCCCCGTGCGGTTCCTGGTGATGGAGCTCGTGGAAGGCGAGTCGCTGTCCCGCCGGCTGCGGGCAGGCGCCCTGCCGGTATCCGACGCGTTGCTGATCGGCTGCCAGGTTGCACGGGGCCTGGCGGCCGCGCACGAACGCGGGGTCATCCACCGCGACCTCAAGCCCGGCAACATCGTGCTGGCCGCGGAAGGCGAGGCGAAGGTGCTGGACTTCGGCCTGGCACGCTTCAGCCGCGGGCGCCGGCCACCCGAGGACGTCGACGTCACGGCCAAGCTCGCGGAATCCGGCGGCGTCGTCGGGACCGCCGCGTACATGGCGCCGGAGCAGGTCCGGGGCGAAGAGTGCGACGAGCGCTGCGACGCCTGGAGCTTCGGCTGCTGCCTCGCGGAGATGCTCATCGGCGCCAGGGTGTTCGACGGCCCGTCGGTGCCGGACATCATGAGCCGCGTCCTCGAGGGACGCACCGAGCTCCAGCGCCTCCCGCCCGACACGCCGGCGACGGTTCGGGACCTCGTCGCCTCCTGCCTCGCGGCTAACCCCTCGCGTCGTCCGCGGCTCGCTCGGGTGGCGGAGGAACTGGAAGCCACGTCGACGGCCGGCATCGGACGGCGCCGCAGGGGCCGGCGATGGGTGGTCGCCGCCGTTCTGGCGGCGGCCGTGGTCTCGTCTGGCTGGTTTGCCTGGCGTGCGGTGCGGCACGCGCCCGGCCCGACGCAGGCCGCCCTCCGGCTCGGGGTCGCCCTGGAACCCGTCCGGGCGGGCTGGCCGGCCCCGCCGCCGGGCCTTGCGACAAGGCTCGACGCGGAGCTGCTGCGGGCCGTCGCGGCCCGGAAGGCGCTGGAGGTCGTCTCGCCCGGCCGCGCGGAGGTCCGCGTGTCCGCCACCGCGGAGGGCGCCGCAGGCGCGGCGAGGCTGCGCTCCACGATCCTGGACGCACGGTCGGGCGCGGTCATCCGTGTCCTCGACGCGCCGGTCGGTGCGCAACTCGCGGCGGACGGGGCCGACGACGCCTCGGGGGTCGCGGCCGCACTCGAGCTCGAGGGCCTCTGTCGGGAGGTCGCGCGCGAGGACCCTCTGCACGCGTTCCTCCTCCGCCGGACGGAGGTCCTGGAGGCCGCCTCCGCGTTCCGGGACGGGCTGCAGTTGACGATGCGCACGCGGCTCGCGGAGGCGAAGGAGGCGTTCCGGCGCGCCGTGCAGGCCGACCCCCGGTTCTGGCCGGCGCACCTGTGGCTCGCGCTCAACGCCAAGGCCACCGCGCACTTCGGTGAGTGGGAGGGAGAGCTGGCCGCGGCGCGCGCGCTGGTGCCCCACCCGGACGAGGCCGAGGCCGTCGTGCTCGAGGAGGTCGCGGCGATGCTCTCCGAGGACAGCCAGCGCCGCCTCGAGGCGCTCGAGCGGGCGCGCGCCCTCTTCCCCGGCAGCGGCGAGCTGACCTACCGGGCCGGGCAGACCTATCGCTTCCAGGACCGGCCGACCGACGCGATTCCCATGTTCGAGAAGCTGCTCGCCGCGGGGTGGCGCCCGGACTGGAGCCCGACGCGCGAGGAGCTCGCCTACAGCCAGCTCCTCGCCGGGCGGCTCGACGACACGCTGCGAACCACCTCGGTCGGCGAGGCGCGGTTCCCGACGCGTTACAAGTACCCGCTCTACGCGGCGTTCGCGCTTCAGCAACTCGGCCGTCAGCACGACGCCCGCGAGGCGCTGGGCCGTGCGATCCGCAAGCACCTCGACTTCGGCACGACGTCCGCGCTGGTCGTGCACCAGACGGCCCAGTACTGGGCCTCGCTCCTGCGGTGGGACGACGAGCGGCGGCGCCAGTGGCAGGCGGCGCTCGACGCGGCGGACGCCGGCCTCCGCGACACCCCGCGCGACGGCGAGCTCGTCCTCGGAAGAGGCCAGGCCCTGGCCGGGCTCGGCCGTTTTGCCGAGGCGCGCGCCGTGCTCGAGCCGCTCGCCAGGACCGACGCCGACGACCCGTCGGTCTTTCTCGCTCTCGCCGAGGCGAGCGGCCGAATGGGCGACGCTGCGGCGGCGCGGGCCGCGCTCGCGCGCGCGGCCGAACTCTGGCGGAAGGGCGGCGTCCCCGCAGTGGGGGCGCTCGCCTACAACATCGGATCCAGGTGGGCGACCCTCGGGGACACGGCGCAGGCGGCCGACTGGCTGCTGCGGGCGCGCGACCAGTACGGCATGGACCGCCTCGACCTCGCGATGGACCCCGACCTCGACCCGCTCCGCCGCGCGGGCCTCCTCGACAAGCTCCCGCCCCGCCGCTGAGTCGCGGGTCCATGGAGAGGCCGAGGGCTCGCACGTCCGACGGCAGCAGAGGAGCGGAGGGGCAGAGGGGCAACGGGGCAAGAGGCCAAGAGGTTCCGCCCGTTGTCTTGCCGTTCCTGGCTCCTCTGCTCCTCAGCACCTCTGCCCCTCCGCGGCCACGGAACCTCTGGGCCTCTGGACGTCAGGGGTTGCCCGCTGCGGTTCTGCTACCTTGACGCGCGATGTGGCAGCTCGCCGCCCGCATGAGGCACGTGTTCCGGGCGCTGCGGCACCGGCCGTTCCGCGTCTACTGGATAGGGCAGTGGCTCTCCGTCAACGGCACCTGGATGCAGACCACGGCCCAGGCGTGGCTCGTCTACCGCCTCACGGACTCGCCGCTGGTGCTGGGCGTGCTGTCGGTTATGCGGTTCGGACCCGCGCTCGTCGGCGCACCTATCGCCGGGGTGTTCACCGACCGGTTCTCCCGCCGCAGGTTGGTGCTCCTGACGCAGTCGCTCTCGCTGGTGCAGGCGAGCCTGATGGCCGCGCTGACCCTCTCGGGCGCGGTCCGAGTCTGGCAGGTGCTCGTCCTCGCGCTCTGCCAGGGCGTCGTGGACACGCTCGACACCCCCGCGCGGCAGACGCTGCAGGTCGACATCGTCGGCATCGAAGACCTCCAGAGCGCGGTTGCCCTCAACTCGTCGGCGTTCAACGCGGCGCGCATGGTGGGGCCGGCGCTCGCCGGGGTCCTGGTCGCCGTGTGGGGCGAGGGGGTGTGCTTCGCTGTCAACGCGGTCAGCTACCTCGCCGTGTTGGTGGCCCTGCTGACGATCCGTACCGTCCCGACCGTGCGCCGGTCCGAGGGTTCGATGCGCACGGAGCTGACCGAGGGCGTCCGCTACGCCTGGAACGACCGCGAGATTCGCCTGATGCTGGTAGCCATCGCGGTCACCTCCGGCTTCGGGCTCTCCTACTCGACGCTGTTGCCCGTGTTCGCCCGCGACGTCCTGCACGGCGGGGTTCGCGGGTTCGGCCTCTTGATGTCGAGCGGAGGGCTCGGGGCGATCGCCGGTGCGCTCGTCGCAGCCGCACGCCGCTCGGGCCGGCGCGTAGGCCTGATCATGGCTGTCGGTCAGGGCTGCCTCGGCACGGGCCTCGTGGCGCTCGCGCTCACCCGCAACCTGGGGCTCGCCGCGGCGTGGATGGTGATGATCGGCTTCGGCGTGGCGATGCAGCTCTCGACGACGAACAGCCTTCTCCAGACGGCGGCGCCGCCCCACATGCGCGGCCGGGTGGTCTCGCTCTACATTTGGCTGTTCTCGGGCCTGTCCCCGATCGGCGGGTTCATCGCGGGGTGGGCCGCGGAGCGCGTCGGGGCGCCCTGGACGGCAGCCGGAGCGGGTGCGGCCTGCGCACTCTCGGCTGCGTTGACCTGCTGCGAAATGCCGATCTTCCGGCGGGCGTTTGGGCAACGGGTGGGCTAGGAGCCTGTCTGGGAAATGGGGTGGGTCGCGCGCAGGGGGCTTGCGAGGCGCAGGCAAGGCGCGAGGAGGCAGGCGATGCCGGCGCCATCGCGGCCGACGAGCAACGCAGCATGCGCCCGCAACCCCCCTGCGCCCATGGGTTGCGGCGGCGCGGGGCGATCTGCAGCGTTGCCGCGCCTCGCCGATGGGTCCACATCGCCATCGGCGCGTCGCCTTGCAGCTCGCCCCGCGCCGCCGCAACGCGGCCCTCCCGCTTTCCCAGACAGGCTCCTGGTTCGGGAGGGTGCCGTGAAGGTCAAGATCACCTATTGCGTGGTTTGAAACTACGAACCGAGGGCCGCCGGTCTGGCGGCTGAGCTGAAGCAGGCGTTCGGCGCGGACGTCGCGCTCGTGAAGGGCTCCGGCGGCGTCTTCGACGTCGTCGCGGACGGCAAGACGGTCTTCTCGAAGCACAAGACCGGGCGATTCCCGGAGCCCGGCGAGGTCGTGGCGCTGCTGCGGACCGGCGCGACCTGAGATAGAAACGTCGCGCCGTGGGCCGTTCGTCCGGCCTCGGCTAGAATGACGGCATGCGGGCGGTGATACCCCGGCTGCCCCCGAAGCGTGTGGGGCTGGCGGTCAAGCTGTCCAGCCTGGAAGCGGTCGCGCTCGGGAAGGAACTCCTGCGCGAGCTGACGCGGCGCGGGGTCGAGGGCGTGGCCGACGTCGAGTCGGCCGGCGCCCTGGGCGTCGCGCCCGGGCCGGTGCGTGCCGACCTCGGGCGGCACGTGGATGCGGTGATCGTGCTCGGCGGCGACGGCACGTTCCTTTCGGTGACGCGTGGTTGCCCGGCCTCCACGCCGGTCGCCGGCGTGAACATGGGCACGCTGGGGTTCCTCACGGAGCACAGCCGCGAGCAGGTGATCGGGCTGCTCGACGACCTCCTCGCGGCGCGGGTCGTGATCGAGCGCCGCGACCGCCTCCAGGTCCTGGTCGGCGAGGGCGAGGCGCGCCGGCAGTTCCTGGTCCTCAACGACGTCGTGGTCAACAAGGCCGCGCTCGCCCGCATCCTGACGATCAACGTGCAGATCGACGGCGAACTCCTCTCGCGCTACCACGCGGACGGCCTGATCCTCGCGACGCCGACAGGGTCGACGGCCTACAACCTTTCGGCGGGCGGGCCGATCGTCCACCCCGGGCTGTCGGCGCTCCTCATCACTCCGATCTGCTCGCACACGCTCACCAACCGGCCGCTGGTCGTGCCGCTCGAATGGCGTGTCCGTGTGTGGGTGGACGGCGGGGGCGAGGAGGTCTACCTGACGCTCGACGGCCAGCAGGGGCTGCCGCTCGCGGGCGGCGAGCGCGTCGACATCGCGAAGGCGGCCGAACCGCTGTCGCTCGTGCGCGTGCCGACCGCGAGCTTCTTCTCGATCCTGCACCAGAAGCTGAAGTGGGGCGAGCGGGAGGGGTGAGGTGCCCCGGCGCCGACCGCACCTGACCAGAACGGCGATCGGGCTGCTGCTCGCTGTGGCCTTCTGGCTGGGCGCGGTCGCGGCCGGGCTCTGGATCTCGAATCTCCCGAGCTCGCGCGCCTGGCTGGCCCGCCAGGTCGCCCAGCGCCTGGCGGCGGCCACGGGCCAGCCGGTCGAGGTGGATGACCTGCGGATCTCGCTGAGTCCCCCGGCGCTCCAGGTGCGGGGCGTGCGGGTCGGGCCGCCGGCGGCGCCGATCCTCCAGATCGCCGTCGCGGACGTCATGGTCGGCGACGTCCTCCTGGCGAACCGGGAGATCGGGGTCGATCACCTCAGGCTCAAGGGCGTGGTCGTCGACCTCGAGACGCCGATTGCCGCGGGACCGCGGTCGGCCGGCGCCGGCTGGGTCCACGTCCTCGTCCGGCAGCTCGACCTCGAGGACGTTCAGATCAAGAAGCTCGCGATCCCGGGCGGGGTCGTCCTCACGGCCAAGGACGTCGAGGCGCGCTGGAACGGCACGCGCCGGCTGCCGATCAGCTCGGCGGTGCTGCACGTCGGCGCGTTCCGGGTGCAGGCCCCGGGCGTCGAGCCGCTCACCGGGTCGCTGCTGGCCTGGGGACGGAAGACGGACGACGGGTGGGAGATCGGAAAGCTCCGCGGGCAGGGCGCCGGGTGGTCGCTGGACGGGAGCGTGCGCAAGGTCGGGCTCACGGTGTCGGGGAGCGGGACCGCGGAGGCGGAGCTCGCGGACCTGGATAGAACGCTGCACATCGGGATCGAGCTGTCCGGCAGGGCGGCCGGGCGCTGGCAGGCGAGCCTCAAGGGGAGCGAGTTCCGCGTCGATGCGGCGGTCACGTGCCCCGGCGTCAAGCTCGTCGGCCTGGAGTTCCGGAACGTGGCCGGGGACGTGCACCTTTCCCAGGACGGGCTGGAAGCCTCGCTGTCCCGCGCGACGTTCGCAGGCGGCCAGCTCGAGGGCTCCTACACGCTCGGCAGCTTCGCGCCGCCGTGGCGGCACCGGATCGAAGTCCGGGGCCAGGGCGTCGAGCTGGCCGGGTTCCTGCGACAGCTCGGCGTTGCCGACGCGGGGCTCTCGGGCCGCGCCCGCGTGAACGCGGACGTGACCTGGGACGCCTACGCGTTCAAGGCGGGGAACGGAACCGGGATCGCGGACGTCCAGCCCGGCGGCGGGGACGTCCCGGTCGCGGGGCGCATCGTGCTCTCGCTCGCTCACGACGGCGCGCTCCAGATCTCGGCCAGGAACACCACGCTGGCCGGCGCGCCGGTGCGCTGGGACGGCCGGCTCACCCTGGGCACCTGGGTGCCGAACTGGAAGATCCAGGGTGAGCACGTCGGCGTCGCCAGCGTCGCACGCCTCCTGCGCGGGTGGATCGGCATCGACGTCGTCCCGCCGCAGCTCACCGGCGAAGCGGCGCTGGACATTGCGCTGTCCGGCCCGTTCAGCGATCTCACGGTGGCGGGGGACGTCGCGCTCGCTCCGGTCGCCTTCGGCCCGGTCACCGCGGACGGCCTCGAGGCGTCGTTCCGGGTCGGACAGGGCGTGCTCGCCGTCGACAACGGCGTCGTGTACGTGGGTTCCGGGCGCATGACCGCCAGCGGCGAGCTCCGTTACGGGAAGGGGGGCGAGCTGGAGCTGACGCTCGCCGGCCACGGCGTGCCGCTCGCGCGGATGTTCGCCTGGGGCGGCGTGCGTGCGCCCCTGGCGGGCCGCGTGGCGTTCACCGGCAACCTGGCCGGCACCCTGGAGTCGCCGGAGGGGCAGGCCGACATGCGCCTCTCGGGCGTGGCGGTGGCGGGGATGCCGTTCGGCGATGGAACGGGCGCCATCCGCCTGGCCAAGGGCGTCGTGAGCGTCATGAAGATCGCGGTCGGACCGTTCAACGCGTCGGCCGAGGTGAACCTCGCGCACCGCGAGGCGGTCGTCGACGCCACACTCTCGGGGTTCGGTCTGGACGCCATCTCGCCGCCGCTCGCTCGCATGGCGGGCGGCACGCTCGACTGCTCGTTGCACGGCGCGTTCCCGTTCGACAAACCCGCCGGCCGGCTCGAGGTCACGAGCACAAAGGGCGTGCGCGGCGTTGTCCAGCTCGATGCCCAGGGCGTCCACCTCGAGCTCGACCGACCCCAGGTCTGGCGGCTGGCCGGCGACTTGCGGCGCAACAAAGGCGAGTTCCGCGGCAAGCTCGGGTTCGCGGTGGAGTCCTGGCACATGCTGGCGCAGGACCTCGCCGGCGTCGAGCTGCCCCTCGAGGGCCACATGGCCGGTGACGCGGAGGTGCGGCTGGCGCCGCCTCAGCCCGCGCACATCGACGGGTCGATTCGTGAGCTCGCGCTCACCGTCGAAGGCGAGGAGGCGACGCTCGAGGCGCCCGCCCACTTCGTCGTCGACGGCGGCGCCATCACGCTGGACGGGTCCACCCTTTCGGGAAAGCGGTCGAGCCTGTTCGTCAGGGCGTCTCGGAGCGTGGACGGGACGCTCTCGGGCAACGTCTCGGGCGCGCTGCCGGCCGTGTTGCTCGGACTGGTGTGGCGCGAGGCGCAGCCCGCGGGGCGGGTCGAGCTCCTGGGCGAGATCTCCGGGACCGACAAGGCACCGAGGTTCGAAGGCACGATGCGGGTCGCCAACGGCTCGCTCCACGTGCCCGGCCTCCCGGAGCCCGTCACGAAGATCAGCGGCGTGCTCGAGTTCATCCCCGAGGCCATCAAGCTGGACGGCGTCGATTTCGCGATCCTCGGAGGCAACGGGGTCGGCAACGGCAGCATCTACCTGAGCCCGAGCCTGGCGCTGGACCTGAGCCTCCGCCTCGAGGCGGTGCGCTGGCCCCTGATCACGGGCCTGACGCCGATCCTCAGCGGGGACGTGCGCCTGGTCGGCGGGCTGCAGGACCTCTCGCTGACCGGCAAGGCCGTGCTCAAGCACACGGTCTTCCGGAGGGATCTGGACCTCCAGCGGCTCATCGTGGAGCAGATCCGCGCCCCCGAGAGGGCACGGGCGACGACCGGCGCGCCGATGGGCCTCAACCTGGCGGTCGACGTGCCGAGCACGTTCGAGGTCGACACGACGCTCGCCAGGCTGGTGGCGAAGGGCGATCTCCGGATCGTCGGCACCACCGCCCGCTACGGGGTGCTGGGGCGCCTCGACGCGCTCCCGGGCGGCGAGCTCGAGTTCGCCGGCAACCGGTACGACCTCGACCGGGGCACGGTGACGTTCACGAGCCCGGAGCGGATCGAGCCGCACCTCAACATCCTGGCGCGCACCACCGTGCAGACGTTCGAGGTCACCGTGGCGCTCAACGGCACGCTGGACCGCCTCACGCCGACGTTCTCCTCGAACCCGCCGTTGCCGGAGATGGACATCATCTCCCTGGTGTCGACGGGCCGCAAGGCGGACGTGGCCGGCCAGGCGGGCCCCGGAGCCATCGCCTCGTCGTTCCTGACCGACCAGCTCACCGGCGCCGTGACCAGGCGGGCGCGCACGCTGCTCGACGTGGACCAGATGCGGGTCGACCCGTTCGCGGCCACCCAGACCGGCAGCCCGACGGCGCGACTCACGGTGGTCAAGCAGATGAGGCGCGACTGGACGGTCACCGTCGCGACGAATCTCGCCGCAAACCGTGAGGAGGTCGTGACCAGCCGGTGGCGCCTCGCCCTCGGCGTCTACCTGGAGGCGAACCGGGAGCAGGACGGGTCGTACTCTCTGGAGGTGAAGTGGCAACGGCGCTACTGAGCGCGCTCGCGGCGACAGCGCTCGCCTGGGGGCAGGTGAGCGTGACCCAGGTCGTGATCGACGCGCCGGGCGTCTCCAACGCGTACCGCCTCCGGGAGGCGTTCGGAGTCCGCGAAGGCAGCACGCTCTCGCGCGCCGAGATCCGCAGCGGCGTGCAGGCGCTCATGGCCACCGGCCAGGTCGAGGACGCCGTGGTCGACGTCGACCAGACCGAGGCGGGCGCCGTCATCCGGGTCCGCGTGCAGCCGGTCTCGCTGGTGAGCTCCGTCCGTGTGCTGGGGCTGACGCGGGCCGACACCAAGGCGGTGCTCGCCGCGCTCGGCCTCGCACGCGGCGCCCCGCTCCGGGTCGCAGCCTTCGAGTCGGCCGTCGAGCAGGCTCGCCAGCTCCTGCACGACCGCGGGTACCCGCGGGCGACGCTGGATCCCGACCTCGAGTTCGATCCCGGAGGCGGAACGGTGGCCGTCGTGCTCACCGCCGCGCTCGGCGCGCCGTTGACCGTGCACCAGCTGATCGCGCCGGGCGCGCCGATCGAGCCGTCCGCGCTCTGGGAGGTCTGCAGGCTCAGCTCCGGCCAGACGCTGACCGCGGCGGGCCGCGAGGGCGCGCGGCGGCGTCTGACGGAGCGCTTGCGGCGCGACGGGTTCTGGGAGGCCGAGGTGGACTCGCCGGAGGTGGTCGACGGACCGGAGGGGGCGACCGTGCGCCTTCCCGTCCAGGCAGGGGTCCATTGGGACCTCGACCTCAAGGGGATCGAGCGGAGCAAGGCGCTCGAGGTCGAGGCTCTGCCGTTCCTCCGAGGCGACGAGACGTTCAGCGAGGCCTCCGTCGACCTGGCCGTCAGCCGCGTACGCTCGTTCCTGCAGGAGCAGGGGCGGCTGCTTGCAAAGGTCGAGAGCAGCGTCGGGCAGGACGCCAAGGGGAAGGTCCTCCACCTCGACGTGCACCCGGGCCCGCTGACCCCCGTCCTGGCCATCCGGTTTCCGGGGTCCCACACCGTCCCCGAGAAGCAGCTGCGCGAGCGCGTGGGGGTCCGTCCCGGCCACTACTGGCGGTGGGGCGGCGAGCCGGTGGACGACGAGACGCTCGCCGCCGACGCCTCGTCGGTGCTGGGGACGCTGCAGGACGCCGGCCTCGCCGATGCCAAGGTTTCCGACCCGCGCATCGTCCCCCGCCGGAACGGCGTCGACGTGGAGTTCCCGGTCGAGGAGGGCGCGCGCCGCACGGTGGCCCGTCTCGAGCTGGACGGCGTCCCCGCGGGCGTGAAGCCGGCGAAGCTCGCCCTCGCGCAGGGCGGCCCGTGGAGCGAGAGGGGCGAAGAGCTGGCGCGCAGCGGACTGGAGGCGGCGGTACAGAGCGCCGGGTACCCCGACGCCGTGGTCGCGGCCTCGCACGACTGCGCGCAGGAGCGTTGCAGCGTCAAGCTCCACGTGGAGCCTGGGTCGCCGGCGGCGATCGGACGTGTGGTGATTGCCGGTCTCGAGAATACCAACAGGGGCGTCGTGGAGAAGGTGGCGGGCCTGGCCGAGGGCGCCAAGGACGACCCACAGGCGCAGCTCGAGGCCCAACGGCGTCTCCTCGCGCTCGGGCTATTCGAGCGGGTCGACGTGCACCCGATCCCCGGACAGACGGCCGGGCCGAGCCGGGGTCTGGTGATCGACCTCAAGGAAGGGCCTACGCGCGCCCTCTCGTTCGGCCTCGGCTACGACACCGAGCAGAAGACTCGGGTCTCGGTGACGTGGTCCGAGCTGAGCCTGTTCGGGACCGCCCGCAGCCTTTCGATCGACCTCCGCCTCTCGAGTCTCGAGCGGAGGATCCAGGCCACGTACCGGGAGCCCGAACGCCTCAGTTTGCTCGGCATTCCGACCTGGGTCTCGGTTTACCGCAGCCAGGACTTCTTCACGAGCTACGACGTGCTCCAACGGGGGACGTGGATCGAGCTGGGCGACCATTTCAAGAGGCCGTTCCGCACCATCCTCCGCTACGAGTACCTGATCGTCGACCCGACGGCGCCTCCCGAGATCTTGAGCCAGATCGAGAGGGAGCAGCAGCGCGACAAGATCTCCTCGATCACCCCGAGCATCGAGTGGGACACGAGGGACGACATCTTCTCCCCGCATCGCGGCGCCTACCTGTCGCTCTCGTGGCAGAGCGCGTTCAAGATGCTGCAGGCCGACGCGGCGTTCGACAAGGTCATGGCGTCGGCATCGGTGTTCGCTCCGGCGCAGGGCGGAGTGCTGGCCGTGTCGGTCCGCGGTGGCGCGACCCAGCCTCGCACGAGCGTCCCCGGGGTTCCCGACAACCTCGAGCTCCCGATCAACGAGAGGTTCTTTGCCGGCGGCCGCGTCTCCCAACGGGCCTTCCCGACGGACCTGCTCGGGATCCCGAACCAGACCCTCCAATGTCAGGCATCAGCGACCGCCCCGACTCTGCCTTGCAACGTGGTCGCGACCGGCGGGGCGGGGCTCCTGCTGGCCAGCACCGAGTGGCGGTTCCCGGTCTACGGCCCGGTGGGCGGCAACCTGTTCGTGGACGGCGGCAACGTCTGGCAGGCCTGGCGGCAGATGCGGGTCGCCGACATGCGCTGGGGCGGCGGGGTCGGCGTGAGGGTGGAGACGCCGGTCGGCCCGTTGCGCCTGGAGTACGGGTGGAAGTTCAACCGTATGACGTGGGTCGCGAGCGACGGCACCGTCGTTCGCGAGTCGCCGGGGGAGCTGTTCCTGGCGTTCGGGAACCCGTTCTGAGGAGCCGTCGACCTGTCGGCCTACGGGCCCTCGTTTCTCCCGGCGGTGCGGCGGTGCGACGGTGTATGATGAGCCGCCCCGCGGCTTGAACCGGGGGCAGAAGAGAGGACAACGTCATGCGTCGTAGCCTTGCCCCCCTGGCGGTGGCGGCCCTACTTGTTGCCTCGCTCGCGGGTGCCCAGCTATCGCAGACCTACAAGGACTTTCCCACCGGACCGGCCGGATTCGTGATGACCGAGAACGAGAAGAAGGCGTTCGCGGAGCTCAAGACCGACGCCCAGGCACAGGCGTGGATCGAGCTCTTCTGGGCCAGGCGCGACCCCGACCTCAACACGGTGGAGAACGAGTTCAAACAGGATTTCGACGCGCGCGTGGCGGCGGCGGACAAGCAGTTCACGACCCCCAAGCTCGCGGGTAGTCTTTCGGATCGGGGCAAGGTCCTTATCCTGCTGGGGAAGCCGCTGGCGATTCAGAAAGTAGCGGCGGGTACCGAGGATACCGAGGGCAACCGGCCCACGTTCATCGAGCGCGGGGAGACGCAGATCTGGTGGTACTGCAAGCCGGGCAAGGTCTGCGAGCCGCCGTTCAAGCAGCCGGACATGAACCCGTTCGTCTTCAGCGAGACGCGGGTCGGGGCCGGCGACTTCCCTCTCGATCGTTCCGACCGGCGGAACCTCCAGGCGCAGAAGCTCCTGGCGGAGCAGGTGGACAAGCTCAACCTGCACCCCAAGCTGACCGAGGTGCCGCGCATCGGACTGCTGCCCGGGACGAAGGCGGCGACCACGGCCCAGCAGGCGGTCTTCGACGTGCAGCCGCGCCCCTGGCCGCAGCAGGGGGCCGCCGTGCTGAGCGCCTCCGGCGTGCGGAGCGAGACCTCGCACCCCATCTGGATCTGGCTGCAGCTGCCCGACGCCGTGCCGGCCGCCACGCAGGCGACCGGGCGCGTGCGCAAGGCGTCGAGCGGCGACGTGGTCGGCAGCTTCGTCGCTCCGGTCACGCCCATCGGCGTGCCGGGCGGGCGGGCCTACGAGTTCTCCCTGCCGGCCGACCCGGGCGACTGGAAGGTCGACCTCGCGCTCTCCAGCGACGCCGGTCCGGTCGCGGTGACGACGGTGGACGCGAAGAACGAGCCCGTACCGGCGGACGGTCCCTACATCTCCCCGATCATCTGGAGCGCGGACATCCGCCAGGCGGCGCAGGCCCATCTGGGCGACGCCTTCCACCTCGGCGGCATGGGGCTGATCCCGCGGCTGGACAACAAGTACAAGCAGGACGAGAACATCACCTACGGCGCGTACGTCGTCCGGCCGACCCTCGACGACAAGGGGCAGCCGCAGATCGAGTTGAAGATCGGGCTGTACTCGGGCGGCAAGAAGCACGACGAGCAGCCGTTCCAGGCGATCCAAGGCGCCAAGCTCTTCGGCGACATCTGGGTGTTCGGACAGCAGTTGCCGCTCGGCGGGTTCCGTCGCGGCACGGAGTTCGAGCTCGAGGTGACGCTGCGCGACGCGAAGTCCGGCGTCGAGCGCTCGCAGAAGATCCCGTTCACCGTGATCAAGGAGGACGCCGCGCCGGCGGCGCCGGCTGCCGCTACCCCGCCGCCCAAGAGCTGATCGACGTGGCGAACGACAGCAGCTCATTCGTGAGCATCGAAGAGGCCGCGGCGGAGTTCCGTCGCGGCCGCTTCGTCGTCATCGTGGACGACGAGGATCGCGAGAACGAGGGCGATCTCGCGTTGCCGGCGGAGAAGGTCGACGCCGACGCGATCAACTTCATGGCGACGCACGCGCGCGGCCTGATCTGCCTGGCGCTCACCGAGCAACGCTGCGAGGAGCTGCAGCTTCCCCCGATGGTGGAGCACAACACGTCGCCGCACCAGACCGCGTTCTGCGTGTCCATCGAGGCTCGCGGGCGCATCAGCACCGGTATCTCGGCGGCGGACAGGGCCGCCACCGTGCAGGCCGCGATCGACCCGGCGACGCGCCCACAGGACCTCCTGCGGCCGGGCCACACGTTTCCGCTTCGCGCCCGCAACGGCGGCGTGCTCAAGCGCGCCGGCCACACCGAGGCGTCGGTCGACCTCGCGCGGCTCGCCGGTCTGTACCCGGCCGCCACCATCTGCGAGATCATGGACACCGACGGCTCGATGGCGCGCCTGCCCCGCCTGGTGGCGATCGCGCGCGAGCACGGTCTCAAGGTCGTCACGGTGCGCGACCTGATCGCGTACCGCATGCACAACGAGCGGATCGTCGAACGGATGGCGGCGCCGGCGCTGCCGACCCGTTACGGCGACTACCGCGTGTACGCGTACCGGTCGCCGGTCACCGGAGAGGAACACATCGCGCTCGTGATGGGCGAGATCGAGGGCGAGGAGCCCGTGCTTGTGCGGGTCCACTCGCAGTGCCTCACCGGCGACGTCTTCGCGTCGGCCCGCTGCGACTGCGGCGCGCAGCTCGAAACGGCGCTGGAGCGGATCGCAGCCGAACGGCGCGGCGTGCTGCTCTATCTCCTCCAGGAAGGCCGCGGGATCGGGCTCGTCAACAAGCTGCGCGCCTACGAGCTCCAGGACCAGGGCGCCGACACCGTGGAGGCCAACCAGAAGCTCGGGTTCCCCGCGGACCAGCGCGAGTACGGCGTCGGCGCGCAGATCCTGCGGGACCTCGGCGTGCGCAGGATGCGGCTGATGACGAACAACCCGTCCAAATACGTCGCGCTCGAGGGGTACGGGCTGGAGATCACGGAGCGTGTCCCGCTCGAGGTGCCTCCGACCGAGCACACGCGCAAGTACCTCGAGGCCAAGAAGCACAAGATGGGCCACCTCCTCCGGATGGTCTGAGCGGCAGGTAAGAGTTGAGAGTGAAGAGTGAAGAGTTAGAGACGAGAAGCGGCTCTCCGACGGGCGGCCCTTGACCCCTCGGTTCTTGACTCTTGCCTCTCCATTCTCAACTCTTCGCTCTCAACTCTTCACTCTCAACTCTTAACTCTTAACTCTTAACTCTTCACTGTCTTCCCCGTTGGTGTAGGATCTCGCGATGGCTCCCGAGCAAGCGCCGCCCGGCCCGACGGGCGCTTCCGAGGCGCCGGCCCATGCCACGGGCGTGGTCGCCGGCGTCAAGCGGGCGCTGATCGGCGGGCCGCGCGATCTCAAGGACCCGAACGTCTTCCACAAGCTCTCGCTGATGGCGTTCCTCGCGTGGGTCGGGCTGGGCGCGGACGGGCTCTCCTCCTCGGCGTACGGCCCGGAGGAGGCGTTCCGCGCGCTCGCCGGTCACGAGTACCTGGCGCTCTACATCGCGATCATGATCGCCATAACGGTCGGGGTGATCTCGTTCTGCTACAGCCTCGTCGTCGAGCACTTCCCCTCGGGGGGCGGCGGGTACGTCGTGGCGAGCCAACTGCTCGGGCCGGTCGCCGGGGTCGTCTCGGGGTCGGCCCTCGTCGTGGACTACGTCCTCACCATCACGGTTTCGGTCAGCTCGGGCGTGGAGGCGATCCTCTCGTTCATGCCGCTTTCCTGGCAGGTCTACAGGGTCCCGATCGACGTCGCGGTCCTGGTCGCGCTGCTCGTGCTCAACCTGCGCGGGATCAAGGAGTCGATCAAGATCCTGCTCCCCATCTTCCTGGTCTTCGTCGTCACCCACTTCGTGCTGGTCGCCTACGGCATCCTTGCCCACGCCTCCGCCATGCCGCAGGTGCTGCACCAGACGCATGTGAGCCTGCAGGCCGACCTCGGCAAGCTCGGCTTCGTGGCGCTGGCGCTGCTGTTCCTGCGCGCGTACTCCCTGGGCGCGGGGACGTACACCGGGATCGAGGCCGTCTCCAACGGCGTGCAGATCCTCAAGGAGCCCCGGGTCGCCACCGCCAAGAGAACCATGCTCTACATGGCGCTTTCATTGACCGTCACTGCCGGGGGGATCATCTTCTGCTACCTCCTGTGGGCCGCCGCGCCGACCGCGGGCAAGACCATGAACGCGGTCCTGCTCGAGCGCGTCTTCGGCGCCTGGTCGCTCGGCGGTTGGCCGGTCGGGACCTGGCTCGTCATCCTTTCCCTGGTCTCCGAGGGCGCTCTGCTGTTCGTCGCGGCCCAGGCAGGGTTCATCGACGGCCCCCGGGTGCTCGCCAACATGGCGATGGATTCGTGGATCCCGCACCGTTTCGCCAACCTGTCCGAGCGCCTCGTCAGCCAGAACGGTGTCCTCGTGATGGGGCTGCTGTCGGTCGTGCTGATGCTCTACACGCAGGGCAACGTCGCGTTCCTGGTCGTCCTCTACTCGATCAACGTCTTCGTGACGTTCACGCTCACGGAGACCGGGATGTGGCGGTTCTGGTTCACCCACCGTAAGACCGAGAAACAGTGGCTGCGCAACCTCTCCGTCCACTCGGTCGGATGGCTGTTGTGCGTCTCGATCCTCGTGGTCATCACCTCCGAGAAGTTCAGGGAGGGCGGCTGGCTGACCCTGTTGATGACCTCGTCGTTCATCGTCATCTGCCTGCTGGTCCAGCGCCACTACGTAGCGGTGCGCGCCGAGATCTCGAAGCTCGATGCGGTCTTCCAGGACCTGCCGTCCGGCGGCGCCGCGAAAGGCGCGACGAAACTCGACGCCCGCCAGCCGGTGGCGGCGCTGCTGGTGTCGGGGTACAGCGGACTCGGGGTCCACTCGCTGCTCTCGGTCCAGCGGCTCTTCCCGGGCACGTTCAAGAACGTTCTCTTCCTCTCCGTCGGTACGGTGGACTCGGGGGCGTTCAAGGGGAGGGGTCAGCTGGATGCCCTGACCTCCAACACCGAGAAGAACCTCCAGCGCTACGTGGACCTCGCGCGCGGCCTCGGGTTCAACGCCGAGTACAGGTACCGGCTGGCCACGGACGTCGTGGAGGAGGCGGAGGAGCTGTGCCTGGGGATCGCCAGAGAGTACCCGCGCGTGGTTTTCTTCCTGGGCAAGCTGATCTTCGCGCACGAGCGCCTGTCGCACAAGTTCCTGCACAACGACACCGCGTACGCGATCCAGCGGCGGCTGCAGTTCGAGGGGCTGCAGACGGTGGTGATGCCGATCCGCATGCGTATCTAGTCGGTGCGCCGCTGACGCCGGAACCCTTCTCGCGCCGTCTTCTGCCATCGTGTCATCCTGAGGAGGACAGCCTCAGGCTGTCCGACGAAGGATCCCCCCGAACCCGCCCGGTACCCACGGTCGCTCGTACTTCCATGGGATCCTTCGGCCCTTCGGGCCTCAGGATGACATGGTGACAAGCGGCGGTGCGGCTCCCTGCGTTGACCCCGACCGGTAGAACTCACGGGCTGTGCCCTGTGCCCTGTCTATGGCTTACGGGGGCGGACCGCGATCGTGCAACGGGCGACGCAGACCACGGCGGCGGCCTCGTCGGTGATCTCGACCGTGTAGACGTGCGTTGTGCGGCCGCGGTACACCGGCCTGGCCGTCGCCGTGAGCGTACCCTCGCGCTTGGGGCGCAGGTGGGTGGCGTTGAGGTCGACGCCGGCGATCGTGTGGGTCCGGAGGTTCACGCTCATCGCCGCCGCCAGCGAGGCCGCCGACTCGGCGAGAAGCGCCGACACGCCGCCGTGCAGCATCCCGAGGTGCTGGTGGTGGCGCTCGTCCACGTCCATCGCGACCTGCAGCTCGTCCGGGTCGTACCTGGCGACCCGGATGCCGAGCGGCTGGAACACCGTGTGCGCGTTGGCCTCCTCGACGAAGCGGATGAACTCCTCGCGATCCACGTCGACCTCCCCGGACAGCGTGTGAATTAGGCCTCAACAGGGCCGAAATAACAGGCGTGTGGATTAGGCCTCAACACGGGCCGGGAGGCAAGTCGGAGGGCAGTCCGCCGGTATACTGGCCGCCGATGGCCGTGGCTCGAGTGCAGGTGGGACTGGAACGGCTGCGAGACGATCCAGCCCTGCTGCGGGGCCGGCGTTTCGCGGTTCTCGCCAACCAGGCGTCGGTGACGGCGGTCCTCGAGCCGGCGTGGCGCGCGCTCGCGCGCGCCGGCGGCACGCTGGTCCGCATCTTCGCGCCGGAGCACGGCCTCTGGGGCGTCGCGCAGGACATGGAACCCGTCGGGGAGGCCCGCGAGCCGGTCCTCGAGGTGCCGATCGTGTCCCTGTACGGCGCCTCGACCGCCACGCTCGCGCCGCGGCCGGAAGACCTCGACGGTCTCGACGCGCTCGTCGTCGACCTCGTCGACATCGGCTGCCGCTACTACACGTTCGCGGCCACGGTTGCGTACGCGATGGCGGCGTGCGAGCGCGCGGGCGTCGAGGTGATCGTCTGCGACCGGCCGAACCCCCTGGGCGGGGCCACGCTCGAGGGCGGCCCGGTCGATCCGGGCTGCCGGTCGTTCGTCTCGGAGCTGCCCGTGCCGGTGCGCCACGGGATGACGCTCGGGGAGCTGGCGCTCCTGCTGCGTGCCGAGCGGCAACCTGGCCTCGCGCTCGCCGTGGTGATGTGCGAGGGCTGGGGGCGCGGCGCCTGGTGGGACGAGACCGGCCTTCCCTGGGTCGCGCCGTCGCCGAACATGCCGACGCCGCTCGCCGCGACGATCTACCCCGGCGCGTGTCTGGTCGAGGCGACCAATCTCTCCGAGGGGCGCGGCACCACGCGGCCGTTCCAGCTCCTCGGCGCGCCGTGGCTCGACGCCGAGGGCCTCGCCGAGCGTCTCAACCGGCTACCGGTGCCCGGTGCGCACTTCCGCCCGACGCGCTTCCGCCCCGAGTTCGGCAAGTTCGCCGGGATCGCGTGTGCCGGCGTCGAATGGCACGTGACCGATCGCGACGCGCTGCGCCCGCTCGAGGCCGGCGTTCGTCTTCTCGCCGCCGTGCGCGAGCTGCATCCCCGCGAGCTCGCCTGGCGCGACACGTCGTACGAGTTCGTCGCCGACGTCCCCGCGATCGACCTGCTGACCGGCTCCTCGGGCGCGCGCGAGGTCATCGAGGGGCGTGCCGACGCGGAGGCGTTGTTCGCGACCTGGCGCGCGCACTGCGAGGCGTTCGCCGCCCGCCGGGACGAGTTCCTGCTCTACGGCTGAGCGCCGCTCACCGCGGCGTCGCCGAGGGGCCAAAGGCCCGGGGAAAGCGGTACTCGGCCTGCGCTTGCGGACCGCGGATGACCGAGGCGTAGGCGAGGAAAGCCCCGCCGGCCGTCTCCGTCGTGACCTCGACACGTCCGACGTTCGTCGCCGGCATCTCGAACCTGGCGAAGATGTCGTCGAGCTGCCCGAACCCGCGCGGGCCAAGCTCGCCGCCAATCTCGCCGAGGCGCCGCCCTTCCCCGTCGAACGCCGCGACGCGGATCCGGATCGGGATCGCGGCGACGTTGAGCATGCCGAGGTTGGTGCGGACGCCGGCGGAGGGATCGGAGGCCGCCACGAGGCCGGTGAACGTGGCGTGTCCTCCCGGGCGCACCGCGTCCGCCTCGACGAGCGCCGGCAGCAGCGCCTCGTCGGAACCTGCTGCGCTCGTGTTGACGGTGCGGCTCCGGACCACCACTCGACCGCCGACCGCCTGGACCCGGATCGCGCCGGTCGCGCGGCGCTCGAACAGCGCGCCCACGGCGTCGGACCAGCGGAGGGTCTGGTGTGCCGAGAGCTCGAGCGCGACTCGAGGCGGGTCGTCGGGGTCGGTGCCGCTCCCGAAAAGCTCGAGCCGCACCCGCGCGGGCCGCGAACCGGGATTCGAGATTTCGAGGCGGGTGCGCCAGAAGGCTCCCAGCCGTCCCTCGGCGCTCGCGGCCGGAACGACCCAGAACGGGGGCTGCGCAACCGTCACCGGCGCCGGCGCCGCCGTGCCGGCGTGGGCGCCGGCGACGTGCAGCCCGCCCGGGGTCCCCTCGAGCAGCGCCCTGGAGGACGCCACGTCCGTGCACGGCGATCCGCGCCTCGTTGAGCGCCATCGCGACGCCCGCGAGGAGGTAGAGCGCGACGACCGAGAGCAGCGCCCACCGCCGGAGGCGGGCGCGCTCGCGCACGCCGATGACCACCGCCAGGAACGGGACCGCGAGCAGCGCCCGCCCGAACGCCCACGTCTCGCAGTAGACGCTGGACGCGAGGAACAGCCCCATCCCTGCGAAGGCGAGGAACGTGAGGTCGGCCGCGTCCCAGGTCCCCGGCCTCGAGAGCACCGCGACGAACGCGACCGCCGTCGCGAGCACTGCGAGCGTGCCGACCGCCTCCCACGGGAGGAAGTGCGCCGCCGTCGCGGCGAGGCTCGCCGGAAGCCAGGCGAACGGGACCCCGAAGTTGCCGGAGCCGGTGTCGAACGCGGTGCCGAGGACCGACCTCAGGTAGAGCTGCCAGCCGACCCCCGCGCCCAGGGGCAGCGCCGCGAAGAGCGCGGCCCAGGCGAAGCGGTGACGCCGCGCCTCGACGAGGGCGATCGAGAGCGCGGCCAGCACCGACGTCTCGCGCGTCAGCACGGCGGCCACGGCACAGGCGAGCGCGGCGCCCCGCGAGCCGCGTCCGTGCAGCCACAGCGCGGCGATCATGAACGCCAGCGCCGCGGCGTCGGGCGTGCTGCGCAGCACCGCGCCCGCCATCCCCGCGCCGCCTGCCGCCGCGAGCGCCCACCATGCGGAACGCCGCTCGTCGGCGAGCCAGCGCGCGAGGAGGAACACCGCGCCGATCCCGAGGCCCCAGCACAGCACCTGGTAGAACAGGATCGCCGCAGGCGCGTGCCCGAGCGCCAGCGTCCAGGCGAGCATCGGCACCAGGACCCTGGTCGCCCGGTACCACGGCGTGTCGAGGTAGCCGCGGGTCTCGAGACGGCGGAGGAACGGATCCGTGGCCAGCGCCGCGTACATGAACCCGTCGTAGCCCGCGGGCCCGACGGTCGGGACCGAGGCGAACGCCGCCGGCAAGCGGTTGTGGTCGTTGATGATCAGCAGCGCGCGGACATCCGAGCCCCACCGGCAGCGCACGACCACGCCGACGACGAGGAGCCAGCCGAGCGCCGCCACGAGCGCCACGAGGCGCGGCGTCGGGCGGGCGGTGAGGCCCGCTCGGCCCAGGAGCCTACGGGTCGCTGCGAGGATCGTCGGCGCCTCCATGCCCTCCTCAAGTTCAATACCGAGCGCCGATCCCGCAACCCGGGACGACGGCACCAATGGCGCTCGCAGTGGATGAATGATACGGCACCGCGTCCTGCGCAGGTGCGCCTCGCTCCTCGTATACACTTGCGGTCCCCGGGCGAGCGGGACATAGGAGTAGCGGTTCGCGGAGGGCTCTCGGCGCAGTGACGACGGTGGGCATGCGGAGACAGAACCGGGGCGAGGGAGAGCGGCCGCTCCTCATGGAGCTCGCCGAAGCGGCCTACGGGAGGAACCGTGCGGCCAAGGGCGCCGTAAGGGCGCTCGGGCGCCCGCCCGCGGTCGGCGTCCGGAGTCTCGGGTTCGAGTGATGCGCGCCGGGGATCGGTTCGACGCCCAGGCGGGGCGCGGCGGGGCCAGCCGGGCGCCACGCCTGGTACTGGCGGCGCTCGCCGCATACGGGCTGCTGCAATGGTTCGCGCGCCCGGCGACGCCGTTCGAGTGGGACGAGGTCCTCGCCCAGCGGGCGGTCTTGAAGTACGACGTGGCGACGCACTCGCCGCAGCCGCCGGGGTTCCCCGCCTACATCGGCGCCGCCAAGGCAGTCAACGTGCTGGCGCACGATCCGCTCCTCGCGCTCCAGGTCGTCGGCATCTTCGCCGCACTGACGACGCTCGCGGCGACGTGGACCCTGGCCAGGCGCCTGAACGCGCCGCCGCTCGCCGCGGCGTTCGCGGCGGCGCTCGTCGCGGCCAGCCCGGAGTTCCTATACCTTTCGGGAGTCGGGACGTCGGATGTCGCCGGAACTGCCGCGACGGTCCTCGCCGTGCTCGCGCTCGTCGTCGCGGCGGAGTCGCCCGGCTGGCTGCCCGTGGCCGGCGTGGCGTGCGGGCTTGTAGCCGGAGTCCGGCCGCAGGACGGCGCGGCCGTCGTCCCGGCGCTCGCCTGGGTGACGATCGTCGCGGTTCGGGACCGCCGCTGGCGCCAGCTGGCGCTCGGCGCCGGCGCGGCAGTCGCCACGGCCGCGGCGAGCTGGGTGCCGGCGATCCTGGCGACCGGGCCGTCCCGCTGGTGGTCGGCGACGACGTCCCACGTGCACTACATGGCAATGGTTGAACGAGCGCGCCACCTTCCGGGCGCACGGCTAGGGGACATCGTCCGCGCCTGGCTCCTTGGTTCCTTCGTCGACTGGCGGTTCGCGGCCCCGGTTTGGGCGCTCGTCGTGCTCGGAACGGTAGCACTCGTCCGCACCGGTCGAGGACGGTTGGCGGCGGTGGCGGGAGCCTCGGCCGCCCTCTACCTCGCGAGCGGCGTGTTCACGATGAACGATACGGTCACGCTGCGCTACCTGCTACCGGCGACGCCGTTCATCGCGATCCTCGCAGCCGGAGCGGTTACGACGGGGCGCCGGATCCGATGGGCGGCGGCGACGCTCGTCACCGTCTGGTGTCTTGCGGCAGTCGCGTGGACCTGGCCTGCGCTGCGCGAGCGCAGGAGGCCGGCGCCGGTGTGGGCCGCGCTCACCTGGGTGCGGACGCACTGCGACCACGCGGCGACGCGCGTGGTTTTCGACCGTGTCGCGGCCCCGCACGTCGAGTACGTGCTCGGACGCGCGGGGTTTCGGATCGCCGACATCGAGGAGGCCAACGCCGTCTTCACCGCGCCGCCGCAGCCCGGCGAGCAGACGATCTTCGTAACGCCGCTCCCGGTTCCCGGTGCCGAGGTGCTCTTCCAGGCGCGCCATTCGACCAGCCGCATCGCGGAGTTGGCCTGGCGCCGATACGGCTCGTGCGCGGTGAGCCGGCTCCGCGAGACCGACAACCCGGCGTTTTCCGCCGGGTGGGCGGCGCGCGACGGCGGCTGGCTGCTCTCGGGCACCAGGCGCATCCAGCTTCCGGCGGGGTCGAAGCCCGCCGCCGTGCGCGTCTGTGCGGGGCTCGAGGCGATCAGGCTCACGCCTGCCGGCGGGCGGGCCGAGTCGATCGCGCCGATGCGGTGCGCGATGACGCCCTTGTTTCCCGGCGCCGACAGCTGGCTCGAGGTAAGCGGTCCCCCCGGCTCGCCGGTGCGGCTGCCGCCTCTCCGTTTCCTGCCGCTCGCGGCGGTCCAGCCGGCTGCCGGGTTGGCGTCGGCGTACCTCGTGCCGCAGGCAGCCCACCTCGCGGGATTTGGGTCGGCGTTCTGGCGGACCGACCTCGTCGTCATCAACCCGGAGCCCCATGCGCTCACCGTCACGGCGCAGTTCCTTCCGACCGAGACCGACAACCGGTCCGCGCCTGCAGTGACCCGAACGCTCGCACCGGGCCAACTTCTCGACGCGCCTGACGTCCTGGCGAACCCGAGGTTCGCGAGCGCCGGACGGCTCGGGGCCCTGCTGCTCTATGCCGCCGCCGACGGCTCCTGCGGTTCGGAATGCGGCTTCACCGCGCTCTCGCGGACGTACAACAGCAGCGCGCCGCCCTCGGCATGGCGCGCCGACGAATGGCTACCCGGCGTGGCGCCGGCCCAGGCGATGCGCGGCGGGGACGAGGCCGTGTTCAGCCACGTCACGAACTCCGCCGAGGCCACCGCGAGCGTGGGGTTCGCGTCGTGGACCGACGCCGGGACCCGGGTCCGGTTTCGGGTGCTCGACGCTACGGGCGCGGTGGTAGAGAAGCAAGACCTCGAGCTGCCGCCGTTCGGACACCTCCACGTTCCGCTCTCGCCCGGCGTCACCGACGGCAGGGTCGAGGTCGAGCTGGTCGGCGCGCCGGGCGATGCCCGTGTCGTGCCGTACCTCTCGACGGTGGACCGGGAGACCGGGCTGCCGGCGCACACCCTTGCCGATGTCCTGCCCGACCATCGGGTTGCCGGAACGTGGGCGCCGCCTCATCCGATCCCCTTGGGTTCGAGATGAGCGCCGCAGGCCGGCCCGTCGTGCGCTCGGACGCGGTTTATCGTACGCGACGACCGGCCCTTCCCAGCCGTAGAAGGTCCGTGGACAATGACGCGCGATGAGGGACGCACTCCGGCCTCGGCTGGATGGGGGGTGGGTGCAGCGTCATCGCACGGCCGCGTTGGGGGTGCTCCTGTTCGCGGTCGTGCTTCTGGCGCTCCGGCCGGCGACCCCGTTCGAGTGGGATGAAGTCCTCTACCAGCGCGCACTCGATCACTACGACGTCGCCCAGCACTCGCCGCACCCGCCCGGGGTCCCGGCGTTCATCGCGGCCGGCAAGGTGCTCTCGTACTTGACCCGTGACCCGCAGCTCGCGATGCAGCTCGTGGCGATCCTCTCGGGGCTGGCCGCGGTGGTCCTGCTCGCCGCCCTCGCCCGCACGCTCGGGGCGCCGCCGGCCGCAGCGGCCGCGACCGCGTGCGTGGTCGCGGTGATTCCCGCCTTCCTCGCGACCGCCAACGTCGGGCTCTCCGACGTCCCGGCGACCGCCGGAGTGGCCGGCGCGATCGTCGCGTGCGTGGCAGCGGCGAGAGACACTCGCAGGCTTCCGATGGCGGCGGCGGTCGTCGCGCTGGCGCTCTCGCTCCGACCGCAGATCCTCGTCGCACTTCTGCCGGCCGGCCTCGCCGCGGTCGCGCTGGCGGTCCGGCGGCGCGGCTGGCGGCCGCTCGGCCTTGGAACGCTTTCCGGGTTTGGCGTGTCGGCGCTGATCTGGACGCCGGCGATCCTCCTCACGGGCTTCCGGCGCTACGTCGACGTCTCGATCGCCCACGCCCGGGGGATGGCTCGCATCGAGGCGGGGCTGCGGCTGCCCGCGCTGTCGTTCGGGAAGGCCGTCTTGGGTTGGATGCGGGACCCCCTGGGATCGGACGCGATCGCGATCGCGTTCTGGTTGATGGTGCTTGTCGGAAGCGCCGTTTGGCTGGCGACCGGCCGCCGCCTGCTGGTGGCGGTCGCCGGAGCCTCGGCGATCGTTTACCTGGCCGTCGCGATGTTCACGATGAACGTGCTCTCGGCGGCGCGTTACGGCCTGCCGGCGCTGGCGCTGTTCGCTCCGCTGGCGGCAGGCGTGGTCGCGGCGGACCGCCGCTGGGCGCGCCGGGCGGGGATCGCGGCGGTGGCCTGCTGGTGCGCCGCCGCGTTTGCCTGGGGTCTCCCGGTGTACCTCATGCGACGCGACCCGGCCCCGGTGTGGTCGGCGCTGGAGTGGATCCGGCACCACCGGGCCGCCGCCAACACGGTGGTGGTGTACGACGGGGTGTTCACACCGCACGTGCAGTACGTCCTCGGGAAGGCCGGGTTCGAAACCGTCCCGCGGGAGATGGCGGAGTTAGGCGGCGCCTCGGCTCGCTCAGGAAAGGAAACTCTCTTTGTTACGGAGTGGCCGCTGCCCGCCGGCACGCTGCTATTCCAGAAGGTATGGGACATCCGGAAGCTGGGCCCTCTTACGTTCCGGCGTTACGGCTCGTGCGCGGTGACTCGGACGCAAGGCGGCGATGCGCCGGTGTACTCACCGGAGTGGCGGATCGCCGACCGTGGATGGGAGCTGCAGGGCACCGGCCGGGTCGGGTTGCCCGTCGATTCGAAGCCGGCGATGGCGCACGTGTGCGCCGGCCGGGAGACGATCACGCTGCGGCGGCCCGGCGGCCTGGTGGAGACCTTGGCGCCGAGCCAGTGCACGATGGCGCCGCTCCTGCCCGGGCCGGGGGGCGAGCTGACGGTGATCGCGCCGCCGAACGCGCCCACCGTGGTTCCGCCGATCCAGCTCTTGCCGCTGTCCGCACTCGACCCCGAGATCGGCCTGGCGACTGCGTACATGATCCCGCAAGCGGCGCACCTACGCGGGATCGGCGGCGTCCGCTGGCGGACCGACCTCGTCGTCATGAACCCGCAGCGGAAGGCCCTGACCCTCACGGCGCAGTTCCTGCCGACCGGCCACGACAACACGAGCGCCCCGGCGGTGAGCGCCACCGTGGCCGCCGGCAAGCTCGCCGACTTCCCCGACGTTCTGACGGTCCCGCAATTCGCACACGCCGGCACGATGGGCGCTCTACTGGTCTACGCGGGACGACCCGGGGAGGAGTGCACCGATGCCGGCTGCGGTTTCCTGGTGCTCTCCCGCACCTACAGCAGCGGCCCGAAGGTCCGCGGCTGGCGGGCGAACGAGTGGCTTCCCGGGGTGCCGGCCACGGAGGCGCTGCGGACGGGCGAGAAGGCCACGTTCAGCCACGTCACGAGGACCGGCGGCGTGGGTGCGAGCGCCGGGTTCGCCTCGTGGACCGCCGCCGCACTGACGGTCCGACTGGAGGTGTTCGATCGGGGCGGCACGCTCGTCGAGCAGCGCGAGCTGGCGGTCGAGCCGTTCGGGCACCTTCATGTGCCGCTGAAGGCGAACGTGGAGGACGGCCGGGTCGAGGTCGAGCTCCTGGACGCCCCTCCCGGCGCCCTCGTGGTTCCCTACGTCTCGATGGTCGAGCGCGTGAGCGGGCTGCCGTCGCACATCCTCCCCGACAAGATGCCTGAACATCCGCGAGCGGCCGGATGGCGTGCGCCGATGCCTCGCGCGGCGGCCGGGAGCTGACCCCCGGTGCCGCTCCGAGTCCTGTCCCCGGCCGCCCTGCTGTTCGACCTCGACGGGACGCTCGCGGACTCGTTCGTCGGGATCCAGTTCGCGCTCAACGCCGCGCTCCGGGAGCAGGGGCTGCCCGAGCGCGAGCTGGCCTGGGTGCAGCGCCACGTCGGCCGGGGCGCCGTGGAGCTGGTGCGCGACGTGCTCGCCGGCGCGGACGACGCGCGGCTCCGCTCGTTCGCGTCGCGCTTCGCGTCGATCTACCGCGAGACGTTCCTGGACCGGACGCCGGTCCTCGCGGGCGCGGCCGACGTCCTCGAATGGGTGCACGCGCGAACAGGCGGCCGCGTGGCCGTGGTCTCGAACAAGTACGAGGAGCTTTCGAGGACGTGGCTGCGGCACACCGGCCTCGAGCCGTTCGTCGCGGTGGTCGTCGGGCCCGACACCTACGGCGTCCGCAAACCGGACCCGGGCGCCCTGCGGCCCGTGCTCGCCGCGTTCGGCGTGGAGGCGCGCGACGCCGTGGTCGTCGGCGACATGGAGGTGGACGTCGCCGCGGCGCGCGCGGTCGGCGCGCGGGCCGTCGGCATCCAGGCGGAAACGGGCGCCGCCGAGGCGCTTCGCGTCGCCGGCGCGGCGGCGGTGCTCGCGGGTCTGGGCGAGCTGCGGAGCGTGGCTCTCGGAAAACGGCACCGGGTGGGGGTACCATTGGCCTGGTTCCGGGGAGGGCCGATGAGCGGCAAGCTCCGCGTCGCGCTGGTTTTCGGCGGCCGATCCGGCGAGCACGAGGTCTCCGTGGTCTCCGCTCGGTCGGTCGCGGCCGCCCTCGACCGTGACCGCTTCGAGCTGGTGCCGATGGCGATCGACCGCAGCGGACGCTGGGCCGATCCGGCGACCGCCGCACGCGTGCTGGCCGAAAGCGGCGACCGCGCCGACGGCGTGGTCCCATTCGCGGGCAGCCTCGGCCTCGACCTGCGCCTCCTCGAGCGCGAGGTCGACGTCGTGCTGCCGATCCTGCACGGCCCGTTCGGCGAGGACGGCACGATCCAGGGTCTGTGCGAGATGCTCGACCTGCCGTACGCCGGGTGCGGCGTGACGTCGAGCGCCGTGACCATGGACAAAGTGATCTCCAAGCGGCTGATTCGGGACGCCGGCCTGCCGACGCCGCGCTTCGAGGCTTTCACCGCCGGCGACTGGGCCGGCCAGCGGATCCGCTGCGAGGCGCGCGCGCTGGCGCTGCGGCTGCCGCTGTTCGTCAAGCCGGCGCGCCTGGGGTCGTCGGTCGGGATCACGAAGGTCAAGGACGTGGCCGACCTCGCCGCCGCGATCGAGGCGGCGCTCGCGTACGACGACCTCGTCATCGTCGAGGAGGGGATCCCGGGTCGCGAGATCGAGGTGGCCGTTCTGGAGGGGCAACCTCCGGTCGCCTCGCTGCCGGGCGAGATCGTCCCGGGCCACGAGTTCTACGACTACGCCGACAAGTACCTCGACGACGCCTGCCGGCTCCTCGCGCCGGCGCCGCTCGAGCCGAGCCAGGTGGCCGAGGTGCAACGGCTCGCCGTGGCGGGCTTCGCGGCGCTCGGCTGCGAGGGGATGGCGCGCGCCGACTTCCTGCTCGACGCCCGCGACGGGCGCTTTCTGATCAACGAGCTCAACTCGATCCCGGGGTTCACCTCGATCTCGATGTACCCCCGCCTGATGGCGCTCTCGGGCGTCGCGTACCCGGAGCTCGTGCGCCGCCTGATCGATCTCGGCCTCGCGCGCCACGAGCGCCGGAATCGATACGCCGCCGCGGCGCTGAAGCCCCTCGCCGAGCGCGCCCGCTGAGCGGAGGCCGATGTCATCCTGAGGCCCGGAGGGCCGAAGGAGCGCACGGAAGCCCGGGGGGCCCGTTGGCAGTGTGCCTCGGGGGATCTCTCTTCGGACGGGCGGCGGCCGTCGTGCGTGGTCGCTCGCGGGCACGGGGGGATCCTTCGTCGGACGGCCGCAGGCGGCCGTGGGTTGGCTCTCGCGGGCGCGGGGGGATCCTTCGTCGGACGGACTGCGGCCGTCCTCCTCAGGATGACATCGGAAGCCGATGTCATCCTGAGGCCCGAAGGGCCGAAGGATCCCATGGCCATCGCATGGATCCCGGGGGGTCCTTCGGTCGGCTTCGCCTCCCTCAGGATGACAGTGATTCGGGGGACCTCCACGCGATGACCGCGATTCGTCGTGCGGGCGGCGGTGCGGGAGTCGGGGCGGGGCTCGCCCCGCCCGCTTTCGAAGCGCTGTCACTGCGAGCTTCCCGAGCACAGCGAGGGAAGCGTGGCAGTCCCGTGCCCGGCAGGCGACGGATGGACGAGCGGCTGGGTCTGGGATCGCTTCGTCGCCCGGCTGTGCCGGGCTCCTCGCGATGACAGGGGCGCGGCCGACCGCAAGGGCCGCCCCTACGCCGATCGTGCCGCCGGCGGTGCGGGAGTCGGGGCGGGGCTCGCCCCGCCCGCTTTCGAAGCGCTGTCACTGCGAGCTTCCCGAGCACAGCGAGGGAAGCGTGGCAGTCCCGTGCCCGGCAGGCGACGGATGGACGAGCGGTTGGGTCTGGGATCGCTTCGTCGCCCGGCTGTGCCGGGCTCCTCGCGATGACAGGGGCGCGGGCGACCGCAAGGGCCGCCCCTACGCCGATCGTGCCGGCGGCGGTGCTTGCCTCGGCCCGCTGGCGATGGGGGCGAGGCTGCCGAGGATGTAGCGGCGGTCGAGGTCTGGACTCCGTCGCCGCGAACCCGTAGCCTGTGGCCTGCCCTTACGACCTTGAACGGGGCCGGGCGCGGGCGTACGATGAGTTTGTGAATTAGTTCATTAGCAGCCCGGAAAGGGCGAGGAGGCTCTCATGAGTTCTGGCAAGGTCACGCGGGAGGAATCGCTCGCGTACCACACGGGCAAACGGCACGGCAAGGTCTCGGTGGTTCCGACCAAGCCGTGCCTCACGCAGCGCGACCTCTCGATGGCGTACACGCCCGGCGTGGCGGAGCCGTGTCGCGAGATCGAACGCGACCCCGCGCTGGTCTACGAGTACACGAGCAAGGGGAACCTGGTCGGGGTGATCTCGAACGGGACCGCCGTGCTCGGCCTCGGCGACATCGGCGCTCTCGCCGGCAAGCCGGTGATGGAAGGCAAGGGCGTGCTGTTCAAGCGCTTCGCCGACATCGACGTGTTCGACATCGAGATCAACACCCACGATCCGGACGAGGTGATCAAGTTCTGCCAGCTGATCGAGCCGACGCTGGGCGGCATCAACCTCGAGGACATCAAGGCGCCGGAGTGCTTCTACATCGAGGAGACGCTGAAGAAGTGCATGAACATCCCGGTGTTCCACGACGACCAGCACGGGACGGCGATCATCTCCGGCGCCGCGTTCCTCAACGCCCTCGAGGTCACCGGCAAGAAGATCGGCGACGTCAAGGTCGTCTTCTCCGGCGCCGGCGCGGCCGGCATTGCCTGCGCCAAGCTCTACCTCAACCTCGGTGTCAAGCGCGAGAACCTCTACTTCGTCGACACCAAGGGCGTGATCTACAAGGGGCGCAAGGAGGGGATGAACCCCTACAAGGAGCAGTTCGCGCAGGACACCGACGCCCGCACCCTGGCCGACGTGATGCGCGGCGCCGACGCGTTCGTCGGGGTGTCGGGGCCCAACGTGGTCAGCGCCGACATGCTGCGGACGATGAACGAGGACCCGATCGTGTTCGCGATGGCGAACCCCGACCCCGAGATCACCTACGACGTCGCCGTGGCCGCCCGCAAGGACGTGATCATGGCCACCGGCCGCTCCGACTACCCCAACCAGGTCAACAACGTCCTCGGCTTCCCCTTCATCTTCCGCGGCGCGCTCGACGTGATGGCGAGCCAGATCAACGAGGAGATGAAGATGGCGGCGGTGCGGGCGCTCGCCAACCTCGCCAAGGAGGACATCCCGGACGCCGTGCTTCGCGCCTACGGCAACAAGCCGTTCAAGTTCGGGCGCGAGTACCTGATTCCGAAGCCGTTCGACTACCGCGTGCTGCTCTGGGAGGCGCCCGCCGTCGCCGAGGCCGCCATCAAGTCCGGCGTCGCGCGCAAGCCGTACAGCTCGAAGGAGGACTACACCCGCGAGCTGGAGGGGAGGCTGTCGCGCATCCGGCGGGTCATGCACGTCGTGATGGACAAGGCCAAGGCCGCCCCGAAGCGCATCGTGTTCGCCGAAGGCGACCACCCGAAGATCGTCCGCGCCGCGAAGATCCTCGTCGACGAAGGGATCTGCACGCCGGTGCTGGTCGGGACGAAGAAGTTGATCGAGCCCATGCTGGCCGAGTACGAGGTGCCGAAGAACAAGGTCGAGGTCGTCGAGCCGGCGTCGTACCCCAAGTTCGACGCCTACGCCAAGAAGTTCCACTCGATGCGCTGGCGCCGCGGCCTCGCCCTCGAGGACGCCGCCAAGGCGATGAAGGACCCCGTCTACTTCGGCAACATGATGGTGCACGAGGGCGACGCCGACGGGCTGATCTCCGGCCTCACGATGCACTACCCCGACACCATCCGGCCGACCCTACAGATCCACCACACCATCGACGAGGTCACGCGCGCCGCCGGCGTCTACCTGCTGCTCTTCGAGGACCGGCTGGTGTTCATCGCCGACACCACCGTGAACCTCAACCCGACCGCGGAACAGCTCGCCGAGATCGCGTACTGCGCCTCCGAGGTTGCGAGCCACTACTTCCAGATCGAGCCCAAGATCGCGATGCTGTCGTACTCGAACTTCGGGTCCAACGCCGATGCCAACACGGCCAAGGTGCGGCGCGCGGTCGAGATCGTGCACGAGCGCTGGCCAGACCTCGTGGTGGACGGCGAGATGCAGGCCGACACCGCGGTCGAGCCCTCGATCGCGCAGGAGACCTACCCGCTGTCTGCGATCCAGGGCGACGCGAACATCCTCATCTGCCCGGATCTCGAGTCGGCCAACATCGCCTACAAGCTGCTCTGGCGTCTCGGCAAGGTCGAGACGATCGGGCCGATCCTCTGCGGCGTCAACGCCGCGGTGCACGTCCTCCAGCGGGGCGTCGAGGTCGCCGACATCGTCAACATGAGCGCGATGTGCGTGCTCAAGGCGCAGAACATCGCCGAGGGGCACTGGGAGAAGGGCGCCGTCAAGGGCGCGAAGACCGCGAAGAAGAAGTAGGTCCGTCCTGCCGGTATATGGAACAGGGGCCCCGCGCCGATGCGCGGGGCCCGCTTTCTGCAGCGGCGTTCCGGCCATGGTCGTCATGTAGCGGCCGGCCGCCGGCCGGCCGTTCCCGCGGATACACGTTCTGGCCGGAACCCGGCCGCCCAGCGGGCGGCCGCTACACGGGCTCAAGGTGCAGTCCGTGCCACTCGTTGTCATCGCGAGCAAAGTACGGCCGTGGGCCGCTGCCGCGGGGAATTAACAAGGGGGCTTGTTACTTGGGAGGCTCCGGAGCGGAGCGAGGGAGCCGTGGCAATCCCGTGGCGAGGAAGCGACGCCCAGCCACCGGGTTGGGGAGGGGATTGCTTCGTCGGTCCTCGCTTCGCTCGGTCCTTCTCGCAATGACAGTGACTTGGAAGAGTTGCCCGATTCACAGCCCGATGTGGGGCGCGGCGTGCGCGCGGTCGTTCGCGTTGGCGCGGGCGAGAGGCCGCCGGCGCGGCACGCCGGACCCACATCAGGGAGAACGCGGGGCATGAGGTCGAGGCCTGCCTTCTTGAGGGTTTGACACCTCCAGCGGCGCCGGGTAGCATCCAACCCGGCACCGAAATCAAAGAGGGAGGCATGACCATGATGCGTGGGACGAAGGTGTTTGGGTTGATCGCGTTGACACTCGTGCTGCCGGCGATCGCCGGGGCGCAGGCCGGCGGGCTTCGTTATTCGATCACCGTGAGCAAGTTCGAGAACAAGGCGGGCTGGCACGGACAGTGGGAGATCGGCGACGCCTGGGGCACGATCATGACCGACCTGCTCAACCAGACGGGCAGGTTCATCGTCCTCGGCGAGAAGGACATGCGCCAGGAAGCCATGGCCGAGCAGGACTTCGCTTCCTCCGGTCGTGCGGCCGGCGGCGCCAAAGCGCCGGTGACCGGGCAGATGACCCCTGCGCAGCTGCTCGTCAAGGGCGCCATCACCCACGTGCAGGACAGCACCGCCGGCGGCCATGGCGGCGTCAACGTCGGCGGCTTCAGGATCGGCGGCGCCGGCGGCAAGGGCGAGGTCAACGCCACGATCTACATCGTCGACTCCACGACCGGCCAGGTCATGGCGTCGAAGAGCGTCGTGGGCGTCTCGACTCGCAAAGGGCTCGACGTCGGGTACAGCGGCGCCGGATGGGGCGCCGACGCCGGCGGGTACCAGAAGGACAACGTGGGCAAGGCGGTTACCGCCGCGTGCAAGGAAGGCGTGGACTTCCTCGTGCAGCAGCTCCCCAAGATCCCGTGGACCGGCACGGTCGCGCAGGTCGCCGGCGGCAAGGTGTACATCAACCGGGGCTCTCGCGAGGGCGTCAACGCCGGCCAGGAGTTCGTGGTCGGCGAGGCCAACATCGTGCGGGACCCGGACACCGGCGAGGTTCTCGATTCGAGCGTCAAGGAGATCGCGCGCCTCGAGGTCAGCCAGGTCAAGGAGAAGCTCTCGATCTGCACCGTCAAGAGCGGCAACGCGGGGGCGGTCCGCAAGGGCATGATGGTCCAGGCGCCCTGACGCGCGGTGCGGAGCGCGGCAGCCCGGATGCCCCTCACGGCGAGGCCCGTGAGGGGGAGCCGGGGTTCGAATCATCCGGGGCTGCCGCTGCGGGGCGCAGCCGGCCCTCGGAACCGCAGCGGCCCGGGCGGCAGGGCACCAGAGGGAGGCTGTCACGATGGCTGAGACAACGATCGGTCACTACACCATCGTGTCCGAGCTCGGGCGCGGCGGCATGGGCGTCGTCTACAAGGCGCACGAGGAGTCGCTCAACCGCTTCGTCGCGATCAAGCTGCTGAGCGACCAGCTCTCCGAGGACCCCACGTTCGTGGCGCGCTTCGTGCGCGAGGCGCAGGCCGCGGCCGCGCTCTCGCACCCGAACATCATCCAGATCTTCTACATCGGTGAGGACAAGGGGCGGCACTACTTCGTCATGGAGTACGTCTCCGGCAAGTCCCTGCTGGGCATGGTCCGTGCCGAAGGGAAGATCGACAACCCGCGTGCCGCGCAGTTCATGCTGCAGGCGGCCAACGGCCTCGCCGCGGCCCACGACAAGGGGTTCCTGCACCGGGACATCAAGCCGGCCAACCTGATGGTGGACGATCGCGGGCTGCTCAAGATCGCGGACTTCGGGCTGGCGCTCCCGGCCGACGCGAGCACGCGGCTGACCGCCACCGGCATGCTGATGGGCACGCCGGGCTACCTCTCGCCGGAGCAGTGCCGGGGGGAGACGCTCGACCTGCGCACCGACATCTACTCCTTGGGCGTGACCTACTACGAGCTGCTGACCGGCCGCGTGCCGTTCCAGGCGGACAGTCCGCTCGCGCTGCTGCACAAGATTCTGCAGGAGGAGGCGCCCGACATCGTCACGCTCAGCAAGACGGTCGACGCCGACACCCGCCGGATCGTGCACCGCATGATCGCGAAGGACCGGGACAAGCGCTATCAGGACTGCCACGAGCTGGCCGCCGACCTCGAGCGCCTCCTGCAGGCGCAGGGCGTGCCCGCCGCGGCCGGCGGCGTCGCCGGCATGGCGAGCGCGCTCGCGCAGCAGGGCCGCGCGCCGGCCCGGGACGAGGACGGCCCGACGCACCTCATGGACTCGGGCGGTCAAGCGGCCGGCCCCGGCGCCGCCGACGGACCCGACCGCACCGATGGCAAACCTCCCGCCCGCGGCGGCCGCGCCCGAGGTCTCGACCCGACCGGCGGCGGTCCCGATCGCCACGGCGGTCGTCCCGCCCGCGCCGGGCGCCGCGCCGGCTGCGGTCGGCGCTCCGTCGGCGATGGTCCCCGCGCCACAGGCTGCGCCCGTTCCCGTCGAGGCCGCGGCGCCGGCAGCGCGGCGGTCGCGCGCCCCGCTGGTGATCCTGACCGTGGTGGTGGTCCTCCTGGTCGCGCTGGGCGTGTCCGGGTACATGGCGCTGAGGTCGCCGCTCGTGCAGCGGTACGCGCCGTGGCTCTCCTTCGCACGCGCCGCGAAGAAGACCGACACGGCGCCGGCTCAGACGGCTCCTCCACCGGCGGGCGAGTCGACAGCCTCGGCCTCCGACACCGGGAACGCGCCGCCGCCCGCGGCCGGGGGCGAGCCGCCGTCGTCGCAGCCGGTTTCGGCGGCGAGCGGAGGCGTTCCGGTCGCCGCCTCGGGCGGTGCGACCAGCGCCGACGCACCATCGAGCCCCGTCACACGGCCGCGCCATTCGGCGCCCGCGTCGCGGCCCGAGAGCGCCGTTGCCGTCGCCGGACGTTCCCGCGCCGCTGAAACGCGACGGGAGCGGCGTGCGGCGGAAGCCGCCGCCGGCGGCGTCGCCTTCGCCGTCGTCGGCGACCCGGCGCTCGCCGGGCCGGTGTCGAGCCTGCTGTCGTCGGAGCTCGAGTCGGCGGGGTTGCAGGCGGTCGACGCCGCGTCGCTGCCCGCTGCCGAGGACGTCCTCCGGCCCGGCAGTGAGCCCAGTTCAGGGGAGCTGCTGCGGGCTATCGGGGGCGCCGGGGTCGGCGTGCTGGTCGTGGCGCGCGTGCAGCACGTCGGCGAACGGATGCTCAGCTACATGGGTCGACAGGACGTGGCGACCTCCTCGCGCGTGACCGTGACCTGCTACGACGTGGCGACCGGGCGGCCGAGGGGCCGGCCGCTCGCCGCGACCGTCGAGTACACCGCCCTCAACGCGGAGAGCGCGGCCCAGAAGGCGCTCGGCTCGCTCCTCCAGGAGGCCGCGCAGCAGGCTCGTTGACCTGGCGCCAGGCCCGGCCTCGACGGATCGCCGGCTCGGGAAGCGGCCGGCCCCTGGCGAGCGGCCGTAGCCGAGAGTAGAATCAACCCAATGAACCCCGGACGAATCTCGACTCGCCCGTTCGGAAGGAGTCGTATGCGGTTGCCGGTCGCTGCACTGGCTGCGGTGTTGGCGGCGGGCTTCGCGTCCGGGCAGGAAGGCCCGGCCTACGCGACCGCCGAGAACCCGTTCCAAGGAGATTTCGCGCTGGTGGTGGGTCAGCCCCTGGTCCTCCACGTGGACGTACTTGGGGTCCACCTCGACGGCATTACCGTGAGCGCAATCGGCGAGCCGCGCGCCGGGGAAAAGGCGAAGTGTGAGGTCACGATCGCCGGAAGCAACACGGGCGACAAGAAGGCCCAACTGACCTCTGTATTGCTCCTCGAGGACGCCGACGACAAGCCCCTGGAGCGCCTCACGCTCGACCCGTTCAAGGTGAAGGCGGGCAAGCCGTTCCAGGAGAAGCAGAAGCTCGCCGTCTCGGGGGACGCGCTGCTCGCCGCGCGCAAGGTCTACCTGTTCATCCAGCTCGCGTTCTAGACGGGGCCCGGGTATCGGCCAGGATCGAACTGGTCGATCCCGGAGCGCTCGGCGGACCGCCGCGAGGCGGGACCGGCCTCCGGAGTCCTATTTCAGGCCGAAGGCGCGCGAGAGGAACACGGCGGCCTGCCATCGGGGGAGCGGATCGTTCGGGCAGAACAGGAGCTGGCCCTGGCCGTTGGTCCCGCAGCCGGCCGTGATCCCCTCGTGGTAAAACGCCTCGATCCAGTCGGCGGCGAACGAGCCGACGGGAACGTCCGCGAAGATGCCGGTCGCCGCCGGCGGCTGATAGCCGGACCCGTGCTCGGCTCGCAGCACGAACACCGAGGTCTGCGACCTGCTGGTCTCCGCGTCCGGGCAGAACAGGGAAGGCCCGCACCCCGCGGTGATCCCCTCGGCGTGCATCTGCTCGATCCAGGCGGCGGCGAACGCGTTGACCGGCACGTCGGTGAACACCGTTCCGGTCGGGGGCGGCGGCTGATAGCAGCCGCCATGCTCCCCGGCCAGCAGCAGCACCGCCATCTGAGCGCGGCTGGCCGGGGCGTCGGGGCAGAACTCGCCGTTCCCGCAGCCCGCCGAGACGGCGTGCCGTCCCACGAGGTCCGTCCAGACGTGCCGCGGGTCGCTCGCGGGGACGTCGGCGAACCCGCCGGACACCGTGTAGGCCGAGAGCTGGCCTGCCTCGTCGGTGGCGTACAGGATCCCCTCGATGACGACGGGGCTCTCCCAGTGGACGCCGGCGAACGAGCCGCTCCAGAGCACGCCTCCGGTCGTCGGATTCAGCGCTTCGAGCTTGCCCGACCCCTCCAGATAGAGCACGTTGTTGGCGACGACCGGCGAGGTGCCGGCGTCGGCCCGCTGCCATTGCATCTGCAGCGTGGGGGCCGCAGGCGGAGCGAGGACCAGCCGCAAGCCGGAGACGCCGTTGCCGTCGGCCACGAACGTCCACGTCGAGCCGTCGGCGGGGTTCACCCAGACCGCAGGCGCGGTCAGCACCTCGCCGCCCTGGGGCACCGCCGTGCTGCTCAGCTCGCCGCCGACGTGGCCGGGTCCTCCCTGGCCGCTCAGGTCGGTGAGGTCGAGCAAGCGGAGGATCGCGTCCTTGCCGCCCTGCACGGCGAGGACGCCGGGGTAGGCCGGCGCGGGGAGGATCGCCGGAGCGGTGCTGCCGAGGTCGAGGTCGAGGGCGTCGAGCTGGGCGAAGTTGGTCGGGGTGTAGCTGTCGAGCGGCAAGCCGCTGCTGCCCGTGCCGTCCGGGTTGAGGGCGAAGACGCTGTCGCCCCAGTCGTGCCCGCCGGTGTTGCCGTCGAACGTCCCGTTCCCGGTGGCCATGAAGAGGTGCCCGGTGGTGGCGTCGAAGACCACGCCCGAACGCGCCCAGATCGCCGATTGCACCTGGGTACAGTCGGGCGTGCCGTTGAGCACGAAGTGCACCGCCTGATCGCTGCAGTCGGCGTTGAAAACGTGCTGACTTCCGTCGGCGAGATGGATGGCCGTGACGTGGCCCTGGTAGTCGCCCTGGTCGCCGGGGTAGCCCCCGTTGGCGACGTACAGGTAGGTGGCGCCTGCGGCTGTAGTCGCGGTCGCGAGCGCCGCGGAGCCCTTCTCGACCGATGGTTTGAGCGTGGCCAGCTCCGGCCAGCCGCCGGTGGTCACCTCGGTGCCGTCGCCCACTGCGTACTTGTGCACCCGGCCGTCGAGACCGTAGGAGTAGACGAACTGCCCGCCCGGGTCGACGACGGGCGACGAGGTCGTGTACGCGGGGCCGGTCGCCGCCTGCTTCGACCAGATCTGCGCGCCGGTGTGGGCGTCGAGCGCCACGCAGTGCCCCGCCTTCGTCGTCACGAACAGGAGGTCGCGCACGCCGCTCGCGGTCGTCACGCGGGGGAGAAACACCGGGGCGCCGTCCGCGACCGCCGGCAGCGCGACCTGGAAGATGCGCGCGAGGAGCGGCGCGTTTGCCGGCGACAGGTAGACTTCGGCCGGGTTGTTGCCGCTGTGCCGGGAGTCGCCGTTGAACTGCGGCCAGGTACAGGGGCGCGCCGGTGTGGCTGCGAGGCCCAGCGCGAGGGCGAGGCTGGTCAATCTCCACGGTCTCATGGTTGTAGCCCTTCGCCGACGGCAACGACCCGGCGCACCGCCGGATTCCCCCGCGGCGACGCGACGGTGTCGTGGATCACAGCCCGCGCCGGGAGCGCGGCGCGAACCCTGACCGAGAGCTACGCGGCCGGCTTGCCGAGCGCGGCCTGGACCGCGACCGCGAGGTCGACGTCCTTCGCGGTGAGCGCCTTCGCGCTGTGCGTCGTGAGCCGGACCTCGAGCGAGCCCCAGCCGACGCGCAGCTCCGGGTGGTGGTCCGCGTGCTCCGCCAGCGCGCCGACGCGCACCGCCGAGGCCAGCGCCGCGCCGAAGTCGGGGAACCGATAACGTCCGACGAGCTCCTTGCCGTCCACCTTCCAGCCAGGCAGCTCCGACGCGATCCGTCCGGAGAGCGGGTCGGCTACCATTCCCGTGTCCTCCCGAGGAAGCTCAGGAACTCCGCGCGCACCTTGCGGTCCTCGAAGCAGCCGCGGATCGCGGACGTCACCGTCAGGGCGCCGGGCTTCTTGACCCCCCGCATCTCGACGCACAGGTGGCGCGCCTCGATCACGACCATCGCACCCATCGGCTGCAGGATGTTCCACAAGTAGTCCGCGACCTGCTCCGTGAGGCGCTCCTGGATCTGCGGCCGCTTCGCGTAGAACTCGAGGACGCGGGGGAGCTTGGAGAGGCCGACGATGCGTCGGTTCGGGATGTAGGCGATGTGGGCGTGGCCGTAGAACGGAACCAGGTGGTGGGCGCACAGCGAGTAGAACGGCACCTCGCGCTCCATCACCATCGCGTGGTAGTTCTCCTCGTTGGGGAACGTCGTGACCTTGGGCTCCGCGCCCTCCACGAGCCCGTGGAACATCTCGAGGTACATCTTCGCGACGCGCTCCGGAGTGCCCGCGAGGTTGGGGTCGCTGCGGTCGAGGTTCAGGAGGTCCAGGATGGCCGCCACGTGCTGGGCGACCTGGAGGACCCGCTCGCCCTCCTCGCCGTTGGGGATCAGGTTGGAGTCCCGGTCGGCGATGGAGGGCTCGTGCTGCGGGCCAAGGGCAAGGGTCTTATTCATCGCGCCTCCTCGGCCCTTTTCACAAGGCCGGTGGGACACAGTCTATTCCACGGCGGCCCCGCCGGCGTGCAGGGAGGGGAAGGAGCCGCTCGCGCGGCGCGCCGGCCCCACATCGGGCGTGCGGATCCGATGCGCGGGCGCCGGGCGCTCGAAGCTCGAGTGTGGGGCGCGCACGCCGTGCGCGCGGTCGTCGTCGTCGGAAGGGCAAGAGACCGCCGGCGCGGCGCGCCGGCCCCACATCGGGCGTGCGGATCCGGTGCGCGGGCGCCGGGCGCTCGAAGCTCAAGTGTGGGGCGCGCACGCCGTGCGCGCGGTCGTTGTCGTCGGAAGGGCAAGAGACCGCCGGCGCGGCGCGCCGGCCCCACATCGGGCGTGCGGATCCGGTGCGCGGGCGCCGGGCACTCGAAGCTCAAGTGTGGGGCGCGCACGCCGTGCGCGCGGTCGTTGTCGTCGGAAGGGCAAGAGACCGCCGGCGCGGCGCGCCGGCCCCACATCGGGCGTGCGGATCCGGTGCGCGGGCGCCGGGCACTCGAAGCTCAAGTGTGGGGCGCGCACGCCGTGCGCGCGGTTGTTTTCGTCGGAAGGGCAAGAGACCGCCGGCGCGGCGCGCCGGCCCCACATCGGGCGTGCGGATCCGATGCGCGGGCGCCGGGCACTCGAAGCTCAAATGTGGGGCTCGCACGCCGTGCGCGCGGTCGTTGTCGTCGGAAGGGCAAGAGACCGCCGGCGCGGCTCGCGAGCCCCACATCGGGCGTGCGGGTCCGGTGCGCGGGCGCCGGGCGCTCGAAGCTCAAATGTGGGGCGCGCACGCCGTGCGCGCGGTTGTTGTCGTCGGAAGGGCAAGAGACCGCCGGCGCGGCGCGCCGGCCCCACATCGGGCGTGCGGATCCGGTGCGCGGGCGCCGGGCGCTCGAAGCTCAAGTGTGGGGCGCGCACGCCGTGCGCGCGGTCGTCGTCTCTCGATCGTGCATGCAGCGGGCGCGGAACATCGGCCAAGCGCAAGGCCGAACGTGTAGAATGCGAGCCGGACGCAATTCGCCGGAAACCCGACGCCCCTCGGCCCCGCCCGGCGGGGCGTTCCGGCCTGCGAACCGAGGAGGTCGGCGCACGCGATGAGAGGGATCATCCTGGCTGGCGGCGCGGGGACGCGGCTGCACCCGATCACGCTCGCGGTGTCCAAGCAGCTCGTCCCGGTCTACGACAAGCCGATGGTCTATTACCCGCTCTCGACCCTCATGCTCGCCGGGATACGCGAGGTCCTCGTCATCACGACGCCCCACGAGGCGGCGCTGTTCGAGGCGCTGCTCGGCGACGGGAGCCAGTGGGGGATCCGGATCTCGTTCGCGCAGCAGCCTACCCCGGGCGGCCTCGCGGAGGCGTTCCTGATCGGCGAACCGTTCATCGGGAGCGAGGGCGTCTGCCTGATCCTGGGCGACAACATCTTCTACGCCCACGGTCTCGCGCGCCAACTGCAGGACGCGGCGAAGCGGGAGCGCGGCGCGACGGTCTTCGGCTACCGGGTGCGGGACCCGGAGCGCTACGGCGTGGTGGAGTTGGACGAGAATGGCCGCGCGGTGTCGCTCGAGGAGAAGCCGGCGCGCCCTCGGTCCCATTACGCCGTGACCGGTCTCTACTTCTACGACAACCGGGTGGTCGGGGTCGCCCGGTCGCTCGAGCGCTCGCCCCGCGGCGAGCTGGAGATCACGGACGTCAACCGGCGCTACCTGGAGTGGGGCGAGCTGACGGTCGAGCTGCTCGGCCGCGGCACCGCCTGGCTCGACACCGGCACGCACGAGTCGCTGCTCGCGGCCTCCAACTTCGTCCACGTCGTCGAACAGCGCCAGGGGCTCAAGGTCGCCTGCCCCGAAGAGGTCGCATGGCGCATGGGGTTCATCGACGACGACGGCTTGCGGCGCATCGCCGAACCCTTGGCGAAGTCCGGGTACGGCGAGTACCTGCTCGGCCTCCTCGCCGAGAGCTGACGGGGACCGGCACGGAGGACGTATTGAGGCAGAGGATCCTCGTCACGGGCGGGTGCGGCTTCATCGGATCGAACTTCGTGCGGCTCGTGCTCGCGGAGCGGCCTGACTGGGAGGTCGTCAACCTCGACAAGCTGACCTACGCCGGGCGGCTCGAGAACCTCGAGGACGTGGCGGCGGACCCGCGCTACCGGTTCATCAAGGGTGACATCTGCGACGCGGATCCGGTGCGAGCGGCGATGGACGGCTGCACCCTGGCGGTCAACTTCGCGGCCGAGACCCACGTGGACCGCTCGCTGCTCGGCGCTGCGCACTTCATCGACACCGACATGAAGGGCGTGCTCGTGCTGCTCGAGGAGGCCCGCCGGATCGGCCTCGCCCGCTTCGTCCAGATCTCCACCGACGAGGTGTACGGCTCGATCGGGGAAGGCTCGTTCACGGAGACGAGCCTGCTGAACCCGCGCAACCCGTACGCCGCGTCGAAGGCGGGCGGGGACCGGCTCGCGTTCGCCTACGGGGCGACGTACGGGCTGCCGGTCGTGATCACCCGCGCCTCGAACAACTACGGCCCGTACCAATACCCAGAGAAGCTCATCCCGCTTTTCGCCACCAACGCGCTGCGCGACGAGAGCCTGCCGCTCTACGGCGACGGGCGCAACGTGCGCGACTGGCTGCACGTGTCCGACCACTGCCGCGCGATCCTCTTCGTGCTCGAGCGCGGCGCGGACGGCGAGGTCTACAACATCGCGGGCGGCAACGAGCGCGAGAACATCGCGATCACCCGCGAGGTGCTGCGTTTGCTCGGCAAGCCGGAGACGCTGATCCGCCCGGTCGCCGACCGCGTCGGGCACGACCGCCGGTACTCCCTCGACGCCGCCAAGCTGCGCGGTCTCGGCTGGACGCCGCAGGTCTCCTTCGAGAGCGGCCTCGCCGAGACCGTGCGCTGGTACGCCGAGCACGAGGCGTGGTGGCGGCCGATCAAGGACCACGACGGCGAGTTCCGCCGCTACTACGAGGAGCAGTACGGGGAAAGGCTCAAGTGACGGCTACCGGCCGGATCTGTGTAGGGGCGGCCCTTGCGGCCGCCCGTGAAGCGAATAGCGAGGGCACGTCCAACGACTCGGGCGGGGGCAAGCCCCGCCCTTACGCCGGCAGGGTTTCTGTAGGGGCGGCCCTTGCGGCCGCCAGCCGTCCGTCCCTCGAGTCGAGTCCGCCGTTGCCTGTCAGCGCGAGCGCCTCGGCGCCGGTCCCTCCCCCTGGAGGGGGGAGGATAGGTGGGGGTGTCCCAAGGGTGCTCGCATGAGGGATCGGATGCTGCCTGCACCCTCACCCCGGCCCTCTCCCGAGAGCGGGAGAGGGAGCAAGACGGGCGGGGGCAAGTGCCGGCTCCACGCCGGCGAGGGGATCGGAGGTTTCGGCGTAGGGGCGGCCCTTGCGGCCGCCCGTCGTGCGTCCCTCGAGTCGAGTCTGGCGTCGCCCGTCAGCGCAAGCGCCTCGGCACCGGTCCCTCCCCCTGGAGGGGGGAGGACAGGTGGGGGTGTCCCAAGGGTGCTCGCATGAGGAATCGGATGCTGCCTGCACCCTCACCCCGGCCCTCTCCCGCGAGCGGGAGAGGGAGCAAGGCGGCCGGGGGCAAGCTCCGCCCTTACGCCGGCGAGCGGATCGGTGGTTTCGGCGTAGGGGCGGCCCTTGCGGCCGCCCGTCGTGCGGCCCTCGAGTCGAGTCCGCCGTTGCCTGTCAGCGCGAGCGCCTCGGCGCCGGTTCCTCCCCCTGGAGGGGGGAGGACAGGTGGGGGTGTCGCAAGGGTGGTCGCATGAGGAATCAGTTGCGGCCTGCACCCTCACCCCGGCCCTCTCCCGAGAGCGGGAGAGGGAGCAAGGCGGCCAGGGGCAAGGTCCGCCCTTACGTCGGCGAGCGGACGGTGGTTTCGGCGTAGGGGCGGCCCTTGCGGCCGCCTGCCGTCCGTCCCTCGAGTCGAGTCCGCCGTTGCCTGTCAGCGCGAGCGCCTCGGCGCCGGTCCCTCCCCCTGGAGGGGGGAGGATAGGTGGGGGTGTCCCAAGGGTGGCCGCATGAGGAATCAGATGCTGCCTGCACCCTCACCCCGGCCCTCTCCCGAGAGCGGGAGAGGGAGCAAGGCGGCCGGGGGCAAGGTCCGCCCTTACGTCGGCGAGCGGATCGGTGGTTTCGGCGTAGGGGCGGCCCTTGTGGCCGCCTGCTGCGGGACATGGCGCGTCGTCACGGAAGGACACCCATGCGGCTGTTCGTAACCGGGAGCAGGGGGCAGCTCGGCCGGGCGCTCGAGCGCGCCGCCGCCGATCGCGGCCACGAGTACGTCGGCTGCGATCTGCCCGAGCTGGACGTCACGGACGCCGGCGCCGTGCGGGGCGCGATCGCGGCCGCCCGCCCGCACGCGATCGTCAACTGCGCGGCGTTCACCGCGGTGGACGCGGCGGAGGGCGACGAGGCGGCGGCGCTCGCGGTCAACGGGACCGCGGTCGAGGGCTTGGTGCGCATCGCAGACGAGATCGGCGCCGTCCTCGTCCAGATCTCCACAGACTACGTCTTCGACGGGTCATCGTGCCGGCCGTACCGCGAAGACGACCCGACCAACCCGCAGTCGGCGTACGGCCGCACCAAGCTCGCCGGGGAGCGGGCGGCGCTCACGGCCCGCCGCAACCTGGTCGTCCGCACCGCGTGGCTGTTCGGGGAGGGCGCCAACTTCGTGGGCGCAATCCGCCGGCAGCTCGAGGCCGGCGCTACGACGCTGCGGGTCGTCAGCGACCAGCGCGGCTGCCCGACGTTCGCCGGGGACCTCGCGGCGGCGCTGGTCCGGCTCCTGGAAGCCGAAGCCTCCGGTCTGGTGCACACGGTCAACGCTGGCGACGCCAGCTGGCTCGAGTTCGCCGGGGAGATCGTGCGACAGCTGGGTGCGGACGCGGAGGTGGTGCCAATCACCACCGCGGAAGCCGACCGCCCGGCGCCGCGCCCCGCGTACTCCGTGCTCGACGCCTCCCGGTTCCGCGGCATCGCGGGCGCCGATCTCCCTCCCTGGCAGGATGCCCTCGCCCGCCACCTGGCGGCCGGCCGCTCCGTTTAGTCGCGGGCGGCCGCAAGGGCCGCCCCTACAAGGACACGGGCGAGACGTTGGTGTCTGGTGTAGGGGCGGGGCTTGCCCCCGCCCGGTCCCTCGGCCCTCTTACCCGCTCGCTTTCGACCCCGAGGCTCTCGGGCGGACGCGACTAGGTGGTCTCAGCCGCCGGCAGACGGAGCGCCATCGCGCCGAGAAGGACCGCCACCGCGAGCTCGGCAAGCGCGCAGAGTGGCGAAAGGACGCCCACGGCGCGCAGGACGGGGCCGTACCCCACGAGCCATTTCGCTGGGATCGTGAGAAAGCACCCCGGTAGGAACGCGAGAAGAGCCAGGAAGCCGAGGATGGCGAACGAGGGACTGCGGCCGCGCTTTGCCCGCGCGGCAATCTGGGCGAGCTCTAGGCCGACGAGGGCGCTCAGCCCGGCAATCACCAGGAACACGGAAGCCATCGCGCCGGGGGCGCCATCCGGGAAAGTGCCAGCCAGTGTGGTCAGCGGGACGAGCGCAGCGACTAGTACGACGGCCACGGCACCAAGCACGAGGGCAAACGACCGGATGGTGCGGCGGCAGGACTCAAGCGGAAGAGTCGGAAGCGTCACACGTGTGGCCGCCCAGGCCCCGGCCGCGATGCCGAGCCCGCCGGCGACGACCCACGGACCATAGAGGAAGGCCCGCTCGCCGAGGTCCCTGGCGTCCGCGACCGAAGCCAGCAACAGCAGCGGCACGCACAGAGCGACCGTGCTAGGCCAGTTCGCGCCGTGCTTCCGGTCGTCCATGCGAGCGATCAGGAACTGGCAGATCGCGAGGTACAGAAAGGCGGCCAGGCTCGCCGCGATCCTCTCCTGGGGCGGGTTCTGTCCCGGTACCTCGACCAGCGCGGCCGCCATGAAGACGACGATCGGCGCGACCAAACCCAGAGCGATGGACAGCGAGATCTTGGCCACGACCGCCTCCGGGGTTTCTCAAGTTCGTATATGGCATTGATCCTACGCCGGAGGCGCGGCGAGTCAAGGGTTCGAGGACCTTGGTCGAGGGCCTTCGTGCGGGCCGGCGACCTTTGCGGGTCGGCATAGGCGATCGAGGGCTCTCGCGCTTCGGGGGGATCCTTCGTCGGACGGCCAGCGGCCGTCCTCCTCAGGATGACAGGGGCACGGGAAGGGCCTCGGGACGGCAGCGGGGAATCACCTGTCATCCTGAGCGAGGCGGAGCCGAGCGAAGGATCCCATGGTCATCGCCAGGCCGGAGGGGGACGGACGGGCAGGGCGCATCGGGGGGATCCTTCGTCGGACGGCCGGCGGCCGTCCTCCTCAGGATGACAGGTGCACGGGCGACGGGCTGCGAACCCGGGACAGCGTCTCAAGATAGAAGTCCGTCTTGATTTCGTGAAGGGGTTCACATAGAGTGTCCAGCGGGGGGGACGGAGTCTGCTGACCGTACGCGTATGGATGCTATGACCACGCCCGTCGGGCGCCGTGACGCCTACGATGTCCTCAGCGCACCCGTGGTCATTCTCGTGGGCCACTTCGGCAGCGGCAAGAGCGAGATCGCGCTCAACCTCGCATTCGGGTTCCGCTCCCGCGGCCACGAGGTGAGCCTCGTTGACCTCGACGTGGTCAAGCCCTACTTCCGCTGCCGGCTCGCCCATGCGGAGCTGGAAGCGAAAGGCATCCACCTGGTGGCGCCGGAGGGCGACCGCTTCTACGCCGACCTCCCGATCATCGTGCCCCAGGTGCGCGGCGCCCTCTCGCGGAGCGACCAAGACAACGCCCGCGTGATCGTGGACGCGGGCGGCGACGACCTCGGGGCGAGGGCGTTCGGGGCGATGTCGGACCTCGTCGACCGCGCGCGCACCGAGCTGCTCTTCGTGGTCAACACGAGGCGCCCGTTCGCCGAGGACCAGGCGGGCCTGTCCACCATGCTGCGCGAGGTCGAGACCGCGGCGCGCATGCCGGTCACCGGCCTGGTCGCCAACACGCACCTGATGGAGGAGACGACGCCGGAGATCGTGCTCGGGGGCATCGAGGCGGCGCGCACGCTTTCGGCCGCGACCGGGATCCCGCTCCGCTTCTGTGCCGTGCTGCGGCGCCTCCTTAGCGCCATGGAGCACGTGGACTGCCCGCTGCTGCCGATCGACCGCCACGTGCTGCCCCCCGACAAGCGACCGCGACGGGGCCCCCTCGGGCGCCCCATGGGTATCTGAGAAAGGAGAACGTCCGTGCCGAGCGTGATCATCGAAAAGGACAGGTGCAAGGGGTGCGAGCTGTGCATCAACGCGTGCCCGGAGCACGTCCTGGCGATGTCGGAAGAGATCAACGCCAAGGGGTACTTCTTCCCGATGGCGGCGCACCCTGAAGACTGCACCGGCTGCCGCTACTGCCTGCTGGTGTGCCCCGACGTGGCGATCCAGGTCGAGAACAAGGGGAAGGTGACCAAGCCCCCCGAGGCGCTCACCGGGAAGCCGTTCTCCTACTGCCCCGGCTGCACGCACGGCGTGATCCATCGGCTCGTGGCCGAGGTCATCGACGAGCTCGGCATCCGCGAGCGCACGGTGGGGATCGCGCCCGTCGGGTGCTCGGTGCTCGCCTACGAGTTCTTCGCCTGCGACATGCAGGAGGCCTCGCACGGGCGCGCGATGGCCGTCGCCACCGGCATCAAGCGCGGCCGGCCCGACCTCATGGTGTTCACCTACCAGGGCGACGGCGACCTCGCCTCGATCGGCATGGCGGAGACGATCCACTCGGCCAACCGCGGCGAGAAGATCACCGTCATCTTCGTCAACAACGCGATCTACGGGATGACCGGCGGCCAGATGGCGCCGACGACGCTCCCCGGCCAGGTGGCCTCGACGTGCCCGACCGGCCGCGACGTCAACCTCGCCGGCTACCCGATCCGGGTGGTCGAGCTGCTCAAGGAGCTGAAGACCCCGGCGTACCTCGCCCGCGTGACCGTGGACGAGCCCAAGAACGTGCTCGCCGCCAAGAAGGCGATCCGGAAGGCGTTCAAGTACCAGCTCGAGGGCACCTGCTTCTCGCTCGTCGAGGTGCTCTCCACGTGCCCGATCGGCTGGGGGCTGCAGCCCCACGAGGCGTGCGGGTGGCTGGAGGAGAACATGGTCCCGTACTACCCCCTCGGCGAGGTCAAGGTCCCCGAGCCGGCGGTCGTCAAGGCGGGGAGCTGACCATGCACAACGAGATCGTGATGGCGGGGTTCGGCGGGCAGGGCGTCCTGCTCATCGGCAAGCTGCTCGCGTACGCCGGGATGAAGGCCGGCACCGAGGTGACCTGGATGCCCTCGTACGGGCCGGAGATGCGCGGCGGCACCTGCAACTGCACGGTGGTGCTGTCGGATCAGCCGATCGGCTCGCCGATCTCCAAGCGCCCGCACGCGCTCATCGTGCTCAACCTCCCGTCGCTCGACAAGTTCGAGGACTCGGTGCGGCCGGGCGGGCTCATCGTGGTCAACACCTCGCTGATCAACCGGCTGCCGCGGCGCACCGACGTGACGGTCGTGCCGGTGCCGGCGAACGAGATCGCGGTCGAGCTGGGCAACGCCAAGGCCGCCAACATGGTGGCGCTGGGCGCGTTCCTCGGCGCCTCCGGGCTGGTGTCCCGGGAGAACGTCAACGAGGTCCTCGCGGAAGCGTTCGCGAGCCGGCCGAAGGTGGTCGCGACCAACCAGCAGGCGCTGCAGCGCGGGTTCGAGATCGGCCAGGCGCAGTCCGTGGCCGTGGCGGCAAGGTAAGGAGCGGGCGATGGCGAAGAAGCTCATGAAGGGGTGCGAGGCGATCGGAGAGGCGGCGATCCACGCCGGCTGCAGGCTGTTCTTCGGCTACCCGATCACCCCCCAGAACGAGATCCCGGAGTACATGTCGGCGCGCCTGCCCCAGATCGGCGGCACGTTCGTCCAGGCCGAGAGCGAGGTCGCGGCCTCCAACATGCTGTACGGCGCCTCCGGCGCCGGGTGCCGCGTGTTCACGTCGTCCTCGAGCCCGGGCATCAGCCTCATGCAGGAGGCGCTGTCGTACATGGCCGGCGCCGAGCTGCCCGTCGTCGTCGTCAACATCATGCGCGGCGGCCCCGGGCTCGGCGGCATCCTGCCGTCGCAGTCGGACTACTTCCAGGCCACCAAGGGCGGCGGCCACGGCGACTACCGGCTGCTCGTGCTGGCGCCCTCGACGGTGCAGGAGGCGGCCGACCTCGTCATCGACGCGTTCGACCTCGCCGACCAGTACCGCAACCCGGTGATGATCCTGGGCGACGGCCTCATCGGCCAGATCATGGAGCCGGTGGAGTTCAAGAAGGAGATCAAGCCCGAGGACCTGCCCGAGAAGCCGTGGGCGACCACCGGGTGCGCCGGCCGCGAGCGCAACATCGTCAACTCGCTCTACCTCGACCCCGAGGAGCTGGAGCGCCACAACTGGGCCCTCCACCGCAAGTACCTCGAGATGGCCAAGGAGGTCCGGTCCGAGACGTTCAACTGCGAGGGCGGGTGCGACGTGCTCCTCGTCGCGTACGGAACGGTCGCGCGGATCGGCAAGACCGCGATCGAGATGGCCCGCGAGAAGGGGCTCAAGATCGGGCTGTTCCGCCCGATCACCCTGTACCCGTACCCGTCCGAGGCGCTCGTGAAGGCCGCGGAGGGCGCGAAGGCGGTGCTGGTCTCCGAGCTCTCCACCGGCCAGATGGTGGAGGACGTGCGCGCCGCGATCGCGGGACGCAAGGAGGTCGCGTTCTACGGGCGCGTCGGCGGCATGGTCATGGGGCCGGACGACCTCGTCGAGCAGGCGGAGAAGCTGGTCGCGGTAACGGCATAGGCGCCGCGATACGGGCGTGGGGAAGGGGAGGCGGGCGATGGAGAACCGCGAAGCGATCCTGGACATCCTGAGGAAGGCGTACCAGATCGAGGTGGACGGCTACACGTTCTACTCGATGACCGCCGAGCGGTCGGACAAGCAGGCCGTGCAGGAGCTGTTCGCCAAGCTCGCCGAGGACGAGATCCAGCACCAGGCGTTCCTGCGCAACATCGGCGAGATCTACAACGCCAAGGGGGTCGAAGCGTTCAAGCTCAACCTGCGCTCCCCCGACCTGCGCGCGATCAACCAGGCGGTGTTCACCGCGAAGTTCCGCGAGCAGGCCGCCGGCGCGGAGTTCGAGCTGGGCGTGCTCTCGATCGGCATGACCCTCGAGACCAACGCCGTCACCTACTTCTCGAACGCCGCCGCCTCCGCCGGCCAGCCGGAGATCAAGAGCTTCTACCACTTCCTCGCGGAGTGGGAGAAGCAGCACTACGACGCCCTCAAGGGCCTCTACAACTCCGTCCGCACCGACTTCATGGCCGCCGGCAGCTTCGCGCCGTTCTAGGCGTGTGAGACGCCAAGTTCCGCTGGTCATGGGTCGAACCCGCCCATTTCATTCGATGATCCCTTTCGCAGTCCGAAAGGCCATCAGGGCTTGGTCCGCTTTCGCGTCGCACTGCTCTCGGAGCGCGGCAAGCTCGCGACGCCGGGTAGCCTCAACCGTGGCGACCTTCCCCGCCCTAATTGTCGCCCGGGCCTGAGCGCGAAACTCGGCGGTGATCTTGACTGCCTCTCCCCTGGCCGCGTAGGGGGCGCGGATGCTCTCGATATAGCGCTCCAACTCAGCATCAACGCCGGGCTCGAGCTTGTCAATCTCCGCTAGGTATTGAGCCCGAATCAGAGCAAAGTCCGGTAGCGCGCATTGGAGCGAGGGTTCCTTCGACCTCACGAACTGTCGTACCTCGGCGTAGTACCCATCGGGGATGCCCCGGCTGCCACTGCCCGTTCGCGCAGCGAGGTCGACAGCTGCCATGAGATCGTCGTACGGACGTGGCCAGCTCGTGGCCGCCGCGAGAATGAAGTCCCCCGGGCCCCCCTCGTCTCCGACGCTGAATAGGGTCGCTACGGCGGTGAAGTGGCCGAGGAATCGAACTCTCTGGACGTCCACTAGGACGAGCTGCCAGCGAGCAGCGTCAAGCAGATTCAGCTGGCGTTCAAGTTTGGCGGTTGCTTCGACCAGTTCCGCGCCTTGCCTGAAGTTCCCTGCTCCTCGCCTCCGCTATGTCGCTAGCCAACTTCGCGCTACGGGTCTTTTCGACCTCCAACCCGGCGTGAAGCACCCGGATATCCTGTGTCACTCTGCCCTGCTGGGCGGCTAGCGAAGCCAGCTCTTGTTCCGCCCCCGCCTTTGCTAGCGCGATTTGTGCCGTGTCCTCCTGAAGCTTCTGATATTGAAAGACGGGGCGCACCGTGTAGAAGTAGCCGAACATCGCAAGAGCGAGAACCCCGACTTGGGAAATGTACGCAGAGCGCTGCAGGGTCTTGTCCAGCCTACTTGGCGTGGTTGCCGGGCGTAGTGGTGGATCGGGGTGCGGCGACTCGTCGCCGTGGCCTTCTCACGAATCGCATGGCAGGCGTTCCTCTCTTCCGGAGTCTACGCTGTTCGGCCTGACCATGGAACCAGGGTAGTATCGATGCCTGATTGGATAAGTAGCCGGCCCTCCCGGTTTGTGGGGTAGCGTGGTGCTTGCCATGTAAACCGTGCGCGCTCGAACCTCATGTGGTGGGGTCAGGCTCGCGTTGTTGCGTAATCGGGCGCAACGCCACGATCTCGGCCTGCGGGGCAGCATCCCGAGCGTACTGCCAGGCAGCTCGGTGGCCTCGAGAAGCAGCGCGTACGTGCGGCCCCGGGCGGCCGCCGCGCCGCAAGGCGCCTGTCTGCCATTCTATGCGCCGAAATAGCGCAACAACGCAAGCCTGACCCCTCTACAAACGTAACGGACTCCTCACTGAAGGCAGCACGGCGTCAGTCATCGGGCGATGCTGGTAGGTTGTTGAGCTCGTCCCAATCGGTTACGGGCACCCCGTTGACCTTCCAGATCGGTTCTCGGTCTGACAGGACTCCACAGAAGAAATTGATCGTGCCGTCGCGTTGGGGTAGCACATTGAGTGGCTGCGAGCCCTTACGGGTGCGCCGATAAGCAGCCCGTTCGCCATTCGGGAAGTGTAGCTTGAAGCCACAGGCCGCGCCCTCGTCATCGTGGATGAACTCCAGCACCTCGTAGCCAGGTAGCTTGCAGAAGCGAGGTAGCTGACCGATGCCCCGCAACCAGGATCGATGAGCGCCAAGGAGAGCACTATAGAAGTCAAAGCAGCTATGAAGCTTGGCGTGTAGTTCGTCGCGTGTGATCTCGGCCGGTAAGCCACTCTCGGTCCAGCGAAAGGCTGATCGGTCAGAACGTAATCGGAGTGGGAGAAGGCGTTGCGGACCCGGTCATCGAAGAACGAGTCAACGATGGCCGGCACACGCTGCTCACCAGCGGCCTTCGCCAGGCTCTTGATGTGGTCGAACTTCTTCTTCGCGCTCGGGGGGATCGCGACAAAGACGTTCTGCTTCTTGGGCCTCCGGATCAGGTGAGCGAACGGATCGACCACATACCGCTCGCCTCCTACGACGCGCAAGAGGTTGGCGAGGATAACATGCGGAGCCGTCATCTCGACCGCCTGGCAGTAGATCAGCAACGCAACCCGCGCCGCGCAGGGGTCACTTCGCTCGGCGGACGCTTTGGCTAGGAGCCAGTTGAACTCGTCGAAGGCAGCGATTGACTGTTCGAAAGGGTCCCAATCCTCACTGCACCAGCCGCCGACGCGCAGTAGAGTGCACAGCACGTCAAACCCATTGTTGTGCCAGGCCCGGTCGAACACGTCGTCGAGGTAGGCGAGATAGTCGTCTTCTGAGGTCATAGGCAGAGCCTCACTGAAGAAGAATATAGCGCTGCTCGGGAGCGTCGGACATCCACCTTGCATCTCCACCTCACCCCTCGCGACGACACACAGGAGTGACCCCCGTTAACGCTAGCGGGCGGTTTGTCGACAGCGCCCGGCAGGGTTCGGCGCATCCGATCCTCAGTTCCATTCCAGGGCAAGGCGTTCGACGCGGGTGCCCACCCGTAGGTACTCGTAGGCAGCTCGCGCCTTCACCGCCATCCGCATGTCACCAGTAAGTAGGACGTGGCAGAACGAGGCCATGCCGACGTGGGTCATGTCGCTGAAGGAGCGGTGGAACCCGCGCTCGTCGTTCATGTCGGTGTCCCTGTAATAGCCGAGGAAGTTCAGTGCGTGGTAGAGAGCGTTGACCTTCTCCATGGAGGTCGGTTCGTGATTCGGGTGGCTACTCCAGGGGGACTTCCTGAGCCCGAACACAGTCTCCGGATCGAGATCGAGGTTCGAGGCAGCCCTCTTGAACCGTTCCCAGATCTGGCCAACGATGTCTGGGCCGGAGATGTTGTTGAGGTGAAGAGGGCGCAGGCCGGTAACGTCCTCGAATGCACGCGTGGACAACTCTGCCGCGTGCCCTGCGGCGAAGGCTGCGGTCTCTTGAACAGCAACTTCGCCTCGTCGTCGGAGGTCGGCCACGAAGGTGGATAGCAGCTGGCGCTCCGCGGGACCGAGCGTTGGGTCAGAGGCCAGTTTCTCCTCTGCATGGCGCAACAGGCCGTTGAGCTCTTGCCGTGCTATCGCAAAGATATCGCCAAATGAGAAGCCGGAGTGTCCCCCGTAAACTTTCTGGAGGAGCATCCCCAGCGCGAAGTCGCCCCTCGGAGACTGCGCCAGCGTGGTGAGATGCTCTGAGTAGGCATCGTGCGGGTCGACGACGCGGATCTCTGCCGTGCCGGTCGGAACGAGTTGATCGTCAACGAGGCTGACGAGATACCTAGCGCCGATCGCCTGTAGGAGGTCCAGAAATACCACCTCACGGCCCGCCGAGCGGGCAATCTCATCCAGATTGACATTCGAGTAGACGGCAACCACACGATCGCTGCTGAGCCGTCTCTTGATCTGGCGCAGGCGCCCCTTGAGCATCGCGTCCAGAACGTTGTGGTCGAGGTAGGCCGAACAGGGAGAAGCGCCGTCAGCCATCGAGGTTCCCCAGGGGCCGAAGGCCGCTTTCGTGGCGAAACTCTAAGACGGCCCAAGGGCGCTGAGCCCACTGGCTCCTATCGTGCGCGTCAAGGAGCTGATTGCCACCCATAAGTGGGAGATGTCGTCCAGCCGACACCGTTAGTGTCCCTTGCGACGTTGTGCGGAGGAGCGGCGGGCGCGCACGCCAACTGGTTTGGGAGCGGCCGAGAGCGTTGGGGCGGTTACGGGAGACTTCGGCCCGGTCGGGTCGAAAGTCCAGATGTGTGACATCGTCGGTGCCGTGTCCTGGAGGCGAACCCAGGCCGCGTGGCTGCCGAGGACAGAGGTCTCGTGCCATCGCGCCAGCTCTGCAGCTTTGACCCAGTCGGGGGCGTCGGGGACGGGCTCGGGCTTGGGCTGAAAGAACGAGACCACGAGCAGGGCGACGGGGCCTGAGCCGCCCGCTCGCCGCAATCGCAGCTCGTCTCGGATCGCGTCGAGCGCTCCGCGGACCGTCCACTCCGGGTCGCTCATCGCAATCGCAACGACGGCGGGGAAGCTTGCTGCTGATCTCTCCATCTGAGCTGCGGCCCTCCCGATTCGGGTTGGGATCTTTCTCCCGTAGCTCGCCGTGAGTGCCTCTTGCTCCCGGAAGAAACGGAACGTCTCATGGAACGTGCGATTCACTGAAAATCTGGCCTCCTCGAGTTCCCGCATGCGCCCTGACGCTGACCCTCGGAAACCGGGATCAGAAAGCAGGAGATCGAGCCTGGCGCCGGTCGGCAGTTCAACGGAAAACGAACCGCGCGGTTTCAAGAGCGAGCGCCGCAGCTGAATCAGGACGATGCTGACCACATCCTCGTATTGGGCGTCGATCGGGACCTGCCTGGGCAAGGCGTGGAGCGCGACTGCCTTGCATTCGTAGCCGGCTCGCGCCAGCCGGCTGCCGACCATCGCCTCGAATGCCGCCTGGGTTTCGCAGGATGGTGTGAGCGCCGCCGCACGATGAACGGTCTTGACCTCTATCAGGATTGGTTGGAGGCCAGGCGGCGCCGCCATGAGGAATTCCGGGTGGCCAGCACCTCCGAGGTCGGGTTCGACTTCAACGAAGAGCCATCGTTCGAGGCTGAGCAAGGCAAAGGCCAGCAACTCGTGGAACCGGTCCATCGCCGCGCGGTCGTCGCGCTTGCATTCGCCGAGGAAGGCACGGCCCTTGGCCTCCCGCCCGGGCCAGCCGTAGATCAGCCGAAACCCGCCCTGCAACGCTTCGGAAAGCAGCGCCGCATGCTCGTGCCTAAGTAGCTGGGCAAGCGGACCGCGTGGGGTTGAAAGCTGGCTCGGTCTGAGCGCCCATGCAAACGGCGGTACAGAGCTCACGGTCTTGCCTCGCAGCGGTTGCCGCCAGCCTGAGCGACCTCCTCAAGGGGTTGTCTCGCGACCATCCTAGCGGCACTCCCCAACATCGCCGGGCTCAGACAGATGAAGGCCGCCGCGAAACGCGCGTTGCACGAGGGCCGCCATGAGATCGTTGGCGGCGTGGAGGTCAGCCGCCAGGTTGGACTGAAGGATGCGCGTCGACGCGACGAGGCTTGAGAAGCGTGTCTGCTGCCTCAGCGGGGGAAGGGGGACCTTCAGCCCCTTGAGGATGGTCAGGTTCAGACCGGGCATGATGGCGCCGCGGTCGGCCCCGCGGATCTGGCGGAGGATTGCCGGGTGCCGATGGATCGCGTTTGAAAGAAATTCGGGCTCGGCGAGGCTGGAGTCAGGCGTGATCGTGGCCAGGTGCTTCGTCGAAATCGCGGCCGGAATGTCCTCGGGCACGACGGCGGATCTTCCGGTTGTGCCCATGATCGTAACGACGACGTCGCTCGGAAAGACACGGTAGCGTTGAAGCTTGTGGAAGGTTTCCTCCGTGATGAAGCGGCGCTGAGCCCACTCGAATCGGTTCCTGACTGCGTTGTCGATGCCGAGGACAGCGATGCCGCTCTCGACAAACTCCGAGTGGCGGAGGTCGCTTCCGAACGGGCCGGTGCGGATCGCTCCCGCATGCTTGGCGGCGAGCTGCTCGATCGTGCAAACCGGCCAGCGCGGGTAGTCGGGATGGCCCGGCCCAACCACCTCCAGGAAGGTCACGCGGAGGAGGTCGTCGGCGAGTTCGAGGGCTTGCTGGCGCTTGCGGCGGATGGCGTCCGCCTTCTCGAGGACGGCGGCGATCCGGCGCTGCGCCGGAAGACCAGGCAATGGAAGCCGGTAATTTCCGAGAAAGTCTGTGGGCACCCGCCTTTGCCCCGCGGAGCCGGTCATTCTCTCCGTGGCGGCCGCGCGGAAGAGGGGATTCCAAATAGAGAAGAACAAGTACCTCGCGTCAACCTCAGGCCCGGAACGCAGGACGTGAAACTCAGTTGACCCGAATCCGACCTCGCAGGGTGTCTGCTCAAGGAGTGCCGCCTTGCCGTTTTCGAAGCAGGGCGTGATCTTCGCGAGCAGGATGTCACCCCGCTCGAAGTACGTGTGTCCACTGAGAACCTGGCCTGCAGTACGAACTTCTGTTCCTTGGAGCCTGCCATCCTCAGAGACCGCTGACATCGGAACAAAGAACACCCTGGTCTCTGGGGCCCTCTTGAGGCGTGCTGGCGGTCGCGGGTTGATCTGGGCAACGTCGGAAATGGCCACCTGTCGGGTCACGGGAGCATCCCCTCAAGCTCGTCGAGGTCCTTGCGGATCTCGTCCTCTAGGGCGCGGAGGCGGGCGAGGATGACCTTGGGTGGGTCGTACTGCTGCTCCTCGTAGTGGACTTCCTTGTAGCGGTTGATGGAGAGGTCGTAGCCGTTGCCCTTGATCTCAGAGGCGGGGACGAAGAACGACCTGGCGGTGCGGTCGATGTCCTTGGCGGGTCGCGGGCGCGCCAGCGGGCGACCACGTCGGGGATGTCGTTGGCCTCGATCTTGTCGCGCTTGTCGTCGAGGGAGTAGCCGTCCGACTGCATGTCGTAGAACCACACGTTCTCGGTGCTCCCGCCCTTGACGAAGATCAGCACGGCGGTGCTGACGCCCGCGTACGGCCGGAAGACGCCGGCGGGCATCTTGACGATCCCCTGCAGCTCGCAGCTCTCGAGCAGCATCGTGCGCAGGCTTCTTGTGGGCGTTGGAGGAGCCGAAGAGGACGCCGTCGGGGACGATGACGCCGGCGCGGCCGCCGATGCGCAGGACGTTGATGATGCGGTTGACGAATAGCAGCTCGGTCTTGGTGGTGGCGAGCGAGAGGTCCTCGTTGATGTCGCCCTTGTCGATGCTGCCCTTGAACGGCGGGTTGGCGAGCGCCACGTCGTAGCGGTCGCGCTCGTCGTAGCGCTTGGAGAGCGTGTCCATGTAGTGCAGGTTCGGCGTGTCGATCCCGTGAAGCAGCAGGTTCATGAGGCCGATCCGCACCATGGTGGTGTCGAAGTCGAAGCCGGTGAAGGTGCGTTCCTTGAGGACGCGCCACTGCCGCTCGTCGGTGAGACGGTCGCCGATCTCGCCGCGCTCGAGGCCGTTCTCGTCGGTATGGCGCAGCTCGGGGCTCGTGTGCTGCGTGAGGATGTGCTGGTAGGCGCCGAGCAGGAAGCCGCCGGTGCCGCAGGCGAGGTCGCACACCTCCTCGCCGAGCTTGGGGTCGACGAGCGCGCAGATCATCTGGATGAGGTGGCGCGGCGTGCGGAACTGCCCGTTCTTGCCGGCGGTCGCGATCTCCGAGAGCAGGTACTCGTAGAGGTCGCCCTGGGTGTCGTGGAACGTCTGGCCGTTGGCCTGGCGCTCGCGCTCGATCTCGCCGTAGATCTCGTCGACGATTCCCACGGCCTCGACGAGCAGGGACGGTTTCGGGATGATGAACACGGCGTCCTGCATCGCTTGAGCGAACGGCTGCGACTCGCCCCCGAGGAGCTTGATGAAGGGGAAGACGCGGTCGCGCACGTGGGCGAGCATCTCGTCGCCGGGGAGGTGGCGGAACTGGCTCCAGCGCAGATCGTCGTGCCCGGTGAACAGCGACACCGAGGTTTCTTGAGCCAATCGGCGTCCTCCTGCGTCTTGCGGTCCATCGCGTCGAGCCGCCGCATGAACAGCAGGTACGAGATCTGCTCGATCGCGGTGAGCGGGTTGGCGATCCCACCCGACCAGAACTTGTCCCACAGGGCGTCCACCTTTGAGCGAATGGCAGGTGTCAGCATTGCGGGTCCGTACCCATCGTGTCCTTAACTCCTGTCTGGTGGGATCCTCTGCCGGTCTCGGTCATTCCGAGGCGGCGGAGCCACCGAGGAATCTCCTGGGAGTGCGAGAGACCGCCACGGCCTTTTCCGGGCTCGGGGAGGTCCTTCGTCGCGCCCCGTACCGGGGCGGTCCTCAGGATGACAGGGTGAGGGAGGGCGGGGCCGCTCGCGGGGCGAGCGGCCGACGTGGCGATCCCGCGGTCACCCTGATGGCCCCGGGATCGCTTCGGCGGCTTCGCCGCCTCGCGATGACAGCAGGTTTGATCGTCCCACCTGACGCGGCGGTTCACGATGAACACGCTCATCTGCTGGCCAGTTCGAGCTCGCATGTTGACCTAGCCCTTTCTCGCCCAGCGCGAGGCGCGGCCGGCGCCCTCGACCGCGAGCATCCCGTCTTCGCGCATCCGTCGCAGGACGACGCGGATCATGTCCCGGCTGATGCCTGGGCACTCCGCCTCGATGTCGGAGATCGCGAACGGCGCGAGCTTGCGCTCGACGACACGGCGGATGTGCGCCGTCTTCGAACCGCGGGCGGTCGTGACCTGGCCGACCCGCTCCTCGAACTCGCGATAAGCGCGCAGCATCACGCCCCAGAAGTAGCGCAGCCAGGGGCGAACGTCGTGCTTCCCCTGATGCCAGCCCTTGGACGAAGCCTCCAGCGTCTCGTAGTAGGTTTCCCTGGACTCCTCGAAGATCCGCTCGAGGCTGATGTAGCGGCCGACCTCGTAGCCGAAGTGGTAGAGGAGGAGCAGGGTGACCAGACGCGCGGTGCGGCCGTTGCCGTCGGTGAATGGGTGGATGCAGAGGAAGTCGAATATCGCGAGCGGTGCGGCGACGAGCGGCTCCACACGCCCCTCGGTGACGGCGGCCCGGTAGCGCTCGACGAGCTGGTCCATCGCGCCTGGGGTCGCGACCGCGGGCACGGCGCGAAAGCGGACGCGCAGGAGCGAACCGTCGGGGTTGCGCTCGACGATCTCGTTGTCGGTCATCTTCCAGCGGCCGCCTTCGGCGGGCAGGTAACGGTAGATCATCGAGTGGAGCTGGAGCATGACGTTGACCGTGAGCGCCATGTGTTCGGCGGACTCGTGGATCAGCGCGAGCGCGTCGCGGTAGCCGGCGATCTCCTGCTCGGACCGGTTCGCCGGCATGGAGGTGTTGCGGACCAGGGCCTCGACCCGCTCCCGCGGCGCGGTGATCCCCTCGAGCCGGTTCGACGACTCGCTGGACTCGACGATGGCCACCTGGCGCAGGGACTCCAGGATCTCGGGGGTCTGCAGGGTGAAGAGCGCCTGCTTGCCCTTGTACTCGCCGATCTTCTGGAGCGTGGATGCATCCTCGGCGGAGAAGCTCAACTTCCGCAAGTAGATAGGGTCGAGTGAATGTGGCATCTCTCTCCTCGAAACGAGGTAATGAACGTTGTAATATGGGTAATATCAACCGTCTATTACCTCGTTCAAGGGCTACTCTACCACCATCCGCAGGGGTTGTCTACGCCACGAGGCGCTCGGCGAGACGCATGACTTCCTCGATTTCGGCGGGTTTGAAGACGCCCCGGATGCCCCGCGGGTGGATCTGCGTAAATGGCGGGGCAACAAGGTCTTCCTTGCCCAGCCTGCCGGTCTGCAGGATGAAGGTCTTGAGGGTCTGGAGGAATCGGAGCTGCAGACCCCCGAGCGTCGTGTGTGCGGCGATGAACGCGTCGAAAGCCTGAGTGACCGTCTCCTCCCACGACTCGAGGCGTTCGACGCCGAGGACGTGGCGCAGGAGCCGCACGAAGTCGGCGCCGCGGTGGTTGTAGATCTTGCGCAGAAGTTGGACCGTGATGTGCGGGTCGTGACGCTCGAGCATTTCGGCCAGCTCGTGGATCTCCTCGTCGGAGACGGCTGCGCCGGCCTTGATCCTGGCGACGAGCGGGTTGGAGGCGACGAGCTCCTGGACGTACGCCTCGACCCGAGCCCGGTACGCCGACGAGGTCATGCGCTCGTGCTCCGGCCCGACCTCGACCCACTCCTTGGTCGCCAGCAGGTCCGCGATGTCGAGCTTCATCATCGGGTCGGAACGGCGCTGGCGGAACCGCATGAGCGGCGCGAGACGCCGGGCCAACTCGCGCAGCTTCTCGTCGGTCGGCTGCGTCCACCATGTCGGGCCCTGTACGGCTTCGATGAGGTCGCGCTCCCTCGCCACGACGTTGACGGTAAGAGGCAGCTCGCTCACCTGGAGCCCGACGCTGTCCCGGATCGCTTCGAACGCGTCGCGGTTGTCCTGTAGAAGCGCGGTGCCCAGCTCGACCACCTCGGTCTCGAAGCGCAAGGCCTTGAAGTCCGCCTCCGAGCGCGCCCGCATGATCGGCGCGATCACCGCCCGCAAGAAAGCCACGCCCTGCGGATCGAGGTGCTCCCAGAACTGGTCCTCGCGAACCGTTGCGAGATCGGACGCGGCTTCCATGACGACGACGTTGTTGCGCGGCAAGGCGGCAAGGTCGGCGCGCAGATCGGCTTTCACCAGGTCAGCAACGTCGGTTCGCGCGGCCATCACGGCGGCCTCGAGCTTCTCGAGGCGTGCCCTGAACAGGCGGACGGGCAACGACGCCTGCTGGTCCGGCTCGCGCCCCTTCGGGTTCATCTTGAAGTACTCGAAATTGCCCCAGCAGTCGATGATGAGGAAGCGGTCCTTCTCGGGGCACCACGGGCGCCGCTTCGCCGGGTCGGTGTCGAGCACCCTCGTCCCGCGGCCGATCATCTGCCAGAACTTGACGTAGGAGTACACGGGCTTGGCAAACACCAGATTCACGAGTTCGCGAACGTCCACGCCGGTGTCGAGGAGATCGACGGAGATGGCGACACGCGGCATGTCCTGCGTCTTGAACTGGTCAAGCAGCCCGCCGTGGCCGTACACGAAACGGTCGTCCGAGACCAGGACTCGGGCAAGGCGGCCGGCGTGCTCCGGGTAGAGCCGATCGAAGAGCGCCTCGAGCCGGCGCGCGTGCCCCTTCGAGATGGCGAAGATGATGGTCTTCCCCGGCAGCACACCTGACGGGTCCTTGATGCACTCCTCCATCAGCTCCCGGACGATCAGCGCGTTGGTCCCGGAGTTCGTGACCTTGCGCTCAAGGTCCGTTCCCTCGAAATCGATGTCGTCGAGATCCTTGCCCTCGGCGACGAGCCGGGCCTGCACCTGCGGCGCGAGTGCCTCGCCCTGAATGCCCTCGATCTGGAACTTGGAGCGCACCTTCAACACCTCGAAGTCGCAGAGATACGGCGGCTGGTGGGCGATGGCCTCCTCGTACGTGTAGGCGAAGGTCGGGTCGTACGTCTCGCAGTCGAAGAGGTCGAAGGTGTCGTGGTCGATCCGGTCCGTGGGTGTCGCGGTCAAGCCGATCTTGATCGCGTGGAAGTAGCCGATGGCCTGCTGGTAGACGTTGTAGATGCTCCGATGGCTCTCGTCGGC